>NZ_JBTMWY010000010.1:0-5136 GCF_054489425.1 Chryseobacterium sp. A301
AAAAAAAACTGGCGGCGACCTACTCTCCCGCGTTAGCAGTACCATCGGCGCTAGAGGGCTTAACTTCTGTGTTCGGAATGGGAACAGGTGAGCCCCTCTGCTAAAACCACCCTAAATATTGTAGGTTGTCTCCATTTATATGTGATAAATGAAGTCAGCCTTATTAAAGCGATAAAAACGCTCACAAAGAAAAAACCTTTCTTGCACTTTTGAGTGACCAAATAGGCTATAAATCTACGGGTAATTAGTACTACTCGGCTATGCTGTTGCCAGCTTTACACCTGTAGCCTATCAACGTCGTCATCTCCAACGACCCTTAAAAGATGTCTCATCTTGAGGCAGGTTTCGCACTTATATGCTTTCAGTGCTTATCCGTACCAAACGTAGCTACTCTGCGGTGCGCCTGGCGGCACAACAGATACACCAGAGGTTTGTTCAAATCGGTCCTCTCGTACTAGATTCAAGCCCTCTCAAACATCTAACGCCCGCAATAGATAGAGACCGAACTGTCTCACGACGTTCTGAACCCAGCTCGCGTGCCACTTTAATGGGCGAACAGCCCAACCCTTGGGACCTTCTCCAGCCCCAGGATGTGACGAGCCGACATCGAGGTGCCGAACCTCCCCGTCGATGTGAGCTCTTGGGGGAGACTAGCCTGTTATCCCCGGAGTACCTTTTATCCTATGAGCGATGGCCCTTCCATACGGAACCACCGGATCACTATGTCCTGCTTTCGCACCTGATCGACTTGTAGGTCTCACAGTCAAGCACCCTTATGCCATTACACTCTACGCACGGTTACCAAGCGTGCTGAGGGTACCTTTGAAAGCCTCCGTTACTCTTTTGGAGGCGACCACCCCAGTCAAACTACCCACCACGCAGTGTCCATCTTTCGATGTTAGGCTCCAAGTAAGCAAAGGGTGGTATTTCAACAATGACTCCACCGACACTAGCGTGCCAGCTTCAAAGTCTCCCACCTATCCTACACATTGCTTACTCAAAGTCAATACGAAGTTATAGTAAAGGTTCACAGGGTCTTTTCGTCCCATTGCGGGTAATCGGCATCTTCACCGATACTACAATTTCACCGAGCTCGTGGCTGAGACAGTGCCCAGATCGTTACACCATTCGTGCAGGTCGGAACTTACCCGACAAGGAATTTCGCTACCTTAGGACCGTTATAGTTACGGCCGCCGTTTACTGGGGCTTCAGTTAAAAGCTTCGCTTACGCTAACTTCCTTCCTTAACCTTCCAGCACCGGGCAGGTGTCAGACCCTATACAGCATCTTTCGATTTAGCAGAGTCCTGTGTTTTTGATAAACAGTCGCCTGGGCCTCTTTACTGAGGCCTCCCCTGAGGGAGGCGTCCCTTCTTCCGAAGTTACGAGACTATTTTGCCTAGTTCCTTAGCCACGACTCACTCGAGCACCTTAGGATTCTCTCCTCGACTACCTGTGTCGGTTTTGGTACGGGTTGCTTCACTTCGGCTTTTCTTGGAAGCACTTTCCCTGCAGCAGCTTCGCCCGAAGGCTAGGCCTTGACTATTCCGTCAGTCTCCAGCAGGTACGGCACTCCGTCCCCTTTTTAGTGTGAGCAAGTATGGGAATATTAACCCATTGTCCATCCACTACCCCTTTCGGGTTCGCGTTAGGTCCCGACTAACCCTCAGCTGATTAGCATGGCTGAGGAACCCTTAGTCTTTCGGTGTGCAGGTTTCTCGCCTGCATTATCGTTACTTATGCCTACATTTTCTTTTCTATAAGCTCCACAATACCTCGCAGTACTGCTTCAACGCCGATAGAATGCTCCCCTACCCAGTATAAATACTGCCATAGCTTCGGTAATATGCTTATGCCCGATTATTATCCATGCCGGACCGCTCGACTAGTGAGCTGTTACGCACTCTTTAAATGAATGGCTGCTTCCAAGCCAACATCCTAGCTGTCAATGCAGTCCAACCGCGTTATTTCAACTTAGCATATATTTGGGGACCTTAGCTGTTGGTCCGGGTTCTTTCCCTCTCGGACATGGACCTTAGCACCCATGCCCTCACTGCTGATCATCATTTATTAGCATTCGGAGTTTGTCAGGAATTGGTAGGCGATGAAACCCCCGCATCCAATCAGTAGCTCTACCTCTAATAAACTAAAATCAACGCTGCACCTAAATGCATTTCGGGGAGTACGAGCTATCTCCCAGTTTGATTGGCCTTTCACCCCTACCCACAGGTCATCCGAAGACTTTTCAACGTCAACCGGTTCGGTCCTCCACTTTGTGTTACCAAAGCTTCAACCTGCCCATGGGTAGATCACAAGGTTTCGCGTCTAATCCTACTAACTATGCGCCCTATTCAGACTCGCTTTCGCTTCGGCTCCGGACCTTAAGTCCTTAACCTCGCTAGTAAAATTAACTCGTAGGCTCATTATGCAAAAGGCACGCCGTCACTCAACTTGTGAGCTCCGACCGCTTGTAGGCGTACGGTTTCAGGTTCTCTTTCACCCTTCTATTCGAAGTGCTTTTCACCTTTCCTTCACAGTACTTGTTCACTATCGGTCTTTCAGGAGTATTTAGCCTTGGAGGATGGTCCCCCCATATTCAGACAGGATTTCTCGTGTCCCGCCTTACTCATTTATCATTTAAATATGCCTTTCATATACGGGGCTATCACCCTCTATGGCCGCTCTTTCCAAAGCGTTCTATTAAACATATAAAAACTTTTGGGCTAATCCGCGTTCGCTCGCCACTACTTACGGAATCTCTTCGATTTCTTTTCCTCCGGGTACTTAGATGTTTCAGTTCTCCGGGTTTGCTCTGCTTACGCAGTAATACATCTTCAATGTATTGGGTTGCCCCATTCGGACATCTGCGGATCAATTCGTGTGTGCCAATCCCCGCAGCTTTTCGCAGCTTACCACGTCCTTCTTCGCCTCTGAAAGCCTAGGCATCCGCCATACGCCCTTAACGATTTCTTTCCTATTTTTTTAGTTTCCTAAAGCACTCAAAAGTGCTCGGTTTTCTCTTTGTGATGTCTTTACCGTTAATGTCAATGATCTATTTCGCTTTCTTGAGTATCCGAGTACACAATTGTTGTTTTTGGCTCCAATCGTAACTTTTAAACTCGGTCTCAAAAACCGTGGAGAATAAGGGAGTCGAACCCTTGACCTCCTGCGTGCAAGGCAGGCGCTCTAGCCAGCTGAGCTAATTCCCCCTTCTTAAATTAGTAGTCTCGGGCAGGCTCGAACTGCCGACCTCTACATTATCAGTGTAGCGCTCTAACCAGCTGAGCTACGAGACTTCATTATAAAGATGCCCTAAAGCCTCTTAATCTCTCTGTTCCCTGATACTAATCCTAGGGGTTTATGAATAAAATAATAACAACCAAATAATTAAAAAAAACCAAAGCGAAAACTTTTGAGTAAGTACTCTAAAATTATTTCTGACGTACTGTCTCTAAAATGAGATGTTCCAGCCGCACCTTCCGGTACGGCTACCTTGTTACGACTTAGCCCTAGTTACTTGTTTTACCCTAGGCAGCTCCTATTACGGTCACCGACTTCAGGTACCCCAAACTTCCATGGCTTGACGGGCGGTGTGTACAAGGCCCGGGAACGTATTCACCGCGCCATGGCTGATGCGCGATTACTAGCGATTCCAGCTTCATAGAGTCGAGTTGCAGACTCCAATCCGAACTGAGACCGGCTTTCGAGATTCGCATCACTTCGCAGTGTAGCTGCCCTCTGTACCGGCCATTGTATTACGTGTGTGGCCCAAGACGTAAGGGCCGTGATGATTTGACGTCATCCCCACCTTCCTCTCTACTTGCGTAGGCAGTCTCACTAGAGTCCTCAACTAAATGTTAGCAACTAGTGACAGGGGTTGCGCTCGTTGCAGGACTTAACCTAACACCTCACGGCACGAGCTGACGACAACCATGCAGCACCTTGAAAATTGTCCGAAGAAGGATCTATTTCTAAATCTGTCAATTCCCATTTAAGTCTTGGTAAGGTTCCTCGCGTATCATCGAATTAAACCACATAATCCACCGCTTGTGCGGGCCCCCGTCAATTCCTTTGAGTTTCATTCTTGCGAACGTACTCCCCAGGTGGCTAACTTATCACTTTCGCTTGGTCTCTGAATCCGAAAATCCAAAAACGAGTTAGCATCGTTTACAGCGTGGACTACCAGGGTATCTAATCCTGTTCGCTCCCCACGCTTTCGTCCATCAGCGTCAGTTGTAACTTGGTAACCTGCCTTCGCAATTGGTGTTCCGAGTAATATCTATGCATTTCACCGCTACACTACTCATTCCAGCTACCTCAACTACACTCAAGACCGACAGTATCAATGGCAGTTCTACAGTTGAGCTGTAGGATTTCACCACTGACTTACCGGTCCGCCTACGGACCCTTTAAACCCAATAAATCCGGATAACGCTTGCACCCTCCGTATTACCGCGGCTGCTGGCACGGAGTTAGCCGGTGCTTATTCATACAGTACCTTCAGCTCTCCTCACGAGGAGAGGTTTATCCCTGTATAAAAGAAGTTTACAATCCATAGGACCTTAATCCTTCACGCGGGATGGCTGGATCAGGCTTTCACCCATTGTCCAATATTCCTCACTGCTGCCTCCCGTAGGAGTCTGGTCCGTGTCTCAGTACCAGTGTGGGGGATCACCCTCTCAGGCCCCCTAAAGATCGTAGACTTGGTGAGCCGTTACCTCACCAACTATCTAATCTTGCGCGTGCCCATCTCTATCCGCCGGAGCTTTCAATATTAAATGATGCCATTCAATATATTATGGGATATTAATCTTTCTTTCGAAAGGCTATCTCCCAGATAAAGGCAGGTTGCACACGTGTTCCTCACCCGTACGCCGCTCTCAAATATCCGAAGATATTCTACCGCTCGGCTTGCATGTGTTAGGCCTCCCGCTAGCGTTCATCCTGAGCCAGGATCAAACTCTCCATTGTATGTTTGTTTGACCTACTCAAAGTTTTGACTTCGCTTTGGTTTTATATTTTTTCCTTACTTGGTTGTTGTTATTGTATTTTCAATGATCTTCTATTCCTCTCGCTACTCAAACTACTTCTGTCGTTTCATCTGATTTGCGAGTGCAAAAGTATAAACTTTTTTTTAA
>NZ_JBTMWY010000011.1:0-3450 GCF_054489425.1 Chryseobacterium sp. A301
TGGCAAACGAAGAAATTAGGGGAGATTATAGACTTCAAAGTAACCAATTCCTTTTCGCGTGAGAATTTGAATTATGAATCAGGAGCTGTAAAGAATATCCATTACGGCGATATTCATACTAAATTTCAAACCTTATTTAATATTATTAATGAAATAGTACCTTTTATAAATGAGGAAATAAATTTACAAAGAATTTCAGCTGAAAATTATTGCAGAGAAGGAGACATTATATTTGCAGATGCTTCCGAAGATCTGAATGATGTGGGTAAAAGTATTGAAGTTGTAAATGTTAACGGTGAAAAATTACTGTCAGGATTACATACTTTATTGGCGAGACCAAAAGAAAATATTTTTCATTTGGGCTTTAATGGATATTTATTCAAAACCAATCAAGTGAGAACACAAATTCAAAAAGAGTCTCAAGGCTCAAAGGTTTTAAGTATCAATGTTGGACGAATCTCAAAAATTGAATTATCGTTTCCTGATCTAAAAGAACAAGAAAGAATAACCGCTTTCTTAAGTTTGTTGGATGATCGTATCTTCACCCAAAACAAAATAATTAAGGAGCTTAAGTTATTAAAGAATACGATTCGCTATCAACTTTATAGACAGATACTAAATGGTGAAAATAGATTAGTTCAAATTAAGGAGCTCTTAAACTATGAACAGCCAAATAAATATTTAGTTACAAATACTGATTATTCTTCTGACCCTTCATTGACTCCAGTTCTGACTGCAAATAAAGCTTTTGTACTAGGATATACAGATGAAGTTTTTGGAGTTTACAATAAAGAAGAATGCATTATTTTTGATGATTTTACAATGGATATGAAGCTTGTCAATTTCCCATTTAAAGTGAAATCATCTGCGATTAAAATTTTGACAGCTAAACCAAATGTAAATTTGAATTTTATTTTTGAGTATTTATCTTTTCTTGATTTATCATCTAGTGAACATAAGCGACATTACATTTCTGAAATTGAGTCAATGGAAATAACATTACCAGATTGTCAAGAACAAAATAAAATTTCAAATATATTATCCTGTATCAAGGAGAAAATAAAAATAGAAACTGAAATTCAGAAAGTACTGATTACGCAAAAAAAATATTTGCTGACTAACTTATTTATATAAACAAATCAGCTAACAAGTATTTTTTCTGTACTTCTATTTTTTGTAAAAGTTTAACTTCAATATCTATTTTTGTATCAATTGATAAAAGAAATTTAGCGATTTTAGTTTGTTCATCGATACTTGGAATATTGATCTCAATTTTTTCGATCTCCGACTTACTGATTTCAGCGAATGTAGATCCGTTTGCTCGTCTTTCCAATTTATATTTATTTACTTTCAACCAATTAAATAGAAATATGTTATTGTAGTTTTCTTTTACAATTAATGATTGAAATCCTTGATTGGTAGTACATTCTTCAAGTGCTATTGATACTTCTCCTATAGTAGCTCTTGTAGTCAGTAATATTGTCCCTTTGGGTAGAAGTCTTGCAGAGGAATTTTTTAATCCTAATTCAGAAATAGTTCTTTCACTTTTAGAAACAAAATTTGATTTAATTTCAGTTGGGGTGAACCACTGTATGTGACCATTCCAATACTCGGCTCTATTAGTTTCTGGCGTACCTCCGCCAATTATTTCACTTACATCTTTTAGTTTCTTAATCTGCCATTTCTGAAAATTATTTCCTTCACCATCTCTAAATTTCAATCGAAGTGAAAACAATTTCTTACTAAGCGTATTCACACAGGAAATATAATCCTCAATTAAAGGGCTAAGTGAAAAGATATTTTCTCAGAAAATTAGATTCAACGAGTTCTATGAGGAATGGGAAGTACAAGGCTTGCATGATGTTTTAGTGAAATTTGATAAAACCACAACAATAAATAATCAGTATCCTATCCTAACTTCTGCTAGAACAGGTATATATTTCCAGAAAGATTACTTTGATGGAAATGAAGTAGCAAGCAAAGATAATACAGGATACAACATCGTTCCTCGTGGTTATTTTACTTACAGACATATGAGCGACGATGTAACTTTTAAATTTAATATAAACACTATTTGTGATAAAGGAATCGTAAGCACTTTATACCCTGTTTTTACAACTAGTGGTGTAAACGATTACTTTTTAAAAACCTATTTAAATGAGGGACAGGCATTTAAAAACTATGCCTTATTACAAAAGCAAGGTGGGTCGAGAACATATATGTATTATAACAAGTTATCAAAGCTTAAATTACCATTTCCCACTCTCTCGGAACAAAACAAAATTTCTCGATTTCTTTCTTCGATTGATGCCAAGATTCAGGCGGAGAAAAATATTTTGGATAAATATCAATCTCAAAAGCAGTATCTGCTACAAAACCTATTTATATAAATAGGTTTTGTAGCAGATACTTTTTCTGTATCTCATATTTTTGCAGTGAATTTTTTTCAATATTTATTTTTTCGTCAATAGTTGATAACAATTTTTCTATTTTATCTTGTTCTTCCGAAGAAGGGCAGAAAATAGTAGATTCTCCGTAGTCTTTGAAATAAATGTGTGGAATTCCAGAACCAACTTTGTATTTTTCAAAGTTGAAAAATTTCAGACAGAAGAAAATATATCTTAAATTAATTTCAGACTTTGCAGTTAAATAGTTTAGAGTACCAATAACCGAAAATTTATCCGCTCCAAATTGTACCTTTCCAACTCCAGAGCCATCTTTGATTATTAAAACTGCATCTTTATTAATTTGGTAATTTTCCGTAAACGCAATAATACCCGTGGCTCCATAAACTGGATAAACTCCATTTTTATCAATTACATTCGATTCTGTTAATGATGATGAATAACAAGAAACACAATCATTTAATTTTTTATTTGGTACTTGCTTTAGAATTAGTTTTTGACAAAGCCCTTTAATTAAGGTTTTTAATTGTTCAATTATTTTGTTTTGGGTGTGGATTCTTTCGTCAAGTAAAGCCAAAAACGAAGAAATTCTATCTTGTTCATTGAGTTTTGGTAAACTTAAAGTAAGGGAAGCTAATTGACTCGAATATAAATGTACTACGGAAATACCCTGTGCTAAATTTGCTATTTCCATTTTCTTTTTACTGTTTAGATAATAGGATAAAAAAACTCCATTATTCGTTGTTTTGATGATGTTTAAATCACCTCCTAATGCAATGCCTGACTTCAAAACACAGGAAGCTGTTGCAATATCGATTGTTGTTTCTCCAGACGCAGGAATGATAACATCATTCTTTTCACTTA
This sequence comes from Chryseobacterium sp. A301, assembly GCF_054489425.1. Lineage (NCBI taxonomy): Bacteria > Pseudomonadati > Bacteroidota > Flavobacteriia > Flavobacteriales > Weeksellaceae > Chryseobacterium > Chryseobacterium sp. A301. Next base: position 3,270 of record NZ_JBTMWY010000011.1, read on the forward strand.
AAACTAAAGTAGATGTATTTACATTAGTCTTGGATTTTATTTCGTTAATGACTTCTGTGTAATGTGTATAAAGTTCCCCATATCTTATACATTCGGTGATTCCATTTTCTTCGATATCACTTTTAGAAATTCCTTTTCCTTTTGAAAATGTTGCAATCTCCCCTAATTTCTTCGTTTGCCA
>NZ_JBTMWY010000012.1:0-2504 GCF_054489425.1 Chryseobacterium sp. A301
CCTTCCCACCATTGCTAAAGTAAAGAAGCTTCCTGTAATCCTAAGTCGGGAAGAGATCTGGCGTATGCTTCAGGCCGCCGAACTTCTGAAACACAAACTGCTCATCGGTTTGATTTACGGGTGCGGCCTCAGGTGCATGGAAGTTCGGAGTATCGAACTCCGGCACCTGGATTTTGACCGAAAGATGCTTCACATTGTACAGGCAAAAGGTGGCAAGGACCGGTATGTGCCTTTATCGGAACATTTGATCCGGGGACTGAAAACTTTTATTAAAGTTGAAAATCCGGATCAGTATTTATTCAATGGAAATCAAAACAGAAATATTGAAGAGATTGATTTAAAAACAGATCAAAGCGCTTTACAAAAACCTGATTTTGATTCCCGCTACAGTCAGCGCGGTGTGCAGTGGGTGATTAAACCATCTCTAAAAAAGCCGGCATCACCAAAGAGGTGCATACCCACACGCTACGCCACAGTTATGCGACTCATCTGCTGGAAGACGGTGTGTCGATCATTATGGTTCAAAAACTTTTGGGTCATGAAAGAATCGAAGCGACCATGGAATATCTTCATGTCTGCCAGCTCGAACATAAAACCGCTCACAGTCCTTTGGACACAGTATTCACTTTATGCAGCAGGAATGCAGGCCCGAAGTAATGACGGAAGTGTAGCAGAAGTTCTTCGCAAAATCAATTTATCGACCCATAACTTTACAGCTCATCAGGAAAAGACGCTGCGGGCTTTGTCCAACTGCCGGACTTCTGCCTTGGGTGGTCATATTGATACGTGTGACGGTTGCGGGAACCTTTCCATCAGCTACAACTCCTGCCGTAACCGGCATTGTCCACAGTGTCAGGGACACAAAAAGGAAGAATGGATCCAGAAACGCGAACAGGACTTGCTGCCGTGCACCTATTATCATGTGGTTTTTACACTGCCGCAGGAGTTGAATGGGCTAGCAATATCCCAGCCCCAACTCATTTACAAAGCCTTGTTTGAGGCCGCCTGGGCCACTTTAAACCAGTTCGGCAAAACCGAAGGCCTGCAGCTGGGCATGATTGGTGTTTTGCACACTTGGGGACAGAACCTGAGCCTTCATCCGCACCTGCACTGCATTGTTCCGGGCGGTGGCCTCACGAGGCAGGGAAAATGGAGAAAGAAAGTAAGGACCGACAAATATCTGTTTCCGGTGAAAGCACTGAGCAAAGTGTTCCGGGCAAAGTTTGTGGCTTTACTGAGGCTTTGTGGAATTACTGACCACGCTCTTACCGAAAAACTTTTTTCCAAAAATTGGGTTGTGTATGCCAAGCGGCCTTTTGGCGGCCCCAAACAGGTGATCGAATATCTGGGAAGATACACCCACAAGGTCGCCATCAGCAATCACCGCATAAAAGAAGTGACGGATCAGCAGGTCCGTTTTGAGTACAAGGATTACCGCAAAGGCGGCGAAAAAAAGGAAATGACCCTGAGCAACCAGGAGTTTATCCGGCGCTTCAGTCTTCATATTCTGCCGAAAAGATTTGTAAGGATCCGCCATTACGGCATCCTGAGCAGCAGCTGGAAGCGTGGGAAACTGCAGGCCTTGCAATCCGATTTAAAGATCAAGATCCAGGAGGTACCACCCAAAACTTTGCTCAATAAATGCCAGTGCTGCAAGCAAGGGAATTTAGTCACCATTGCCATTTTCGGCCAGCGCGGTCCGCCGCAGGATTTTCTTTTCGTCACCCAACCTTTGTCTGCAGAATAAACTTGTGGGTAAGGGAATCTGTGTTCTGCAGCGAAGAAAAACAGCAGAAAACACCCACAAAGACCACAAAAGGCCACAAAAAAAAGCAGTCCTTCCGAAAAACTGCTTTGTGATCCTAAATTCTAAAATCGAAAACTCCATAGACTGCCAAAATACCGCTGAAAAGCTACCGGAGCTTCCGTTCAACGGGCTTTCATCTCGTGTCCTGCGGACAAGACGAAAGCTTAGTTATTGTGTGCAGTGCTTATTTAAAGTTTAATTCAAATTTTTGGTACTTATAAAATGCATTAGTAAATAGCAATAGAAAAAGAGGAATGATTAAAGGATATTTAAAATCTATTTCATTTTTATAAAGCAGAAAAGTTATGACCAGTGTATAAAGCAAAAGCAATCCGATGATAAAACCGTTCACTAATTTTGGTAATTCTCCCGGTGTCTTTGTCCAAAAGAAATTTTCATTAATTTCAATTGGCACAATTATTTTTCGTGAACTTAATATAAAATTGTGTTCTTTTTCAAAATCTTTACTTTTTACAAGAATTCTATGGTTTCCAAAATTTGTTACAAAATCTAATTTTGGGTTTTTGTAATCCACATTTCCAACAAATTCATCGTCAATAAAAATTTCGTATGCATTATTATTTATTGAAGATTTTTGATTTAATTTCAATTTTATTTTTCCATTCATAGTATTCAATATTTTTAAACGGTATTTTCGAAACATTGCACACAACGGTCTAGGCTATACGTAGTGCGG
>NZ_JBTMWY010000013.1:0-1316 GCF_054489425.1 Chryseobacterium sp. A301
CAGCGGATCCACAACACTCCATCTTCCTAGATCCGGCATGTAAAAACGTGCGCCGTAGTCATACATTCCTGTTACCTGTAGTTCCTTACCGTTGTACTTATAATTATAATCGGACGAAGCAATATTTCCTAGATTATTCTCGTCAAATGTTAATCCGAATGGATAATAATTTAATTCCTGCAAAACCTCAATGACCCCCGTTGGATTCTTCCAATAACTCAGTCGAACATTTCCTAAATGATCGAGCTGATTGTAAATATATGCATTTTTATCAAAATCATAATACCCTTGGTCTGTTTGGAAGAATTTCAGGATACCATTTACATAATGAAATCCATCGAGATACTCTCTTGTGCTCGTGGGTGAAATGAATTTAACCTTTTCGCCGCTCGCTAAGTAGGAGTAACTTAAACTTGCTCCGTCTTGGGTGATTTGGGAAGGTAAATTCAAATAATTATATTGAATTGCTGTGATTCCTCGGTCAGGATGCGTGGTCATATTGCCATTCGCATCGTAGTTTATTTGACCCCCTCCTAGAGGGTACCCTTTCATTTGGCTACTTTGATCAAGAACCTTGGTTAATCGATTGCCAGTATAGCTGTATGTCAATTGATCGATCAGTAAGGGTGAAGTACCTGTTGGGGGTGGAGCGTTTCGGGTTAATGTATTGAGGTTCCCATTTGCATCGTAGGTCTGCTGCTCATTGTAAAAGCCTGCATCAGATCCCGTACTTTGGTACTGCGATGAGACCAATCGATTTACCCCGTCATACGAATAGGAATAGTTTCGTATGCTATTCTTACTTATACTGAAATTCGTGTGCCATGAAGTTTGTGAGATATTTCCATTGTAATTTCGAACTCCATTAAAATTAGCATCCAAAGTATCGTAATAAAGGCGTTGGCTAAATAGTTTCAAGGTATCCAATTGAGAATTGCTATTTAGATTTATCCCCAAAAGTGAACCCCGTATGTTGTATTTGTAATTTGTCGCCTCAATCGCCTCATCCCCAAATGATAAACTAACGAGTCTAGAAAGATTGTCATATGAATAAATCGAATACAATGAATCGACCCCGGAATTCACTTTCTGACTACTGGAAATCAATCGCTTCGCATGGTCGTAGTAGAAATCGTAAGAGACCAAGGTCTCAGGATCAGAAACTCCTCGCTTATGCCTTATTTCTTCTTTTACTTTAAGTCCAGTAAAATCCAATTTGTACTGCTGGTTTGTATATCCTCCTAGGGCTCTAGTTTTGTATTCGTTTATAGGGCGCCCTTTCTGATCATAGAAATAATAAGTGGAGGTCCAAGCTT
>NZ_JBTMWY010000014.1:0-569 GCF_054489425.1 Chryseobacterium sp. A301
CTTTCTAAGGATTTCAAAAACTCCTATTCTGTTCTTTCTGATGCTTTATTAATTCTGAAGCATGAAGAGGATTTTACAGCCCTTGCCTTGACTCACTATTATTTAGGGAAAGTTATACTTCAAATAGATAACACGGCATATGGCATGGCAAATGCCAAGAGACATTTTTTGATCGTGGATTCCCTGTTTTCGAAGTACGGGTTCTTTGAACCGGAACTTCGATCCAATTATAGGTACTTAATCCAAAGCAGTGAATCGAAGACTGACCCTAAGCAGAAACTATATTATTTTAATCAACTAATCAAATTAGATAGCATAGGAAATAGAGAGGCGGCTTACATGGCCTCAACCGTCCTAAGAGAATTTGACCCCGCTACTGAGAGCGTCAAATCAAGAACGAATGCCGAATCAATGAAAGACCGTATGATTCAACTTCTGATAATTCTCTCAATTGGAGGGGGCCTCTTTTTACTTATCTATTTCAAACCAAAAAGATCCGTCATACTAAGGAAGGGAAAGCTTCTTGATTTAACAGCTCTACGAACAGTAGAGGGGCCCTCCGAACCTTT
>NZ_JBTMWY010000002.1:0-585963 GCF_054489425.1 Chryseobacterium sp. A301
AACAGTAGAGGGGCCCTCCGAACCTTTCACAGAAAATCAAATTAATTCCGCAATACCTGCATTAAATCAATTTGAGAGAGATCGAGGTTTTGTACAGAAAGGGATTAAAGTAGAGGATGTTTCACAACAACTTGAATTACCCCCTAGGCTTATTAGCTATGTGATTAAGACTACAAAAAAAGAAAATTTCAGTTCCTATATCAATCGACTTCGATTGGAGTATGCGGCAAGGCAAATAAATGAGTCTGCAAAACTCATGAATTTGTCAGTTCAGGGCGTTGCAGAGACGGCCGGCTTTGCAAGTCGTCAAATCTTTTCGAAGTTGTTTCACGAACTTTTTGGAGTCAGTCCAAAAGAATATATGCAGCGAGTTAAAAAGGAGCGAGATGGCTAAGCAAGATAGCTATGCACAAAAATAAAAACACAACCAATGAAAGAAAGCAAATTAAAATAGAAAGAAAAACAAACCACCACCTAACATGCAATCATCCCAACTACTGGAAGGGGCTGAGTCTTTATGGCTTGAACTAACCAGCGAACTAGAAGACGTAGACCCTCTGTCGAACAGTTCATCGAATTTAGAAAATTATCAATACAATTTAATGAGAACGGATGAGTACATCCGACGACTTAAGTCCTTGGTTCATTTCCATGTATTTAGTAACATGGCCTCAGAGATTCAGTTCTTTAAAAAAATTAAACCAAAATTCATTTCGGAGTTTATTTTTTTATCAAAAATAATTGAACTTGAATCTACCATTCCCAAAGCAGGGAAAGAAAATGTAAAGGAGGTCCTAGAAAAGCAACTTGAAATGCTAGGGCAATTTGCGATTGAAAATAGAGATTTCATAGCTTATTTCAGAAAAGGAGCAAGCTATTTGGATGATCCGTTTTTCCTTAGGTCTAGTTATGATCTGTATGTAACTCAGTCACTTTCTTTGCATAGTCACGATGAAAACTTTTCGACATCCCATGATGGACTTGTGGCTCTCATAATCGCAAATGATAAATACGAACTATACCTTAGTCAACGATTGCAAGGACTGGACGATTTATACATGCAGAATATAATATCTCAAAAATCGCCGCTAGAGTGGAGTGCTTCAAAGGCAGGTTTAGTAGAAGTGCTCTATGGACTTCAGCAAATGAAGGCCTTTAACCAGGGAGCTATAGAATTTTCCAAAGTGGTCAAAACCTTTGAAACATGTTTCAACGTTGATCTTGGAAATTACCACAAAACCCTTGGGGAAATTAGAGATAGGAAAACAGAGAGAACGAAATTTCTAAACCAAATGAGTGAGGTGCTGGTGAAGGCTTTTGAAGAGACGGATGGGAAATGATTTCTGAGTAAAAGCACCTGAAACTGGAAACCGATCAATTTTTGCGTTTCTCTCCATCCTAAAATACCATGCTATGCATTTAAATTTTTCTTGCATATCATTTTAGATTTCTTAATGCCTCCTATCGTAGTAGAATAATAATTGTATATTTGGCTGTATAAAGGCACGAAATTTGGTAGCTAACGTTAAATTATATTAATTGATTTAACTATTTCTAAACTTAATCCGAAGTTATACCAATTTAATAATTAATATTCGGCGAATAGACAACGTAAGTGTATTGAAAATAACTTCTATATTTGCAAATCAAAGGATGCGTACACAATTGAAAGTGATCTCATTCTATTGCAAAAATTAGAAGTCTTAATTTTAGATACGATAAACTAATTAAGATCTGAAAACACAAATGATAAGATGAAGACAATCCGGGAGCTTCTGAAAAAAATATATGTTGGAGACAACGTTGTAAACTTGACAGAGATTCGCTATTTACCTAGATGGATCATCTTGTTTATTGACGTGCTCATTCTTTTGGTTTCCGTGGTTCTTTCTTATGGAATCCTTTTCACTCTTGGGGTTTCGCCATACAATTCCTTAAGCCTTTTTAGCAAATACCTTTTAATTGTGGGAGTGAACGTATTTTTTATGTTTCTCTTTCGCACCTATTCAGGTATTATTAGGCATTCTACTTTTATTGACTTATTTAAACTACTTGCCGCGAGTTTTTGTAGCGCGGTTACACTTGAGCTTACCAATCTGTTTGCATCTATTTTTGCAGATATGAAAGTGGTAAGAACGCCGGTTCTGGTGGTGTATTTCGCAGTATCTTTTACACTGCTTTTTGTTTTCAGACTTATTGTAAAGGAAGTGTTTCAATTAGCAAGAGAATTTAAAAGAAGCGCATCGAAAAAAAGAATTCTTGTACTTGGAATAGATGATCAATCGGTTGCAATAGCAAGAGTAATATTAGACAATACGCATTTGCCTTATCACTTGGCTGGCTTTTTGACTTCTCGTCAAGATTCAAATCGTGTGAGACTCCTTGGAAAACCCATTTTGACGAAGGACAAAATTGAGAGTTGTACCAGGGAAGAACTTAATATTGATGGTGTACTTGTGATCAAGGAAATGATGTCTCGCCAAGAAATGAATGACTGGGTGAACCTATTTCTTGCTAAAGATATTCAAGTTTACAAAGCTCCTTCTGTTCAGAAATTAAGAGAGAACGATTTGGGGAATACGATTAAGAATCTCCAAATTGAAGATTTGCTTAACCGTAGGCCGATTAAGATCGAAAGTGAAGAAGTAAAGAGAAGACACCACGGAAAGAATATATTAATTACTGGAGGCGCAGGATCTATTGGTAGTGAAATTGTTCGTCAGGTGGCACAGTTTGATCCAGCCCTTGTTGTGGTTTTGGACCAAGCGGAAACTCCTCTTTATGAAATCGAGCACGAGGTTAAAAAATTGTTCCCACACATTAATTTCAAGTTTGTGATGCTAGATGTGGCGAACTATTCAAGACTTCGTTCCGTCTTTGAATTGTATAAGTTCTCCATGGTGTACCATGCTGCTGCATACAAGCACGTGCCGTTGGTTGAAGAGAATCCGCACGAAGCTATATTCACGAATGTTCTAGGAAGTAAGAATTTAGCTTGCCTCGCAAGTGAATTTAAAGTGAACCGCTTTGTTATGGTTTCCACAGACAAAGCAGTGAACCCAACGAATGTAATGGGTGCTACAAAAAGAACGGCCGAACTTTTTGTTCAATCTCTTCAAAATATCGAGGGAAATACTACTAAGTTTATCACCACCCGTTTTGGCAATGTACTAGGATCAAATGGTTCAGTAATTCCATTGTTTAAAAGACAGATTGAAGAAGGTGGTCCAGTTACCATTACCCATCCTGAGATCACCCGATATTTCATGACCATTCCTGAAGCTTGTGAGCTTGTACTTCAAGCGGGAACAATGGGAGAAGGTGGTGAAGTCTTTGTTTTCGATATGGGAGAACCTATGAAGATCCTAGATTTAGCCAAGCGAATGATTAAACTTTCTGGTTATGAAGTAGAAAGAGATATCAAAATTATTTTTACCGGGTTAAGACCAGGAGAAAAATTATACGAAGAATTACTAAGTGACGATACAAAAACACTCCCAACGCATAATGATAAAATCATGATATCAAAAGATCCAACAATGATTTATGCGGATATCAGTTACATGGTAGAAAAATTGGTGGCAGTTTCTGAAAGACCAGAGAAAAGAGAAGTGGTAAGAGCTTTAAAACAAATTGTACCAGAATATATTAGTAATAACTCAGTATACGAAGAATTAGATGCACATCTCTAAGATGATACATGTGCTACATTTTAATTTGAAGGTGGTATGCTATTTGTAAGAGAGACTTTATTTTTAAAAGAATTAATTTTAGCTAATTGTAGCTACCTCAATAATATTTAAAAAGAATAGCATAGATTGCATTTTTGATTTAATTTCCGACCTTAGTTTGAAATTAATTGATGTAAGTGAATTATTATAGATTATTTAATACATTCTATTAAGTTCGACTCAAAATAAATGTTACTTTTACAATACCCTTAAACTATGAAATACGCTTATTTATTGTTATTTGCTCTTTTGATTCTTTCTTCCTGCAAAACATTTGAAGGTAGAAATGCAAACAAGGACGAGAATGCACTTCATTATATGAAAAATATTGAAGAAGTAGCGCTGCAAGAATCCAAAAGTAACACACAATCCCATTTACAAGTTGGGGATGAAGTTCAAATTATTATTTCCGCATTAGATGTTGATGTAGCAAAGCCGTTCAACCAAAATTACTCTTCAGGACAAACAATTAGGGATGGAAGTACACCTGCTGGTAATCAGATTGCTACAAAAAACCCAATAGCAGTACCGACATACAGGGTTGAAGCTGATGGACAGATTGATTTTCCAGTACTTGGTAAAGTGAATGCAAATGGTCTAACGGTTGATCAATTAGGGGAATCTCTTCGTTCTCAAATCAAACAGTATATTAAAGAGCCATCTGTTAATATTAAGCTTTCTAATTATAGAGTTTCTGTTTTAGGAGAAGTTCGTAGTCCTGGTAAATTTTTAGTACCAGAGGCCCGTGCCACTTTATTGGAAGCTCTTGGAATGGCGGGTGACCTAACCGTCTATGGGAAACGGGATGATGTCCTAGTAATTCGAAATGAAGGTGGGCAAGTGTCTCAGGCTAGAATTGACTTAACAGATGCCAATTTTATAAATTCACCCTATTATAATTTGGTTCAAGGTGACGTAGTTTATGTGTTACCAAATAAAACTCAAGAGAGAATATCAAAAAGAGATCCGAATAATTCGATTTACATCTCGATTGCATCCATTTTAGTTACTATTATCGCATTAGTGGTCAGAAAATAAAAATAAGCTATTCCTAATTAGTTCCATAATGAATCAAGATACCTATAACGAAAGCACCCCAGTTGGTGAATTAAACTTACAAGAACTTCTAAAACCTTACTTAAGGCGATGGATTTGGTTCGTGGTTTCAGCAGCTATTTTACTCATCCTCGCAGTTATTTACTTGCGGTATACAACACCTATTTACAAAACTACTTCAACTGTATTAATAAAAGATGCCAAAAAAGCTTCATCACTAGAAGAAGGCCTCTTGCAAGATCTGTCAGGTATTGGTGGTTTGCAAAGTAGTAGTGTTGATAACGAATTAGAGATTTTCAAATCTAAAAAATTGATGCGTGAGGTAGTTGTAAATAACAATCTTCAAACTAAAATTACTACCGACGCAACGATAAAAAATACAGAGTTATTTGATGTCACAGCTCCCTTGTTGATAAAGGTTATTTCTGAAAAAGCAGATGCTATTCGACCTTCATTACCAATTAACATAAATATTGATGGAGAGAATTTATTATTGAGCTCTGAAGAACTAAAAAAAGACATTAAAACGACATATAATAGGACTATTAGTTTACCCTATGCTAATATTTTAATCATTAAGAACCCTGCATATAATGGAATAGATCGGTATTCTAATTTAAAATTATTTTTTACAACGAAAGAAGAAAGAATCAATGAATTACAAAATCTTCTGTATGCTACATTAGTTGGTAAGAATACCTCTGTGATTGAATTAAGTATAAATTATCCAGAGAAACGAAAAGCAGAGCGAATTCTGAATAGTCTAGTACTTGCTTATAATGAAGATGCGATTGCAGATAAAAATTCGGAAGCTCAGAAAACAAAAGAATTTATTGACGAAAGAATTAATATTCTTGCAGCCGAATTAGGAGACGTGGAATCGGAGAAGGAGAGATTCCAGGCATCTAATGGAATTACAGATTTAGCTACAGAAGCACAGATTAGTTTACAAACTGCGCAAGAAGCTAGATCCAAACAGTTAGAAGTGGATGCACAATTAGAACTTACTAATGCTCTTATAAGTCATTTAAATAGGCAGAAGACAGGGATATTACCAAGCAACATTGGATTGAACAATCCTGAAGTAGCAAGTTCTATCATGACATATAATCAATTGGTGATGGAGAGAAATCGCCTTTTAGAATCCGCTACAGCACAACACCCAAGCGTTATTGATTTGAACAAGCAGATTAAATCCATGAGGTCTTCTGTCATACAAAGTTTACAAAGTAATCGAAATGGGCTAAATATTGCTACAAGAGAATACCAACAAGAACAAAATAAAGTTGCAGGAAAGATTTCAAAAATACCATCTTTAGAGAAAATCTTTAGAGGTATTGAAAGGCAGCAACAAATTAAAGAGAGTTTGTATCTACTGCTATTACAAAAAAGGGAAGAGACCGCTATTTCACTCGCAATCACAGCTCCAAAAGCTAGAATTATTGATAAAGCTTATAGTAGTGAAGAGCCAGTTTCTCCTAAAAAGAAGTTAATATATTTAGGAGCACTTTTTGTTGGATTGCTTATTCCTTTCTGTATAATTTATTTGTTAGAACTATTTAATAATAAAGTGAATTCCAAGCATGATATCGAAAAACTCACAAAATCCCCAGTACTTGCAGAAATTCCATCTGTTGAGAAGGGTCAGTCTGAAGTTGTGACATTGAATGACTTGTCACCACTTGCGGAAGCGTTTAGAATATTGAGTACAAATTTAAATTTCATGATTCCTAAAGATCGCTCCAGCAATGTAATTATGGTAACATCGTCAGTAAAGGGAGAGGGGAAAACGTTTGTATCAGTCAATTTTGCAATGGTATTAGCAGCCCCTACTAAACGTGTTATTATCATTGGTGCTGATGTGCGGAATCCACAGTTTCAGCGTTATGGGGCGTTTGCAAAGAAACTAAATGGATTTACTGAGTATTTGTACGATGAATCAACTAAGTTAGATTCGATTGTTCATACTTCAGAGAATAATCCATATTTGGATGTTATCTATACTGGAACAATTCCTCCAAACCCAACAGAACTACTGAGTAATGGTCGAGTTGCTACGCTATTGGATGAGTTGAAGGACAGGTACAATTATATTATTTTTGATACGGCTCCTTTGATGCTGGTGACGGATACGTTCTTGATTTCTGACCTAGCGGATGCGACTATTTACGTTACAAGATCTGGATATACTGAAAAATCATTGCTAGAGTTCGCTAACAACAATATCGATTCGAATAAGCTCCAAAATGTGGGATTTGTTATTAATGATGTACCGAAAAGTCACTTTGGTTATGGGAATAAATATGGTTATGGATACGGAGCTAAAGAGAAAAGTATTTATCAAAAATTTAAAGAAAGGTTAAAAAATTAATGGTTTATATTTTTTTTCAAGTGTTCAATTGGCAAATTGAAGCTACAAGATTATACCATTTGCGGACATATTCCGCTAAATATAAGGCGAATTGATGTTATTAATTTTTTTCAATGAGTAAATCTGTTTTTGTAAGAGGTGTGTTATTTACTGCGCTTTCCAGGTATTCAGGTATATTTATGAATTTATTAGTAACGGCTATACTAGCGCGATTAATTCAACCTGAAGCTTTTGGAATTATAACTATTGCTATAGTTTTCAGTACATTTTTCTCTATCATAAGTGAATCTGGAATTAGTTCCGCAATTGTTCAGAAGAAGGAATTAAAAGCGATAGATATGTCTAACATTTTTAGCTTAACAATTATTGCTGGGAGCATTTTTAGTTTAATTTTATTTCTTTTTGCCCCATTAATTTCTTCTTTTTATGAGGAAGCCAATTTAACAAAGATTCTTCGTTTATTGTGCATTTCTTTATTCTTTGCTATTGTAAATATGGTTCCCAATGGTATACTGTTGAGGGAAAGAAGATTTAAATTTATAAGTATTAGAAATACTATAATTCAATTTGGGTGTGGTATAATTGCAATTATATATGCTTTTCTAGGTGGGGGGATTTATGCATTATTAATTTCGCCAATACTTGGGAACTTTATTCTATTTGTGGTAAGTTATCTACCTTTTAAACTTGTCCCTTCGTTCGCATCTGTAAGTAAAACCATAAATAAAATATTTTCATATTCCATTTACCAGTTTTTGTTCACATTTTTTAATTATTTCAGCCGAAACTTAGATAATATCTTTATTGGGAAAGCTTTAGGATTCAGTGTCCTTGGTTACTATGAGAAATCATATAGGCTAATGTTATTACCTGTTACTAATATTAGCAATGTTATTAACTTAGTTGCACATCCTATCCTTTCAGATTATCAAAATGACGTGCAAGTTATTCGCAAAAAATATGAAAAAATAGTTGGCGCGTTAGCATCAATTGGTTTCCCCTTAAGTGTTCTGCTTTTCTTTAATGCCAAATTTATTATTGATACCGTGTATGGTCCTAATTGGCAACCTGCGATTCCTATTTTTGAATTATTGAGTCTGACTATTGGATTACAGATGGTTGTTTCGTCAGCGGGGAGCATATTTCAAGCTACGAACTCGACTAAAATATTATTTTTTGATGGTCTATTGTCAACTTTTTTTATTATTTTATCCTTAGTAATTGGATTGGGTGTTCTAAAATCACTTGAGTACACTTTAATTTTGTATAATGTTGCGATTACTTTTAACTTCTTAAAAAGTTTTATAGTTTTATATAAATTTGTATTTAAAAGTAGGATAGGAGTATTTTTCAAGGTAATTGGAATACCTTGTATAATTACGTTAGTGTACATTTTCATTAGTTTACTGATTATTTCCACTCTTGGAAGTTTGCTCTTGAATTTCATTGTTATGCTCCTCTTGTTGGTAGCAGCTATATCTGTCAGCTTTCATTTTTGTCAGCTTTTTTCAATTTTCAATTATATAAAAAATTATGTTAGAAAAAACGGAGAATAAAATTGTTGTAATTATAGTAACCTACAATGGAATGAAATGGATAGAGAGATGTCTTGAATCACTTTTTTCTTCGAAAGTCAAGTTAATCCCTGTTATAATTGATAATGGTTCCTCAGATGGTACTACGGATTTTATTAGAAGTAATTTTAAGGATGTAAAAATTTTACCTAATACAACTAATTTAGGTTTCGGACAAGGGAATAATTTAGGACTAAAATATGCATTGAATATTAATGCTACTCATGTAATATTAATGAATCAAGATGTTTATCTGCAGTCAGATACTATTAGCTGCCTTCTCAAATATGATGACAGAGGTACTGTTTTATCACCTTTACATTTAAACGGTGATAATTCAGCTTTTGACCATAATTTTTATTTAAATACGCTTCCAGTTACTGATAGAGGTAATGGTATAGATGATTTAAATGTATGCGGTCAGCATAAAGCAGAAGAGATTAGTTTTGTGAATGCAGCTTTTTGGTTTTTGCCCATTTCAGTTATTAGGAAAGTTGGTGGATTCAATCCTTTATTTTATCATTATGGAGAAGATAATAATTATTTGCATAGATTGAATTATCATGGCTTAAAAGTTAAGTTGGTATTTGAGACATTTATTAGTCATGATAGAGTTCAATTTGGTAACGTCAAATTATTTAACAGCAGGCAAGTCTACAGGACACTATTGTTGAATAATTTAGATATAAATCGAAATGTGCTTGAGCTTTGTTGCATCAATTTTATTGCGATCGTAAAAGTTCCAGCTTTCTTTATGATGTTTAAGTTCCAAAGAGGGCAGTTTCAATTCGAAGCAATACTTAATATTTTAAAAAATGCTGCGCAGATTTCTAAATCACGAAATTTAGAAAAGTTAGAGAATGTAAATTGGATTTTATGATATATTTACCATTTCTAATTTTATTAATTTTGACCATTTTCTATTGGAGAAAACATGGTTTAAATGTTGGTGTATATATTATGGTAATATATACTTTCAGTGCATTTTTTTCTATTTTATTATTCAATAGTGAAGGGTTTCGAAGAGATCCATTGTTTTTGCTTAAAAGAGATATCACAATCGTTCCCATTTTTACTTATTGCTTTGCCATTTTTTTTATTACAAAACCTATACTTAATTATGACGTAAATTTTGGCATTAGTAACTTACTACGTAGTAATCGCTTTACTAAGATTGCGAATGTTTTGAAATATTTTTTTATAGCGAATTTGTTTATTGTTTGCTATTTTACGTTTCAAGATATTCAGGAGTTAGATTTTTCCGATTTTTCCGACATAAGGTCACAAGTGTATTCGGACCAAATTAATGTTGGTGAATATAGTGGTATTTATTACTATTTAAAAGTAGTGTCAAATTATATTAGTGCTTTGTGGCCAATCGCAATATTAATATTTTTCTATTTATCATGTAAGAAAAGTCAAATATTAATGAAATTGTTGTTGTTATTATCTTCTTTATCAACAGTAATTAGCAGTATTACAATTGCAGGAAGAACGCAAATTGTATACTGGATATTAACAATGGTATTTTTCTATTTACTTTTTAATAGGTTTTTAAGTTCAAAAGCAAATAGATATATTAAGGCGCTAATCACAATTTTATTTGTAGGAATTTTATTTTATTTTGCTTTAATCACTATATCTAGATGGGGGCATGAAGATATGTATCAAAGCATTTTAGAGTATATTGGACAGCCATTTATAAATTTTAATTATTTTTTCAATAATTATTCGAACGTCACTATTGAGTTTAGTCGTATCTTCCCACTAATCGACTTATTATTTAGTGGAGACTTTAGTTTGGAAGAATATCGAAATTATGTTTATAGATTTTCAGGCATGGATATAGGTATTTTCTACACATTTTTGGGAGATATACTTGTTGACCTAGGGCATGTCGGATTATATATATTTATATTTCTAATGATTATATGCAATATAGTATTCATTCGCAGAAGATCTAGGTATGCAGGTGCTAATATTTTTATACTGATTGTCGTATCTCTAATTCTTCTACAAGGTTTGTTCTATTATCCTTTTTGGCAACCAAGTGGTGGTGTATTTATATTATTTTGTATCATTACGTTTTTGATAATAATACTTCAAAAACCGAAACTAAAATGAGAGGGTTATTTTTTATTATTTTTTTTGTTCTTAGTTCGACACTTTTGAGAAGTCAAGATTTGATTTCATTATATAATTCGGAGGTTAGACTTGATAAACTTGAAATCGAAAAGCTAATTATAAGTAATGATAGTTGGTCAAATTACAAATTAGCGCAGTATATTGACACATTTAATAATATGTATCGATACTCTAATGATCCGAAGTATCTAATGCAAGCCTTAAGTATTCTCGAGCGAGTGGCCTCTAATGCAAGAATTTCAAAAAATCTCAAAAGAAGCCAATTTAGAGATGATTTTTATGGGTGGGAGAATTTAAGCCATTCACAATTTGGCGATGATGGTAAAGAATATTCATTACATGATAGTTTCTTGTGGAGGTATGGAACTAATACTCTTTTTTTAGCGAAAAATCAAGGATCAGTTAGTCTCCGAAAAATACATTATCTAGTTACTTTTGTTGAACGTAATGTATACGAAAAATGGCTTCATAGAGGAAAATGGAATGTTTATCGTAATACGGCAAATCTATTTGCGCAGTGGGCCCATATTGGAATGAATTTATGGCTGATTACAAGAGATTTAAAATATAAAAATCTATATGAAGAATTTAACCGTCAATTTTACTCATCGAATTTCTATTCTACGGGAAAGCCTTGGCGGTTGTTTTTTCAATTAAATGGTGAAAATCAAAGTTGGCAAGATGTTTCACATGCTAATTCTGAAATTTCATATTTTATATCATATGATGAATATATTTCAACGAGGAAAGGAGTTGCAATTAATCCATTCATTAAATTACTTGCAGCAAATATCATAAAACCTAATGGAACTGTGACATATTATCTTGATGGAAGTGGACCAATAATCGGTGATAATAGATGGATGATAGATGGATTTTTAAAATTAGGAAGATATGGGAATTCTGCAGAACAATTAGTCAGTCGCATTCCTATTCTGCAGAAAAGCACAACGTATTTTCGCGTATCACACGCCGTATCTGTTTTACTATTAAATAAAAAATTCAACTATG
This sequence comes from Chryseobacterium sp. A301, assembly GCF_054489425.1. NCBI lineage: Bacteria > Pseudomonadati > Bacteroidota > Flavobacteriia > Flavobacteriales > Weeksellaceae > Chryseobacterium > Chryseobacterium sp. A301. Next base: position 11,889 of record NZ_JBTMWY010000002.1, read on the forward strand.
AAGATTGAAATGCTGATATCGACAATGTTTAGAACCGACATGAAATTTCTTGATAACATGAAAGTGAGTTCTAGTTATACTGTTGTGAATCAAACTGATTTTGAGAGATACCCTAATTTACAATGTAGTAATGAAGATGGACGTATTATAAGTAACGAAGACCGAGGACTAAGCAAAAGTAGAAATTTGGCATTATTAAGTAGCTCCGGTGATGTATGTGTTATAGCTGATGATGATATTGAATATGTCTCAGAATATGAAACGGTTATTTGCAAAGCATATGAGTCATTGCCTGATGCAGATATTATCATTTTCAACTACTCAACTAATGATAAAGATCGTCGTCCATCAAATCTCGGGTCAAAAGCGCGATTGCTTAATTTTTTTGATTTATTAAAGGTGAATTCTGTCAGAATTACCTTTAAACGTGATTCAGTTGTTTCTAATGATATAAAGTTTAATAATTTATTTGGTGCAGGTTCTATCTTTACTTCCGGGGAAGAAAATTTATTTTTAAAGGATTGCCGTGATAAAGGACTTAAAATTTATTTTTATCCTGCAAACCTTTGCTTTGTTTATTTTGATTCTTCCTCTTGGTTCAAAGGATTTAATGAGGAATATTTTGAGTCTAAGGGTGCGTTTTCTAAAGAGTTTTTTGGTGCGTTTTCAGTTCTATTTTTGCTCCAGTTTCTTATTAGAAAATATCGAAAATATAATAAAACAATATCCATTGTTCAGGCAACTACTGCTTTTCTGCGCGGTCAGAATAAATATAAAATTATTAGAAACAAATGAAAAATATTCTTGTAAGTGTTGTAATACCAACATATAAGCGAACACAGTTGCTTGTTGATGCTGTTCAGTCAGTAATTTTACAATCTTTTGAAAATTTGGAGATTTTTATAGTGAATGATAATGGTCCAGGAGCATTCTCCGATTTTGTCATTGAGAATTTTGCTAATCATAAAGATCCTAGGGTGAAATTGATCGATTACCCTTCAAATGTGAATGGAGCATATGCGCGTAATCAGGGAATCAGGGCTTCCAATGGTGATTTTATTTGTTTCTTGGATGATGATGATCAATTTATGAGGAAGAATGTCGAGAAACAATTAGAGTATTTACGATCAAATTTAGATGAGTTTGATGGGGTTTATTGCAAATTAGATCGCGTTAATAAGTTCGAGTATTCTTATCTCGAGGGCGACCTTTCAATTGCAATTTTGAAAGAAATAAGTTTATGTCCAACGTCTACATTGATGTTTAAGCGGGAGAAATTACTTCAAATCGGAGGCTTTGATGAGAATTTAGAAAGGCATCAAGATTATGATTTAGTGCTACGTTTTTGTGAAACTAGCAAGCTTGGGTTTGTAAATGAATTTCTTGTGAAAGATGGAGTAAAAGATGGAGAAAATATATTGTATGGGAAGAAATTGGAAGTTACTAAACTTTATTTTTTAAATAAATTTAGGTTTGAAATCGATAAATTACCCTTAGATGATCAGCGTGAGATTTATTTTATACATTATTTCAATATTTTTTTCAAAAGTATAAGGCCTATGTCTATTGGTTTAATTTTAAAGTACTTTTTTAAAAGTTTTCTAATTTCACCTAAACTTTTCATTTATAATTGCTTTCAAGTCGTAAAACGTCATATTTGAGATGTTAAATGTTAGTAGAATAAGTGGTTTTACGACTACATATTTATATTAAAGAATATTGCAATAAAATTAATTTTAAATATAATGAGAATGAAGATTACAATTGTTGGTACTGGGTATGTTGGCCTGTCCAATGCTATGTTATTAGCTCAGCATAATGAAGTGGTAGCATTAGATATAGTTGCTGAAAAAGTTGAAATGCTAAATTATGGGGTTTCTCCAATTGAAGACAAGGAAATTCATGATTTTTTAAAAAATCGTGAATTAGATTTTAAGGCGACAACCGATAAGATAGACGCATACACTGGAGCTGACTTTGTTATTATTGCAACGCCTACGGATTATGATACTAAAACAAATTATTTCAATACGAAATCGGTGGAAACGGTAATAGATGATGTTATCAAATATAATCCTTCTGCTGTTGTAATAATTAAATCTACAGTTCCTGTTGGATTTACACAATCAATAAAGGAGAAACTTTCATTTAATAATATTATTTTCTCTCCAGAATTTCTTCGCGAGGGTAAAGCGTTGTATGATAATCTATATCCATCGAGGATAATAGTTGGTGAACAAAGTGAGCGTGCTAAGACATTTGCGAATTTATTAACTGGGGGTGCGGTAAAAACTGACATTCCAATTCTATTTACTGATTCAGATGAAGCGGAAGCAATTAAATTATTTTCGAATACGTACCTTGCCTTACGTGTGGCTTATTTTAATGAATTAGATAGTTATGCTCAAGTGCATAATTTAAATTCAAAACAAATTATCGAAGGTGTTGGGTTGGATCCAAGAATTGGAAACCACTACAATAATCCTTCATTTGGATACGGAGGATATTGTTTACCGAAAGACACCAAACAATTGCTTGCAAATTATGCGTCCGTCCCGAATAATATTATGCAAGCCATAGTTGATGCCAATAGAACAAGAAAGGATTTTATTGCAGATTCAATCCTAGCGAAGAACCCGCGTACAGTTGGCGTATTTCGGTTAATCATGAAATCTGGTTCAGATAACTTTAGAGCTTCCGCAATACAAGGTGTTATGAAACGTATCAAGGCTAAAGGAGTAGAAGTTATAGTTTATGAGCCTGCGTTTGAAGAAGAATTGTTTTTCGGATCAAAAGTGACAAGTGATTTACAATCTTTTAAGCGAGATTGCGATGTGATTATTTCTAATCGAAAATCAGAGGAGTTACTTGACGTTTCTGATAAGGTTTATACTAGAGATTTATTTGGTAGTGATTAATATATTTAATTAACAATAATATAGATTGACAATTAGTTAAATACTTTTCTTCTTTTCAAACTTAATGCAGATAATTTTTTAGTTGTATGAAAATTTTATATATCCATCAATATTTTGTTACTCCAAAAGAACCTGGTGGAACAAGATCGTATTGGATTGCCCAAGAGCTTATTAGAAATGGTTATAATGTCACTATGATTACTTCTTCAAGCAAGTTTGATGAGAAAATGAAAAGGGTTAATGTAGATGGTATAGATGTCATTTATGTCAAGGAGGGATATGATCAAAACATGAGTGTAATGAAACGTCTAACTGCATTTATGAGTTTTATGTATAAAGCAAGTAGGATTGCAATAGTGGAAAAGGACGTTGACCTAGTTATTGCCACATCTACACCATTAACTATTGGTATTCCAGCACTTCTTTTGAAATGGTTCAAACGGATTCCATATATTTTTGAAGTAAGAGATTTGTGGCCTGAGGTGCCAATTCAGATGGGTGCGCTTAATAATACTACAATTAGACGAATAGCACTTTATTTGGAAAAACTGCTTTATAAAAATGCTAGGCATGTTGTAGCGCTTTCTCCAGGAATGCAACATGGTGTGATTAAGTATATTTCTAAAAATAAGACCTCAATGATTCCTAATATGGCCAAAATTAATGAGTTCTGGCCACGGGTAAAGGACTATCAATTAATAGATCAGCTGGGTCTCGAAGAGAAGAGTTTCAAAATAATCCACTTTGGTTCACTTGGGATTGCGAATGGAGCAGATACTATTATTGAGTCTGCAAAAATTTTAAAAGATGACAATTCGATTGAGTTTCTTTTTGTTGGTGGTGGCTCTACAGAAGCACAATTAATTGAAGAATGTAGATTGAATGAATTAAATAATGTAAAGTTTTTAGGTAAGTTTTCTATGAGCGAGACATCTGCAATTGTAAATATTGCGGATGCTTCGATTATTTCGTTTAAAAATTTACCAATTTTATATACAAATTCACCAAACAAGCTTTTTGATTCCCTGTCTGCTGGAAAACCTATTATTGTTAATTCTGCAGGTTGGACAAAGGATATTGCTGAAGAATTTAATTGTGGCGTTTATGTAAATCCAGAAAAACCACAAGATTTAGTGGAGAAGATAAAATACTTGCAAAACCATCCTGAGGTAGTTAAAGAAATGGGTCTAAATTCCAGAGCTTTGGCAGAAAATAAATATGATAAATCTATACTCACAAAAGAGTTTGTTGAGGTGGTGCAAAATGTTTTCGGTAAACTACGGTAGAATTTTTTAATATGTATAGACTTTATTTTAAACGTGTTTTCGATTTTATACTTTCGCTGATTGGACTTGTAGTACTTAGTCCTATTTTTATTATTGTGATGCTGGGGCTTTTTTTTTCAAACCAAGGAAAACCTTTCTTTTTTCAAAGAAGACCTGGTAAAAGCGAAGAAATATTCAAAATTATCAAGTTTAAAACTATGAATGATAGGAAGGATATCCAGGGCAATTTACTTTCTGATGCTGATCGCCTTACTCCGATTGGAGCATTTGTGAGAAGAACATCCCTAGATGAAATTCCGCAGCTAATCAATGTATTGAAAGGGGATATGTCCTTAATTGGACCGAGACCTTTACTGCCGCAATATTTATCCTTATATAATGAATTTCAGAGTAGAAGGAATGAGGTTCGTCCAGGAATTACAGGATGGGCACAAGTAAATGGTCGAAATGCCATATCATGGGAGAGAAAATTTGAACTTGATGTTTGGTATGTAGATCATGTTAGCTTTAGAACGGATCTTACTATATTTGTTAGAACAATCTCAAAAGTGTTTAAAAGTGAAGGTATTTCCCAAGACGGACAAGTAACTGCTGAACCATTTAGAGGGAACATTAAAACGTAGAATGTATGGCAGAAATTTATTTAATTGGTGCTAGTGGTCATGGAAAAGTAATTGCAGATATTGCTGAGCTTAATGATTTCAAGATACTGGCATTTATTGATGAAGACAAGACAAAGAATTCATTCATGGATTATCCTGTACAACATACGTTCCCACAAAATAATGTAATGACAACCATATGTATTGGCAATAATGTGATTAGAAAGAGAATATGTGAGGCAAATACCCATATGTCATTTCGGACATTGATTCATCCCAATTCTACTGTCTCTAATCGTGCAAAAATAGAAGAAGGTACCGTAGTGATGGCAGGAGTTATCGTAAATTCAGAATGCATGATTGGGAGGCACTGCATATTAAATACAAATGCTTCGATTGATCACGATTGTGTAATAGAAGATTTTGCCCATATATCTCCTAATGTAGGATTAGCCGGAAATGTTACAATTGGAGAAGGTACTCATGTTGGTATTGGTGCTAATATAATTCAAGGCGTTAAGATCGGAAAATGGTGTACAATAGGTGCAGGAGCTGTAATTTTAGGAGCTGTACCGGATTATAGTACCGTTGTTGGAAATCCAGGTCGAATAATTAAAAGTAACTTGAACCCCTTTCACTGAATAAAATCAACGAAATAAGACAAAACAGATATGAACTCAAAAATATGGCTTTCGTCTCCACATATGGGAGGCAATGAATTGAAATATATCCATGAAGCATTCGATGCTAATTGGGTCGCTCCACTAGGTCCTAATGTAAATGGTTTCGAAGAAGATATCGAAAAATATCTAAAGGCGGATATTAAGGTTGCCGCACTTTCAGCCGGGACCGCTGCATTGCATTTGGCGTTGATTGAGTGCGGCGTTAAAGCTGGAGATGAAGTGATTTGTCAGTCCATGACCTTCTCAGCTTCGGCTAACCCTATTGCTTACCAAGGTGCACTTCCCGTATTTGTCGATTCCGAACCTGAAACATGGAATATTTGTCCAATAGCTTTGGAAACCGCGATAAAAGACCGAATCGCAAATGGGAAGACACCCAAAGCTATTATAGCGGTACACTTATATGGTATGCCATTTAAGGTTGATGAAGTAATGGCTGTGTCGAAAAAGTACAATGTTCCAGTGATTGAAGATGCGGCTGAAGCATTGGGATCCACCTATAAAGGAATTGCTTGTGGAACTTTCGGTAGATTTGGTGTCTTATCCTTTAATGGAAATAAGATCATTACAACATCTGGTGGAGGTGCACTAGTTTGTCATTCTAAAGAAGATAAAGATCAGGCCGTATTTCTTTCAACTCAAGCTAGAGATCAAGCTCCGCATTATCAACACTCTCAGATTGGATACAATTATCGAATGAGTAATATCTCAGCAGGAATAGGAAGAGGTCAAATGGAGGTCTTAGACGATCGAGTAGAGGCTAGAAGACGTATGAATGAATTTTATCAAGATCTACTACAAGATGTTGAAGGTATAACTGTGTTTAATGAACCGAGTGAAGACTATTTTTCAAACCATTGGTTATCCGCAATTGTCGTAGATGAAGCCACTGCAGGCTTTAATAGAGAAGATCTAAGATTAGCCTTAGAGAAAGATAATATTGAATCTAGACCACTTTGGAAACCAATGCATCTGCAACCCGTTTTTCAAAGTTCTCCTTACTATGGTGCTTCAGTAGCAGAAGACCTTTTTAGTAATGGCTTATGTCTACCGTCTGGATCCAACTTATCTAACGATGACCGGAAGCGTATTAAAAACGTGATTGTACAATTAAAATAATAAATATGATAATACGTGAAACCCCGCTTTCTAGTTGCGTAGTATTAAAACCTACAGTCTTTACTGATGAACGTGGGTATTTCTATGAAAAATTCAATCAAAAAAGATTCGAAGAACTTACAGGACAAAACGGACATTTTGTACAAGATAATGTCTCAAAATCATCATATGGTGTAGTTAGAGGTATACACTTACAAAAGGGAGAACATGCGCAAGCCAAATTGGTTTCGTGCCTTGAAGGTGTCGTTTGGGATGTTGCAGTTGATTTGCGCGAAGAATCCCCCACTTTTGGAAAGTGGTTTGGTGTTGAACTTTCCGCTGAAAATAAACTTCAATTTTATATTCCTCGAGGGTTTGGGCATGCATTTTCAGTTTTAAGTGAAAGTGCAGTTTTTGCTTATAAGTGCGATAACTATTATAATAAAGAGTCCGAAGGTGGTGTTTTATGGAATGATTCCACTTTGCAAATAGATTGGAAGATTCCAAGTGCCGAAGCAGTTATTTCAGAAAAAGATAAGAATCAACATACTTTTGAGCAAGCTGACTTTTAAATAATTTATAAAAGAAATTTAGAGATGAAATCGATAATTATCACAGGGGGTGCTGGATTTATAGGTTCGCATGTTGTTCGCGAATTTGTAACTCGTTTACCCGAAACAAAAATTATTAATATTGATGCACTTACATATGCAGGGAATCTAGAAAACCTTAAGGATATTGAAAGCAAATCAAATTATGATTTTGAAAAAGCAGATATTACGAAACCCGAAGAACTCCGAGAAGTATTCAATAAATATTCGCCGGATGCTGTGATTCATCTTGCCGCCGAATCACATGTTGATAGAAGCATCACAGATCCTAATGCTTTTATTAATACTAATGTCGTGGGAACTGCCAATCTGCTTAATATTTGTAGAGATCATTGGACACTTGATCAGGAGCATACTCATGGCAATTTTCCGGATGGGAGAAGGAAGAATCTTTTTTACCATGTCTCTACTGATGAAGTTTATGGAGCCTTAGGAGAAACTGGCTTTTTTACAGAAGATACTGCATACGATCCGAAATCGCCTTACTCTGCCAGCAAAGCAGCCTCAGACCATTTAGTTAGAGCATACGGGAATACATATGGACTTCCATTTATTATATCAAACTGTTCCAATAATTATGGTCCAAATCATTTTCCTGAAAAATTGATACCCCTATGTATTCACAATATTTTAAATGAAAAACCTCTACCAATCTATGGTGACGGAAAGTACACTAGAGACTGGCTGTATGTTATTGATCATGCTAAAGCAATCTTTCAGGTTTTCCACGAAGCAAAAACCGGTGAAACATATAACATTGGTGGATGGAATGAATGGCAGAATATAGATTTGGTCAAGGAATTGATAAAGCAAGTCGATGAAAAAGCAGGCAAACCAGTGGGGCACTCAACTAATTTAATTACGTTTGTGAAAGATCGAGCAGGTCATGATAAGCGCTATGCGATTGATGCGACTAAACTTGCCAACGATTTAGGGTGGAAACCTTCTGTGACATTCGAGGAAGGACTTAGTAAAACCATTGATTGGTTCTTAGAAAATAGAGAATGGCTCGATAACGTAACTTCGGGAGGATATCAAAAGTATTATGAGAACCAATATAAGTAGACTCCCGAAGACGATTTTCTAATCTATTTGGGAAATACCTGTAGAACATTCAGCAACCAAAAATACACATTATGAAAGGAATAATATTAGCAGGCGGATCAGGAACAAGACTATATCCACTCACTATTGCAGTAAGTAAGCAATTAATGCCTGTTTATGATAAACCAATGATTTATTACCCGTTGTCGGTATTGCTACTGGCTGGAATAAAAGAAATATTGATTATCACAACGCCACATGACCAAGATGCTTTTAAAAAACTACTTGGAGACGGTTCGCAAATTGGTTGCAAGTTTGAGTATAAAGTTCAACCTTCTCCGGATGGATTGGCGCAAGCATTTATTCTTGGTGAGGAATTCATCGGGAAAGATTCAGTCGCCTTGGTATTAGGTGATAATATCTTTTATGGTGCAGGCCTTCCAAGTCTACTCGAAAGTAAAACTAAAGTCACAGGAGGTTGTGTTTTTGCTTACCAGGTATCTGATCCTGAGCGTTATGGAGTTGTTGAATTTGATGACAACTATAAAGCAATTTCTATTGAAGAGAAACCGACGGAACCTAAATCTAATTATGCCGTTCCTGGATTATATTTTTATGATAATTCTGTTGTGGAATATGCTAAGAATTTAAGACCGTCATCTAGAGGGGAACTTGAAATCACTGATTTAAATAGAATTTATTTAGAAAAAAATCAATTAGAAGTTGGGGTTATGAGCAGGGGAACAGCCTGGTTAGACACGGGGACTTTCGATTCACTACATGAGGCCTCTGAATTTGTTAAGGTCCTAGAAAAGCGTCAAGGATTTAAAATATCTTGTATTGAAGAAATTGCCTATAAAAAAGGATTCATTAATAAAGATCAATTGCTTGAGTCTGCTGTTATATATGGCAAGAGTGGTTATGGGGAATATTTAATAAAATTAACTTATCCTGTTGAAATTCCTCAACAGTTCTAGATCGCCTTTTTAAGGTTTCTGAATTGATTTTAAGCTGCCTTTTTGTACCTGTAACTGGGGTTCATTCAATCAACTCGTTGAAGAGCTTTTTTAATGGTATTTGTTGATCCGTTTTTTGACTTCGACAAATAATTCTCTACTACCTTTTGAATGATTTAGGTATTGACCTCGCCTAGATATTTGGTCCTATTTGTCCAGTGTTACTTACTGATATACTATGCGTTATCAATATTAAAATGCTTGGGATAGGCAGGGTGCTCATATTGTGTGTTGTAACACAGCAGTGAAAGTCCGCTGTATATGTTCAAAATGTAAATTTCGAAGAATATTATAGTTTTTATTTACTGATGATTTCTTGTAATGATTTGTTAAGTCTTTTACTAAACGCAACTCCAAATGCTTGACTACCATATTGATTTAGATGCCCCTGATCATAATACGCTATTGTATCATTGATAAATGGAAGATTTGGAAATTCTTTTTGATAATCAATATTTAAAATATATAAGTTTGAATAAATATCCTTTAACGCTAAAATAGCATTAGGTATTTCTTTAATTGTAGGTTCAAAATTATAATTTTGTTTTTCAGTCGTAATTCCTCTATAAATACGTAAAGGATTTTGTTTTAGAGATGGAAAATCAGCTAAAATGATTACTTTTTGATCTTTATTGAGGTTTTTTAGTAATTTGTTAACGGCAGTTGGTAGGGAAGGGATTTTATCTGACCAGATAGATGAAATAATTATAGTTTTACTTTGTTTAATTTCGTGATTGGTTTTTGCAATTAACTTTTTGTATTGGTTGAAAAATCTTTTTTCTGAAAAGTCAGTTTCTGATATTCCAGGAATGGTCGGATATAGATTATTTGTGATTGTCCTGAATTTAAATTTATTTTCTTTACCAATTGTATCAAGAATTGATTTATATATTAGCGCGTGTGAATCACCTAAAAGGAGGATTGAGTCGCTTTTAGCATGAATATCACCAAGTACTTCAACCTTTTCAAAATTATGTGCATGCGATGCTACTCCAATTTGTGTATATGAATACCTTTTTGGAATTTCAATGAATTTAGAATTTAGATTTGGAAGCGTAATAACCAGAATAGCAAGACATGCATATATAGCTGATAATCGTAGTGTAAATGTTTTATTGCTTGATTTTCGAAAAGGTGTTTCAATATAATAGTATGATAACCAGGATAGAGAATAGGTTAAAATAATAATAATTACGACTTCGAATAAGTTGAACGCATATTCTACATTATAATATCGTATAAAGGCCATGATGACCCAATGCCAAAGATAAATAGAATAGGACAGTTCTCCTATGTGCACGAATAATTTATTGCTTAGGAATTTGGATATAATAGAATTTTCGCAAACTAGTAATATACCTGTTGCTAAACAAGGAAACAAGACTATTAAACCTGGGAAATTATCAGTTTCATTAAATATTATTGCACAGGCAATAATTAGTATTAGTGCTATAAGAGATAGTTCATTTTGTCGAGGAATCTTCTTCCCTTTACTTTTTGTTTTTTTTAATAAAATCGCAAAAATAGTTCCAATTAAAAATTCTGGTATTCTCGCAAATAAAGAAAAATACATCAATCCTTGCTGATTTAGGAATGTACTGTTGTAATAGGAGTATGAAAGGAGGGCGACAATTATTGCAGCTGTAAAAAATGCGAGATATTTACGATTAATAAAAATTATGAAAAGAGGTAGTAGAAAGTAGAATTGCATTTCTATAGAAAGAGTCCAAGTATGAAGTAATGGATTTTCACTACTGCTTGCTCCGAAATAATTATCTAAAGTTGCTAGGTAATTATTTGAATTAAAGACCGAAGACATGAATACATTTTTTCTTAACTCATAGATATCGGTCGGTAGAAATATAAATATTGAACATAAAAGAACTGTAAGTAATACAATACCTAATACTGGTACGATCCTTTTAAAACGTCCAATATAAAAGTCCATGAAATTAAATTTCCCTTGTTCTTTTTGGGACATAATGATGCTAGATATTAAAAAGCCAGAAATGACAAAAAATATATCAACACCAATGAATCCTCCAGGAAGAAATTGTGATTTTAAATGGAATAAAAATACTAAAAGTACTGCGATTGCTCTTAATCCTTGAATATCATTTCTAAATTTCATTTTTTTTTCACATTAGTCAATTTGCAATATTACTCATTTTTTGGGATAGTCTCCTATAAAATGGATATTGCAATTTTGAAAGTACTCTATTTTAATTCTATTTGCAAAATATGTTTAATTGTTAATTCGTTATCTTTCCTCAAATATCCATCCATTAAATTTTATACATAAAAAATCTTCGTTCCATTCATATGATTTATGAATCATCTCAACCACACTAGATTTTCCACTTTCCCAATCTCTGTCCAATGCATTACTGATAAACTCCGGTCCGTTATCAATCTTAAACAGGGCATCGCTCATATAGTCCATGATGCAGCACACGTGTAAACTAGAAGCAATGCCATGGGTAGAAACCGGGAAGCGTGCAGATTTTATTCTTTTGTTTCGTTTTCTCCTCAGATTCAAACCTTCTTCACAATAGATTCTATAGATCCTTTTGTGATTGTCCTTCCAACCTTCTCGCCTAAGAAGAATATGTAAACGCTGCACTCCGTAGCGTACACGAATATTAGAAAGTTCTACGAGCCTCATTCAAGGTGCCGTATCATCCTCCTGTTTGCATGGTAATAGTAAACACTGGGCTGTAAATACCAAACGGCAGCTTCTTTGCTGAGAAACCCATTAATCATGCTGTATCCCTTTCGCCAGTTCACGCTTCTGAACTTGCTTTAGAACTTTTCTTTCAGAACATCCTGAAGAATCTGCTTATCCAAACTTAAATCCGCTACCAGCTTTTTAAGTTGCCTGTTCTCTTCCTCCAGATGAAGTAAACGGCGAAGTTCCGTTATGCCCAAGCCTCCGAATTTTTTCTACCAATTGTAAAAAGTTGCCTCACTGATGCCCATTTTGCGACATACTTCTCCTACTTTTACTCCCGTTTCAGACTGCATCAATGCGAAAACAATTTGGCTTTCTGTAAATCTGCTCTTTTGCATTAGATTTTCCTTTGTTTAAAATTAATTATTTTATCGAAAAATCTATACTTTTAATTGATCCTGCTTTTTGGGAAAAGGTCATACAAGTAAGCGGTTGTTAAGTGCTGACTATTTAATTGACGATAGGAAGGTATTTAGAATTGGAAATACTTCTTCTTTTTTGGTTACTAGAGGAGCTAATTTTACATTTTTGGCGCCTGAATCTTTGAGCCACTTTTCCCAAACGACTTTCATGATTTGGTAATCTGTAGGATGGAATTTAGCAACACCATTCACGTCCAGTGATCTATCGTAAAGCTCTAAGACTAAAACATTAACGCCTGCTAGAGTGTTCTTTGTAGGTTTTAAATGGTAGTCTGGGTTTGACAAAATAAAAGATTCCAAGTCTTGTAAACCACTTTCTCTATAATTCTCGCGAATTTCCTGAATATTCCTTTGGTTAAATGTGTACTTAGGCATACTATTTATATTTTCTATATACCCATCTGTAATCAAAATTAAGACATTTTCTTTCTTTTTAATGAGGATTGGATCTCCGGGTGGATTGTTTTCTGGGGTGATGTCACTGATTGACTGTTCTGAAAGAGACAATGAAATCGATTCGTTAATATAGTTCCAAATGTCAGAGCCTGAGGGATTTTCTAATGCATTATTGTACACCTCACCAACGCTTCTTTTAAAGGAAGTGACATCAGTTTTTAAATATTTTCGGACGTAGTCCACCAGATCCCCTGGCTGTCCTTTAAATTTTGAAAAATCAATGAACAAAAGATTTGGATTCACCAGATTCTGGTTTAATACTCCTCTGTTAATAAAATCAAATTTATAAGAATCTTCTTGGTTTAATTGCCGATGGTTGATTAGAAGTATATTTTGAATGTTATCAACTAATTCTGCTATTATGAGGGTGTCATTGACAGGTTTCGGATGTACTGCTGGGTTGATTCGGTTTGATAAATCAGGTGCTATAATAATATTGAAGTCGGATATTTGTGTTGTATCATTTGTACTTATGGGTTGAATCAATTGTTTTTTACTACAAGAGGTACAAACGATCAGAATAACTAGATAAAGTATTGACTTTTTCATTCGTTGGGCAAGCTTATTTGGATTCTGTAGTTAAATTATTTAGCCAAGTTTCAATTTCATGAATTGCCTCCTGGGTTTTGGTTTCCGCAATGTTTACTGAGAGAAATTCGTGTAAATATTTGCTCCAACCTTCCATGAAAATATTTACTCTATTTTCCATCTCAGTTTTTGATATGGGTAATTTGTCATTATCAACTTGACTTTTAAAAATATTTCCAAGATTTGTTACTTTTTCAATGTAGGTCAAGAGTTTTTGGGATAGTGAGTTAATGTCTTCGTTTTCATTTACTGGTACACTGTCAATTTTCGCTTTTATAATATCTAAGTCTTTTTGCAATAGATTAATATCGCTGTTAAGCTCAGTATTTGCTTTGGAAATTGAATTTATGTTTTCACCTAGGTTATCAATATCTTTTTGAACTAATCCAGCTTGGATTTTAATTTTAAATTGTTGGTGAGTAATGTTTCTTTTGCGTGTTGAAATAACTATTTTCTCAAACACAATACTAAATAAGTAAATCCCTAAGGTGCCAAGTATGAATACTAGCCAGAAATTACTGTCTTGAGGCATATCTTTGAGTGTTAAGTCATGAACCTCTTTATTCATTCGTAAATTATCCATTGTGTTTATGTTTTTTGACACTTTGTACGCAATGAATATGTCAACTAATAGGATAAGAACAAACCCGCCATATTTGCTAATACACTTTTGAGACCAATTTTCATGGGCCTTCTCAGGTATATCAACCAAATATTTGAACATGCCTAATGCCAACGGAATAGTTACGAAAAGAAATAGAAACATCACGCCGCCTGCACCTTTACTCCATATTTTTGTGATTGCGTGCGGATTAAATATTTCAGGCATTTCATAGTTGGCAAGCCCTAATGTGAGGGTTCTCATCATATCCTCTTTTGAGAATATAAAGATATAGGCTACTGAGGAATAGAATATAAAAATATAAGAAGTCAGTAGGATAAGTAGAAGCGATAATAGTATAGTTTTTAGCCAATTGATAGGTGGTTTAACGAAAACGAGATTAAGCTCGTTTAATTTTTGACGAAGGCTTGCAATTTTTTCCTTTAGAAATGGGATTTGATTCTTCTCATTAGACAAAATTGATGCTTCTTTTTTCTCGATAGCTTTTTCAATCTCTATTTTATTCTGTTGAAGCTTTTCAGACTCTATCCTACTTAACGTTTTGATGGTGTTTATTTCATTTTCTGTTTTGGATTCAAGATTACCCGTTGAAATTTTTATTTGTTCTTCGATCTTTGATTTAAGTCGTGATTTTTTTTCGTCTATTACTTCTATTTCATTTATGAAATTTGAATATAGGCTATCCATCGCTTGTGGTAGAACTTGATGGTCTCCGTTGTTTTCTTTAGCACGGTTATATCCACTATTTTTAAGAAGTTCTTTATCGAGGGAACCCACTTCAGTTGCGATAATATTATCGAGGACGCTTTTCAAATCTTGAAGCGACTCTTCTTGAAATCCTAAAGTAGCGACTACTGGTTCTGGCGTGATAAAATTATCAGTGCTTTTCGAAGAGTTCACACTAATTTTATGGTCAATAGCATATTTAATACGTTCAAACTCCCTGATTAATTGCCTATAAGTGTCCGGGTCATCCGAAACTTGTATATTTTCAACATTATTACTACTGGCATTGTACGAGTAATTATATGAGCCGTTAATTGAAATTCGGTTGTCTAATAAGCAGAATTTATGATGCATAATCCCACGTTCGTCATCAGTATCAAACGCATGGATAGGAATTGTTGCTTCTCTAAGCATTCCCTTAACGACATCGTTACTAGAATTTGAGGAAAGTATTACATCGATATCAACACCTCTTGAATTGGCATTAATAAGAGCATTTGCGATGTCCCTATCAGTGAACCATGCCATTGCGATATAGATGTTTTTACTCGCAGTGTTGATTTCGGAGATTATTCGTTGTTTAATTTCTACTCCATTTGTGATAATTTGATTCATTTTTCAGGAATTTTTTTAGTTTTTTGTTATTCTAATTTAATTCTTTTTCACATTTGGTGATAATAAATTAAATACATGGTGATCAATTTATAATTACATATGTAGGTGCGCGACTTGCTACTTTTATACTTGTGTCTATTGGCTGTGTACTTTCTTCTATTTGTGTTGGTAGTTTGAAATATCAAATTTCTTTCTGGCGGGATTCCATCTCCCTAGCACAGATATAAGAAGGAATAGAAGCCTTAGAAAATGCATGTATGCGATGATGCTTAATCAAATTTCAGAATTAAGCTATATGACATTTAGTACTGCAGGTTTTGCATCTGTTGGATTGAGGAAAATATACTTTTGCCTCTTTTGTAGCAGGCTCACAAGATTGAAATTTCCCAAGGTACAGTCTATTAGAAATATTAGGTAGGAATTTACAATCCTCGTGATGCACCACGTGATCTCCGTTTCGTTGTGCTATTTTGCTAACATAATATCTTTTCATGATTAAATAATCTTACCAGCTTTTACATTTTAAAAGTACTGCCAATTCCTTGAACGTCCTTACGGTTACCCATAAAATAGGTGACTTTCTATAAAATAGAAAGTCACTAGAAATTTATATGTTGAAATGTGTTTTTAAATTACCCCTAAATCTTTGCAAAATGCAATCAGCTGTTCATTGTTGTTCATACTCAATTCCTCTTTGAGACTATTTAATCTTTTTTCCACGCTGCTAAGGCTGTTAGGTTTGATATCATTGGTTGCGAGATAGGTGGGTATGTTCTTCTGCAAAATACCTTGTGAGAGAAGCGAGATTAAAGTAATGTCATAGGAAGTAAATTCATAGCTGTTTAATTTTTTTACTTCCTGATTTATATCCAAAGCAAGATGGTTTTTACCGGCATATACCGTATCGATTGCTTTTTTTAATTCTTTCCCATCATTTCTTGCTTTACGAACATATCCGTTAATGCTGCTTTCCTTAAATAACGTATCAATGATTCCGGATTTATGTTCCGCAGAAAAGAAAATTACTTTTATTGAGGGGAGGATTTCTCGAATTGCGTCGACCATTTCTCTACCATTTTTTAATTTCTGTTCCCTATGATCCGTGTCAAAATGGAGATCTGTAATTAGAAGATCGTAAGGGGAATTGTCCCTAATGCTGTTTTTAACTTTTGCAACTGCGTCATCACAATAATGCACATAATCAACTACAGGGATATTCAGATCTTGTAGTGTTTTCTGTAAGGAAAGGTTTTGCATCTCGTGATCTTCCGCAATTAAAACTTTTTTAAACATAGGATTTTATTTAGATGGCAGAAAATGAAAAATCTATTTTTAATCCCTTCTCTGTTTCTTCGTCAAAATTAATTACTCCTTCTAGATTAACAATACGGGATTCCACATTTCGGATTCCATTTTTAAAAATAGTTTCTTCTTTTAGTCCAATTCCTGTATCGCTGTAGGTAACGGTAATCCTGTTTTCAATTCTTTCAAATTTTAATGTGACACGATCTGCATGACTGTGTTTTTTCATGTTAACAAGCAGTTCTCTCAAAATCAGATAGACTTCCCCTCTTTTGAATGGACTGACTCCTTCCCAAATAGAAGCATCATTTCCCGCAATAATTGTTTGTACGTTGTGGGTGTTAAAATATCCTATCAGTTTTCTTATTTTTTCGCTGAAAAACTCATTTGATTCAGGGTGCTCAAAATCTTCATAGGATATATTCCGGGATCTGTCGTAGAGGTACTCCAAATCATCGAGAGTTTCATTTCGGCTAATGTCTAGTCCATTTTCTAATTTGGTAATCACTTGATATATTCCGTTGGATACCACGTCATGAACCTTTTTGGAGTATTTTAATTCTGTTTTTTTTACTTCCAAATCTTTTTCTTGTTGCAATCTTTTGCGCCTTTTCTTAAAATATACGATGCCAATTATAATTGTACTTACTAGTCCTACTACTAAAATCGCTAGATAAATTAGTTTGTTTTGAGATTCTAGTTTTTCTACTTTCAGAATACTGTTTTCGGCTTTGCTTTTTTCTACTCCGTACCTTATCAAAGCAAACTGGTTTTTAGCTGTGCTTCTTTCCAGTAGAATTTGATCACTTAGAGCATTGTAAGTCTGAAAATTTTCCAGATAATTATTCTTATCCAAAATAATTATTCTCTTTAGGGCATCTAGAACATCCGGGGTGCTTCCAGCCTCCATCGCCGCCTTTTTCATTTGTTTTGCAAATTGTAGCGAGAGTACGGGGTCTTTATTAACGTAGTAATCAGAAAGATTGATATAGCTTGAATTTAAATCGATAGGTAAACTGTTTTTTAATCTAATCTCTAATGCTTCAAGGTAATAGGGAGTAGGATTAAAACTCTTATCACTAGAATACTTGGCGTAAGCCCAATTGTTTAAAGCTCTTGCATAATGGATGCTGTCTTTCACTTTAAGCGCGATCTGCAACTTGAGAACAGCATTTTTATAATCCCCTTTTGTTATTAATACATCTCCAATGTTATTATAATAGACATACTTGTTTTCAGGATCGCGCACATTTTCTAAAGCCAATTGATAAAAGTTCTCTGCGTTTTTGTAGTTTGTAAGTTTAGCAGAGGCGATCGCCAGATTATTGTAATTGGATGCTAAAAAGCTTTTAGACACTTCGTCGTTTTTCTTTATAAGTAACGTGTCCGCTTCTAACGAAGTTTCAATACTGCCATAATAATCTCCGTTATCACATTGTATAATTGCCATGTTGATTAGAGCTTGAGCCGCTTTTGTACTGTCTCTATCAATTAAATATTCATCCTTAGCAATGCTGTAATAGTAGAAAGCGGAATCAGAAATCTTGTCACCTCGAAATAAATTGGCTTTGTCGTGATTCTTACTATTGACGGATTTTATACTTACTGGATCGTCCTGTTTACATGAACAGAAGGTGCAGATTATTATTATCAATATAAATTTGAGCATACTTAGTTTTTCATGCAAAATAATGAAAAAAGGCAGATATTTCGTATCTGCCTGTTACTAATTTAATTATTGTTCAAGGGTTAGGGTGGAGTCTGGCCTGTGTTACCGCCAATGGATCCACGAGGTATCTCAGTATCCTCTACTGTTCCATCATCCTCTGTTCCGGATTCAGAAGTCATACTTATAGTTTGCATTCCCCCACTATCTGAGGTGTTGTATCCGGTCTGATTTCCCCATGCTAAACCTAATAGCATTAATATGAATTGTATCATCGTTTTAAAATTTAAAATTGGCATTGGTGTATTTCCTCGCAAAACGGATTGCGAGTAGTGTGACACGATTTTAGAAAAGAGCGCTTCTTAAATTTTGGGAAGTGAATTCTTTGAAAACAGAAGAGAAGCTCCGCTTCCCAAACCAGAGATTAATCCTCCGTTTTCTTAGATATTCAGAAATCAGGGTATGGATTTATATTTACCTTCCCTTGATTTCTACGACAAAGTAACGTCGTGGAGGAGCCATAAACACTGACAGTTTTCTGACACCGACTGACACCCTTCTGACTTTGAGGGTGATTCTTATTCTAGATCTACAAAAATGATTTAGGCAAGGTTTCGTCCTAGAATGTTGTTTGAGAAAATATTATTTTACGGTATGCCATAAGAAAATGTAAATAAAAATCCCTTTTTTTGTAAAAGATTAATAATCCATTATGTCGATGAAAGAACAATTGATGCAAGAAGTTTTTGATAAGGCTAAAAGGGAATCAGCTAAGAGTACGAAGAACGGTTTGTCTGAGTATCTCGTGATAAGATTGGAAGAAAAGTTCAATTTTAATATTTCGGAACGCACACTTATTCGTTATTACGATACCTATGTTGTGAAAAATGCGCATAAAGATGAAATAGAAATTGATTCTCATACCTTAAATAAGCTGAGTCAATACATTGGGTATCTGGATTTTGAACAGTTTAGTAATCCCAATGAGTTTGTGCTAGAAGGTGTTGACATAGGGCACGTCCATCGTACACTGGATTTTTCCCATGACCAAGCAAAAATTGAAGTTGGAGGCCTGCATATCAACATTCAAAATGTAATAAAGCTTCCGGATTTTATCAAAAATAATAAGGGAATGAGTGTCGGGGTATTGGGTGTACTCATTGCAACTGCTTCCTTCGCACATTTTGAAGGGTATTTTCAGAAAAAAGACCATATGTATTGGAACGGAGTAGAGTATAAACTGACTGATCTACAGGACCGAAATCCAGCACATTCCGTTATTCCTCTGAATAATGAGTCTTATACTTATTTCAAAAAAAATACTCGTCCAGATACCTTAAATGTAGACAATGGAATGAATAAAGTTTGGTATTCAAAATATGAGAACAAGGTTGAGTTCTTTACCATGGATGGTATTAATCCTGATAATCAAAAAGAACTCAAACCTGTGTCACGAGGAATTTTGGAAAAGTATGCGGGAGAAAAGTCCATTGAAAAATGAATTTATACAAATATCGTCAGGATTAAGATAAACTTGCTTACTGTGGTACAGAATCTCCACTAGCCATGATTGAATAGAAGTTATCGGGTTATTTTTGTAGATATATGTGCTGCTTCCTATCCAAAATGGTAAATTTTAGTAATATTTTCTTGAGAATTTGGTGTAATGGTGGGCGTGTGGATGGGCGTCAGGTTTTAGCGTGTATTCAAATAGGTAAGAGGGGGTACGATTCCCCAAATCTTGTATATCACAGGTGCACATCATAAGTTTCTTCAGGCAAGTGCAAGCGAATTCTCCTGTTTCAGCTGTGATTTTTGTTGTATGCTTTTGATTGTATTTTGATATTCGTAAAAAGCATCTCCAAACTCCTTTGAATATTCGTAGTGACTGAATTGGTATTCTTCGTTTAGTCCAGTATCTGTTTTTAAATTGATTACGCCATATTGAGCAACAGGGATTTGATAGTTTCTTTTAAAACGTTTATCGGGACTACCGTTCTTGTTTATTTTTGCCCACGTTTTGTCAATTATTTTAGTGTCTGCAGGAATTGAATCTGCTTCAATGAATCTTACAGCCTTGTGAGTAAATTGTATTTCGGTAAGCGCGATCAATGTAAATTCCCTTTGAGAAGAATACATCGCAATGAAATGGGGATAAAAGTAGAAGTCCGAACCGTTTGCATTTTTAAGTAACAAAGGCTCAAAATTAGATTTTATATCTTGGGGTTTTTCAATCCCGAAACTAACTTCTGTCCTTTTTACCACTGCTGAAGCTCCGAAGCGAGTTTCTTTTGTATTCTGAAATTGAGAACCTTTTATGTCCCATATTTTTTCAGAAGTGGAGAGATCTTTAAAGGTAGAAACTAAACGGTCATATTTTGCTTTTAACTCAGGGTCGAACTCGATGTCAAGTGCCACATGGCACTTTTCAATTTGTTGGACCAATTGTTTTATCGCGTCTTTTTTTGCATTAATATCGGCCTTGATTTTTCGTGCAATGGATTTTTTGAAAAGTCCAATAAGGGTTAGGTAGGTCAGTCTTAATTTGTAGATAGATCCTGTGAGCGACGCTCTAACTTTTTGCAAGTCTTTTTTTAATTCTATTCTTTGCTCGTGCGCGGCAATAATTGCTTCCTTAATGCCTTGCATGTCCTGACTGGTAATATCCAGTATGTCTGCACTGAAAATAGTGTCTCCAAACTCAGTGGACAGGATGGGTTTAGGATTGAAATCGTTGGAGGATGAATTTCCACTCCTATTAGCAAATCTTCGCCGTTGATATAGACCTGTACCCGGTATGCTTGTGCTTAGATAGGTTCCTTTTTTACCAAAAGTCATGTTGGCTCCCCTTATGCCAATAGAGGTGCTAATTCCACTTGTGCTAAAGTTCAAATTAACTCCGGGAATAATTTTGATTCTTTTACGATAATTCCAAGCCATGTATTAGTTTTATTTTTACTTATTCTTTTAATCAAGGTCGGTCGAGGTTTGCAGTATACACTATTTATTGCGTGAGCAACTTGAGGTTCCTATGTACCTCGTTCTTCGACAGAAATTTTAATTTTTTTTATCGCTCTTTAGCACGTTCTGCACCAGTATCAAACGATTCCGATCCGTGGTCTAAAGTGCGATGGTCATTGCAGTCAATTTTCATCAATCTTAGTTGAGTCTAGTGGTCCTTTTTAGATGATGTATAGCTCATTAGAAAAGATTCATGCTTAAAGAAGTAAAAGTAAAACGGTTTGCCTTAAATTCCTTACGGTTTACCTCAATCGAAGAAAAATCGGTGAAGTTATAATTGTTGGGGAAATGTGTTTTGAAAATGACAATTATCAAGTACGAACTAAAATTGAAAGAGTGTTTAGAAAACTAGTAATCTCTACGTGGTGGAGTGTTTGGTTGATTCCTTTTAGCTCACTGTCAACAAGTGGCGAGAAACGATCAACTTTCAGATCGATTATCTTGGGGGTCCATGGCGTAATTTTTGCTCGTAAATTTTTAGTAATCAAGGGTATTGCAGATTTAATCCTTGGAGTTAACGTATTATCAAAGTCGAAATTCGATCCGGATTGCCTAAGTTTTTAAATTTTAAATTCGTTTAAATATGAAACCACATAGAACCACCTTCACGCTAGATAAAGAATATAAATCCGTCGTGATAAAAAGAGTATTTAATGCTTCTCTTGAAAGCCTTTGGAATGCCTTTACAGAGCCTGAACAATTAAATAAATGGTGGGCACCATTGCCTTACCGAGTCGATACGAAATCAAGCGATTTAAGTGTGGGTGGAAGATGGATTTATGCCATGGTTAGCCCTGAGGGGGATAAGCATTGGGGAACTGTCGAGTATCTTACCCTAGATAAGCCAAATCATCTTGTTTGGATCGATTGGTTTAGCGATGAAAATGGTAATCGAATCACAGAGATGCATGATTCCCATTGGGACTTAAAGTTTGAAAACAATGTTCACGATCAGGATTATGTAGAAGGGGAACTTAGAACCGACTTAACGATCTCTATTACCCACAAAAGATATGAGGACTTAGAGAAATTATTGGAAATGGGATTTAAAGAAGGGATTACTCAAACTTTAGATCAATTAGATGATCTATTGACCAGAGGCAGCTTTTAAATGATTTGAATCCAAACCAATCGCAATTCCTTTTGGTCTTTCTCTCGCACACTCAATTTTCTGATTTATATAAATGCCCTATAGCTTGTTAAGATTGCTCAAAGCAGCTATAGGGCATTTGGTTTTTGATCCACGATAAAATCGATTTCCAATCTTTATTGTCAGTCGTGTGGGATGAACTTTGAATTCAAGACTAATCTCACCTTATGTCAATTGAGTTTCAATTTCAATGGATCCAGTTAGGATCTTATGTATAGGACAGGCTTCCGCTACACGAAGCAAACGAGTTCGCTGATCCTCGCCTAAATTTCCGAGAAGCTCAATGTTTCGTTTAAGTATGGTTTTCTTTTCTGCCGTATTTTCTTCTAGCTCAATCTCGAGTTTTACTTCCTGTAGATCCCACTGTTTTCTTTCTGCATACATAGTTACCGTTGCACTGGTGCAAGCAGCTAGTGCAGAAATTAGGAGTTCTTTTGGTGAAAATCCAAGATCTTTGCCTCCTTTGTCGATCGGTTCGTCCGCTACAATGGAATTACCAGTAGGGGTTTTGATTTCAACTTTGTACGGCTGGTTTTTTATGGAAGATTCAATTTTTGCCATGGGATTGGGTTTAGATTATTTACTCACCGAATTTAGCAAATCTAAATCACTTGGATCTAGTTTTAAACTTGTACTTGATAGAAGCTCGTTCAATTGATCTACCGATGTGGCGCTGGCAATGGGTCCACCAATGTTAGGCTGCGCGGATAGCCAAGCTAAGGAAACGCTTGCTGTTGCGGTATTGTGTTTTGCCGCAATTTGATCTAACGCGTCTAGGATTGCAAATCCTTGCTTATTCAAATATTTAGCAGCCCCTTGCCCACGAGAACTTTTCCCTAGGTCCGCTTCGGATCTATATTTCCCGGTAAGGAATCCTGAAGCTAGGGCGTAGTAAGGATAAACGACTAGATTATGCTCTTTAACGATAGGTGCATAAGAAGTTTCATAACCCGTTCTTTCTACTAGATTGTAAAGGGGTTGGAGGACTTGGTATTTCGCAAGATTGTGCTTGTCTGAGAATTCTAAAGATTCCTTTAGTCTCTCCGGGGAAATGTTTGAAGCGGCAATGTGTTTAACTTTGCCTGTTTTTACCAAGTCATCAAACGCTCTTATGGTTTCTTCTACGGGTGTTTTTTCGTCGTCGTTATGTAGGTAGTATAGGTCTATGTAATCGGTTTGTAGTCTTTCTAATGATTTTTCAACTCCTTCTAAAATTTGCTTTCTACTAGAATCCACATCGTGAAGTCCGTTGGCTGCTCCGACCTTGGTGGCAAGGACTATTTGATCACGGTTACCGCGGGATTTCATCCATTTTCCAAGAATGGTTTCGGATTCGCCACCTTCACCTCCATTGATCCAATAGGAGTAGATATCAGCCGTATCAATAAAATTGTAGCCCGCTGCCACATAAGCATCTAAGATCTCAAATGATTTTTCTTCGTCTACGGTCCATCCGAACACATTTCCTCCTAGGTTGAAAGGGACTACTTCTAAATTGGTTTGTCCTAATTTTATTTTTTGCATTTTTTATTTTTGTTAAATCGTTTCGTGTCTATATTATATTATTTTATTGTCCCATCCTACTATCTGCCAAGTAGAGTGGAACTGTTTGCCAGTTTCTAATTTGAAATCCAAGCCTTCTCGCTCGTAATCACTATCCAATTGGAGATTCAAATAGGGGGGTGTGCTGTGGCTCTGAATATTGCGACGCAAACTCCACAGCCCTTTTCTATTTCCTATTCAACGGCTTTGCGTAGTGAATATTGGTACTAGAATAGTTTTCAACCATTAAAGTGATTGATAACGAATGAGGGTAGATTTATTTAGGGTATAATTAATATGCAGCTGTAAAACGCTCTTGATGATGTTTTGGGTTTTCCACTTCGTCTACTAATACGACCGCCAAATCCTCTGGCGATAATTTTGAAGTTTTATTTTCATCAAAGACAGGATTGTCTTTTCCTAAGCGATACTTTCCGGTTCTTCCTTCTGTAATGCCGGGATGCATTTCGATGGCAGGACTAAAGTAAACCCAGTCGATGTCTTTTTCATCTTTGAGAGACGTTAAATAATCCCTCGCTGCAAGGGCTCCAGGTTTAATTTCTTTTGGAAAATCTTCTGAATCTACAAGTTGGTCTGTTTCATTGACATACAAACTTCCGGCTCCTCCAATGATGATAAGTCTTTTGACGCCTGCTTTCTTCGCTGCCGACTGAATGGATTTAGAACCTTCTAGGAAATCATTGTAAAGATTTGGGTTGGTCCATCCGGCATTAAAGGCGCTGATGACAACGTCTTGACCTTCTAAAGTTTGCGCTAAGGAATCCGTATCGTTTACATTTAGAGATACCTTCCGTGCGTTTTCAGTGGATATTTTATCGATGTTTCTAGCAATTGCTGTAACTTCCAGTCCTCTGTCTGCTGCTTCTTGTACTAATTTGGATCCTACGAATCCGCTTGCGCCAATAATGGTTACTTTCATAAAAGGGTATTTTAATATTGTAACAATATGTGTTACAATTGGGTTTAAATTTTTTTTTTATTGAAATTGTTTTACAAAATCAGTTAAAGTTTTTGTTTTCAAATAATTTGAGACGATTGAGTCTGTGTCTTTAAATAGAGTTTCTAATTCTAAATTGATTTCTTTTCCCACAAGGCACTTAGTTGAATCACAATTGTTTTTCTTTCCAAGTACATTTGAGTTCTTTACGCCGTTATAGATGTCTCCTATCGAAATTTCAGTAGTGGCAACCGCAAGCTGCGAACCACCGTCTTTTCCTTTCTTTGAATGAACCCATCCAAATTGTTTTAAGATAGACAGTTCTTTTCTTACGATTACAGGGTTGACGCATATGCTCTCTGCTATCCATTCCGAGGTTAGCCACTCGTCAGGAAATTTGGCGAGTAGGGTCAGAATATGGATATGTGTTGCAAAGCGTGTGTTGTTCATCAGGGTACAAAGATATAAATAATTTTATAATGTAACATTAATTGTTACATTATAAAATCTATTATAGCAATAGTTGTTTTGATGGTAAAGTTTTGATGTGAGGCTTCAACACTTTAAAAAATATGTGGTTCTACGATTTGCTTGAATGCATGTGCGTATGCAGCACAAGAATATTAAGCAGATTGTTCATTTTGCGCTATGTATATGTTTTCGTATTTGGTCGGTTTTGTTGTTTTTCAATTTGTATGTGCATAGTAAATACACTATATTTATATTGTCTATTTAAAATCTTGAATACTAATGAAGATCAGTGCTTTTAATGATTACTACCATAAACTGACTCCCATTGAGAAAAAAAACAGTCCCTAAGAATTATTTTATCAAGGGGATTTTTCTTTATTGGATAACGGTCGGAGGGTAGCGGTCATAGGTTCCAGGAAAGTATCTGAATTGGGGGTAAGGAGAACTAGGAAGATTGCACGGCTATTGGTGGAAAATGAGATGACAGTGGTCAGTGGTTTGGCCGAAGGAGTTGACTCAATTGCTCATAGAACAGCGATTGAATTTCGTGGAAGAACAATTGGTGTGATTGGGACCCCACTGGATAAGTATTTCCCTGCTGAGAATAAAGATCTTCAGCAAGATATTGCGAAAAATCATCTCCTGATTTCTCAATTCCCTGAAGATTATCCCGTAACGCCTAAGAATTTCCCTATCAGAAACCGAACGATGGCACTGATAAGCGATGCGACCATTATCATTGAAGCAAGTGAGAAAAGCGGAACCAAACATCAGGGTTGGGAAGCGTTAAGATTGGGGAGGCAGTTGTTTATAATGGAAAATGTCATTAGCAGTAAAATATCGTGGGCAGAAGAAATGCTAAACTTTGGCGCACAGGTACTGACGAATGATAACTTTGAAATTTTGATTGGAGATATTCCTTACTTAACTACAAAGAAAGAGTATGCCTTTTGAGTTTCTTACTTTTCTAGCCTATTCTCCAAGAGGTTTTCTACAACATCTTTTACTGGTTTCTGGTGCTCCAGTATTGATTAGGTTTTCATTCCTTTTTAAAGGTCCAGTGTCGAAGCCACATAAACCTGTTCTTATCCAAATGAAGCTCGGGTTAGAAGTCCACCTCCATTATACTCGCTCGTTGTCGAAAGCATGCTTGCTTAATTTGATTTTACTTTTTACACGATCTTCTTGTCTGTAAATTGGTCTTTTAATTCTAAGTTTCAGTTTTTCGTTTCTAAATTTCTAACCTTTGTGGATTGGATATTTAAGTTCGATGTTTTGACCAAAAACATAATTGTATCTTTCTGTTTTCTGAAGATCTATGAATGCGTTTTTGAGTTAGTTTCTTTATTTCATGTTTAAATTCCTTAAGTTTTATTTTTGTTGTTTTTACAACATGTCTTTTTAATGTGTTACAATTTTCGAATTTTTGTAACATGTTTCAAAAACATGTTAGTTATTTCAAGTTTTTGCAACATAGAATAATTGCAACATTTCTAATTATTATCGCATATCTTCGGTCAATTTATGTAATTGAGTTGCCTTGTTCAAAAACTTATAAAGTTCAACATTGATATAAAAATTTTCTTTTCCGATTTTTTGCTTAACAACAATATTTAATTCCATTAATTGTTCTAAATACCGAGATGCAGTTTGACGTGTTACACCAAGATCTTCCACTAGAAAATCGATTTTAGTATAAGGATGTTTGAATAGATTATTAATTAAATCTTGAGAATATATCTTAGGTAATTCTGTTCTTACTTTTTCCTTACAAAGCTGCAAAATTCCTTTAATACCTCTGATAATAAAAATGGTTTGAATTGATGTTTTTTCAATTGCATCCAAAATAAATAATATCCAATCTTCCCACTCATTGGTTTCTCGAGTTTGTTGTAACAATCGATAGTAATCTCTTTTATTTTGGTTGATATATCTACTCAGATATAAAATAGGTAACTTCAATAAATCTTCTTTCACCAAATAAAGAATATTAATAATACGACCTGTTCTGCCATTTCCATCATAAAATGGGTGTATGCTTTCAAACTGATGATGGATAATCGCCATTTTCACTAAAGGATCTAAATCTGACAAGGCTTCATTGTTAATAAAGTTTTCTAAATTAATCATGTGCTGCTCTATCTTAGCAAAACTTTGGGGGGGTATATAAATGATTTCTCCTGTTTGATGATTTTTCAATGAAGTACCTGGCAATTTTCTAAATCCTGTTCTGGTCTGTTCCAGTACGGCATGAATATCAATGATATTATTCGATGTCAACAAATTCTTTTCCTTTACAAGTTGAAAGCCATACTTTAAAGAAGATGCATAATTATACACTTCTTTGGCAGCAGCGCTTGTAAATTGTTGAGACAAAGAATCACTACTGAAAAGTTCATCATGTGTTGTGATAATATTTTCTATAGCAGAACTATCTTTCGCCTCCTGCAATGAAAGTGTATTTAAAATAATTTGCTCATTGGGAATTGTTTCTGACACTCCATTTAATTCTGCCAATGCTTTATTAGCAGAAACTAATTTTTTCAAAATAATTTTAGTTTCTACCTCTGTCGCCAAAGGCAAATTGGGGATTATATAATTACTCATTTTCATGCGTTTGATAAAGGATCTAATTTTTTTGAATGCAAACAGGTGCATAACGAAGTTGCGATTCTATAACGTGATGAACTAATTTTAGAACAGCAATTCAAATCTGTTTTAAAATTGGTTCTGAATATTTTAAAAATAGTAATTTTTTTTGAATTAAATATTACTCTAATTAAAACTTAAATTAATATTGGGTTTTATCTAGGAAATGTTTTTTAATTTATACAATATCGTAAGGTATTTCTACTTTGACTACCTGTTTTTTATAAAGTGCTACAATCAGATCGGCCCTTATACTTGTGTTATGTATAATATAACAACGAAATTAGAACCATGTGATTCTTTGTTAAGGGACAGTAAAACTACAGAGTTTTTTGCAACAATGAATTCATAATTCAGACCGCAAGCCAAAGCTTTTGCGGAAGCTATTCCTGGCTACTTTCCCACTTGAAAAACTTATCTTTGCTTAGAACTCTAAATCACTAATTTGGGTTGGTGATTTTTTTAATTCAAAAATAATAAAGAATGAAGTCGATTGTTATTACTGGCGGTGCAGGATTTATAGGTTCACATGTGGTTCGTGAGTTTGTCACTCGTTTACCGGATACTAAAATCATTAATCTAGATGCTCTGACCTACGCTGGAAACTTAAATAATTTAACCGATATAGAATCTCGTGAAAACTATTTTTTTGAAAAAGCAGACATTACGGAGCCAGAGCAGATCCACAAAGTTTTTGCAAAGTATAAGCCCGATGCAATCATTCACTTAGCTGCAGAGTCCCATGTAGATCGAAGCATAACGGATCCCAATGCCTTTATTAATACAAACGTAGTGGGCACAGCCAATCTTTTAAATGCCTGTCGGGAATTTTGGACTCTTAATGCGGAGCATTCTCATGGAAACTTCCCCAGTGAACCTCGAACCAATTTGTTCTATCATGTGTCTACAGACGAAGTCTATGGAGCGCTAGGAGAAACTGGACTTTTCACAGAGAAAACATCGTACGATCCCAAATCCCCTTACTCTGCAAGCAAAGCCGCATCAGATCATTTGGTCAGAGCCTATGGGAACACATACGGCCTGCCTTTTATAATCTCAAATTGTTCGAACAATTACGGCCCTAATCATTTTCCTGAAAAGCTAATCCCGCTTTTTATTTCAAACATAATTGAAGAAAAACAACTTCCTGTGTATGGTGATGGAGAATACACTAGAGACTGGCTGTATGTGATAGACCATGCGCGAGCCATCTTTCAAGTGTTTCATGAAGCAAAGACAGGAGACACTTACAACATTGGAGGTTTCAACGAATGGCAAAATATTGATCTTATTAAAGAACTAATCTCGCAGATGGATCAAAAGCTTGGAAGACCCAAAGGGTATTCAACAAAACTAATCTCATATGTAGTGGATAGACCGGGGCACGATAAACGCTATGCAATAGATGCCACTAAACTAAATGAAGATTTGGGATGGTTCCCTTCGGTCACATTTGAAGAAGGGCTTTCAAAAACCATTGATTGGTATCTGGCAAATCCTGAGTGGATAGAGAATCTTAAATCACGGGGACAAATCTAAATCTCGATTGAAAAATTTAATCAGAGGACTTGACTCATAGAATCAGATTTTTAGTCAATTTTTTACATATGTTAGGCGTTCAGTTTTGATGCAAATTTTCACAAAGTAAAATCTAGCACAGAAAAAGATGCTATTCTTGTTGTCGTATAAAAAGCTAAATTTGTAATAAATAAAATTCATCGAAGAATTTTATTTCAACCCTAACCAAGCCATTGATGAAAGGAATCATACTTGCCGGCGGATCCGGAACTAGACTCTATCCACTTACGATTGCGGTAAGTAAGCAGTTAATGCCTGTATATGACAAACCGATGATTTATTATCCTTTGTCAGTCTTACTCCTTGCTGGGATTCGCGAGATTCTCATAATCACGACGCCGGATGATCAGCAGGCTTTCAAAAAGTTGCTTGGTGATGGAAGTCAAATTGGTTGTCGTTTTGAGTACGTAGTACAGCCTTCACCTGATGGACTTGCTCAGGCCTTTGTACTAGGAGAAGAGTTTATCGGAAAAGATTCCGTAGCCCTTGTCCTTGGGGACAATATTTTCTATGGGTCAGGTCTAGAAGCTCTTTTAGAAAGTAAAACAAATATCCAGGGAGGCTGTGTTTTTGCATATCAAGTTCGAGATCCGGAACGTTATGGTGTCGTTGAATTTGATGAAAATGGAAAAGCGATTAGTATTGAAGAAAAACCCTCCCATCCAAAATCAACCTTTGCGGTACCCGGAATTTATTTCTATGATAATTCTGTCGTACAGTATGCGAAAGATTTAAAGCCTTCGAAACGAGGAGAGCTAGAAATCACCGACATCAATAAGATTTACCTTGAAAAAGGAAATCTTGAGGTAGGAGTGATGAGTCGAGGAACCGCATGGCTTGACACAGGTACCTTTGATTCTCTACACGAAGCTTCAGAATTCGTAAAGGTACTAGAAAAGAGGCAAGGCTTTAAAGTTTGCTGTATCGAAGAGATTGCCTTTCGTAAAGGCTTTATCAATGAGAAGCAGCTTTTAGAAGCAGCTGAAAAATACGGTAAAAGTGGATATGGCGATTACCTTAAGTCTCTGCTAGTATAGGTTTATAGGGGATTTATAAAGAAGAATAATTTATTAATTGAAAGTAATGCGAGATTCGACAAAATCTCGCATTTTTTTTTAGTTTTTTTTACCTTTGTTTTCCATTCTTGCCCTATGGTCCTTTATTTTCGTAATCGACTCGCACTTTTCCCTTTCGTTTTCTGTTTTTATTTCGTCCATTTAAGTTCAGCATAGTTTGAATTTACAAAACAATTCGTCCTATATAGTTCAAATGAGTCCTTTATAGTTCGAATTTCTAGCATAAGTACCCAGAATTCATCCGAACTCTCGAAGTTTGATATAGAAGTTTTTAGAGATCGTAAATGAAACCATCTCAACTTCTGATCATTAAACTAAAAGGGAGAAATGAGAGTCTTTTTATTAGGTTCAAAGAGTACAGATTTTGCGGTGGTTCGATACCATCGGGACAAACTGGATTATGAGACAGGAGAACTGATGGCCATTCAGAATTTTCCAGAGTCAATCATGGAATCAAAAGAGCCAGCCGAGATTAGAGCCTACTTACAAAAGGTAAGTCAAAAAAGTCGCTCAAAGCAGCCCCAGTTTCATGCGGTAGTCACCTCTTTTCAGCAAACCAATTCTAAAAAAGAACTTTCTAAAGTAGCGCAGGCACTCATGAGAGAGCATGGGTATGAAAAGCAGCCTTATGTTATAATCTTTCATCGAGACACAGAGCATAATCATGTTCATATCGTCTCCACTCGAATCTCCGTTGAAACAGGTTTCAAATTAAGAGACTTTTATGAAATGGTCGCTCTGAATGACGCTCTAGTAAGGGCTTTGAAGGATGCCCATGGACTTGATTTTCAAGCCCAGGCGGAAGCTCTACTGAATTATCGATACTCAACGCGGCAAGATTTAAAGACGCTGCTCGCTTCAAACTACTTTCAACTGTACTATAGCAAAAGAAACGACGATTTTAAAATTGTGTACGGCCTTGGTACTCTTCTTCGCCGAAAGGTTGACGAGATTTCCTTTTCCCAGGAACTACCACTTTCTCGCCTGCAAGCAGTACAAGAGCTCTTTGAAAGCGAGAAATCCAATGCGAGCAATCTCGTATTTGGTGCGATCGAGTTTCGAAAACCTTTTGCTAATAGTAGGAAAGAAGTGCCCAAGAGACCCACTAAGGATTCAAAAGTTCTCTACCTATCGGAACTTGGGTATCGAATGAAAAGCCTTTATCAGCTGGATTTAATTCTGAAAATGAATCCCGAAAACGGGAGCCTTGAGGGCACATTAATCGATCCAAAGACTTCAAGCGTCTTTGGTCCAGAACATACCGTAGCACTTGTCAATTTTTTCAAATGGACGGATACCTACTTAGAGGCTACAAAGTTTTTTAGTTTCAATGCGTACAATATTGAAGGAGCACTTCAAAAGAAGCTCGTATTGTCGCTAAATTCTAAATCAAATTTAAAAGAGTACATGCTTTTTAAGAAGTTAGAGAAGCCTCACCCTTCCTTACGCCAGACCGCGAGAATAGAGGTTCTTGAGTACATCCACAATCCCCTCCAATCGGGAGTCCGAATCCTAAAGTTTCCTAGTGATAACAAGCATTACGCATTCCACGAAAGACTGCATCATGTGGAGGCTTTAGAGAGTCTAGTAGAGCCAAAGGTTGTTAATAAATACCTAGAAATGGAGCGCAAGTTTGGAGCACAAAAGGAAAGTTCTGATTTGACAGTGAAAAAGATAGAGCCTACAAAGGGAGCTCTGCATGAGTGTGAGCTTGACCCTGATTTCGAGCCGGATGACAGGCAAGGACTTGAGGAGAAAGGCCTTGTGACTATTCTGCAAGATCTGCTGGTCCCAACGCTGGTTGGGAATACAGATAAAGAAGAGCAAAAGAGAAAACGTAAAAAAAGATCGATATGATACTAAGTGTAGGAAATACAAAAGGAGGGGTTGGGAAAAGTACGCTCGCCATGAGTTTGTGCAACTATCTTTCAAAGAATACGCGTGACGTGCAGCTTCTCGATTTGGGACAAAACTCAGCCGTGATGGGACTCTATCAGGAAGAACTGTCAGACCGAAAACTGCTTCCCTATACGGTTCAATCGGGAAAAGGGAAGTCCTTAGCGCTTGAGAAAGAGTTTCTTCTCAGCTTAAAAAACAGTTCCACCATTATGGTTGTGGACTTACCTTCTTCCCTTGAGGAAAAACATCAGAAGGTTCTGAAATTGAGTGATATTCATTTGATTCCCTTTGAGTATTCTCTTCTTACAATCAAATCTACGATGCAGTACTTAAACTATTTGAAACTCATCGGTGGCAATACCAAAAACCTTCTTGTCCGCTGGAAATTGGATTCAAGACGGAACTATAAAAATCAAATGGCTAGCGATTTAATGCTTAGTGAAGCGAGTTCTTTCTTAATGCAGCCGGTCTATGATTTCTCCTCTCTCACGGATATTTCCGTAACGGGCATGAGCAAAGAGCAGCGAAAGCCAGTCTATCGCGTATTTGACGAGCTGCTTGTGTACATCGATGAAATTCAAATGCTTCGAAAAAAATATGCTGTAGAAGAAGCTTCAAAATGACGAAGTAAGTCTTTGAATGCCTTTGTTAATCTAACTGTAACCACAAAAAATAACCCATGCCTCTATGTTTACAATCGTGCTGCTCATATTAATGATCTATTTCTTCTATTTCGGCTTCAATATTTATTACGATTTAGTCCATCGTCCGAAACTAGATAAGGATCCCAATTATTTCGTTCAATACGAAATCGATAAACCTGAAAAAAGCCAAAGGGAAGAAGTTCTTCAAAAGGATTTCGCTGGTATACTCAAGCCAAACTCGCCTAGACTTTCGAAGTCTCCCACGGCCCCTCTTTCTAATCCGAGAACTTCTTCCCATTCTTTCACGGGGGAAACGATTACTCCCCCAGTGAGGAATCTGACCCCTTCTAAATTTAGCCGTTTTTCACGGTGGCGTGAGGAAGCAAAGAGGAAAAAAATAGAGCAGGCAGAAGCAAGGGTACAAGAAGAGAACAGCAGATTTCACGCTAGCGTACCTGTAGAACTGTTTGACCAACGGACGCGCAAGGAACGATTAGATGCGGTTTCAAGGCGAGTCTTTGAAAATATTAACCGTAACCGGCAGGGAGCAAAGCAAAAGGAAATTAGACTGAGTGAAAGCACCGAATCTCCAAAGCCTTCACAAGTCCATGAAATGCCTGAAAATGTGCTGCTGCAACCTATAACTGAGGTTCGTTCAAAAGTTGCTAAGAAAGTAAGTGCAAAGGAAAGCAGGAATGCACCCTCCACTCAACCGATATTCGTATCAGAACCCGATACCCCATTGCCCGAGGATCCTGTTGTAGAATCTGAAATACCTATCGGAAAAGGGGAAAAGGTGGAAGCGCAAGATACCAAAGCCAGATGGAGACATCTTATGAATTTAGCGGAAACGAGTATTGTCGTGGAGAGGGTGGATGGTATCAAAGTTTATAAATCTACACTGTTCGATTCGGATACGGAAAATGAATCGTGATTAGGACTTCTTCCGCTAAGAATTCAAGCGAATCTCAAGTGTTCTTTTCATACTTGAGAGGCACTCTGTAGCACAAGAATTTCTTAAAAAATCAAAGAACTCAATTTTAACAAAACGAATATTAATCTAAATTTTTAATCTTATGAGAACAATTTCAATTTCGAACTCGACGTTCATCAAATTAATGGCCTGCGCCATTCTGCTAAGCACAACAGACTTTTTGCTAGCTCAAAGCGGCCCGGGAGCTGCCGCATTAACTTCTGCGAATTCCACGATCCGGTTGTATTGGGATCCGATCAAACTGATCATTCAGGCGATTGGAGCATTGGTCGGTTTAATTGGAGGCATTCGCATCTATAACAAATGGACCAATGGAGATCAGGATATCAATAAAGAAATTCTGGGATGGAGTGGTGCTTGTCTGTTTTTAGTGATCGTTCCTTCTTTTGTCGGATCCTTTTTCGGAATGGTCTAATGGAGTTCGAGATTTTCAGGGGCGTAAAAAAGCCCCTGCTTCTGCTGGGCTTAAAAGACCATTATATTTATTGGGCTTTTGGCCTTGCGGCCACAGGCGCAGGCCTTGCCATCGTTCTTTCGAGCCTAATCGGCCTTATGGGACTATTCCTAGGTCTAGGTTTTTCTGCAGCGGGAATCTTGTTCACTTTTAGACGGCAGACGAAAGTAGGTTTGTATCGCAAAACGAGAAACGAGAATTTTCTCTATGTGCGCGCTTCGAGAATCAATGCTCGTTTCTAGCGTTGCTCTCTGGGAATAACGAAGACAATGCTTCTTTATCAATTCAATTCTTTGGAAAGAATCTTCTGATTCTAAATAGCCTCTCACTTTTTAAATTTCAACCATGACACTCAAAAAAACGATTTTTCAGTCGCCCTACTTAGGGTTTGATTTGGGACTTAAGAACGGATGGGATTATGATGTCCTCATCGATTCCTACGGAATGCCTGTGATCGGTCTCTCGATTCAGAATCTGTCGCCCCAGCATAGTTGCGATCCAAATCTGTATCTAGAGCAGCATCGTGTCTTAAGTCAAATCGTGAGTATTCTTGGCGAAGGCTTTACGCTTCAAAAATTAGATCTTTTTTCAAAAGAAACCTACGCTTCGGAGATAGAACCGCAGCAGCCCTTTTTGAAAAAGAAATTTAAAGAGCATTTTGAAGGAAGGATTTTTAGTGGACTAGAAACTTTGCTTCTTGTAAGTCCGTATCTCGAGGATTCTAAAAAGAAGAACTTGTTTAAAGTGGCAAATGCAAATTACAAGTTGCTGCGCGAAAAAGCGGAGAGGATTTTTCTTCTTTTAGAATCCAGTCGTTTTGAACCGAAGTTTCTAATGCAAAAAGAATTTGAGACGAAAATAAACCAAGTGCTCTCCATGAATTTTTCAAAGGTGCCAAGTTGGGATACTCTTTTAAGTACCTCTGAGCATCTTCGAATCGGGGAGAGCTACATCAAAGTATTTTCTCTTGTGGATGTGGAGAAAGTAGAGCTCCCGAGCCTAGTGAAACCCTATGGCGAAATGTCTCTAGGCAGTTCCATGGGTAGCGGACTCAAGGGAGCTGTAGATAAGTTTTCTTTTTTGCATCATGTAAAGGAATCTCAGTCCCTGGTATACCATCAAATGATTCGGATTCCTCCGCAAGAACAAACGCTGAGGTCTCTAGAGAAGAAAAGGAAAAAACATGAAGGAGTTGCTTCTAGCGCCCCTTCAAACGCGCTGGTCGCACAGGAAATCGAGGAGTTTATCAAAAGTTTAGCGTTTGAATCTGAACTTCTGGTGGAAGCGCACTTTTCTATTGCGGTGCGCTGTGAAGACCTAGAAAAGCTATCGAAAGTGCAGTCTCAGATCGAGCAAAACCTTTTTAACCAAGGGATTTTAATTTCAAAAAATTCGTACAATCAGTTGGAATTGTTTCGCTGCGCATTGCCGGGTAATGCGGCGGAATTAAAATCGTACGACTTGTTTTTGACAAGCCGAAGTGCCGCCCTATGCTTCTTTTTTAATGAGCGCTATCTACAAAGCGAAGATTCTGATTTTTTCCTTGAGTTTACCGATCGGCAAGGAGTGCCGATTAAACTAGACCCATCGGACCTTCCGATGCAAAATGGAAGAATCTCCAATCGGAATAAGTTTGTTTTAGGTCCTTCGGGATCCGGAAAATCCTTTCTGATGAACAGCCTGGTTGAGCAGTACTTAAATTACAATTACGATGTGGTGATTGTCGATACCGGAGATTCTTACAAAGGTCTGAGCCTTTATAAGAAGGGAAGATACATTCAGTATACGGAGGCGGATCCGATTACCATGAATCCCTTTTTGATTTCAAAGGAAGAATTAACACTCGAGAAAATAGAGTTTTTGACAAGCTTGGTTTTTCTGGTTTGGAAGGGGAGTGAAAGCTCTATGTCTAGCGCTCAAAAATCCATCCTAGATAAACTAGTACTCACTTACTATGAACATTACTTTAATTCGGGTATTGAGAGATTTGAATCGCTTACCCCAATGGAACTCGCAGAGTATTTAAAAGACTTTGGAATTGAGGTGGAAACCTTCGCTTTTGACAAAGAGAGTGCGGAAACAAAAGTAGAGTCTAAAAAGTCGAAAAAGGCTTTACAATCAAGGCTTGAAATCCCTTACAGTCAACTAAATGATCCCGTCGCAGAGTATGGCGTAGAACCTCTAACGATCGAAGCGCGGGAGAAGAAAACTAGCCCGAGAGTTCGAAATTCTTTTGGAACCCTTGGGAAAGGAATTGGAAGTGGTAGATTTTCTTCTTCTTCTTCTTCTTCTTCTTCTTTCAAATTGGAACCGATCCGTCCATTGCTGCTTGAAAAAGTAACTGAATTGCACAAAGAGCTTCGCGTAAGCGAGCTTAGTTTTAATTCTTTCTATGAATTTGCTTCGGTCTTTTTACCGCTTTTCCTACGAGGAAAGAGGTATGAGATTTCCGAGAGGGAATTTAGCCTAAGTACCTTCTTTCTAGTCTTAAAAGATTTCTATCGTGGGGGAAGGTATGCTCGAACCCTAAACGAAAAAGCAGATCGAGGTCTTTTGACAGAATCTTTTCTCGTGTTTGAAATTGATTCCATTAAGGATAATCCGAAGCTTTTTCCCATCGTCACGCTGATTATCATGGATACGTTTTTACAGAAAATGAGACTCCGTAAAAACCGAAGAAAAGCCCTCATTATTGAGGAAGCATGGAAAGCCATTGCCTCAGAACTTATGGGAAGTTATATTTTGTATTTGTACAAAACGGTTCGGAAATTTTATGGAGAGGCCATTGTGGTCACCCAAGAATTGGACGATGTAATTTCAAGTCCCATTGTGAAGGATTCGATTTTGAACAATTCGGATACACTCATTCTCTTGGACCAAACAA
This sequence comes from Chryseobacterium sp. A301, assembly GCF_054489425.1. Lineage (NCBI taxonomy): Bacteria > Pseudomonadati > Bacteroidota > Flavobacteriia > Flavobacteriales > Weeksellaceae > Chryseobacterium > Chryseobacterium sp. A301. The sequence goes on from NZ_JBTMWY010000002.1 coordinate 49,595, forward strand.
AATTCCGGGATAATTTCTCAAAAATTGCTTCCCTACTTGCCTTAAATCCAGTGGAGCAGAATAAGATTTTCACTTTGAATCAACTTGACAACAAAGAGAATCGAAGCCGCTTCAAAGAATTCTATATAAAACGAGGCGCGAGTGGGGAAGTGTATGGGAATGAAGTTTCACTCGCCCAGTACATGACCTTTACGACCGAAAAGCCAGAAAAAACCGCTTTTGAAGTGTACCTAAGTTTCTATTCTGATTTTGAATGGGCACTCGAGAATTTCTTATCGGATCTGAAGAACTCAGGCCTAACATTAAGTCAGATGGTTAAGCAAGTAAATGAGCGGGATAGGCCTTTAAGTCAAAGCATCGACTTAAAGCCTAAGAGAGCATTGAATTTCAATTCTTTTACGGACTCCCAAAAAGACCTTAACTAATTCGGTCCTTTTAAAAAGTGCAAACCTGTTAAAGACCTACCAGATGAAACCCGCTTATAAGATGAAAGCTGTTTATTCCAATAGAAATCTTGAATCCCTAGGGATGCCTTGGCTAGCGTGGCCATGTCAAAGACTATTTTCTGCAGTGCTGATCTTAAGTCTATGTTTAGAGCCCGCGAGGCTAAAAGCACAAGCGACTTACATAGATCCTACCACGACGGCGGCTCTTTTTGTGTACTCGGATGCACTCGAGTCCGCACAAAACAAGCTCTTGCAAGAGAAAAGAAATCTTCGCTCTGCTCAAATGGTCGTGGCTGGGCAGCTCGCTGTAGTAGGAGAAATTCAAAATACGATTTTACTGGGACTCTCCGAAGTCTCAGGAACGCTACAAAATGGGATTCAAGTGAAAACCCTTTTGGAAGAACTCTCTCAGTGCGCGGCGCAGGCCCGCAGTATCGAGCAATTTGTACAAAGCAGTCCCCAGTACGCTGTGTTTGGAGTGAAAGCTTCTAGTCAAACTTACGCATCGATCTTAGAGATGTCAAGCGATCTTACGGAGCTTCTACGCTCTGGGAATTTAAACCTTGCAAGCGCAGGAGATCGCTATCGACTGCTCTACAGTGTAAGTGAGAAAGTTCGATCGCTTAAACTCTGGCTCATGTCCATTTCCATTCATATGGAAAGAGCCAAACGAGTCGGTTTTCTAAGATCCTTAGAACCCTTTGCAGGGTATATACGAGCGGACAAAGCGATTGTCTCGTCCGTATTAACGAGGTATAAATCCGAGTTCTGATGGGAAATCGGATGGTTCTAAAAGTAGGCTCGTATGGACTCGTTCTTTTTCTGTTGCGAGGAATCCTTAGTTCCAGCGGAGGGAAACCTTCTGAGCCTTGGCAAAGGGAGAATGTTTCTTTTCCCATGCTCAATCAGCAGATTCGATCGCAGCTGGAGGAGCACGAAAGGCAGTCGAGCCTTTTAGAAACCCAGAACCAAAGTGTCGTTCTTGAGCACTCCAATTCACAGCAGTGGAAGGAGTACGAGAAGACAAGCAGCCTAGTTTTAAAAAGGCTCTCCACAGCGGAAAATTGGATGCAAAGCGGCGTTTATGCGATGGCCATCCTGGAAAGAGGAAAACGAATCGAGAGCCTAGAAGAAAATCTCCTTTTGGAATTAAAGCAGGCACCCTATTTAATTCCCGAGGCGTTGAAAGAGAAAGTTCAGTGGACAAAGGATTTTGAGTCTCTACTTCGGTATTTACTGGGGCTTAGTTTGACTCTAGGTGAAATCAATCAAATGGAGCGCGCCGATCGAAAAATCCTTTTTGATTTTGCGCTTGAGGAACTTTCGGAGTTGGAATCAAAGAGTCGTTATCTCCTTTTCACCCTTAGGGAATCAAGGCAGAAAGTAGAAACCCAAAAATCCCAGTTCCGCTATTATTTGCAGCGTGACAAGAGTCTTGTCCAGTCTATTTTAAATCAATTAAAATCTTTGAAATCATGAATCCAAAAACTCTTCCTTTTTTTCTTATTCTGGCCTTAGCTCGCTTAAAAGCGCAGGGTGTCCCCGTCGTGGTCAACGACAAACTGCTTGAGCAAGTTTCAAAGAACCAAGTCGTACGACTGGGTAGCAGTGAGGCCCTTCGCGCGAGTGTGGAAACACAACGAAAAGCCTATGGACAAATTTCCTCTACGATGACGCAGATTATTTCTATTGAGGAATATCTCTACCAACAACTCTATGAGGTGAACTCGCTCATACTCTCGGGGAAGCAGCTTGAATACTTTTATTGGTATTTGGAGCAAATTTCATCCAAAAGCGCAGAGCTTTTGGTTCTTTCTTCGAAAGCACCTGAGCATGCTGTTTTGCTCTCCGGATACTACACTTCTATTTTGAAGCAAAGCTACCTTCTACAGGAAGAACTGCTCACAAGTGTTCTTTCGAAAGACATCGATGTTCTGTTAAATTCATACGACCGGCAACTTTTGCTTGAGAAGCTACTTTCCCGCGCGAGAAGCATTCATGGGTATTTGCTTTACCTGATTTTACGACTTAAATCTGCGCATCCCAAGTCGGCTTTAAGTCAGATTCCGGCTCTGGCAGACTACATTAATCTAGACAAGCAGATTGTAAAGAATTTACTCTCAAGATATCGAAGTGAATTTAACTAAAGAAGATCTCTTTAGAGATTTGATTTCCAAATTCTCTTGGCTACGCTCTATTTCAACAATTTAATTCCATCTCCAGATGAAATTCCAAATGACAGTACAGAATCGAAAGTACGTTTCAAAGAAACTTTTGCCCGTCTTATTTCTCGTGTTTTCTTTACTCTTTGCAGGAAAGCTAGAGGCGCAGAAAAGACTCAACGATCCTTCTATTGTGAATCAACAGAAGCGAATGGTCTATGAAAGCTGGGGGAATTTCAGTCCTTATCCAAAGTACCTTTTGGGAGTGCAAACGAACTTCGCGTATGCGACCGTTTGGGGATTCTGGGCTCCGGCTCGAAACAGAGCTTATAAAGAAGGACCGGATTTAAGACCTCTTCGTCTTGGGGGAGCGGAGTCTGAGAGGCTCTTGTCTCTTAAGGTACAGGAGAAGGAAACAGAGCGGGTAGCAACAAGCGTAGATTCTCTACACAAACAAAGTTTGCTTGATCTTTCTTACCATACGAGTGTTATTCAATCGAGTGAGCCGCTTTGGCAACTGTATTATAAGGAAAAGTTGGAACCTATTTTAGCTTATCCTCAGGTGCCTACGCATTTCACAGACTGGAATTTAAAGTCCGAAAAGAGCCTTCTAGCTCTTTCTAGAAATGGGGGACTAAGTCCTCTAACAGAAGAGCTAGCGCTAATCAAAAGTAAATACAGACTAGCGAGTAAATCGGTCCTTCCAAGAGGGAAACGAATTCTTCTCTACCACGCCTGTTTAATGGATTTAAGAGCGTTTGAAAGGAACTTGCAGCATGAGGTCTTATTAAGTGAAGTCCATGACCGTTCCTCCTTTTATCTATCTGAAAACAGAAGCTTTTACCCTACAAACTCCTTTGTTCAATTGGAAGGGTTTTCAAAGAGCGATAAGCAGATTGTAAGAGAACTTTTAACCCAATGGAAACAAACCAGTTGAAATGAAAGCATTGCCTATTTTAAAAGGAATTTCCCTCTGTGTGGTTTTATTGCCACAACTACTCTTTGCTCAGGACTCTTCTAACTCTAGCGGTTTGTTAGAATTTCTGATGGGAGACGGAGCGTTTGAGAGTTGGTTTTTTGAGGTCTTTACCCAAATGGACCACGATTTAGAGTCTCGAGCTCTTTCTGCAAGTATGCTGGGAAGAACCCTAGGAGGAATCGGTTCGCTTATTTACTTAGGCTACCTTGGTTTTCAGATGCAGGAAGGGGCTAGACCTTGGGAGATTACGCCCATGCTTCGTCCTTTCATTATTGGACTTATCCTTTTGCACTGGACCGGGTTTTATAAAATGATTCAATATCCACTTGAGCAGCTTGCTGTGCCTTCAAGAGCAGCTTTTTTAGGCCTCGAGCGCGAGGCCAATAAGGTTCGAATTGAAAGATTCACAAAACAAACCCAGCTCCTCGATTTTTTAATTCAGCAGCAGGCCCATGAAAAAGCAAAGGAAAGAGAACTTGCTTTGGGGGAAGACAGTGGTTTTTCCCAGCGAATGATTGAAGGGATGAGTGAGCTTTTTCAGCCCATTGAAGAATGGAAAATTCGGATGGACTTTGAGTCGCAAAAATTTACGGCGGATTTGATTGAAGCCATTTGCTTAACGCTCTTAAGAGTGTGCACGTACCTCGTGTTTTTCCTTCAAAAGGTTTGGTCTTACATCTTGATTCTTCTAGGGCCCATTGCACTTGGAATCTCGCTAATTCCCGGGTTTGAACACTCGTTTCAGAATTGGGTAAGTAAGTTCATTAATGTCAATTTGTACACGTTTGTGGCTTTTACCATTGTAAGTCTGGGGCAGCAGCTCATTATCTCGGGGTACCACCTCGAAATGGAGCGCTACGACCGACTCTTAGATTCTGGCACCGTGACGGATCTCACGACGCTCTCGTACTACATTTCGAACAATGGACTCATTCACACCGTTTTGTTTCCCTGCGTGGCTTACCTGGTAACCGGTATTGGAATTCTAATGACACCCACCATTGCGGATTCCATTGTCTCCGCGGCAGGTGCGGGCGTTATGAGCAAAGGAAAAGCAGGAGCTGGAAAGCTTTTGAGCGCTTCTAGCGGCGCAACTCGCCAAATAATTCAAAGTGTAAAATCTTCTTATCGCAGTTCGGGACAATCTAGAAAAGGATAACCCTAAGTCTTACTTAAAACGTATTTGAGATGATCATAAAAACTATTGAACAAAGGTTCAAACAAAACCGAAACTTAGGGATCCTTGCCCTATGGATATCCCTTTTCATTTCATGCGCCGCGCTTTTGTTTGCGCACATGCAGGTTCGCGACAGCCGAAAATCCCTTTATGTACTCGATGCGGGCGTGCCCATTTTACTAAACCAAACGAGCGCCCTACTGAATCGAGAAGTGGAGTACAAGTCTCAAGTGGAACTTTTTCATCGCCTCTTCTTTACGCTGCCTCCGGACGATGAGTACATCCAGCAGAACATTGAAAAGTCTCTTTACCTCATTGACGATTCTGGAAAGAAGGAGTACTCAAACTTAAGAGAAAAGGGTTTTTACAATCAACTGATCTCCTCGAGCTCGATGGTGAGTATTCAGGTGGATTCCATTCAAATCGATCTTGAGAAAAGGTATTTTAAATTTTATGGCAAGCAATCGATTCAGCGCAGGACCCGCCGTATGGTAAGGCTTCTGCGGTCCGAAGGCTATTACAAGGACTTAATTCGCACTCCTCAAAATCCTCACGGAATCCTTCTTCTGGATTGGCGCATTACGGACAATTCTGAACTTTCAAACGAAACGCTTTATGGATACTAACAAAAAATTCTTCGCCCAGGTTGTTAAGAAACTTTCTCCGCTTCGAGAGCGGCTTAAGAAGCATCCTGAAAAAGTACTTGGCTTTTTATTGCTTGTGCTTTTGTTTGCTCTTGTCCTAAATCTTGCGCAGTACAAGTACTTTCTCTCCAAGGAGGAAAAAGAAAGGAGGGATTTTTTGGTTGCAAGGGAAGATACCATGGACCGCTTAGAGTATCGTAAGAAAATGAGCCTCAAAAGAGAAAGGCTCCGCCCGGAATTAAGACAAACGATTCAATCGCTTCAGAGTTATTTAACAAAGGAGAAGCAGGGAGAACTAACCCAAGTCGATAGCCTTGAAATGGACAGGCTCTATACCCAATACAAAACCTTACTGCATGCTTACCAATCGGATTCCTTATAAAAAGCCACGCTACGTCATTCCACTTATTATGCTACCCTTTCTTTTGTTTTTAGGGTATCAATTTGAACGCTTTTCAGCGCGTGAGCAGCCTGCGCGTAGTGAGCAGGCTGGACTTTCGCTTTCCTTCGGGGAATCGAGTGACCCCATCCTTTCTAAAAACGAGGCGTACGATGCCTTCTTTAAAAATGGCGACGGCTTTTTCGCGCTGGATTCCAGCGAGAAAAAGGCTTCGCTAAAAGAAGAAGAAAGTCCTTTCGATCCTCTTAAAGAAGAGGAAGTGAGTTCAGGCCTGCCCAAAGACTCGCGCGATTTCATTCGTCTCTTTAATGAAAAGGCACTTGGAAGAGCTCCAAATGCGTCTCCAAGGGAAAGACAGAGCACGAATCGCATGGAAGCAGAGAAAGTAGAGAAAGCATCCCTTGCAGAGGAAGCAAACAGCCCTCGTTTTGGAAGTGCCCCTTTTGGAACTTTGGAAAAGAACCCTACGAGAAGCAGTATAAGTACGGATACGAGATTGAGTAATGCGTATGGTGAGGATAGGACACCTGTTAAGAACCTTGCAGAATATGGAGTAAGTGAGAATGCAGAAGAGAAGATGGATCCGATCCGCATTCTGCGCTCTCAAATGCTCGTGATGGATTCGTTAGAGAAATCGAGAGATCCTGAGTTCCAAGCCGAGAATCGGGCCCAGAAAAAACTCTTAGCGCATAAAGAAAAATTGAATGAGTTTTTATCCTCTACACTTCGGGTGAGCAAAACCACTCACAGTCCGCATTTTAACGCGGTTTACAAGCGAAGCGAATCCTTTTTTATCAAGGCTGTAATCGATGAAGATCTTTCGGGGTTCCTAGGAAGTCGGATTCGGCTGAGACTCTTGGAAGACATTTTTGTAGGCAATAAAAAGCTGTTCAAGGGTCAGATTCTTTATGCACAAGTCTCAGGGTTTTCCTTTGAACGAGCGAACCTTTCGATCGTTTCTGTTCTTGTCAAAGAAGAAATCCTTCCCATTCATTTAACGCTGTACGATTTGGATGGACAAAAAGGACTCTACGTGCCCGGAAGTGAATTTAGAAACATGATGAAAGAACTAGGTTCGAGCTCCGTCCAAGGCCAAAGCCTCGACTCTGCTGAGCCGTCTTTTTACTCTAGTCTTTTGTCTACTGCTTTTCGAAGCGCCTCTCAAAGCGCTGCAAAACTTTTACGAACCAACAAAGCCAAATTAAAGTACGGTACCCAGGTGCTGCTTTTAGAGGAGGCTCATTAAACTTGATCAACTATGAAAACGCTTTTTACCCTATCCTGTACTCGCGTACCCTTTTCCAAAGCTTCGCAATCTCTCGGAGATCAAATGCCTAGAGTGCTTCAGAAACCCGCATGCTGCTTCTTTATGAGCAGCAGAAATCGAGAAGTGGCAAAGCGAATTTTGCTTGTCTCTAGTCTTCTTCTATGTACGCTAGCCAAATCCCAAAGCACCGAGAAAGAAAAATCGCTTTCTTCTCTTCCCGTTTTGAAAATGAAACCGGGAGTGAATGTGCACATTGTATCTCCGGAACCGATTGAGTTTGTGGACCTCTCTACGTCTTATTTACTTGGAGATCTTCCTACGGAGAACTTAGCTCGGATTAAAGTGTTAGAAGATTCTTTAGCGGTTTTAGAAAAGCAATCCCGAGGGGAAAGTGGACTTTCTTCTAATTTATCTTCTTTCTCATTTGCGGAAAGATCGCCTTACACCTATCAGGAGCTAGATTTAGGCATTGTGACCATTGTAGCCAAATCCTTTATGGCGCAGTACCGAGCGGTGTATGGGAGCCAGGGCTCTCACGAGATTCAAAGCAGCATCTATATCTATCCTCAGCATATGCAGCCCCTGGAGTTTAGCCGGAATTCTCTTTCGCCAAGGGAGCTCTTAAATTTCTGCGAGAAAATCCTTTCTCGCAAGGAGTTAAGGCCTCTGGCTAGAAAAAAAGGCTTTGGCTTAACCCTAAATCTAAATGGGCTTTATGTGGTAGGGGATTATGTGTTTTTGGATGTGCTCATTGAAAACAAAACCAATCTGAAATTCCAGATGGAATCCATTCTCTTTTCGGTAGAAGACAAAAAGATTTACAAAGCAACGAACCATCAATCCATTGCCCTTAGTCCGGTGTATTCTCATCACAGTCAAAAGGAGTTTCGATCTACCTACCGCAATGTCTTTGTCTTCGAGAAGTTTAGTTTCCCGAACTCAAAAACACTTCGGGTTCGACTCGTGGAAGAGGAGCTTTCGGGACGAAGTCTCACCCTTGAAATTCCCTATTCTGCACTTTTAAAAGCAGACACGCTCTAAATAAATGAAGTCTTATTTGAAAGTAGGAGCGGACTACAGGGACGATTCTATTATGCTGCCTTCTACGGCCTTCTATTCAAATTCCTACGAGGGGTAACCCTTATAAAAAACAAGTGCGATGCAAGAACAAATTCACCAACTTAAAATCTACGGCTTTTTTCAAAAGATGGTCTACGGCCTTGTGGTCATGGAAACGCTGTGCGTGGTCTATCTGGATACAAAAATTCCGATTTTTTCTGACGTCCTTCTAGGTTTGTCCTATCTCTATATATTTTTCCCTCCTTTTTATGCCAAGATTTGGACGCTGATTCTCATTTGCATTGTGGCTGTGGGGACCAAAGCGCGCAAAAAGTCAGATCTTAAGATTTGGAAGGCCATTGTTCGTCCTATTTTCCTTGGTCTTTTCTTTATGGCCGCAAGTGTCTTCATCCTCCTTAGTTTTCAAGGGAAAAAAGGACCTGAACTTTTTTACGGATTTTATCTCATGCATGCATTTTATGCATTGTTCTCCCTACTAGGAGCACTTTTCGTGCAAGTAGGGGCCGATTCCATTTCAAAATTTGTGCAAGGTAAATTAGGGAAGGACCGGTTTAATACAGAGCAGGAAAGTTTTAAGCAGAACGAAGAGCTTATCGGAAATGCCACATCCATTAACCTTCCCTACAAATACAGGCACGGGTCTAAGATGCGCCGTGGATGGGTGAATTTAGATCCCTTTCGGGGGACCCTCGTGATTGGAACTCCGGGCAGTGGAAAATCCTTTGGCGTAATTGCGCCCGCAATCCGTCAAATGGTAAGCAAAGAATTTTCCCTTTGCCTGTACGATTTTAAGTTCCCCGACCTTGCGCAAATTGCGTATTACCACCATTTGCAGCAAAAAAAACAAAATCCTGGATACACCCACTCTTTTCATGTGGTGAATCTAAACGAAGTGGAAAAGAGTAGACGAATTAATCCTTTGCAGAAGAAATACGTTCCCAATCTAGCGATGGCTCAAGAGATGGCTGAGTCCATGGTGTTTTCCCTTCAAAAGGGAGGCTCTGCAAATTCAGGGGGAGCCGACCAGTTCTTTACGCAAAGTGCGGTGAACTTCCTTTCTGCTTGCATTTATTTCTTAGCGAGCCAGAAGCAAGGAAAGTACAGTTCGCTTCCTCATTTGCTTAGCTTTTTGAACAAAAGCTACGAGGAGATTTTTTCCGTTCTTTTTACAGAGCCAGAACTTCATTCCATGCTCGCGCCCTTTAAATCAGCGTACGACAATCGAGCGTTTGATCAGTTGGAAGGGCAGGTAGGTACGCTTAGAGTTCTGCTCTCGCGCCTCTCGACAAAAGAGAGCTACTGGGTCTTTTCGGGAGAAGAAGTGAATCTGAAAATAACCGATCAGAATGATCCGAGTGTTTTAGTCCTCGCTTCCAGTCCCGAGACCGAAGGAATTAATTCCGCGCTCTATGCCTCAGTGTTAAACCGAGTGCTACGAGTCATCAACCAAAAAGGAAATCTACCGGCGGGAATCATTGCGGATGAGTTTCCCACGATCTACATTCATAAGATTGATTCCGTTGTGGCCACGGCGCGAAGCAGTAAAATCGCGGTTATGCTGGGGCTGCAAGAGCTGCCCCAGTTAAAGCAGCTCTACAAAAGAGAAGTGGCCGATACAATCTGCTCGGTCATGGGCAATATTCTTTGTGGATCCGTTCGAGACCGCCATACCCTGGAATGGCTCGAAAGGCTCTTTGGGAAAATCAAACAAAAAAGTTACTCCGAGTCTTACTCGAGTCAAGGAACTAGTTTTTCGAGCAGCGAAAAGATGGACACCATGATTCCGGCGGGAAAAATTGCTTCGCTTCGCACAGGAGAAATGGTGGGAATGATTGCCTCAAGCTTCTATTCTTCGGAAGGAGAATACCGAAGTTCTGCGATGAGTGGAAAGATTGAGCTACTGGAATCTGACTCCCTTTATTTGGCCGAGAGCGAAGTGCAAATGCCGATCTACTATGATTTTAAAGATGAGAAGGGCACTTGTCAAAAAGAAAAAGTCCTACTTCAAAACTTCTCTCGCATCCTCAGGGAAACGGACGAGCTCGTGAACGACATTCTTCGCTTAGGCGTTGCAAATTCAACAATTAAAGGAGGTTCAAGTTCAACGACTAAAACAACTTCTAGTTCAAGTGCGGCTGCTGCGGCTTCCACTGCAAGTTTGAATTGATTCTCAATTTAAACTTGAGCTGGAACTTTCGCTAGAACCTGGCCTTAACTCTAAACTTAGTAAAACAAAGACCTGGTACTCTTTCTACTCATCAAATCAAATCAAATCACCTTTTTTAAACCCAATCTTATGAATCCAATTAGCACTCTTTTTCATTTTCTTCTGTTTTTGTTTCCATTTTTCCTTTTGGTTTATTTATCAAACAACCCGAAGGGCATAGGGCAGAACTCTTCCTTTTATTTAGCTGGGGATTTTCGAAGTATGCCTGATTTTTCAAAGCTTGAAGGGGATACCCTGACCAATCCTTTGTTGAGAGATTCGATTTATTTAAAACCTCCTTCCAAAAAGAAAGCGATGGAGGCTTTCAACCGGTTTAAAGACGGAATGGGAAAAGCGACTCCCGATTCACTTCGGACTCCGGGGAAAGTTCATTTTTCCTTGAAATCCCTTCCGCCTGTGGTGCAGTTCAATGGAGGCCTTAAAACAAGCCTCGATTCTCTGCGTTCCATTTACAAACGTGAGCGAGCGAATCGAAAAGAGTACCGAGAGGAAAAGAGAAAGAGGGATTCTTTGAGTCCTTCTTCAAAACCCTCTAAAAAGGCAAAGGCTTTAAACCCGATCGCAAGGGATCGAATGGATTCCTCCCTTGATGGGAATAGAAGGTCCTTTACAAAAGAGCCCCTCTCTCCAAGTAAGAAGGCGAGAAGGGATTTCTACTTTCCCCTAGAAGGGAAACTTTCCATCTCTTCTCCTTACGGGAATCGAGTGCATCCACTTTCGGGGGAAGTTAAATTTCATCGAGGACTGGATTTTCGAGCGTCCTATGAGAGCGTGATTGCGGTCATGGACGGCGTCGTAGAAAAAAGCGGATGGGATTCCAAAGGAGGAGGGTATTATATGACCCTTCAGCACGAAGGGGGAATCTCAACTTCCTATCTACATCTCTCACAGCGTTATTACAGGAAGGGAGAAAAAGTGCTAGCGGGCTATATCATTGCCCGCAGTGGAAACTCAGGCGGGTCCACAGGACCTCACCTTCATTTTATGGTGAGAGAGAACGGAGAGCTGCGCTCTCCTCAGGAGTTCCTTTACAACAAAAGTATGGAATCGGGCGCATCTTCTAAACTTTACGCTCAAAACTGAGGTAGGCCCTACTCTAAGGGTTTTGAACGTTTCAAACGTTTTGAAACTTTCAAGTGCGATTAAAAAAAGAACACCAAATCTAAAATTAGTAAAATATGAATTTAACTACCCAAACGGAGGCTACTTTAATGGAGTACGGCCTTTTAAACCCCGATCGCTCCTTTTGCTCTAAACTCTCTTCTCTTGAAATTGAGCAGTTCTTAAAAGGAGAACCGCTATGCGCGACAAGCGGTAGGGAGAGACTTACTTTTCTTCTGGATCCTTATTCACGGAATGTAACGGTTCGAGAAAGTACGCTCGAGAAAAGCCTTTCCTACGTGCAGGAGTCTAGTAGCACCGAGTTTTTACAGCTTGTCAAAGAAACCGCCACTTCCTATGGAGAGAGTTCTCGGTATGAGAAGAAAGCCTATTTAAAAGACGAAGTGAGTGGGGAGCTCATGGAACTGGATTTAGTGAAGCATCTCTCTAGAATCGGAAAAGAAGTATTAGAAAAAGGAGATGTAAAGTCTCAATCCCGCTATCGAACGGAGCTGTTTCGGATTAAGAATTATTATTTGAAACAAATGAAAAAATACCCCCATAGCGCAAAGGATTTTAAAGCGCAATTAGGCCTGGTTTCCAAAGAGCTTTCTAAAGTGTCAAGAAGTGTTAGGTCTTTAAGTGGAGGCGCTGAGCCAAAAGCTTCAAAAGTGCCTTTTGAAAAAGAACCCGCAAGGTCCTCCTTGGTAGGAGAACAAAATCCGACACAAACTTCTGTGGAAAGAAAAGTAGAAATAAGCGAAAAAGAGTCCCAAGTAGAAACGGCTGCAAACTCTCTTCGGGCTCAACAGAAGGAAAAGTTGGTGCTAGAAAAAGAGCCCTATCGAGCTCGCCGTCGTTAACAAGGCCAAAGTATAACCTTAAAATAGTTAAGAATTATGTCCGTGGATTTATTTAATTACCAAGCCCGTTACGGGGAGAATACCAATTTTGGATTTAAAGAAACTTCAAAAACGGAGTATTTAACGAGTTCTTTAGGAAAGAAATTTCCTTACGAACTGTACAGTGCCACTGCGCGCTTTAAGGCTCCACAACAAAAAGCAAAATCAAAGGCAGGCCTTGAACCTTTAGAGAAAAGCGCAAGTGATTTTGCTCTCATGGAGCGGCAGTTTTCTCGTTACAAAGCGCTTGATTTTATGTCCGGATCGATTTTAACCTCGATTTCGGATGTCGCTTGGCTCTTTCGAGAATTAGAATCGGAGGCCGTGGAGCATACGTTTTTAGTCTATCAGTTTAAAGACAGCAGCTACCTCGTGCAGCACCTCTCCAGCGGAGGGCTTTCCTCCGCGGTGGTGGATCTGCGGCTTTTGGCAGGGCACGTTCACAAACTGAGCCCCGAGTCGATTACCCTCGTGCATAACCATCCCAGTGGACAGCTAATCTCTTCGCGTCAGGATCAGCAAATGCTAAGTCGACTGCGGCTCGCGTTTGAAAACACCAAAGTCGAGGTGAAGGATGGGCTTGTGCTCAATCTTCGATCGGGACAGTATTTAGTGTTTGGAACGAGTAGCGATTCCGATCGAATCTTTGAGCACCAGGATCCCAAACGAAAGGAAAAACAAGTGCCCGTGTATAGTTTTAACAAGCAACTGTTTTGCGTGAATTACCAACCCGATAAAATCACCAACCCGGAACAAACGGCGGCTTATCTGTCGGCTCAAAAGTTTGGCCTCTCGGATCGAACCGAAGCTTTAATTCTCAACAATGCCAACGAGATTATGGGCAAGTTCATTCTTCCTCAAAATAAGCAGTACGAGAAGCTTGTGGAGCTTTTGTCCCGATACGGGGGCACTTCTGCTATTCTGTATGGCAATTCCCTTAGTGAGAGATTGTTTGAACGCTACAAAACCAAACTGGCCAACCTCGGATTTTCGGCGCTGGATGGAATCCGGCTTGAAAGCGGCAACTATTACTCTCTTTTAAATCATTCCAAAATTACCCTTCGAGAAGAATTGGTACAGAGCTATCACCAAAAGAAGGGTAAAGAAACAGGGAACATGAGAGGAAAAGAGCAGAAGGGCGAAACCTCCGTGCTAGAGCGGCTTGATGTTGCGAGTGAAAAAGAAATTGCACCTGCAGAGCCTTTGCTTCCCCCACGAAATGGCGTCAAGCGCTAAAGGCTTTTTGTTCAAGTCTATTGCTTGTAGAATGAGTCACTCTACGATTTAAATTCTTGTTTTCCTTTTCTCCTTTCAAAAATGCATCCTATGAAACTATCCTTTTCTTTATTAATCCCGAGTACGGCTCAAAAGTGGAGTCTAATTTTTCTGCTCCCCCTTTTTCTTTCGTGTACGAAAGAGATTCCACGAGCGGACACGGGAGGAGCCGATCTGCTCTTTAGTGTGTATTTTCAGGCCTCCAAAGGCCTAGAAAATAGCAAGACCTTTCACCGCTCTTCCCTTAGCTTCCTACCCATTGGAGTTTTTGAAATTGCACCCAGTGCACTTGGGGAAGTAGCGGACATGGAGTATTTTTTAATTAAAGACTCCCTTTATTACGGCTTAGAAGCAGGGGTGAGGATATCTATGGATCCCAAAGCAGGAAAGAGTGTACTTACCAAAACACACGGTGCGCCTTTTTCAAAGGATCCCATTTCCTACTATGGGAGAAGAAGGAATTTAAGCGATACGATTCTATTTAAAAGGCATTACAAACGTTTTGAAATCTCAACGCCTGAGCAGTATTCGAGGTATTATATTTTGAAATCCGATTCTTTGCTTCCCTACGCGCTGTATCCGCAAATTGAACAGGAGTACGGGGGAAGACTGGAGAGAATTGATTATTACGATGTAGAGAAAGATATATTTTACTCCATGCAGCTGCTGCGTAGACTGGAAAGAAGTAAGGAGGCGGAGTCCTTTCTAAAAGAAGGATACTTCGTACCCCAGACCCCAACTTTAACTCAAAATTAAACGACATGAGTCCAAGCAAATACTATTCGTATTCTCAAATTCAGGAGATTCTCTCGAGTGTGACTCTTTTAGATTATGCCTTTTATTTGGTAATGTCCGGAACGCTATGTTATACAGGTCGCTTTGGAACCCATCACTATTTTGAAGCAAAAGGCATTAAAATGGCCATCCAAGGAGAGGTGTATTATGATTTTAAAAAAGACAAAGGGGGAGGCCTTTTAACGGCGGTGATGGATTTAGAGAATTTAAGTTTTCTTTCTGCCGTGGCTTTCTTGGAGGCGGATTTTAGCCTGTCCTCCTCGCAGCTTACCGAAATCAAAATAAAGGCCTCCAAAGAAAGAAAAAGGGCGCCTTCGAAAAGTACGTTGAAGCTCCTTTCCTTCGGTTCTGTGAAAGATGTAGCCCTTCGGAGCTATTTTAAATCCAGGGGCATTTCTTCGACGGTCCTTGAGGATTACGGACTGGAAGTTTGCTTTCAGCTGAAAGGAAGAAAAGGCGTGGCCTTCGGCCTTGAAAATTCCAAAGGGGGATACGATCTAAGATCCTCCACTTGGAAATTAAAATCAGGTCCTAGTAGCTATTCCATTGTAGAGCAAAGTGCCAAACGAATGGTCGTCTTCGAAGGACTCACGGATTTACTCACCTATGTAGAATTGCAGTACCAGAAAGGATCTCACATTCGAAGAACACTCGTAGTTCTAAATTCCGTGACGCAATGCACTCGTTTTTTAGAAGATTTTAGCTCCTTTAGTGGCTATGTGTTTGTATGCTTAGACGGGGATCAGGCAGGGGAAAAAGCAACACAGAAAATTAGGGGAGGTATGCCCCAAGCAAAGGTTAGGGACGTTCGTCGCGTGTATGGGATTTCAAAAGAAGGATTTAACGATTTGAATGAAGCTTTTGTACACTCCATTTCTAAGCAGAATGGTGAGGTGCAGCCGAGTAGAAAGAAGAAAATGGACTTAATTTAAATCGGTTTCAAAATTCTCTTGTATCTTTGTTTGCATGTTGCCAAGTTGGAGAACGCATTCTTTGTTTTTCCGACTTCGTGTTTTGAGAGTCCTCTTACTCAGTGAAGTAGTGAAGGATTAATGTTCAACAGTCGATTAAGTAGAGCGCCTAGGGCGGAGAAATATGTCAAAATCTTGTTGTGGCCACGAGGCCGAATCTAACTCTTCAAACTTACATACCCATCGCTACGATGCAAAGGGAAGACAGCTATGCTGTCAAAAAGCGGCATCTAACCTAGATTCTATGGAATCTGAGGACTCCTGCTGCAGTTCAACTCCAAGAAAAAAGAAAAGTGCGCCCAGCTGTTGCGCTCACGAGGATGACTCGGGAGGCGAAGACGACTCGGAGAGTCATGAGCATTCCCATGCGAAGGGAGCCACAGAAAGCACTTCTTACTTTTCCCTTTTTAAAATTCCACTTCTTTCATTTGCCTTACTTTTAGTAGGTCTTTTGCTTGACCACTTCCTAAAACCTTCTTGGTTTGTCGGGCCCGTGAGAATTGTCTATTATTTAGCTGCCTATTTGCCTGTGGCGATCCCTGTGCTAAGGGATGCGGTAGAAAGCATACGATACAAAGAATTCTTCTCTGAGTTTTTCTTAATGGGGATTGCGACCCTTGGAGCGATTGCAATTGGGGAATATCCCGAGGCGGTTGCGGTTATGCTGTTTTACAGTGTTGGGGAAGTTTTTCAAGGCATGGCCGTTCGAAAAGCAAGAGGAAGCATAAAAGAGCTTTTGGACCAAAGACCTGAAGAAGTCACTGTGATAAGGGAGGGAGTTCCCTCTACACTTCGCGCAAAAGATGTTGAAATTGGCGAAGTGATTCGCTTAAAGCCGGGAGAGCAAGTCTCGCTTGATTCTCTGCTCCTTTCTACTTCCGCCTCGTTTAATACGGCCGCGCTGACCGGAGAGAGCAAACCGGATACCAAGAGAGAAGGAGAGATCGTTTTAGCCGGAATGGTCAACCTCGGGCAGGTGACCGAAGTGAAAGTGACCACTGCATTCAAGGATTCAAAACTGAGCAAGATTCTAAAACTTGTGCAAGAGGCTACGGCTCATAAAGCTCCTACCGAGCTTTTCATCCGTAAGTTCTCGAAAGTATATACGCCAATTGTCGTGTATCTAGCCATTGGGATTACCATTCTGCCTGCTTTATGGGTCGAGAATTATGTGTTTTCCGAGTGGCTCTACAGAGCCCTCGTCTTTTTGGTGATCTCGTGCCCTTGCGCACTCGTGATCTCAATTCCCCTGGGCTACTTTGGTGGTATTGGAGCCGCAAGTAAAAATGGAATCCTCATAAAAGGATCCAATTTCCTCGATGTATTGGCCGCCGCAAAAAGCGTCGTGATGGACAAAACGGGGACCCTTACA
Source organism: Chryseobacterium sp. A301 (assembly GCF_054489425.1). Lineage (NCBI taxonomy): Bacteria > Pseudomonadati > Bacteroidota > Flavobacteriia > Flavobacteriales > Weeksellaceae > Chryseobacterium > Chryseobacterium sp. A301. Next base: position 66,393 of record NZ_JBTMWY010000002.1, read on the forward strand.
AAAGGAGTCTTTAAAGTCGTACAGGATGAAGTTTTAGCGGCGAGTAAAGAAGAGAAAAAGCACCTACTCACTCTTGTCAATACTTTAGAGAGTCATAGCACGCATCCCATTGCAAGTGCAATTAAAGAGTATGCAGGAGAAGTAGATCATAGTCTAGAATTTAAATCCATTGAGGAAGTTCCAGGACACGGATTAAAAGCGGTTCTTGAAGACAAAACTCTTCTTGTGGGGAATTTTAAACTCTTACGAAAAGAAGAGGTTTCTTTTCCAAGTGAGCATGAAAAGAACGTAGATACCGTCATAGCCATTGCATTTGGCGGAGTATACAAAGGATACCTAACCCTTGCCGATGAGCTCAAAGAGCAGTCGCATGCTGCGATTGCAGAGCTGCATCAACTGGGTCTACGAACCACGCTCCTAAGTGGAGATAAAGAAGCAGTGGCTCAAAAGGTGGCCGCGGAGCTAGGAATCAAAAGCGCCTACGGCGGACTTTTGCCTGAAGACAAAGTGGCGCACGTGAAAACCCTTGGGAAAACAGAAAGTCCGATCCTCTTTGTCGGGGACGGAATGAACGACGCCCCTGTGCTTGCTTTAAGCGATGTAGGGATTGCAATGGGAGGACTTGGCAGCGATGCTGCTATTGAAACGGCGGATGTCGTCATACAAGATGACAATCCCCTTCGAGTGCCTATGGCCATCAAGATCGGAAAGGCCACCAAATCCATCGTATGGCAAAACATTATACTTGCTTTTGGTGTGAAGGCCATAGTGCTGGCATTAGGAGCGGGAGGGATTGCTTCCATGTGGGAAGCGGTCTTTGCAGATGTTGGTGTTGCTCTACTTGCGATTCTAAACGCGGTTCGAATTCAGAATAAGAAATTTTAGTCACGCATTTTTTTAAAAGTACGGTCCTCTTTAGGGAAAGATTGCAACGTAGAGTTTGAATCCAAAGAACCTCAAATCTAAATGGGTAGCTCTGTGGATACGCCATAGCAGGATTAAAATGGAGAAGGCGCAAACTAATTTGCTGTTCCTTGGTTTGAAGCAGAAGGTCTTCCTCTTTGTTTGGGAATGTTCACGTTTTTAAGTCGAATGATTCGAAGGGCATGTTCTACGTCTACAACAATAATTTTCCCTTGCTGGCTGATCGCTTCGTCTAGAACGCCAGAGGCTTTAATGTTGTAAGCGGTGGACCTGCCACAACCCAGGACTTTGGCAAGACCGGAATAGCCGTACTCGTATTTTTTCTCTTTCACCATTTCACGGTGAAGTTCAATGTATTCAGCTACGGTCAGTTGCCAAATGTACTTTTCGTAATCTTGTGCGTTGGGTTCCATAAGATCGCAATTTTTAAGGTGATTTTTGATTGCTATAAAAGCATAGAGCGAAACTATAATTTCGTTTTCAATTGCGAAAGATGTCCAAAAAACGCACGACCTTCCATGGGACTTGTTTGCTGTAGTGAGTGTGGAGGTTACGCGGAAATCGAAATTTTTGCGAAAAGGTTGGTGCTTGGTAATAGGGGGTCAGTGTGTTGATATACAGGGATATAGCCTACTAAATCTGGCGTATTATTCACTACATTGTTAATTTAGTTAACGTATAGAGCTTAATTTTAACACTTTTTAACAAATCTTGTAAAAGCCTGAATTCACGAGGTTTTACAGAGATTTTAACATAGTGTTAACAAAACATTAAGAAAATTTAACAATGTGAATTTTGAACTTAAAGGTGCGAATATACCTTTGCCGAGTCAAAACCAATAAAAACAATTCAAAATGATGAAAAGAGTAACTCTCGTAATCATAATGATGATTTCAACTCTTGGACTGTATTCATTCGACAAATACAATGCCAATGACAACGATGAGGTGAAAACGAGTTATGCGTCGTATTATCACGACAAGTTCAACGGAAGAAGAACCGCCAGTGGGGAAGTTTTCAGAAATTCTGAGATGACTGCTGCGCACAGAACCCTACCTTTTGGAACCAAAGTAAAGGTGACCAACCTAAGAAATGGAGAAAGTTGCATCGTAACGATCAACGATAGAGGACCCTTTCATGCGAAAAGAGCTTTAGACTTATCCAAAGCAGCCTTCGATGAAATTGGAAATTTAGCCAGAGGTACAATGCCAATTGAATATCAAATTATCGACTAGTCGATACGACATTGAAAAAGTAGAGCCAGCGTTAACGCTGGCTTTTTTATTTTTCTCTGGTTTTCGAAAGTTTAAAATAAAACCTTCCCTTATAAGGGAAGGTTTTCATTTTAACCCATCGAAGTCCTAAAACTCAACCAGGACAGGGCAGTGATCCGAATGAAAGGCTTCTTTTAAGATCGCGGCTCTTGTAAGTCGGTCTTTCATGGGGTAGGATACGAAGTTATAATCGAGTCTCCAACCCTTGTTTCTAGCCCTTGAATTTTGTCGGTAGCTCCACCAAGAATAGTGATCCGGTTGGTCATTGAAATGTCGGAAACTATCAATAAGTTCACACTCTTCAATAAACTTGGTCATCCATTCTCTTTCCATAGGAAGGAAGCCTGAGGTGTTTTTAAGGCCTTCGGGATTGTGAATGTCAATTGCCTTGTGGCAAATGTTGAAATCCCCTGAAATAATCAGATTTGGAATCGTTTTACGAAGTTCTTTAATGTACTCCAAAAAGTCATTACAAAACTCCATCTTGAAATCCAATCGCTCAATGTTGGAAGCAGAAGGGACATAAACGGAGATCACGGAGTAGTCTTCAAAGTCTGCTCTAAGGATTCTACCTTCGTTGTCGTACTTTTCAATTCCGCATCCGTAAATGACCTGTTTAGGTTTTACTTTGGAAGCAATTCCCACGCCGCTATAGCCTTTCTTTTGAGCACTGTGCCAATAGTTGTAATAGCCCGCCGTTTCAAATTGAGCGGTGTCAATTTGGTCATTCCCAGCTTTGCTTTCTTGAATGCAAATCACGTCTGGGTCTGCCACTTTTAGCCAGCCCACAAAATCTTTTGTAAATGCGGCGCGAATACCGTTTACGTTGTAGCTTATTAGTCTCATCGTACAATAATACGAATTTTGGGGCGGATTTTATCTGGGTTCAGCATGCTTTTTCTATTGCCACTTTTTCGATTTCCCTGCTGGTAAAGAAGGTTGCAGGCATATCCAAACCCCAAAGGATCAGGAGTTTTGTGTCTTTAAGAGTAAGGCTCGCTTGGGAACTAAAAATACCTAGTATTGGGTATTTCTTCGCTTCCTTATTATGCTCAGTTTTGTGCCACTTAGGGACTCTTTGAAAAAACACTCAGCTTAAGGCTCTTTTTTTTGGTTTTCCTAGAGGAGCTCTGGCTCCTCCCGAGTCGACACGAAATGAACCTTTAAAAATATACCCTATGAAACTCAGTCCCCCAGTAAAGAAATGGATTCTAGGCTATTCTGGCTTACGCTTCGCCTCTCTTTTTGCTTTTTTACTCTTAGGCTCTGCTTCAGGCCTAAGGGCTCAAATTTCGAGCGGTGATCCCGTCTCTTTTGTTTATCAAACCGGTTATGTGACCAGCATGGAATCCTTTAAAGTTTTGCTTATTAGTTCGCATCTTATAGCCTTTAAAGAAGATCAACTCGGTAGCTCTACGGTTGAGACCCAGCACTTTCTGAATTTTGGTAAGCTACTTGAGAGAATCGAGTTCGACGAAGCCGTACCTGGCTGGAACGATTATGACAACATTGCATTTAACTCCCCCAAAGTTGAAGTTATAACCACTACCGTACATCCTGAAATCAGTAGGCGGTATTCCATTTTGAGCTCCGATACAAAACGTGAGGCGGCGCTCAAAATGAGAACAGGCATCATTGAGGAACACCTTGCTCGCGGGTATCAGGTCTACCAGATTGACTTTGATCCGGCTCGGCTTTCAGATTATAAGTACCTGGAGACGGGTAGCGGCTGGCAGGATGCCACACTCAGACGACACGATGCGCTTTCGCCCCTGTATGTTCCTAGGTATCGCAAAGGCGAGATTCGCTCGATGGTTGAGGATTTAGGCGAACGTTTATCGGTTGTGAGTACCGGCCTTACGGTGGAATCCAAGACGTCCTCAACAGCGGAAAAATCTGAAATTAATTACGTTTTGATCGCTCAGGGTCTTGAACTTGAGGGGGATGCGTTTGTAAGAAGTGAAGGCCCGTTCAGTGAAAATGCGCTCCTTAAATACCAAGAAGCCTATTCTTATGCACCGACTGAGGAATTGCGCCAAAAGATTGCCCAAGTAAGCTCTTTAGCGGTCGCCTCCGAGGGCATTGCGCACGGGGTCGTGGGAATCGAGAACGCGTTAGACAAATGGGATGTTCCCACTTTTTTCGGTTGGCAATTAACCTACGCGGGCGGCATGAAAGTCGAGGCGTCTCCAGGCGTGAAGTCCGAACCTTTTCATGTGGATCTACAACTGGCCAGTTATCGACTTATTGCCTATAATTTCGGGTTCTCATACAGCAGTTCTCCCACGTTTCAATATTCGCTTATGAATCAAAATTCGCAGCCGGTCTCGGCCCCGCCCGCCGAATTTACGCAGCAAAATTTCAATTTATCCTTTGCCATAGGTGTTGGAATTCCGATAAAGTCTCTGGTGCTTTACGGGCTGTATGGCGCCGAATTTCCCATCTTTCAAAATTACACCCTGCTCAGCACTCAGTATAGCGAGGCCTCTGATTTTGCGGATAGCTTTAAGCATCAACTTCGTCCTTACGGCAAGTTCGGGATTCATTTTTCAATTCCTAAAACCGCACTTGCCCTAGGGGTTCAATACAGCATTCGATCGCTCAAAAGTGAAAAAATCCTGGAGCTGGGCAGCGTGAATACGGAAATGAGGGCCGGATCCTCTACCTATTATTTACATAAGCCCCTGAGCGATTCCTACCGATACAATCTCTTTGGTGTGAGCTTAATTTACAAACTCCATGAATAACAAAATCCCCTGCCTATAAGCAGGGGATTTTGTTTGCATTGATAGTCGCGAAGTGGCCTTCTAAATCTTGTTTGTTTGTTTGGATAAAGTAGGGTAGGCCCTTTCCTTTTAGGAGGTTCTGAGAAAGCTTGAGCCAAAACAAGGGCTCTTTTGATTTTGGCTCTTTCGTCCACATCGTCCACTCTTTCGAACTGGATTTGTCACTTTTAGCCCGCCCACGAAATCCTTCGTAAAGGTGGCGATCCTACCGTTTACAGTGTAGCTTATTCCTTTCCTAGTACGCTAAAATCGGATTTTGGGTGTGGATTTTGGGTGTGGAAAAATGCTTTTTCTGCACCCGTTTTTTTCTTTTTTCGTCTGTTAAGGGAGTTTAAAGCAGGTTCTGGCTTGCTTTGCAATTATTGCTTTTTTTTCCTATTTTATAATCCTGCTTTTTCAAATTTTGGTAGTATAGAATTTAAGGAAGCAGAATTACCAGCAATTAAAAAAAACTATGCCCGAAAACCTCTCGCAAATCGCTGAGGAGTCCTCTATTTCTGTCTCGAAATCGGAGCTCCTATCGCGAGTTAGAATTAAATATGTAAAACCTCTCGATTCCGTTAAAAGTTTTGATGAGCTAAGTGAACTAACGCAGGTCAGTCCGCAGACTCTTAGACGTCTTTTTGGAAAGATCAAATCTTCCCATAAAACGAATCGCTCTACACTCTCCATGCTTTGTCAATACATTGGGTACAAAGACTGGGACAGCTTCTGTCTTTCCCTTGGATCCACCGAATCTGTCAGCAAAGAGGATAAGGATATCATAGATGCAATGGAAATCTTTTTCAAGAATGGAGAAAAATACCAAGATGGATATCACCAAAACACGACCATCGTAGGCACGTTGAACGAATATACTCATTACATATACAAATCGCTTGACCATTTTAAATATTTTTACGAGAAGTATAGAGACAACCCGTGGGTTGTGGAGTATATCCTGGCGTGGGTTCCGAATTACAATTTATTTGGAACTCCGTATGTGCGGCAGGCGATGGAAGATCTCGTCAAAAGCACAAAGGTCAACCACGTGAAATTGTCTCAGACAAATCTTCTTTGTTTTGGTGCCCTTATGGCAAATGACGATGCAGAATTCTCGCGGCATTTTAAAACGATTTCCACTATTTACGAGGCTTATCAGGCCGATGGAGATTATATGCCTTACCATGAGATGCGCTATGCGACCGTTCAGCTCATGGATGGAAAATCAGATCCGAATTCAATAATAAAAGCCTATTTGAGAAATCTGGAAGGGCAAAATCTTTCGTCAAGTCATAAGCAGGAGCTTTTGGTCTTTTTTGCCAATACGCTTATCTGGCTCAGGCTTTATGAAGAAGGATTTGAACTCCTTCAAGAAGCAAAATATTTTTACAAACCGCTACAAGAAAAAATCGAGAAATCCTACGTCCATTATTTTGGAATGAACTTCGCGTTTCTAAAAGTGAGTTTTGCCCTGTTGTATAAAGCCTTAGAAAAGCCTCTTCCTCCACAATTTGAAATTGAATATACAGATTTTACGGACCAGGCGGATCTCCTTTACCATAGGTATACCAAAGGTCTATACCTGGTGTATCGGATCCTCTTAGCGAAGTCCACTACTCAAAAGAAGTCCCTTATGATCGAGCTTTCCCAGGTGATAGAGAAAACGCATTATACAAGACTTTACAGTATACTTCGCGATTTAGATCCTGACTTTTCAAGGTACACAAAGGACCCCCTTTCTTCCTAAATGTTCAACTTAAGCAACCTTGGATTTATTTTTAAACCGTCCAAGTTCTGGTCCTGAAGTTCTAATTCAAGACTTTACCTTGTCCTTCGTTATCTAGAGGGGGATTTTTCCATGTGCACTCAGGACACGCTTTCTTCCTAAATGATCAACTTGGACAAACTTGGATTTCTTTTTAAAGAATCCAAGTTCTAATTTTGGACATCGAAACACAAATGAGGAAAGAAAACACGAAGCTTTGATTTTACGAATTGCCATCTTTACGCAGATCAACGCTATTTTTAACTTCTAAAATGCGAGGATGGCAATTTACTTTTTTCATTGGAAGTTTCAAGACGGCGTAAGCGACAAGCAAGCAAATAGAATAAACCTTGATAAATTCAATATTTCAAAGGATCATTCCTTTTTCAGCAGGTCCACAGGGGGAAGAGACTATACTACTCAATAAAACTAATTTCCATTGCAAATTTCCCCCTTTCTTGGACCTTGTAGACTTTTGAGCCGAGTAGGTGAGTGTCAAGTGAATTCCATTTTTTATAAGAGTCCGTGTTACTTCCCGTAAAAAAATAAAAAAACTAAAAACATCTGAATCATGAAAAATAGAAGCTACGAGTCCCCTTCGTTCCAAAAGGAAGCGAATCCAGAGGTTCAAGTGCCCCACAATACTCAGTTAATTGCCCAAAGCAAGTTTTTCCGTAGTAGAGAATTCTATTATAAAGTTCTTATTTACGGAGGATTAGTGATTGAATTTTTAGCACTGCTCTCAATTTTTAATACAGAATCTCTTTTTAGTTCGGTTTGGGCAAGTGCATTTGGATTTCTTGTTTTTGCAATGGGTCTTGTTCTCTTTTGTATATCGCCTGAAGGCTCTCCGAGGTCGCACAGTCGAGAGCTACGCAAACAAGATAATTTTACAGTATAAAAAGCAAGAAGTCTAACTCTTTTTCTTTAGCGCGTATGCACCTAAAGAGCTTAGTCTCTATTGCCTTAAAAACATTTTTGAATGAAACCAAAAATCCCCCTGAAAAGAAACTTCAGGGGGACTTCTATACTTTGAATCGGTGGTTTATTTACCGACTAAGTCTTTGTAGCTTGTTTGGATAAAGTCCGTGAGGTCTTTTCCTTTTAGGAGATTCTGAGAAAGTTTAGCCAAATCAAGGGCTCTTTTGATCTTGGCGTTTTTGTCCTCTTCGCTGCCTCCTTCCAGAATTTTTCCGGCTAAATCGCTGTTGGTGTTCACCACGAGGTTGTACATTTCAGGGAAACTTCCCATGCCAAACATACCGCCGCCACCGCCTGTTGCTTGCATGTCTTTCATACGACGGATGAACTCCGGTTGGGTGATTAAAAACGGCGCATCGGTGCTGTCCATATCTTCCAATTGAACCGTGAAGGTTGAATCGTTTATCGTGGATTCGATGCTGGTTTTAAGGGTTTCTTTTTCCGTATCCGTGAGCTTTGAAATTGGCACATCGTCTTTCTTAATTAAGTTGTTGATGTGATCCGCGTCCACTCGTACGAACTGGATCTTCTCTTTTGAGCTTTCCAATTTTTGAATCAGGTGCGGGGCAATTGGAGAATCTAACAGAAGAACTTCGTACCCTTTGTCCTGAGCCGCTTGGATGTAGCTATGCTGCTCACTTGGATTCGATGCGTAAAGCACAATAAAGTTACCGTCCTTGTTGGTCTGCGCTTCTTTGTGCTGCGCCTCAAACTCATTCCATAGGTAGTGTTTTCCATCCACCGACGGGTAAAGGGCGAACTTATCGGATTTCTCATAGAATTTATCTTCTGAGATCATCCCGTATTCAATCACCACTTTTATATCGTTCCATTTCTGCTCGTAGTCCTCTCGGTTTTCTCCAATTAGAGAAACCATTTTGTCTGCTACTTTTTTCGTGATGTACGACGATATTTTCTTTACCGCTCCGTCTGCTTGCAAATAAGAGCGAGAGACATTCAGTGGAATGTCAGGGGAATCAATTACCCCTCTGAGTAGCATTAAGAAGTCGGGAACAATTCCTTTGACTTCGTCCGTTACAAACACTTGGTTTTGATACAGCTGAATTTTATCCTTTTCAATGTTCACGTTATTCCCTAGTTTCGGGAAGAACAGGATTCCGGTTAAATTAAACGGGTAATCCACGTTTAAGTGAATGTGGAAGAGCGGGTCTTCGAACTGCATCGGGTAGAGTTCTCGGTAGAAGTTCTTGTAGTCTTCTGGCCCTAGTTCTGAGGGAGACTTTGTCCAAGCCGGGCTTGGGTTGTTAATGATGTTATCGACCTCGATGGTTTCAGGTTTCGCATCTTCTGCCGCATCCTCAGGTAAGGGCAAGGTCTCGGACCTCGTTCCAAATTTAATTGGAATCGGCATGAACTTGTTGTACTTCGTAAGAAGCTCTCTGATTTTGCCCTCTTCTAAGAACTCAGTAGAGTCCTCGGCAATATGAAGAATAATCTCAGTACCGCGCGAAGTTTTTTCGTCGGTCTCTTCCAGCGTGTACTCCGGACTTCCGTCGCAGATCCATCGTACCGCTTTTTCTTCTTCGCGGTAGGATTTCGTTAGAATCTCCACTTTACTTGCCACCATAAAGGCCGAGTAAAACCCAAGGCCAAAGTGTCCGATAATTCCGGAGTCTTTTGCGCCTTCCTTGTATTTGGCTAGGAACTCTTCCGCTCCCGAAAAGGCAATTTGGTTAATGTATTTTTCAACCTCTTCTCCACTCATCCCAATTCCTTTGTCGATGATGCGAAGGGTTTTGTTTTCTTTATCCAGTTTAATTTCAATCTGAGGGTTGCCGTAATCCACCTTGGCTTCGCCCAGGCTGATTAAATGCTTTAATTTAAGGGTCGCATCGGTGGCATTGGAGATTAATTCTCTTAGAAAAATCTCATGGTCGCTGTAAAGGAATTTCTTAATCAGCGGAAAAATGTTTTCTACAGATACATTGATATTTCCTGATCTCATAATGGGTTTGTTTTTTAATTGCAACGGGAATCTCAAAAAAAATACCAACGCGCTCAAGGTGACAATTTGTCCTAACTGGGGGAAGCAGCCTATAACTCCGCGTTTGCCTAGGAAGTTTTACGAGACCCGTAAGGCATGGGAAAGAAATTCAATTTTTTTTGATCGAGTGGAGGTGAACGCGATTCTACCCCCTAAAGGCTTTCGTAGTCCGCGATTCCGAGCGCTATTTTACATGGAATCGAGCCTTGTGCGATTTCTTATTTAATCTGTGTGTTGTAAGTTTATTTAGAATAGTTAAAAATAACAAATAATATTTTTTACTTTTGCGGCACTCATTGGAAAAAATTATCCCTTTTTATGAAAAAAACTGTTGTTGCATTAGGACTCTTAGGGGCCGCTTTTTTAAGCGCCCAAGAATCAGACTCTCTTAAAGAAAATCGTATTGACGAAGTGCTTGTGACCGCAAGCCGTAAAGTCGAAAGCATTAAAGAGGTACCGTCCTCGGTGACCATTGTGGGAAAAAAGGACATCCAACTTCAAATGAGTGTCAATTCCGATGTGACGGCGATTTTGCAGAATACCGTTCCCAGTTTAGGCAACAGCACCTACCGAACCAGCAGCACCGGACAAACCCTTCGAGGCCGTAACGTACTGGTCTTAATCGATGGGATTCCTCAGAGTACGCCGCTAAGAAACGGAGGTCGGGATTTAAGAACCATAGACCCCACAGCCCTAGAGCGCATAGAGGTCATTAAAGGAGCCACCTCTATTTACGGCAATGGAGCGGACGGTGGGATTATCAATTACATCACCCGAAAAGCCGATCCAAATAAACCCCTGAGCGGAATTACCCAAGTGGGACTCACCGCACAGCCTTACAGCGGCACCCTAGGGTACCGAGCGAGTCAGTATCTATCGGGACAAAAAAACAAGTTTGATTTTGCCCTCACTTTAGCCTACGAACGCACCGGCTTACTTAAGGATGCGAATGGGGAGAACATGAGCACCACCTACAGCCCGGCGGAAATGGACAATTACAACGGGATGCTGAAAGTAGGCTATGATTTAAACTCGGATCAGCGCTTGGAACTGAGCTATATTGGGTACGCTTCAAGGTCTCAGCTTGATTTTGGAAATAAAGTCGGGGTCTTTGGAGAAACCGCTACCATAGGAGATACTTCGGTTTTAAAGGATCCAAGAGAAGTGCCTCAAGGCACCCCAAGAAACCACAATGCTAAATTAAGCTACGTACATAACCAAATCTTTAAAAATACGGCCCTGGATGTGAATTTATACTATCAGGACTTTAGAACCGTATACGGCTTTAGTAACGAAAAAACCTTTTTAAACGGAGGGCAGTCCAACATTAAATCCAGAAAGAAAGGACTTCGATTCAATTTGGATACCCACCTGGTGAGCGGAAAGAATTCAACCGTCGATTTGATATACGGTGCCGATATTCTAAACGACGTCACCGCCCAAAAATTGGAAGACGGCCGCTTCTGGACCCCAAACATGGACATGGTGAATGTGGCCCCTTTTGCCTTGGTAAAATTGGATCTTGGTAAAAAATGGATTCTCAAGGGCGGACTTCGCTACGAGAATGCCAAAGTGGACGTGAGTGATTTCAACACCGTTTCGAGGTACAATAAAGCGACCGATGACTATACAGAGAGCATCTTTGTTCAAGGCGGGGAAATCAATTACAACAGCCTTATGGGGAACGTCGGGATTCGTTACAACTTAAACGAGGCCGTGCAGTTCTATTCCAGCTGGTCTCAGTCTTTTGTGATCAACGAGCTGGGGCGGATTCTTCGCGAATCGACCAAAAGCATCATTTCCGAGCTACCTACCGATCCGATCATCGCCAACAACTACGAGTTTGGGGCGACCGGAAGACCGGTGAAGTGGATGGATTACGAAATGACGGCCTACGTGAGCAGCTCCAAGTTCGGGGCCTCGTATTTTACCACTCCGGAAGGAAAATTTGACATTCTAAGAGCCCCGGAAGTAATCTACGGCGTGGAAGGTTACATTAACCTTTACCCCACACCCTGGCTTAGTTTAGGAACCAACTACAGTTATATTGAAGGGCTACTAGACGAAGACAACGACGGGAACTACGAGAAGAAGATTTACAATGCCCGCATCATGGCGCCACGTATGATTTCCTACATCCAGCTTAGACCTAGTGCCAATTTTAGTGCGCAGCTTAGCATGGTGAATAATTTCAAGCAGCAGGCCTCGCAGGCGCCTAACGCGAAAGGCTTATACGGGTATGGGGAGGCTCCCGTGCCGGCGTATACGCTCTTTAACTTGGCCAGCTCGTATCGTTATAACCAAAATTGGAAAGTAAGTTTTGGAGTGGAGAACCTATTTAACAAGCTCTACCAACCTAGCATTGCTTGGTGGACCGCGCGCGATGCGGACTTCTCGAACGCGCCAGGAATGCGCGGAACCTTGACCTTAGAATATAAATTTTAATCACGGCTTCTATGGCAAAGAAAAAACGAGCACTCACCGGTCAACTGCACCTTTACCTAGGACTGCTGGTGGGGGTTATTGTGTTTATTTTGTCCCTTAGCGGATCGCTTTATGTCTTTAAAGACGAGGTGCAAAACTCCCTTCGAAGGGAGGCGATTTGGCATCAGAACCCCGAAGCTTTGAAAAAAGCGCCGCTGAAAATTAGCCAGATTATGGAGAGGGTGGGTGAGCAGAAAGGCCCAAAAGAGCCTATCGGATGGATTACCGTGCCCCTCAACAAACAAAAGACGTACTGGTTTCATTTGTATAAAAGAAATCGGGATGGCAATACGTACCTCTCCGAGTTTGAGCTCAATAAATCCGCCTACGTCGATCCTTTTACCGGGAAGATTAAAGCGATTTACGACGAGCGAACGGACTTCTTTTTTATTACGCTAAGACTCCATTATTCCTTACTGCTGGGCGGTAAAATAGGCAGTTGGGTGGCGGGTATTGCCACGCTCATTTTCGTAGTCATGCTCATTACCGGCCTTATCTTGTGGTTTCCGAAAAAGAAAATCAATTGGAAGAAGGCCCTGACGTTTCAGTGGAAAAAGGGGACCTCGTGGAAGCGTAAGAACTACGATTTGCACAATGTACTTGGATTTTACAGCGCCTTTGTAGGCCTTATTCTGGGTATAACCGGTCTTTATTACGCGTTTAAAATCGTACCGACGATTCTGTACTTTGTGTTTTCTGGCGGAGCGAGTGCGCCGGATTATACAGCCGGTCTTGAGTCGCAAACGAAGATCGTCCTTAGCCAAGGCCAGGTTTTGGACCGCATCTCCGAGCAAATCGAAGCGGCTCATCCCACGGCGGCTTCCTACGATCTTATGATTGAGGGCAAAGGCAAGGCAGGAGATCCCCAGCCCTACATCCTGGTGCAGGTAAGGCAATTGGAGTACTCGCTTCACCAGCGACACAAAATGTACTTTGATAAAAACTCCGGCGACTTGCTGCTCCATGTTCCTTATGGGCATTTAGGCTTTGGCGAAAAGGCCGTTCTCGCTAATTTCGATGTGCACACAGGACAGATTTGGGGACTCTTTGGCAAGGTCATCGCCTTTCTAGCAGGGCTGGTTTTAGCGAGTCTTCCCGTAACGGGTTTTCTCATATGGTGGGCGAAAAGAAAAAAGGCCAAGCGCAAAACTCGCTCTCTGTAGAGGTTGAAATAAAAACGGAGAAGATCCCATAGAATCTTCTCCGCACTAAAACCAGTAAAAATAAACTATGAAAAAAAACTACTGGCTTTAGAATTGTGAAAAATAGATGCTTTCTTTTTTTCTCTCATCTCCCTCTTTTCCTAATCCTTGAGATGAGCGTTTATTTTATAATATATTCTGCTTCTTCTTAAGTTCAAAAATACGACCAATCTCTCTTAAGTTATGGTTAATTAATCTACGCAAGTAGTTAAATTTGAGTTAATTTTGTAGAGGATCCATTCCAGAGGAATTTCTTTTTTTTGAATACCTTTGTCCACTCTACTTGAAGACCCGTTTTCCTATGCAAAACAAACTTAAAATCATCAACGATCCGGTTCACGGATTTATTAAAATCACCTCACCGCTCATTTTTGATGTATTGGAGCATCCTTATTTTCAAAGACTCAGAAGAATTGGTCAGACAGGTCTTTTGAATTTGGTTTTTCCTGGGGCAACCCATACGCGATTTCATCATGCGATCGGAGCGATGCATCTTATGTTTACGGCGCTGGAAACCTTGAAACTAAAAGGAGTAGAGATTTCAAAAAAAGAACAAGAATCTGCGCTCTTAGCGATCCTTTTGCACGATATAGGGCACGGGCCTTTTTCGCATGCACTTGAAAACATGCTCTTTGAGGATTACCACCATGAGAAACTCTCTCTACTTTTAATGCAGGACCTAAACGGGCAGTTCTCAGGGGAACTCACTCTTGCCATCGAAATGTTTCAAGGACGCTACTTCAGAGGCTTTTTTAATGAACTCATTTCCTCTCAACTGGACGTAGACCGCCTGGACTATCTAAGACGCGATAGTTTCTATTCGGGAGTCTCGGAGGGAAGCATCAATACAGAGAGAATCCTCTCCATGCTAAATGTATCAAATGACCAACTGGTCATCGATGCAAAAGGAGTTTACTCCATTGAGAATTATTTAACGGCCCGAATGTTTATGTACTGGCAGGTCTATTACCACAAGACCGCGGCCTTACTTGAGCATCTACTCGTTAGGATTCTTGCTCGGGCAAGAACCCTTACATTAGAAGGAGTTCCGTTAGAAGCGCCAGAGAATCTTCGCTATTTTCTGTACAAACCCAAACATTCTGCTGCCAGCAAAGGGGACATAGAGCGCTTTACGCAACTAGACGATAACGATGTGATTCAAGCCCTTAAATTATGGCAAAATCATGAGGACGTTGTGCTGTCTTATTTCTGCAAGTGTGTATTAGGAAGAAGAATACCCAAAACCATTTTGGCCTCCCAGCCTTTTTCAAGGGAGTTTGCTCAGGAAAAGATTAAACTTACCGATGCGCAGTTTGGCGCCGGACTTGGACAAGAACTGGTGGGAGAGATTTCGAGAAGTTTACTTCCTTACAACTCGGAAAAACAACCCATTCATCTTCTTCGGAAAAACGGACAGAAAGTATCTCTCAGTGAGTTTGAGAACCAGATTCTCACCAGTTCCATGACCAGTGAGAACACAAAGTACATCCTTTATTTTCCTCGAGAGATTCTTTCGTAATAGCTTTATTTTTCGTTCTTTAGAACGAAAGTTGAACGAGTAGATCGGCCCTTTGGGAAGGTCCTACCTTTTCTTTTTCTAGGAAGCTATACGCGGTATGAAGTTTAAGTGCAGAACGAAGGAAGTACTTGCTAATTCCAAGGGTGAAGGCGCTGCTTTTCTGAAGAACTGAATTCTGCATGGAGCTGTACTCGGGTGCAATGGAGGCGTAGCGAAGATCAATTCCAAGTCCTTTTGGAAAACTATAACCCATTTGCAAATTGTACGCTTTTCCTAAGGATAAGTAGGAGTATAATTCCTTCGCTTCGCCCACAAGGTCTTCTCCATTCTCATGCTTTGCAAGGGTCGAGTTTCCAGAAGTACGGGCCTTTGCCAATTCCGTAAAGAAAGAAAAGCCCCGGTATTTGAAAAGTAAATCGGCGTAGATTTTCTCGTAGTTGGGATATACCGCATTTAGGTCCTTGTCGAGCAGTAGAAAATCTCCATGGCCTTCTCCTGATTTGTGGCTTACGCCCTGGTTGTAAGAATAGGCAGCTCCTAAAACAAGTTTTGGACTGGGCTCGTGTTGTAGGTCCCCAATCGTTAAGGACTTTTGGTCTTTGAAAAAGCCAAAAGGATAGAAATCCAGTCGGGCTCCGTATTTAAGTCCTCCGATGTCGTTACTTAGTACATTGCGACCGTCGCCCGAAGTAATCGCGACTTGGGGTACGAGTTTTAATTCTTTTTTTCCAAGAACCATTTCTCCATACACACCAAGCTCTCGTCCGCTTGCACCAAAAGCACTGCTGAGTAGACTTTTGTCCTGAAAGGTGAGTTTAGAGGATTTGAGTATGAGTTCTTTGTTGTTTAAGGGCGTTTGTTTTTGACCTAGAGAAAGCGTGATGTTTTTGGTAGGCTGGTACGCGATCCATGCATCTAAAAAGGCATCCTTGAGTCCAAAATCCAATTGAACCGTCGCACTTAGTTTTTCTTCAGGTGCCTCTGCCTTTAGGGTTAAAAACAAATGGCTTAACCGAAATTGCGAGGTGCTAGGTGCCTCTTTAAAACTCTCATGGGAATAGAGAGTTTGAAGGTACCCACTTACAGAAATATCAAAAGGTTTTTTGAGGGAAGGCTCGGGGAGTCTTTCTTCTAAAACGGATACTTCTGCCGCTTTTAGGGAAGGTTGTAAAGTGTCAGCCGTATTTTGCGCAAAGGAAAAAGCGCAAAGAGTGGCAAAGAGTAGACATAGGGAAGTTCTCATAGAATTGGTTTTTTTTAGGCAGGAATGCCGGGGTTAATTGAGCTCGTTTCAAGGTTGTTTTTCTAGTATAAAATTAAGCGTTTTTTAAGGTTCAATCTCTTATTTCACCCGGCTTATTTTCCTGACATTGGTCAGGGAAATTAGGGCTTGGAAAAGGGAGGGAAGAACAGGGGTGCGTCCTTTGTTACGCACTTGAAGAATTAGTTTATATTTGAGAAAGCAAATTCTAATTTTTCACCTATTAAATTCGATAAAGATGGAATCAGGGCAAAAACGTTTTCAGGATCAAAATCTTCAGCTGCAGGAATTTTTGCATCAAGTGGATGTGGAATGTCCCAAGTGTGGGAAAATGGCCACCGCGATTCGGGACGAAGAAAAGAAAATGGCGAGCCTTCGATGTTCCCACTGTGGACTTTTGAAAACCAAATCCATGGAGGTGAAAATCATGGGCAAAACCGCCCTCTACAAAGTGGCTGCTCACGAGTACTTCGAGGTGAATTTATGGTACAGAACTCCGTTTAAGGACTATCAGATTGTCGCGTATAATTTAGCTCATCTGCTCTACCTTGAACAGTACATAGGGGCAAAGCTAAGGGAACATAAGGACCGAGAGCATTTTACGCTCCTTGAAAAGCTTCCGAAGTTTTACCATGAAGCAAAACATCGCGATGCGCTTCTAAAGAAAATAGCTCAGCTGAAAAAAAAGTAAATCTAGTCCTGGATTAATCACAGAAGGACCCTAGGGTTGAAAAGTAATGGGCAATGTATTGCCCTTTGGAAATTTTAAGGGGAGATAAGTCTTTCTTCGTACTTACCTTTTCAAAAGCTTCTGAACTTGATTTTAGCTTTTGAAAATATTGGACCTTAGGCTCCGCATAGGAAAGGATTCCCTCATCTGATATTTGGATCTTTCCATAAGGAAGCACAATTCTGTGCAAATGGTTGCCCTCACTGTAGAGTAGAATGGCCTCACATTCCTGAGTTTGAATTCTTAAATCCGGAAAACGGTCCTTTTCTTTTTCGAAGGCTAAAGGAAGCTCTTCTTCGAGGTAGTCAAAATTCTCCTGACGTCTAGCTTGATCTTTTGCGGCGTAATAAGGATAGCTCAAAATCGAGTTTCGGTGTTCATGTACGAAAATATCGGGATGCATTGTGGTATAAGCCTTCCACTCTTTTTTCGCTTCATTTTGAGTCATCACGCCTTTTTTGATTTTGGAATTGATAACCAAATCATAAAGTGCCTTTGTCATTTGGGCTTTGTCTTTTTCTTGAGCAAATAAAGTAACATATCGGGTTTTTTGAACTTCCTTGTCAAAATCTCTCAAAGTGACGCGGGTTGAAACCATTTTCTTTGGGAAATGAAGAAACAGAGATTCATTTTCCGTACTGATTCCTATGACTTTTGAAAAATCCAAATCAGAATTTTGGAATTGGGCAATTTCGCCCTCTACCTTATGGTAGAAAAAGAAATTAAAATTTCCATCGGACTCGGGCTGCAGTGCCTCTTTGCGAAACATAAAGGAGGATCCGGCGTCAGAATAAGGAGCGTAATTATACAGCGTTTGATTAATCTTTTGAGTGATTTCTTCTACCGTTTGCGCGCTCGAGTAAAGCGCACAAAGAAGAAATAGAAGGCTCATTCTTAGGGTGTTATTTCGTTTCATGGGGTAAGTTTGTGCGACGAAGATAGAAAATAATGAAATACAATTAAGATTCTTTTTCCAAAACTTTTTGAAGATTTTCTTCAATCATTTGAACCGCTAAGTCGATCGTCTCTTTTTTCGTGCGAAAAGAGAGGATGGCCATTCGGATGACAAACTTCGAAGCAATCTGGGTCGAACTAAGAAAAACTCTGCCGTCGCGATGAATTTCTTCTAGCAATCTGCGGTTTTTTTCCTCGCTTTTGGATTCAAAAGGAAACCAAAAATAACTTACGCTTAAGTCTGGCTCTGGGCCCAGGCAGAATCCTAAGGACTCCAGTTTTTTTCGGAAGTACTTCGTGAGAAGCAGTTTTTCTTCAAGGCAGCTAACAAACGGCTCAAGACCGTGCAGCTGTAAGGGAAGCCATACACGAAGTCCTCGGAAATGTTTGGTCAGTTCTGGGGATAGATTGGCAGGGCTTTGCAACAGTTCCATCTGCTGCCCGTCCTGCATGTAATTCGCCGTGTAATAATGCGAGTGAAGAACATCCTTCGCTTCTTTGACAAGCACGGCACCTACGCCGTACGGAAGAAAGAGTCCCTTGTGGGGATCGACAATGAGTGAGTCGGCTCTTTCAATGCCACTAAATTTCTCTTTTTGCGAAGAGAGGATAAACATGCCTCCATAGGCTGCATCGACATGAAACCATAGGCGATTCTGCTGAGCAATATCTGCAAGTTCATTTAAAGGATCGATAGCTCCCGTATCTGTGGTTCCCGCGGTCGCCACGATGAGAAAAGGGCTTAGCCCCTTTTCAAGATCCGCATGTAGGATTTCATTTAATTTACTGGGGATCATTCTGTGCTCTGAATCTAGGGGGACAAACCGAAGGATGGCATCTTCCAATCCTAGGATTCGCAGTGCTTTTTGAGAAGAGTGATGGACCTGTGAACTTAAATAGACCACGCTTTTGGGGATTCTTTCGTTTTTAATTTTATGATGGTCTCTAGCGGCAGTAAAAGCAACGAGAGTGGAAATGGATCCTCCGGAGCATAGGGTTCCCACCGCATGTTTAGGAAAAGAGAACACCGTCTTTAGCCACTCGATCACTTCGTTCTCGAGGGTGGCCGCTCCGGGAGAAGCGTAGTACACACTTGCGTAGGGGTTGGTGATGGCCGCAATAAAATCAGCGAGGGCAGCGCTAAAGAGTCCCCCGCCCGGAATGTAGCCTAAGTGTTTAGGGGAGGCGGCATTGATTCCTGTCTGCGCAACTTCGCGGTGGTAGGTTTTGAGAAGCTCGGAGAGATTTTTCCTTTCTCCTGTGATTTGTAAGTTTCCAATTTCCTTTTTTTGATATCCTTTCCCTTTCTCAAGGCTGCTTAGGAAAAATTCACTGTACGATTCTATTTCTCGAAAAGACTCCTGCCTTTGAGATTCGTTTGGTTCTAACTGATCGCTAGAAATTCTTAGTTTGTCTAATTCTGCACTGATTTGTTCAAGGTCCATCGGCTATTGGTTTTTAATGAACTTTAATCTAGTTCGTTTTCAAGCGTGATTCCAAGGCGGTTCCATCCGTTAATCGTGACAATCGCCATAAGGACCGCGGCGAGCTGCTGATCGCTCAAATGCGCTTTGGCCTCCGCGTAAACTTCGTCTGAAATAGGACCCTTCGAGATGAGAGTCACTTTTTCTGTAAGAGCCAGTACAGCCCTTTCTTTGGGCGTATAGAGTTTGGTTTCTCTCCAAGCATCCAGAAGAAAAATTCTTTGTGGTGTTTCTCCAATTTTTAGGGCGTCTCTAGTGTGCATATTTAGACAATAAGCGCACCCGTTGAGTTGCGAGGCTCTAATCTTTATTAATTCAAATAGGTTTTTGTCAAGTCCACTTTGGCTCAAGTATTTTTCAAGTCCTAACATGGCTTGAAGGGCGGCGGGGTCTGCAGTTGCAAGTTGAATTCGATGGCTCATAGGGTGAATTTAAGGGGTTGAAAATTGTTCAATAGTTTAAAAAAGCTTTTTTTGAGGGGTAAATACTCCCCTTAATCAAAGGGATCTAAAGGTACAGAACTATTTTTATTTTGAGGGAAAAGGCGTAGGTTAATTTTTAGAAGAGAGTGAGCCCGAGGGGAGGAAACGAAAACCACTGGAGAGCCTTTCTCTATGGGAGTGGGCTTAGAGCCTTGGCATAAAAATTGACTTAAAGAAGGAGTAGAAATAAAAGAATTATGAAATATACAATCTATGGGGCCGCTTTTGCCGCTATGCTTAGTTTTAGCTCTTGCAGTGTGCAGGACTCTTCCCAAACTCAAACCGAAACACAGATGAACGAAACACCTTTAGAAGGAACGAAATGGAGACTTGTGGAGTTGAACGGACAAAAGGTGCCTGATTTGGTGAATGGAAAAATGCCGTTCTTAAAGATTGATGCGCAGAGCGGAAGGTATTCTGCGTGGGCAGGTTGTAACGGAATCGGAGGACAACTTGAGAAGCCTACTTCGGGAAAAATTGAATTTGCACAAGGAATGTCTACGATGATGGCTTGTGAAAATATGCAATATGAAACGGGTTTAAATAAAGTTTTGACCACCGCAGACAATTATAACATCAAAGACGGCGTTCTTTCTTTAAACAAAGCGCGCATGGCCCCACTTGCAAGGTTTGCGGCCGTAAGCGAAGCAGAGCTTGCCAAAGAATTAGAAGGACAGTGGGAAGTCGATTATATTGCGGATCCAAGCGTGGAGTTTTCAGCGCTTTACCCAAATGGGAAACCTACCCTTAGTTTTGATGCAGCGACAGGAAAGGTTCACGGTACCAGTAGTTGTAACAATTACAATACAGAGGCTAAATTAGAAAACGGAGGAATCCAATTTGGAGAAATCATGTCCACAAAAATGGCCTGTGAGGGTCAGGGCGAAGCTGTATTTTTCAACAGTCTGAAGAAAGTGAATAAATATAGCGTGAACGGAAATACCCTTACACTGATTACAGGCGATATTGCCATCATGAGACTTCAGAAAAAATAGAACTTGATAAAAAATACGCGGTCTATTCCTTTTTGATTTTTTGAAAGTTTTATAGAATGGCCTGTGATGGAGTAAAGACGGAAGAAGCTTTTTTTAAAGTCTTACGCTCTGATTTACTCTATGTTCCAACAGAGGATACACTTGTTTTAAAAGACAAAACCGAAAAAGAAATAGCCAAGCTTAAAGCGGTTTATCTTCGATAGGTTCGATATTTTAAAATTTCAAAAATAAACTCCTTAGGGTTTTCTTTCGTACCGGACAAAAATCGGTAGAAAGAAGACCCTTTTTTTTATAAAACTTTAAAGGATACCCCTGTATAGGGACTCGCAATTTCCTAAAAATAGAGGGCTTCTTCCTTTTTTTTTGATTGCTCTGAGATTTTAAAAACCTTTGTGGAAATGGATGAAATCAATGAATTGGACGATTGTTAAACGATTTGAAAATTGATTGAGAATAATATGGTAAGTATTGTGTATATTTACCACAAACTACCAAAAGGTTTGTTTTGTGTAAAAACAAATCAAAACTAAAAACTCTTTTAACCGTGGACGAAATTAAAAAATTAGCGAAGATTTGGGATTCCATTCCGAATTCGAAAAGTCAGCAAGTCGAATTGTCCGTCAAGAAAATTGTCAAGAAGTATCTGGACTTGTTTCATTTTGGTGATTATTTTTATGTCGTATTTAACACCCAAACCACAGAGATGGAATTTGTGGATCCAGGGGTTGAAAAAGTTTTGGGAATTGCGCCTAAGGAGTTTACCCTAGAATGGATCTTAGGAAACCTTCATTCTGAGGACAGTCCCTATTACTTTCATTACGAAAAAAGTGCGGTCAAGTTTTTCACTTCCCTTGACAAGGAGCACTTTTTCAAATACAAGTTCTCTTATGATTATCGACTCCGTACGGAGGGAGGCATTTACAAGAGAGTCCTACAACAAGTCGTTCCAGTTTATTATTTTCCTCAGGGAGGCGCAAGAACACTGGCCATCTTTACGGATCTTACCCACCTAAATATCACCGGAATTCCTAAGCTTTCCTTTATTGGAATGGAAGAGGCACCCTCGTATTACAATGTACACCTGACAGAGGAGTTTAATGCGCAAGACAGCCTACTGTCGCCTAGGGAAAAGGAGATTTTAGGTTTCGTTATTCAAGGGCATACGAGCCAAAGTATTGCAGATAGACTCTGCCGCAGTGTGCATACCGTGAGAACACACCGCAAAAATATCCTTGAAAAGTCAGGCTGCATTTCGCTTCAAGAATTGATCGCACGCTCCGTACGTGAGGGTTGGATTTAAGTTTGAGAGCTAGAAAAGTCTTTTTTTGCACCCTACTAGACCTAGGAGGAGGAAGCTCAGGGAAGAATAGGGCAGAAAAATAGCTTTAAATCGATAGAATCCATCAAATAAGAATAGAGACTATTTCATATTTTTCTATCTTTGCACGATATGGAATTTACCGCATCCCAAATTGCAGAAATTATAGGTGGTCGAATCATCGGTGATAAGGACACTGTAATTAATGGAGTATCTCCGATCGAAAGGGGAGAAAGAGGGCATTTGTCCTTTGTCGCACAGGAAAAATTTGCACCTTATTTGCAAACAACCGACTGCGCGGTTCTGATTGTTTCAAACAAATTAATTGATGATACTAAAGCGTATCCCTTCACGATTATTGCCGTGGAGGATGCTTACTTGTCGTTTCAAGTTCTGATGAATCTTTACCAAAAGCTTCAAAAAAGAAAAGAAGGGATCGAGGAAGGCTCTAGTATTGACCAAAGCGCTGTGCTGGGTGAAGATGTGTACATCGGAGCCTTTACGTACTTAGCCGAAAAGGTGAAGGTAGGGGACGGTACTCAGATTTTCCCGCATGTCTATGTAGGTCAACACGTGAAAATCGGGAAAAATTGCCAGATTTTTTCTGGGGTCAGAATCTACGATTACTGCGTGATTGGTGACAACACCATCATTCATTCCAATACCGTAATTGGTTCGGACGGGTTCGGCTTTCAGCCGACGAAGGACGGGTATCAAAAAATTCCTCAATTAGGAAATGTGGTGATTGAAAAAAATGTGGAAATTGGAGCGAACTGCACCATTGACCGAGGAACCATTGGATCCACAATCATTGGAGAGGGAACCAAAATTGACAATTTAATTCAAATTGCGCACAACGTAAAAATCGGAAAACATAACGTAATTGCTGCCCAGGCAGGAATTGCAGGCTCCACGACTCTTGGCGATTGGAACATGATCGGAGGACAAGTGGGAGTCGTAGGCCATATACAGATAGGAAATAAAGTAAGTGTTCAGGCCCAGAGCGGGGTGAACTCGAGTACGCAGGATGGAGAAGTTCTTTATGGATCTCCGGCCATTCCTGCGAGAGACTTTAGACGTAGCTACGTCCATTTTAAGAATTTACCGCAGCTAGCCAAACGAATCGAAGAGCTAGAGGCGAACTCAAACGATAGGACTGATGACTGACATGCAAAAAACCCTGAAAAGTGAAGTCTCACTCTCAGGTATCGGTTTACATACCGGTAGTGAAGTAAAACTAACCATTAAGCCCGCGAAAGAAAATACGGGATTCGTGTTTGTAAGAACCGATCTCGAAGGGCATCCTCAGGTGGAAGCAGACGTAAACTACGTGACTACAACCGAGAGAGGCACAACTCTAGAAAAACTAGGGGTTCGCATTCATACCTGCGAGCATTTGCTAGCCGCCTTAGTAGGCTGCGATGTAGACAACGCGTATTTGGAACTCTCAAGCGCTGAGCCGCCCATCATGGACGGGTCTTCTAAATTTTTTGTAGAAGCGATAGAAGAGGCAGGGATTGAAGAGCAAAAGGTAGCGCGTGAATACTTTGTGGTGAAAGAAGTTCTTAGTTTTACCTGTCCAAGCACAGGCTCTGAACTGACCATTATTCCTTCAGACACTTACGAAATTACCACCATGGTCGATTTTGGGACCAAAGTACTCGGTACTCAAAACGCGACGCTTAAAGATATTTCTGAATTCAAAGAAGAAATCTCGGAAGCCAGAACCTTTAGCTTCCTGCATGAACTTGAAATGCTCATGGACGCAGGTCTTATCAAAGGAGGGGATTTATCCAATGCCATCGTGTATGTGGACAAAGAACTCACAAATGAGACTTCCGATAAACTTAAAAAAGCCTTTGGGAAAGAGGATGTCGCCATCCGTCCCAACGGAATCTTAGACAATCTAACCCTTAAGTACCCGAACGAAGCCGCGCGCCATAAACTTTTGGACGTCATCGGAGATTTAGCCCTTACAGGGGTGAGACTGAAGGGAAAAGTGATTGCCAACAAACCTGGACACTTCGTGAACACTCAGTTTGCTAAAAAACTTAACCGTCAATGGAAGCTCATGAGAAGAAAGAATGTGCCTGATTTTGATTTAACAAAACCTCCTGTTTTTGATATTAACGGGATTATGAAACTCCTTCCGCACCGTCCTCCTTTTTTATTGGTAGACCGCATTATGGAGCTTTCGGATTCGCACGTGGTGGGTGTGAAGAACATCACCATGAATGAACCTTTCTTTGTGGGGCATTTCCCAAAGGAACCGGTGATGCCAGGCGTTCTTCAAATTGAAGCGATGGCGCAGACGGGGGGAATCCTTGTACTGGCAAACGTTCCGGATCCAGAAAACTATTCTACGTACTTTGTCAAAATTGACAAAGTCAAATTCAAACGCAAAGTCATTCCTGGAGATACCCTTATTTTCAAGATTGAACTCATCGAGCCGATTCGTCGCGGCATTGTACATATGCAAGGTTACGGGTATGTCGGCGATTCAGTGGCCGTCGAGGCCGAACTTATGGCCCAGGTGGCACGTAACAAAACAGATTAAGCATGGTACATCAATTAGCTGCGGTCGATAAAAGGGCCAAAATTGGAAAAAATGTCATTGTCGAACCCTTTACGACCATTGCAGGCGATGTTGAAATTGGAGAAGGCACATGGATTGGTCCCAATGTCACCATTATGAACGGCGCAAGAATCGGGAAAGATTGTCGAATCTTTCCAGGATCGGTTATTGCGGCGATTCCACAAGATTTAAAATTTGAAGGAGAAGACTCCTACGTTTATATCGGAGATCGATCTACGATCCGAGAATGTGTCACAGTCAATAGAGGAACCAAAGCTCTTGGACATACAAAGCTAGGGACGGATTGCCTAATTATGGCAACCACGCACATTGCGCATGACTGCGTCATTGGAGATCACGTGGTGATTGTCAATGGCTGCGGAATCGCGGGGCACGTGGAAATTGGAGACCATACTGTTATGGGAGGATTGTCCGCGATTCACCAATTTTGCAAAGTGGGAAAACACGTGATGATTGCGGGAGGAACCTTAGTAAGAAAGGACATTCCCCCTTACGTAAAGGTCGCAAGAGAACCGATGAGCTATGCGGGAATTAATTCCGTAGGGCTACGTCGTAGAGGCTATAGCAACGATAAGATTTTTGAAATTCAAAAAATCTTCCGTTACATTTTTCAAATGAAAACCAATGTGACTCAGGCGATGAGCCAGATTGAAAAGGAAATGCTTCCTACCGCAGAGCGCGATGAAATCCTTGAATTTGTCCGCAACTCTCCAAGAGGAATTGTAAGAGGATACGGGACTGGGAAAGACTAAAGAACGAAGATTTAGACAACGTAATATACATTCGAAATTATAAATGGCAACAACAGCTGACATTAGAAAAGGTCTTTGCATCGAATTTAGCAATGACATCTACAAGGTAATCGAGTTCTTGCACGTGAAGCCAGGGAAAGGTCCTGCTTTCGTGAGAACCAAACTTAAATCCGTAACCAATGGAAAAGTACTTGACAATACATTTTCAGCGGGACACAAAATTGAAGAAGTAAAGGTAATTACACGCAAGTACCAATATCTTTATGAAGATGACAATGGATTTCACTTCATGAACAACGACGATTTTTCTCAAATCTACATTGACAAAGAAATGATCGACAACGCGCAGTTCATGAAAGCAGGAGAAGAGGTGATGATCATTCTGAGAGAATCAGATGAATCCCCTCTATCGGCTGAACTTCCCCCTTCTGTGATTTTAGAAGTGGTAGAAGCGGATCCAGGTGTGAAAGGAAACACTGCGACCAATGCTCTTAAAAATGCAATCGTAGAAACCGGAGCCCGTATTAACGTGCCCCTTTTCATCGAACCCGGAGATAAAATTAAAGTCTCTACAGAAGACGGTTCTTACCAAGAACGCGTCAAGTAAAAAATACCTAATCAAAGGCCTTTCCTCTTCTAAAGAGCAAAGGCTTTTGGTTTTTTAAGACCTTTACTTTTTTAGCGCTCCTTTTTTAAAAGAAAAGGAAAAAGGCGCTACTTTTTGCTATATACGTAAACGATGCGATTTGAATCTGTACAAACCCTAGAAACCATTGCGGAGCTCATAGGAGCTCAAGCAATCGGAGATCCTAAGTTTCCCATTCTGGGAACCAATGAAATTCACCGTGTAATCGAAGGTGAAATTGTCTTTGTGAACCATCCCAAATACTACGACAAAGCTCTAAACTCGAGAGCCAGTGTCGTTTTAATCGATAAAGAAGTCGAGGTGCCTCAGGGCAAAGCGATTCTAGTTTCAAAGGATCCTTTTGGAGACTTTAACCTCATTAATGAGCATTTCTCTACGCTTACTCATTTTCAAGAGAAACCGGGCAATCAAACCATAGGAGAAGATAGTTTTGTCCATAGCTCGGTGGTCATCGGAAACGATGTTCAAATCGGAAAAGGATGTTATATCAGTCCAAATGTGGTCATCGGAGACGCAACCCGAATCGGAGATTATGTTCGAATTGGAGCCGGAACCGTGTTAGGAGGAGATGCCTTTTATTACCGGAAAACGGCGCAAGGTCATGAACGACTAAAATCCGTAGGAAACATCGTGATTGAAGATGGAGTGGAGATCGGAAACTTGTGCACCATTGACCGAGGCGTCACAGACACTACAATTATTGGAACGGGGAGCGTTTTGGACAATCAGATTCAAATAGGACACGATACGGTGATTGGCAAAAAAGTCCTTATTGCGGCCCAAGTCGGAATTGCAGGTTGCTGCCACATCGAAGACGAGGTGAGTATTTGGGGACAGGTAGGAATGGCCTCAGGCGTTCATGTGGAAAAAGGAACCGTCATTTTAGGGCAAACGGGAGTAAACCAAAGTCTTAAGAAAGGGACCTATTTTGGGCCCCTTGCGACCGAGTTCAAAGACTACCTTCGCAAAGAAGTCAAAGTAAAAAATCTAAAGTAAAAACACTTTGCTTGCCCTAGATCAAAGGGCATGCACAAACGAAAAGAAAATTACTGAATTTAATTTTTTTTACCTCGGTAAGATTGAGTAAATTTGTAAGCATTAAAACGTTATAATAAAATAAATCAAATAACAATGTCAGTACTAGTAAACAAAGACTCTAAGGTAGTTGTACAAGGATTTACAGGGAACGAAGGAACTTTCCACGCTTCTCAGATGATTGAATACGGAACCCAAGTCGTAGGGGGTGTAACTCCAGGAAAAGGAGGCTCTGAACACTTAGGTAAGCCGGTTTTCAATACCGTTGCAGAATCTGTAGAAAAAGCGGGAGCAAACGTGTCCATTATTTTTGTACCACCCGCATTCGCAGCAGACGCTATTATGGAAGCGGCAGAAGCAGGAATTAAAGTCATTGTATGTATTACAGAAGGAATTCCAGTGGCTGACATGGTAAAAGTAAAATCTTACCTTGCAGACCGCGATGCAAGACTTATCGGTCCTAACTGTCCAGGAATTATTACTTCGGATGAAGCGAAAATCGGAATTATGCCCGGATTCGTTTTCAAAAAAGGAAAAGTAGGAATTGTTTCAAAATCGGGAACTTTAACGTACGAAGCAGCAGACCAAGTCGTAAAAGCAGGATACGGAGTATCGACTGCAATCGGAATTGGGGGAGACCCAATTATCGGAACTACGACGAAAGAAGCTCTTGAACTTTTCATTAACGACCCTGAAACGGAAGCGGTCGTGATGATCGGTGAAATTGGAGGATCTCTTGAAGCAGAAGCAGCTCGTTGGTACAAAGAAAGCGGATCTAAAAAGCCAGTAGTTGGTTTCATCGCAGGTCAAACCGCTCCAAAAGGAAGAACGATGGGTCACGCAGGTGCAATCGTTGGAGGAGATGAAGACACGGCACAAGCGAAGATGGAAATCATGAGAGCAAACGGAATTACCGTAGTAGACTCTCCTGCAGACATCGGAGTGACGGTAGCAAAAATCTTAGGATAATCGAATCCTATTTGAATACATAAAAATGAGCGATCCATTGGGTCGCTCATTTTTTTGGCTTTAGGACCCAAGTCAAATCTTTTAAGTAGTCGTTTTAAGGCCATTCCAAAAATAGGGAATGGCGAGATTGGCTTCATTCCATCCTAAGCTAGCGGCGCTAAAGGAGTAGATCTATTTTGGAAAGATTTCAGTTTTAGAACCATCCAAGTACTGAGTATAAAAGGAGCGGTTAGCGTAATAATCCCAGCTTTAGCAAGTCCGATATTTAAAAGTACGGATAGAAGTGTCGCAATTGAAATCCAAACAAATGAGCTTCGTTTTGAATCGGCAAGTGCAATCGCACAAAGAATCGCATTGTATCCCATTAAGCCTGCATTAAGACCGGATATAGGTTCTCTTAGGAGCAGCGCAATTAAAGTTCCTAGGATCGCCGCATAGAGTCCATACATAGCGGCCGTTTTTGAGTTTAGTAGAAGACCCAAAAGAAAGAGAATTCCAGTCACGCTGTTTTCTTGAAATAGAACCTGTCCAAAGCTTTTCGCTGTGGCAGCGAAGAGATCGAGCGGCATGTCTAATGGCAGTGGAAAGGCGAGCAGTGGAATCTTAAATAGAAAGAGAAGCACGGCCATTGAAATCCAAGTTACAAGCACAAAAGGTGCGGTATAGGGCGGGATTACTTTCTTCAGGTAAAAGCTTAGCGGCGAGGTAAGCGCAGCGCCAAGGATTAAAACAGAGACGGTGGTTAACGTAAATCCAAAAAAGTACCCAATAGCAATTCCGGTTAAGGCGCCGTTAAATCCATACAGTCCTTCTCGAATATCCTGTTTTGAATATCCTAACAGTTGAGCGGTACCTGTACTTAAAAGGGTTCCTACCACGGCGGCGGCTGCTAATTGAGGAGCACTATAAAGAACGCCCAAAAGAAACAAAAGCCCAGAAAAGCTATTGTTTTGGAACATAATCTGTCCGATTCCTCGCAGAATAGATTTAAGGGTTGTCATAGCACGTCGCAGGATCTGATTTTTATAAAAAAGGGTCCATTATGCGTGCTAAAGTAAGAACTTAAAGCGAGTACTTCTGTACTTGTAAACAATATTTTGTTTAAATGGAAGAAGACTCGCTAAGTATACGATTCTAGACTAGCTTCGAATCCATTTCCATATTTCTTTTAGAGTGGCTTTGTTTCCGTACATAAGGACTCCTACTTTATAAATCTTAGATGCAATGAAGACCATTCCCACAGCGGAAATTGCAAGTAGTACGAGGGAGAGAGCAATTTCCCAAAGGGGAACTCCAAACGGGATTCTTGCAATCATGGCGACAGGGGAAGTAAACGGAATCATGGATAACCAAAAGGACAGAGGTCCTTCCGGGTTGTTCAGAATCGTTACACTTCCGTACATACCAATGGTAAGGGGAAGAATAGCAAAAAGAGTAAACTGCTGAGTCTCGGTTTCGTTATCCACTGCGGATCCAATCGCCGCGTACATGGCGCTGTAGAAAATGTATCCTAAAAGGAAGAATAAGATAAAGACGGTAATAATGAGAGGGAAATTTAAACTTAAGAGAGTATGGGAAATTTCACCTGCCAAAAGTTTTAGATCCATTCCTTGGGTGAGTCCTTCGCTTGCCTCTCCTCCCATTGGTAAATTCCCGCTCAATGCACTAAAGCCTGTGTTTAAAATGAGGGCAGCAGTGATGGACATGGTAATCCAGACCACAAACTGCGTTAAGGCTACGAGCGTGACTCCAAAGATCTTCCCTAGCATTAAATCAAAAGGTTTGACCGATGAGATGATGATTTCTACCACACGGTTGTTTTTTTCTTCCAAAACACTCCGCATGACACGAACTCCGTAGATGATGATAAACATAAAGATAACGTACATAAGGACCATGCTTAGTCCGTATTTAACGCCGAAGTTTAAATCGCTGTCCTGTGAATTTTGATCCACCACATTTTGTAGTTTCAAATTGAAACCTTTGTCAAGGTTGTCAATTTGAGCATCGCTAAGGCCTAAATCCTTGATTTTTTGTTCGCGGATTACACTTTCCAAATCCCTCTGGATCTTGGATTTGGTGTCCATTCCTATTTTCTTATTCGTGAGAAGAACGGCGTCCTTTTCGAGGTTTTCAAGGGACTCATTTCTCACGGGAGGAAGGATCAAAAGTCCGTCCATGTCCTCAGCCTCTTTTAAAAGCACTTTCATTTGCGCCTCTGTGCTTGGGTCGAGAAAGAGGTAAGTGACCGTTTCGTTCGATTTTAAATATTCCTGAAATACTCCACTCTTGTCAATTACATTAATCTTGGAGTTGGATTTGTTGGCATTCACCATAACTCCGATTAAAACGCCAAAGGCCACCAAGATAAGTGGGGCGAAAAGGGTCAAAAGGATAAAGGACTTCTTTTTAACTTGGGTTAGGTATTCCCGTTTGGTGATCAGAAGGATGTTCTTCATTGGGCTTATTTAAGAGGGGTCGCTTACAGCGTTAATAAATACTTCGTTCATACTTGGGATTTTCTCATCAAAGGTTCGGATTTTCCCAATGGGTAGCAGCGCTTCAATCAGCGCATTTTGACTGGTTCCTCCTTCGAGTTCAAAAGAATAGAGGTCGTGGTCAAGTCGCAAATTGGAAAGTGGGTGGCTTACCTTAAAAGCCTCCAATTTCTCTATTTCCACGTCGCTTAAAGTGACAGAGAAAATGTTCTTTTTAAACTGTTCGCGAACTTGGAAAATCTTTCCGTCAAGTACTTTCTTTGAATTGTGAATCAGGGCGACAGAGTCGCAGAGTTCCTCTACACTTTCCATTCGGTGAGTGGAGAGAATAATGGTCGTTCCCTCTTCTTTCAAATAAAGGATTTGGTCTTTAATTAAATTGGCGTTTACCGGGTCAAATCCTGAGAAGGGTTCGTCTAGTATGAGGAGTTTGGGTCTATGCAAAACGGTCACGACGAACTGAAGTTTCTGCGCCATTCCTTTCGATAGTTCGGAGAGTTTCTTTTTCCACCACTGTTCCATGCCGAGTTTTTCAAACCAAAACTTAGCCTGGTTTAAGGCATCGGTACGGCTCATCCCCTTTAGTTCTCCAAAATAGAGGAGCTGGTCTCCAAGCGTCATGTTCTTGTAGAGCCCTCTTTCTTCAGGCATATAACCAATCTGTGAAATATGATGAGGAGATAATCGTTCTCCCTCAATAAAAATCTCACCCAAATCCGGGGCTAAGATTTGATTGATAATCCGGATGAACGTAGTCTTTCCAGCGCCGTTGGGGCCTAAAAGACCGTAAATGCTGCCTTTAGGCACATCTATACTGAAATCTTGTAGGGCGGTTTTCTTTCCGGCTTGGTATGTTTTCGTAACGTGGGTTGCTTTTAGCATCGAAAATACGAGTTTAAAATATGGAATCACAAGATCGCAAAAATACTTCACATACAGAAGTCAAAATGGGGATTTTACGCCCTTTTACCCAATGTTTTGGCTCCGATTTCGAAGGGGGTATGGATGTGAATTCTTGACTTCTTGTGCTTTATTTCGAGCGTGATTTTATGGGTTTTTATATAGTCCAATAAGTCTTGAAATAAGCGTATTTGTTACAAGACTTTACGCTTGAGTGAGACTTCTTAAACTTTCTGCCCGAAGGTAAGGAGTGTATGATCCGGATCGAGTAGAGAAAACTCTTTTACGCCCCAAGGTTTGGTTTGCAAAGATCCGCTAGGATGGATTGCAATGTTTCGATCTAAAAAAGATTTGTAAAGCGAATCGATGTCACTTACCCGAAGGTAAATTTGCGCATAATTCTGGAGAGGGTCCAGCGCTTCAAACAAAAAGAAATGAAGTTCCACTTGGTCTTTTTTAAGCATTAAATAGTCGGGATACTCGGCTTCTCCCACAGGCTGAAACCCTAATTCCTTCACATAATATTGGTAGGTGATCTCTCGATCCCGCATCGGTAGTTTCGGATGGACTTCAGTTAGCATAAACGGATTGTTCTTTTTAGTTTGTAAGCTGAAATTCTTTGTAGAAATGGGCCGCTTCAAATATCACTTCATCCATTTCTTCAAGGGTATAGGCCTCTAAGAATTTTCGACGAAAATCCTTAAAGTGAGGGATTCCTCTGAAGTAGTTGCTATAATGCTGACGCATTTCCACCATACCTGTGCGTTCTCCTTTCCACTCAATGCTCCACTCCGCATGTTGACGAACGGCTTCGAGTCGCTCTGTGATGGTAGGAGGCGTAAGGATTTCTCCTGTTTTGAAATAATGCTTGATTTCATTGAAGATCCAAGGATACCCAATGGCTCCTCTTCCAATCATGACCCCATCACAGTTGTATTTTTCTTTATATTCTTTTGCTTTGGGACCCGAATCAATATCGCCATTCCCAAAAATAGGGATTTCAATATCGTTGTGGTTCTTGATTTGAGAAATGTAATTCCAATCCGCCTCCCCTTTATACATTTGCGAACGCGTTCTTGCATGAATGGTAAGCGCTTTAATTCCCGCATCTTGCAAACGTAGGGCGACTTCTCCAATGTTAATGGAATCAAAGTCCCATCCTAGTCTTGTTTTTACGGTCACGGGCAAATGCGTGGATTTGACTACAGCCTTCGTAAGGCGAACCATCAAATCAATGTCTTTTAAAACTCCGGCACCCGCCCCTTTGGTTACCACTTTTTTTACCGGACATCCAAAATTAATATCCACCAAATCGGGTTCTACGGCCTCTACAATTTTCGCAGAAAGTGCCATGGCTTCTTCGTCTCCTCCAAAAATTTGAATTCCGACAGGCCTTTCGTAATCAAAGATGTCAAGCTTTTTCTTGCTTTTCATGGCATCGCGAATTAAACCCTCCGAGGAAATAAACTCCGAATACATAAGATCCGCCCCGTGCATCTTGCAAAGTCTACGGAAAGGGGGATCGCTTACGTCCTCCATAGGAGCAAGAAGAAGAGGGTAGTCGGGAAGTTGAATCGGGCCTATGTTTACCATGCTGCAAAAATACAAAATATCGACTTAAGTATCAGCAAAAGTGTCTGTACGCAAATTAGGGCAAAAAAAACAAGCAAGAACAAGGCGCAAACGGATGGTGAGGTGCTCCTGAATTAGTACCAGCCTTTTCGGAAATGGCTCGTAAGTGCGCTTAAGTTCAGAATTAGGGTGAATCGAATTCGCTTCCCGTAATTGTCTAATGAAGGTTCAAAGCCTAGAGAGGATTGAAGAGGGAAGTAAACTTCTAGGAAATCGGGAATGACTTTTAATTTCACTCCAGAATCCCAAATGAACTGCTCACTTTGTCCCTTGTTCTTATACACTCCTGCATCGGCATATAAGTTGAAAAGTTTCCAAATATGGGCATCCACTCCCACACTTGAAATCCACCGGCTGACCGGTTCCCCAACATGGGATTTAAATCCACCTTCGGCCTGTACATACTGCTGAGAGAGAATCCCTTCGGTTGCACTCTGACCAAGGAGGCTGTAATTGAAGGCGTAATTGGACACCCGGGAGACTCCAAAATCAAAAAGATTGTTTCTTGCTTCGTTTTTGAAAAATACCCCACCAAACCAACGGAAGCTGATTTTTTTGTTTTGAGCATATTCCCAGCGGTAATAAGCTTCTGCGGATAGCTTTTGAAAATCATTCATTAGCTGAAGGCTCGAGCCAAAGGAAATTTCATGAATGATTTTTTTGTCGTTGTATCCGTAGCCCAAACTCCAGAGGCCATAGCGGTCGTATTCTCCTTTTGCGATTAATTCGGGTGTAAGGTCTTTTTCAAAATGGCTGAAAGAGAAATAAAGGGCTCGGCTAATATCGCTTCGTAAGACTTTAGAGAAATTAAGTGTGGAGGCTACGCTGATCTTTTTGTACGCTAAATCGTAATCGTAATGGAAGTAGGAGGCACTGGCTCCAATTTCCAAGTTTTGGAAAAAGGCATCTTGCGGTCGAAAACGATAAGAGAGTCCTCCGGAACCCGCAAACGTGTTGGTTCCTGTACTGAAATAGGGAGAGAGCGCATATTGGAAAGGCTGGTCAAAAAAGGATTTGTTTTTAAACCCAATCCCTAACAGCACTTTGTCGTAAGCGTTAAAGGTTACTTTTGGACTCAAATAAATTTCGTTGTATTCTGGATCTGGAATGTCTGGAAGTAATTTAAATTTAACTCGTTTGGTATTGGAAAAAAGTCCTTTGGTGTAGATGTAATTGTCTCTAAAGTTAGACTCGGGAAAGAGGTATTCGTCATTCACCGAGATTTTCTTTACCTCAGGACGAGGAATTAAATACTGCCCTTCATTTCTTTTGGAGGAGGTGTCGTACCAAAAGGACTTCTTGTTTCCTTCAAAATCTTCTGAGGTAATTTGAATCGGTATTCCATACGAAGAGTTCTTTGTCACTTTCACCAAATAGCCTTCCGGTAGTTTTTCAAATTTTTTCACTTTGAAATTCACCCGGTTGTTCTTATAGATGAAATCTTCAAGAAAAGCGGATGAGTATCCTGTACGAATCGAGAGTTGATCTAAAAAGTCTTTCGTGCTTAATAGATTGTCTGTGTTTTTGGAAAGATAAGTCCGAGTGAATTCTTCAAATTCGCCTGTGCCCATTTTCTCTGCAATGAAATTAAAGAGGCTGCCCGTCTCAAACTGACTGATAGCCATGTCATTAAAGTTGCTAAGCACAGGATAAGGTGTTCCTATTTTTTGATCTAAGTTCTTGGTTAAGATGTAGTGGTAGCCTAAACCGTAGCGCTCCGTAAGCTTAAGTTTAGCGGCCGTCAAGTAGCGAAGCGGATGGATTCCAAAAAGTTGAGCTTCTTGGGGTAGCTTTCCAATGAGTAGAGCATCTTTGTAGTTCTCTTTCAAATATTGCATTTCCAGATAGGTCTGGAGTCCATTTTTAAACCAATGGTCTTTGGATTTTTGAGTAATGGCCTCGGCTTGAATAACCTTCTTAGAAATCATGCTGAAATAATCCAGATCGGTCTTTTCCATGTCTGAGAAAAGCTTGTATCGGAATTTCCAGAACTTGATGTCATCAATTCCAAAGAAATCTTCTTTGGAGTTGAATTTAGGCGAGATAAAAACTTTGGAAGGTACGTGCCCTAATTTCTCGCCAAGAAAGTTTAAATGCACAGGAAGCAAATAACTGAGAGTCGAGAGCTGCTCCTTTTCAATAGGATACCCAAACACGAAGGTCGTTTCACCGTATCGAGAGCTTGATTGAAGCGTAGGCATATCGTTTAGGGAGATTAAGAACTCGGGATCGTCTGCTAGTTTACCAGAAAAGACAAAGGAAGAATCCATTTCTTTTTTAAGGTTACTCTCGATTTGGTATCCTTGGGGAACGGATAAGGAAATCCTCCAGCTTTGCCCGCCGCTTTGGGTTTGTTCCGTGTCGTTAAATTGCCTGGGTTCAGGATCTATGGTTTCAAAAGTATTGGGGACTAAAAAGAAATATTTTAAAGCGAGACTGCTCTGGGAGGTCCCATATCCGGTCATTGCGATAGAGGGAAGCGAAAGCGAATACTTTAATCGAAGTGTAAGGGTTTCTCCAGGAGCTAAAGGACTTGAAAGAGGAATTTTTAAGTTTTCCTTGTGAAGCTCTTTCACAGAAAGAGAATCGTTAATAAGTAGTGAAGTAAGAGACCCTAACTCTTCTTTTTTTGCAAAATAGAGCTGCTTTTGTCTGTCTTCAATTTTTCGGGTAGAAAGGGAAGTGCCTTCGTTTCTGTAGGCGGCAATCCAGTTCAGGAGTTCAACTTCGGAAATAGGATGGGAGAACTTATTGGTATAGTAGAGTTCTTGTTCTACTTCGAGATCTTTTAAATTCTCGTTTAGGCTCGCGCGGATCACAAGACTATCGCCCTGTGCAAAACTCCAAAAGGGAAGTAGCAAAATATAGAAAATTAAATGCGCGTGTTTCATCCTGTGTGCAAAGCAGTCTCAAATATAGTTGTTTGCACCGAACTGCAAAATAAAAGTCAATAAAAAGTATTTTTCTCATACCATTTGCCTTTTTGTTTAATTTTCTTAAATAACTAATATATAGTACTATACGTTTAATTATGAAGTCCGAAGATTGAGATAAAATACCTAGTAGTAGGTACTGTTTTTTTAATTAGTTCACCAAGTTGAATCATTTCAACATACAGTTCAAAGAATATAGGATGAGGATTAGGCGTTGTGATTGTATTTTAGGACAAAACAAAAGAAGTAGCGGCATTTCTGCCGCTACTCCCCTCAAACAATTTTTTAAAAATCGAATTTATTTTTCTTTAAGCTCAAAGTCTCCTTTGATTCGTACAGAAAGCATCGTTTCAGGGAATTTGGTTCCTACGCCAAAGTCAGATCTTTTCAAGTTTCCAAGAACTTGGTATCCGTGAACGGTTNTTTCCAAGAACTTGGTATCCGTGAACGGTTTTCTACCTTGCTTATTCTATTGTCAATCTTGCTTAAAATCCATAATTGATTGAAATCAATTGTTTTAATGTAATTTACAAACCTTGCTTAAAGTATAAGTGATATTTTTTAAATCTGTCAGTAGCATTAATATCTCGCTTTTTATCGCTTTGCTTCTATAGAAACCCATCTTTTATTCGAGCAACACTTCACCTGTGTTGTATTCCCTGATTTTTAATTCTTTTTTCAAGTGAACCATTGATGCTTAAGCAGTTAATTTCAAATTATATTTTGGAGATTTCATTTGACATACTACATCTTCTAGATCAGTCAATCGAGATATTACTATTTTGGTTAACTGCAAATTAGATTTCTTTTTCAAACCTCCTATCTTCCTGAATTCTGGATGTAATTTTTATTGGATACTTTGTGCAGCAAAAAAAAGAAGTAGCGACATTTCTGCCGCTACTCCCCTTAAACAATTTTTAAAAAATCGGATTTATTTTTCTTTAAGCTCAAAGTCTCCTTTGATTCTTACTAGATCAGAAACCATTGCTTCAGGGAATTTGGTTCCTACGCCAAAGTCAGATCTTTTCAAG
The DNA here is from genome assembly GCF_054489425.1 of Chryseobacterium sp. A301. Taxonomy (NCBI): domain Bacteria; kingdom Pseudomonadati; phylum Bacteroidota; class Flavobacteriia; order Flavobacteriales; family Weeksellaceae; genus Chryseobacterium; species Chryseobacterium sp. A301. The sequence continues at coordinate 103,531 of NZ_JBTMWY010000002.1, forward strand.
GTTCCAAGAACTTGGTATCCGTGAACGGTTTTCTTGTTTGATTCTGTTGAACCTCTGTAGATAAGAGTTAGTTTCACTGGTTTCGTTACTCCATGCATAAGCAAGTTTCCATTAAGCTCGTAGTAATTTTTCTTTCCTGTTTTCTTTAAAGAGGTAGAGGTAAACGCCATGGTTGGGAAAGTGTCAACATCAAAAAAGTCTGCACTTTTTAAGTGGTTGTCTCTTGCCTCAATGTGCGTATTGATGCTAGATGGATCTACTTCAAACGTTAAAGTTGAATTTGCAAAGTTTTGCTCATCCGCTTGGATGGTAAGAGCCGCTTTGTCCATGTTTCCTGTAATGTCGTTAATTCCTAAGTGGATGACAGAGAACTGAATTCTAGAATGTGCAGGATCGCTTACAAGTGTTTTTTGAGCTGTAATACTAAGAGTGAATAGCATTAAAGCTATCATTGAAAACATCTTTTTCATAGGATTTATTTTTGAATTTGGTTTGTTATTGAATTTGATCAAAGATCGTTATTTTTTTTGAGTTAGAATCTGATAAGTGTCAGGTACTGTGTTTTTTAGTCGCAATTTCCGTCGACTTCGCAGCTAGGGGAATTTCCTAAAATTTCAAGTCCTTTGTCTCCTTCCGAGAATTCTTTGTAGCTTTTTTCAAGCGCTTCTAAAAACATAGAAGGTTGCTGCGCCCCGGAGATTCCGTATTTGTCGTTTAAGATAAAGAAAGGAACCGCTCTTACCCCGATTTTGCGGGCTAGCATTTCGTCTTCTTTGACTTTGTAGCGAAGTTCATCTGAATTTAGGGCCTCAATTACTTCCACCTCTGAAAGTCCGACACGGGTTCCAATTTCAATTAAATCGCTTTCAGAATCAATGTTTTTACCTTCTAGGAATTGGGCGCTAAAAAGAGCTTCCTCCATTTCGCTAGCCAGGTTTTTTTGTTTTGCCAATTGGATTAAAAGGTGCCCTTTTAAGGAGTTGGCGATTTTTTGAGTTGCGAACTCAAAATCAATTCCTACTTCCTTTCCTGCGTTTTGCGCATGGGCATGCATTTGCCTTGCCTGTTCTAAAGACACGCCTTTTGCTTTTGAAAAGTATTCAAAAGGATCCACGTTTGGATCGGATTGTAAAGAAGGATGTAGTTGGAAGCTGTGCCATTCGATTTCAATGTCTTTTGCGTGCTCAAAGCTTTCTAGTGCTTTTTCGAATTTCTTTTTGCCTACATAGCAAAAAGGACATCGGATGTCACTAAATATGTTTACTTTCATTTTTATATGTGTTTTGATTTGGTGATACAAAGATAAGAATAGAAAGTCCTTTATTTCGTTGACCTATGGTAAGAATCGAAAAGAAAAAATAGAAAAAGAGCAGCTCTGGGCTGCTCTTTGAATTTATTTTGAGTTTGTAGTTCTATTTCTACAAGCTTTCTTCGTAGTGTTTCCAACCTTCAATTTTGTATTCTAAGGCGGATTTTTCTGGGTTCTCGGCTTTATAAATTCCTCTTCCTACAATGATGAAATCCGTGTGAAGTTGTTTGAATACATGCGCCGGAGTATTGTACTGCTGGCCTTTTCCATCGCCTTTGCTCTGAAGGTTAACGCCTGGGGTGAAAAGTAGAAGTTCACTTGGAAGCTGCGCTTGTGCGACCCCTCCAATTACATTTGGGTGAGAAGCGGCAATTTTAGTGGCTTCTTCTCGGTAAGCTTTGTCCGTAAGTGTTCCTTGTGAAGACATACCGATAATGGCAATGACCCCCGCACTGTGAAAATAATCTAGGGATGCGTAGCCTCCGATTAGCTGAGCGGTCACTAGATCCGCCCAATTGGAAATCTTATGCACTCCGTACGCATACTGAAGTTCTTGTGTACTACCAATGTCCGCGAATTTTCGGTCTTCCATTAATAAGAAATTGTGCTTTGCAGCTAAATCGATTAAAGGAAGGATGGTCTTTTCGTATTCGAAGTCGGTCACGACATCCATATGAGTTTTTAACGCTACAATGTGAGGTCCTACTTTGTTCGCGAACTCGTGAAGCTCGTCGGTAGAAAGTAAATCCGCAGAAGCAATTAAATTGGATTTCTTCTCAATGGCAATCTCTAGAAGCCTTTGTGCTTTGGAGTGGGTAAGGCACTCTAGTTTAGATTCATAAGAGAGCCTTTTCGGAGCTTCAAAGGAAATAGTATTTCCTTTCAAAAAGTCTTGAATTCTCTCGACTTGCTCCTCGTCTAGTTTTCCTTCTTCTTTTAAAATTTGACAAATCTCCGTAATAGTGAAAAGTGTGTGAACACGGTATCCTTTTTCTTCTAGAAGTTCTTTTCCTCCCTGCTCGCGGTCTAAAACCACGACAATGTCAGATACTTTTAATCCGGCCTCTTCAATTTCTGGAATGGTTTCCAGAAGCGATTTACCGGAGGTAATCACATCTTCTACCAAGAGACAATTTTGTCCACGCTCGTAGAGACCTTCAATAAGCTGTTTGGTGCCATAGGCTTTGGCTTCTTTTCGTTTGATAATTAAAGGCAGGTAGCTCTCTAAAGACATAGCCGTCGCCATGGGCAATGCGGCGTAAGGCACTCCACAAATCAAATCGAATTCATCCAAAGGGACGATGTCCAGCATACGCGCGGCTAGATTTTTAAGGATTTTTGGATCGGAAGCAAGCGGGCGTAGATCTACATAAAAGGGACTTTCAATCCCTGATTTTAGTGTAAAACGGCCAAACTTTACAATTTGGTGCTTGTAGCACTCCAAAAAGAATTCTCTCTTGTCTGTCATTGTGTCAAAAAGGTTTGCACAAAGTTAAGTCAAAATCCCTAAAGACCCAAAGGTGCATTTCAGAAATCCCGCGTAGAATTCATACATTTGAGAAAAATTTGATTCTATGAGAAAAAGCTTTGTCGTAATGCTAGCGATCACACTGGGAGGGTTTACCCAGGCACAGATCGCGGAAAAACAGCTAGATCAGCTAGTGGAAAATACCCTAAAGACCTTTGAGGTTCCTGGAATCTCCGTAGGAGTGATAAAAGACGGAAAAGTAATTTATGCCAAAGGTCATGGCGTAGCCTCCCTTACCAGCAAGGCAAAAATGGACGAGAAAACCCTCGTGGGAATTGCTTCCAATTCAAAAGGGTTTACAGCCACAGCTCTTGCCATGCTTGTGGACGAAGGGAAACTAAGCTGGGACGATAAAGTGACGAAATTCATTCCTGAATTTCAGATGTACGATCCCTACGTAAGTAAGCATCTTACCGTGAGAGACCTTTTGACCCATAGAGCCGGTCTAGGCCTCGGACAAGGCGACCTTATGTTTTTTCCAGAAGGAGGAACGATTTCTCTGCAGGAGCTTATTCACAATGTTCGTTATTTAAAACCTGCAAATGAGTTCCGTGATAAATTAGACTACAACAACATTATGTTTATCGTAGCGGGAGAAGTAATCTCAAGAATCTCTAATCAAAGTTGGGCTGAATTTATCGAAAGCCGCATTTTAAGACCGGTCGGTATGACTTCAAGCCACGGTAGTTATGTTCGCGCTCAGGCGGTGAAAAATAAAATTGATGCGCACGCTCCTGTAGACGGAGTTGTAAAGCAGATTCCACACGATTGGAACGAAACTGCAAATGCCGCGGGAGGTATTATGAGTAATGTAGAGGACATGCTTACTTGGGCTAATTTCTTAATGAATGGGTTCACAACGAAAGACGGGAAAAAACTTGTATCCGATCGCCAAATTCAGCAGCTTTGGCAAATTCAACGCCCCTCTACGGTGGCATTAAGCAATTCTTATGATACAGGAAATTACGGGTACGGCCTTGGATGGTTTATTTCCGATGTGAAAGGACATAAGCAAGTTCAACACAGTGGGGGACTGATAGGAACCGTGACCTTATTTACCCTCATTCCAGATATGAACCTTGGAATTGTGGTTTTAACCAACCAACAAAGCGGAGCCGCTTTTAATACCATTACCAATGCACTCAAAGATTCTTACCTAGGTATTGAAGACAGAAACTGGCTAAAGACGTATTCTGAACGTATGGACAGAGCAGGTAAATCCTACCAAAAACAAAAAGAAGAGGCCTATGCAAAGGCAGCTCAGTTTGGAAAAGCAAAAGAAGGAAAACTATCCGCATCAAAGTTTGTGGGGACCTACAATGACCTTTGGTTTGGCGATGTAAACATCTCTCAAAATGGAAAAGGGTATAGACTCGAATGCAAAACTTCTCCTCGTTTAAAAGGAGACTTAATAGCTTATTCTCCAAATACCTTTATTGTAAAATGGGACGATCGTAGTTATGATGCGGATGCCTATTTAACTTTTGCATTGGACGAGAATGGAAATGCAACCGCTGCTAGCTTAAAACCAATTTCTGACATTACTGACTTTAGTTTTGATTTTGAAGACCTTGATTTACAGAGGGTAAAAGCAAAGAAATAATAATGTTTTAAGGACTTGTTTTTTGATTCCTAGTAGGAATGGGATAAAGAAGTAGCCTTATAAAATGAAACTAGCCTCGCAAATTGCGAGGCTAGTTTTGTTTTATACTTCTATTGTCTTTTGGATGGTATATTGAGATCTAAATCGCTAAAAAACAAAGCTTAATTAGGATGTAAGTTTGGCAAAGTATCAAATTTTTGCCGAACTTATATAGACTTGCAATATCTACCTAAACGTAGAGAGTAGTTGATTTTAATTCTACTCAAAATTGAATTCCTTTTTTCCTTTTCCATCCTGTGCGGATTGAATCCCGATTGCTTATGGCTCAGAAAATCTTTTTCCGTTTGCGAAGCGATAAATGATCCTAGTTTCATAGTTCACTTATCTTAGCAAATTCAGATCCTGAAGTTTTCTGCCAAACTCATCGTCGGCAGCCAATTTCAGAAAATCATTTTGCAATCCTAGAACCTGTAAAACGTTAAAGTAGGCTCCCATAGAAACACTTGAATTACCTTTCTCAACCAAATACAATGTGGAGCGTGCAATTCCTGCCCTTTCTGCCACTTGATTCGCGGTTAGTTTTCGTCGCTTTCTGGCCAGCTTGATATTTTCTCCCATCTCTTCAAGTAACTGTGTATATTTTGGAAGAATTATTTGCTTCTTTAAATTCAAAACGTTTGTTATTTCATACAAAAATAGTAAATACGATTGAAATAACAGACTTTTTGAATTAAATGGCATTGTATTTATCTCAATATCATCTTTGAGCCTCAAGAAGTTCCAATGTATTCAGTTTTTTTTATCAGAAATTACGAACGGATAGTCTCATTGGTCCCCATCTCCTTATTCCACAGTAGAATGAGAAGGAATTTACTATACGAAGTGCCGTGTAGAAATACACTTTAAATGAGTTCAAAATTCGCAGGTGTGCGGCCTGAAGAAATCGGAGTGACTTCCAAATTAAGGTTTGGAAAATAGATTCGGATGCCCCGACTTCCCTATAGTAACATGGGACTAAAAAGAGTGTCTTTTGTTGTCGGAATGATTTCTAGTCTAAAATTTCTTTCGGTAGTAGGAAATGAGTGAGGGTCTTTTCTGCCCCTGAGAATTCGGACCAACTTTCGCAGTCAATTTTCACGATGGCCACCGTGCAGGTCGAAAACTCGCGCGATTCTGAAACTAAGTCCGACAAGAACTCACTAATAGTAGGATTATGAGAAAATAGGGCAACGGAATTAAATTCATCTGAGGTGCGCTCTAGGGTTTTGTAAAAATCTTCAAGCAAAGGTTCGTAGAGATCTTCTACTTTTTTAATGGCAGAGTTTCCGTAGGTTTCTGCAAAATAACGGCAAGTCGTTAAGGCTCTTTTGGCAGGAGAGGACACAAAACTGTCAATCTCAAAGCCACTTTCCAAAAGGAACTTAGCCATGCCTCTAGCGTTCTGATGGCCCCTTTCGTTCAAGGGTCTTTGGAAATCTTCGACTTCGTGGGTCCAGTCACTCTTGGCATGTCGAATCAAAAATAATGTCTTCACGGGGTCTTGTTTTTTTGGTTTGGGGAAACTAAAATAGACAAAAAATTAAAATAAGACGAAGTTCGGGATAGAATTTTTAAAATTTGTAAATTTGCAGCATGGGACAACTCTTAGCCGTAGATTACGGTAAAAAAAGAACCGGACTTGCGGCGACCGATGATTTTCAAATCATTGCCTCAGGACTAGACACCGTAGAAACCGTGAACTTAATTGATTTTTTGACAGCTTACCTTAGTCAAAATACGGTAGAAGCGATGGTGGTTGGACTTCCCACGGATCTTCGTGGAAATCCCTCCGAAGTGGAAGGCGATATTCTTAAATTTATTGCCGAGTTTGAGGCCAAGTTTCCCTTTGTTCCTGTCGAAAGACTGGATGAGCGTTTTACCTCAAAAATGGCTTCTTTTTATATTTCGCAAAGCGGAAAAAGCAAAAAGAAACGCGAGAGCAAGGAGCTGATTGATAAGGTGAGTGCCACATTAATTTTACAGAATTTTTTAGATTTAAGAAAAAGATGATATTACCGATTCGTGCCTTTGGGGATCCTATCCTCAGAAAAGTAGCAAAAGACATTGAGCCTGACTATCCGAATTTAAAGGAATTGATTGAAAACATGTACGAGACCATGGAATCAGCCAATGGGATTGGACTCGCAGCTCCACAAATAGGATTGGATATTCGTTTGTTTGTGATTGATGTTACTCCACTCGCGGAAGATGAAGACTACGCCCACATTAAAGAGGAGCTTATTAAACAAGGCAAAAGAGTCTTTATAAATGCGCAAATCTTAGAAGAGAGCGGAGAGGAGTGGAAATTCAACGAAGGTTGTTTGTCAATTCCGGACGTTCGCGAAGACGTGAAGCGTCAACCGACGATTGTAATCGAATACCAAGATGAAAATTTTGTGAAACATACGGAAACTTTTTCCGATATTCGTGCCCGCGTAATTCAACACGAATACGACCATATTGATGGCGTACTCTTTACCGACCACCTTTCGCCGCTTAAGAAAAAGCTGGTTAAAGGGAAACTTTCTAAGATTTCACAAGGAGAGGTAAGTGTAAATTACAAAATGCGGTTTCCTAAATAAGTGAATCGCCTTATTATTAATTAAGTTTAAATACTAAAGACAATACTTTATGCAGTTAGAAAAAATTATTTCCATCTCTGGAAAACCAGGTCTTTTTAAGCTCGTTTCACAGCTTAAAAATGGGTTTATTATTGAGGATGTAACCACGAAGAAAAAAATGAGCATCGGAAATTCTTCCCAAGTAAGTCTTCTGGATAATATCGCCATGTTTACATTCGATAAAGAAGTTCCTTTGTTTGATGTATTCGAAACGCTTGCAAAAGAAGTGAATTACGAGCCGTCTATTTCCCATAAGTCTTCGGATGCAGAGCTTCGCGAAGTAATGGACAAAGCACTTCCTAATTATGACACGGAGAGAGTGTATGTTTCCGATATCAAGAAATTAGTTCAGTGGTATAACACATTGCACAAAGCAGGGTACATTACGCCAGAGAGCTTTGTGAAAGAGGAAGTAGAAGAGGAGGCTAGTGCTCCGAAAGTAGAAGCCGTTGAAACGACAGCGAAGAAACCAGAGGCTAAAACCAAAAAGCCTTCTACTGCAAAAGCGAAACCTGCCACAAGCAGTTCGAAAGCGCAGGTGAAATCTACCAAGAGAAAACAAGGTTAATTCCTTTACCTTCAAGAAATAAAAAAACTTTGTTACCCCTCGTAACAAAGTTTTTTTAGTTTACCTTTATTCCAACCATTTGGGCTGTAGAGTCCAGAAAAATGCGATTGACTATGCACGTGAAATCAGAAAAACTACAAGCGTTCTCCCAACTATTAGACATCATGGATGATCTTAGGGCGAAATGCCCTTGGGATCAAAAACAAACCCTAGACTCCCTTCGTCCTCTTACCCTAGAGGAGGTCTATGAACTCTCGGATGCAATCCTAAAAGAGGATATGCCCGAGATTAAAAAGGAGTTAGGAGACGTACTTCTTCATCTCGTTTTTTATTCAAAGATTGCTGCTGAAAAAGGACAATTCGACATTGCAGACGTCATTCACTCGCTGAACGAAAAGTTGATTTTCCGCCATCCTCATATTTATGGCGATACAAAAGTGAGCTCAGAAGAGGAAGTCAAACAAAATTGGGAAAAATTAAAACTAAAGGAAGGAAATACTTCCGTTTTGTCCGGTGTAGGGAAATCGGGACCTAGCATCGTGAAAGCCCATCGAATTCAAGAGAAAGTAAAAGGAGTCGGGTTTGAATTTGCCTCAAGCAAAGACGCCTGGGAAAAAGTAAAAGAGGAATTACTCGAATTTGAAGCCGAAACCGACTTAGACTTAAAAGAAAAAGAATTAGGAGACGTGCTGTTTTCCCTTGTCAACTATGCGAGACTTAGTGGGCTGAATGCCGATACTGCCCTAGAGAAAAGCAATCAAAAATTCGTGTCTCGATTTAAGAAGATGGAACTTTTGGCTAGGGAGCAGGGACTTGAGTTCGCAGAACTTGACGAAAAGCAAATGGATGCGCTTTGGGAAAAGGCCAAAGGTTTTGAGACGAGGGCGGAATCCTAAATTTTAGATGATCTATAGAAAAGATCCAAATGAAAAGAAACTTGCAAACGCCTTTGAGAAGCCATTTGGCTTCCATGATTCACATTAGGGAAACCGAAAGGCTTTGGCATTTTCCAGTTTTGGCGGGACTCTGCATTGGGGTCTGTCTTTTTGCAGGTTGGTATTTTGAGAATCAGCCCTACGGAAATTTGGCTTCCATTGGAGCCTTAACGATCCTTTATTTTACGCATGCTTCCCTTGAAAAACGAATGGTTCACTTAATCGTGTGCGCCTTTGGAATGATCGTGGCGTTTTCCACTTCCTTACTGTTTTCCTTTAATCCATATTGGAGCGTCTTTTCGCTCTTTTTGATCGCCGTGTTAACCCACTGGCTTTGCGGATATTTTGATATACCTCCCCCTCGGAATTTCTTTTTTATTATGGTCGCTGCTGTAGCTACCAACCTTCCATTTTCTTTAGAGCTGCTTCCTGTTCGAATTGGGGTCTTTGCTCTTGGAGCGATGGTCTCGGTCTTTCTTGCCTTTGTGTACTCGGTTTTTATTGCGAAAGCTACGGTGCACATTCCAAGAGTAAAACCGAAACGAAACCGATATACCATTACAGCAGAAAGTTTGATTCTAGGCGTAGGTGTGAGTTTAGCGTTACTACTTGGATATGCAGTGGATCCTCAAAGTCCTTACTGGATTCCAGTCTCTACCTTAGCCATCTTGCAAGGGCGAAATTTAACGCATACCACCGAAAGAAATACACACCGGGTTCTCGGAACCTTTATTGGGATTGGACTCACCTGGGTTTTAATTCTTTTAAAACCTGAGCCTCTTGCTCTCGTGTTTATTATTGCTCTTTTGCAAATCATTATTGAACTCCTTGTCGTTCGCAATTATTTCTTTGCCGTGATCTTTATTACGCCCCTTACCATCCTTTTGGCAGAGACCAGTTTAGGAAGCGGGGCTTCCCACAATGCGCTAATTTGGGCGCGGTTTTTAGATTCTTTAATGGGCGCGTGTATTGGGCTTGCCGCAGGCGCACTTCTCCACCACAAAGGCTTTATGGCGCGTTTTGAGAAGCAACTTCGGCTTTTAAAACTCTACCGAAAATTCCAAGAACATCAAAGACACTAGCCTTTTTTTTACTTAAATATATGTTATATATTTACGCTCAGATTTAAGCCAACCCCTAGATTTTTAGATTAGCCATGCAAAATTACCTTGACCTTTTACAGCATATTTTAGACAACGGAACGGATAAAACTGACCGCACAGGGACAGGGACAAAAAGCGTATTTGGCTATCAATTGCGTTACGATCTTTCCAAAGGATTTCCTTTGGTGACCACGAAAAAAACGCATTTAAAGTCTATCATTTATGAACTGCTTTGGTTTTTAAAGGGAGATACGAATGTAAAGTATTTGAACGATAATGGAGTCAGCATTTGGGATGAGTGGGCAGATGAGAATGGAGATTTAGGTCCTGTCTACGGAGCGCAATGGAGAAGTTGGGAAGGTTCAGGTGGACAAGTGATTGATCAAATTTCACAGGTCATAGAGCAAATTAAAACCAATCCAGACTCTCGTCGATTAATTGTCTCTGCATGGAATACAACTGAGATCTCAAAAATGGCTCTAGCGCCTTGCCATACCATGTTCCAATTCTATGTCGCCGATAACAAACTCTCTTTGCAACTCTATCAGCGTAGTGCCGATGTTTTTCTAGGTGTGCCATTTAACATTGCTAGTTACGCCTTGCTACTTCAAATGATGGCGCAAGTCACAGGCCTTGAAGTAGGAGATTACGTTCATAGTTTTGGGGACGTGCATATTTACAACAATCATTTTGAACAAGTGGAAAGGCAGCTTTCAAGAACGCCAAAAGCCCTTCCAACGATGTGTTTGAATCCAGAGGTGAAATCCCTATTTGATTTTGATTTTGAAGATTTCACGCTTGAGAATTACGATCCTTATCCTGGAATTAAGGCGCCGGTCGCAATCTAAATTTCTATCCTTATTTTATTGATTTAGCGTACGAGCGTTTTCTTTAGAGAGGTTAAGTTTCTATGAATTCTCTCTGGGGTAGAGGGATCTACAGGGCCAATTTTGTAACTTTAGACTTAATTTTGAGACTAGTTACTAAAATCCCAGTTGTATGAAACGTACTCTATTGTCCCTTTCTCTTGTCGGTCTTTTTTTAGGATGTTCCCTTGAGGCGCAGACTTTAAATTCAGGACGCACCCAGCCTTATCAGGCTACCTCCACTAAATATACCAGTTTAAAGCACACCCTATTAAAGGTGAGTTTTGATTATTCTAAAATGGAATTAAACGGGGAGGCAACCCTTACCGCAAGTCCTTATTTTTACCCTAGTGATTCGCTCGTGCTCGATGCGAAGGCCATGGCTATTCATGAAGTGGCTCTAGAGAAAGGAAGCTCAAAAAGCCCTTTAAAGTATACCTACGCAGACGATCTTTTAAAGATTCAGTTAGATAAGCGTTATGCAAAGGATGAGAACTACAAGGTCTATATTAAGTACACGGCAAGACCGGAGCAGGTGACTCAAAAGGGAAGCCAGGCCATCACGGATGCCAAAGGTCTATACTTTATCAATCCCTTAGGAGAAGATAAAGAAAAGCCAACCCAAGTTTGGACCCAAGGAGAAACCCAGAGTTCCTCTGTGTGGTTTCCAACCATTGATAGACCCAATCAAAAAACGACGCAAGAAATTTACATGACCGTGCCTAGAAAGTACATCACGCTTTCGAACGGTGAATTAAAGAGTTCAAAAAATGTAGGTGAAGATCTTCGTACCGACTACTGGGTTATGGACAAGCCGCATGCTCCGTACCTTTTCTTTATGGGAGTAGGAGACTACGCCGTGGTCAAGGACAAATGGCGCCAAATCCCTGTGGATTATTATGTAGAGAAAGAATACGAACCCTACGCAAAGCAAATCTTTGGACACACCCCCGAGATGATTGAGTTTTTCTCAAAGCGATTAAACTACGATTATCCTTGGAACAAATATGCGCAAATGAGCGCAAGAGACTACGTGAGTGGGGCGATGGAAAACACCACAGCCGTACTTCACGCAGAGGACGTTCAACAAAAACCCTCTCAATTGGTGGATGAAAATTCTTGGGAAGATACCATTGCCCATGAACTCTTTCACCACTGGTTTGGCGACCTCGTCACCATGGAGAGCTGGAGCAATTTAACGCTGAACGAATCCTTTGCAAACTATTCGCAATACCTGTGGAACGAACACAAATACGGGAAAGACATTGCGGACTATGGACTCTTTAGAGAACTGCAGGCCTATTTTGGCGATCCCTCCAATGTCTCAAAAGATTTGGTTCGCTACAATTACCACAATAGAGAAGATATGTTTGATGCCGTTTCCTACAACAAAGGAGGAGGGATCTTGCACATGCTTAGAAATTACTTAGGAGATGATGCCTTTTTCGCAGGGCTAAATCAGTATTTAACGACCCATGCCTACGGTACGGCAGAAGCGGCGGATTTACGTCTCGCTTTCGAGAAAGTATCCGGTAAGGATTTGAACTGGTTCTTTACGCAGTGGTATTTTGGAGGAGGTCATCCGAAACTTACCTATACCACTCGCTTTGAACCGGTGAAAAAAGAAATCGTACTCTCGATTGCTCAAACGCAAGGGGGAGGGTATTTTGAATTTCCTATTGCTGTGGACATTGTAGAAGACAACGCCGTGAAAAGAGAAAGTCTTTGGGTTAGTGCTAAAGCAAAGAATGAATTTTCGATTCCGGTGAGCAAAAATCCAAAACTGGTTAATCTAAATTCAGACGGCGTGTTGTTAAGCGAGATTACCGAATCGAAAACCCCTGCCCAGTATTTGCTTCAATATCAAACGGCAAAAGAGTTCTTACCTAAAGAGCGTGCTCTTGCAAATGCCGCTTTAAACCTTGCGGATGCAAGTGCAATTCAGACGCTAAAGGAAGGACTTAACGATTCAAACTTTAGACTTCGAATTGAGGCTTTGAATGGACTTGATCTTTCCCGACCCGACCATCAAAAAGCAGCGCTTTCTAAAGTAGAGCAGCTTGCAAGTTCCGATGAGAAAACCCTTGTAAGAGGAGCTGCCATAGGCGCACTTTCTAAAACGAAAAATGACAAATATCTACCTCTCTATGAAAAAGGAGTTTCAGAAGTATCCAATTCCATCAAAGGGAATTCCCTTGGCGCACTTGCGCAGATCAATCCGCAAATGGCGAAGCAGAAACTAGAATCTGTTGAATTGGAAGGCTTATCTTCTGATGTCATGACGGTTTTGATTCCGATTGTGGTTGAAAATAAGATTGAAAAGCACCGCGCAGAGATTGCCTCTACGGTTGCTTTCTATCCTTTCCTTAAATTCCAAGACCCCGTGGCAGGTGCCTCGGCAGAAAAAGGATACGAATGGATTATGAGTTCAGACGATTATCTAGCCACTCACAAGATTACCAAAATCTTCACCCAAGTGCATGGACAGTTAGGTGAAAATGCGCAGGCGAAAATGCTCTTAGCTCAGACCATTCAAAAGGGACTGGATTTAAAACTAGCGGCTCTACGAAAGGAACCCTCTAGCAAATCCCTCAATGCACAGGTGGATCTATTGACAAGTGCCTTAAAAGTGTATAAGTAGACATCTCATTTCAAAAATAAATTTTGGAGCTCCCTTTTTTGCAAGTCAAATAGAGGGAGTTTACGTTGTGATGGGAAGGAAAAACGGGCAATGGGCAGCAGGTTCGGGCCTCGATGCTGCTGCGCACTTTCGAGTGTTGAATCCACGATTACAAAATGAAAAGTTTGCCATGCGTTTATAAAAAAGAAATTGAAATGAATACAAATAAATCAATAGCGATTTTGGGCTGTGGCTGGTTGGGATTCCCATTGGCAAAAGCCCTTTTTAAAATGGGATATGCCGTAAATGGGAGCGTTAGGAATACAACCGATTTTCTTAAACTTGAGCAAGTGGGAATAGAACCGTTTCTATTGGATTTGAAAACGAATTCCGTTGCAGGCGATATTGAAAATTTTCTAAATAATAAGGAAGTTTTACTCATTAGTATTCCACCGAAACTAAGGACAGATACGAATGAAAATTTTGTTGCTAAAATCAAGAATTTAATTCTCTACATTCAAAATTCTACCGTAAAAAGACTTATTTTTATTAGTTCCACTTCGGTTTATGGGAATAGTCGTCACGATTTGGTTACCGAAGAAACGGTTCCTGGGCCAGAGACGGAATCGGGTAAGCAGCTGTTAGAAGTAGAACAGTTATTGAGAAGCAATGAACACTTTAAAACCACCATTGTTCGCTTCGGGGGATTGATAGGCGAAGATAGAAATCCACTTCATTTTCTTCGCCCACAAAATAAAATGAAAGATCCAGATAGGCCTATCAATTTTATACATTTAGAGGATTGTTTGGGTATCCTTATACAAATAATTCAACAAGAAATTGGGGGTGAAATCTTCAATGCCGTAGCACCTTATCATCCTACCAAAGCGGAATATTACGATGCACTACGTAGAGAAAAGAGATTGGATTTACCTAGTTTAGTCCAAAATTCAGGAACACAAGGAAAGATAATTACGAGTGAAAAATTAGAAACTGTGTTAAAGTATACGTTTGTAAAACCATTTCTGAGATAGTGTTTCACTTTAAATAATAAGTTAAATAACCTAAAAACAAACACGTAATGAATACCCTATTGATCGCAGGAGGTACTGGCTTTATTGGAAAACATCTAACTCAATATTTATTGCAGAAAGGGCATGTAATTCACGCTTTAACTAGAACTAAAAAAAGCTCTAAAAACGAAAATTTGCATTTTTTTCAGTGGGATATTGAAAAGGGAATAATAGATGAAAAGGCTTTTGAGGGAGTGGATGTCCTAATCAATCTTACGGGTGCTAATATTACTGAAAAACGTTGGACCGCAAAGCGAAAAAAGGAAATTGTCGATAGCCGAGTCGAATCAATTAATTTATTGTTTAAGTATGTACGTCAGCTTGAGAACAAACCTACTGCACTTATTTCTTCCTCCGCCGTAGGTTATTATGGAGCTGTAACCACGGAGCAGGTTTTTACGGAGTTATCCCCTAACGGTACAGATTTTTTAGCCTATATCTGCAAAGAATGGGAAAATGCGGCTTTTCAATTTAATCAATTAGGGATAAGGACCATTGTCTTGAGAAAAGGGATCATCATTGGTAAAGAGGGTGGCATGTATGCTAAAACGGCATCCTTAGCCAAGTGGAGTATCAATACGGCTCTAGGGAATGGGAAACAATTCATGCCGTGGATAGATATACGTGACTTAATTCGTTTGTATGAATTTATTCTAAGCGAGAGCGAACTATCGGGAATCTTCAACACCGTGAGTACCCAGCCTATCTCCATGAATGAATTCTCAAAATTATTGTTAAGATCTTTTGGCAAAAAGAGCTTTTTACCCAATGCCCCCAAATTTATTATTCAGTTGATGTTTGGCGAAATGGCTGCCATGCTTTTAGAAGGCTCGAAAGTAAGTAATGAGAAAATAATAGACGCAGGATTTGTATTTCAGTATGATACGATGGAAAGCGCTTTGCATTAAATAAAATAAGCTTTAGCGATTATATCTGTATCAAATACGGGTAAAGAGAATTTCTTAATCCACTCGATTTCATGTCCGATTGAATATTCTACTTTCCCTATTCCTACTGAATCAAAACTCCAAAATAAATCCAATAGAGGGTACAATCGTGGCGGACTCCTCATTTAAGATTAGCGGAATGGCATTGCTTCCGTCTGATTTTATGGTTTGGCTATCTGTGGTTTTAAATCCCGAATTATCCTCCAATCTTTCAAAGGTAAACTTAGGTAAATTAGGGGTTTTGTCCATTAAAACATTCTGAAAATCAATAAAGAGATTCAGACTCACTTTTTTGAAATTGTATTTCTTGTCGACCCTTAAATCCAACTGATTAAAAATTCCAAGTCGCTTGCTGTTTAGTTGGGTATAATCATAAATTCCCCTTCCGTTGGTGAGGTACAATGCTCTGGAAGTCGCAAGGTCAAAAGGCGTGTAAGGTTGTCCACCTGCCATTCGGTATTTTACCCCGACATCCCAATTGTTTTTGAATTTGTAACCGAAAGTACTCGATAATACAAAACCATAATCCCAGGTCGAAGATCTAAATTCTCCATCGATTCCAGCAAATTCGGATTTGTAAAGCGTGGCACTGGCCACATAAAATAAATTTTCCACCAATTTTTGTTGTATGTAGGCCTCTAGTCCGTACACCCTGCCTTTTCCCGTGGAAATATAAGGCTCGCCACCCACTGCAGAATAATCGGTTCCAATATTAGCATAAGAAATTCCATTCGTTAAGGAAACGGGATAATTTCGGTAATCTTTGTAAAAGGCTTCAAAGGTAAGTCGTAAATCGTTTTTAGGAACGTATTCAGTTCCTATCGTATAATGGATCGCATTGGTGTATTTCAGATTTTTATTCGTTAGATTTCCGGAATCATCTTTAAAACCCAGCATGGTGTAAACTGGAAGTTTATAATAACTGCCAACCGATCCTGAAAGTTTCCATTGGTCGCTCAGAACATACGAAAATGAAATCCTTGGAGATAAGGATTGGATTGGGTTTAAACCCGTTTTCGTGAACGTATTCACATCCGTTCTTATACCTCCGGATACCAACAATTGGTCCTCAAAAAAATATTTTGACACGTGTCCATACAGTCCAAATTTGAAAAATTCAATGGCCGAATTGCTTGTAGAATTTACCGCGGGTGAGATTATAGTTCCTTCTTCATCTCTTTGTTCTTCTTTTATCGTACTAAATACATCCGCATCGTATTTTACATATTGGGCATCGGCACCGTAGCTGTATTTCCATCCGTTTTCAAATTTATTCATGTCAAAACGCAACTTGTTCTCGGTTTCATGGCTACGGAGAGAATATAATTTATTGCCTTCTTTTAGAGCGTTGTTTTCATATCGTTCTGCGCCATTAAAAAACATATTTCTACTTAACGCAAGGTTGAAATAGCCGTTGTTTACTAATCGCTTCAAATTGGCTCCTACCGTGTAGTTCCATTGTTGAATGAGAGGATTCGCTCGATTGATGTATTCATTGTTGGCATCGCTATTTTCGGGAATTGCGAGTTTGAAATTGTCAATAGCTCCCAAACCGATAAAATTCACTTCGGTTTTCTTGTCGATCTTATGATTGATTTTATATTGAAAATCATAATAATCAGGACGAATGGATAAATCGAGTAGTTTGAATAAATACTGCAGATAAGACCTTCTTGCGGATGCCATAAATGTGGTCTTTTTACTTAATGGACCTTCCAGCATAATCGCAAATTCACTGCCCGAAAGTCGGACGTTACCACTCAAACGATCCGGGTTTCCATTTCGTTGGTTGATGACAATAGTGGATGCGAGTGCATTGTCATATTTACTATTAAAGGCGGACGATGTCAATTGAACATCCTGGATAAAGGAGACATTCAAAATTCCTGTGGCACCACCGCTTGCCCCTTGCGTTTGGAAGTGATTTAAAACAGGGATTTCAATACCATCTAAGTAATACACATTTTCACTCGGACCCCCACCTCTCACAATTATGTCATTTCGATTGGGAGTCGTGCCGCCGGCTACACCGGGCAAGACTTGTATTACTTTTGAAACATCAAAATTACCTCCCGGATTTACTTTTATCTCTTCCGATGTTAATCGTTGGGTTGCCAGGGGTGTAATCATATCCGTAGCCCTGACCGATTTACCCGCTTTAATGACTACTTCTTGCAATTCTTGGCTTATTTCATCCAGTTCATATTGAAGGATTTGAGTACTCCCAGAACCCACATTGATATTGTATACAATCATCGGAATGTATCCAGAAGACGATATTTCAATATTGTACTTGGTTACTGGTAATTTTATACTAAAATCCCCTTTTTCATCCGTAGTCGTGTAAATCGTATCCTTTCCGATGAATTTGAGCGTTGCGCCAACCAGTTCTTCTTGTGTGTTTTTATCCTTTACCACACCCGATACGAAACCTACATTTTGTGCATTCAAATTAAAGTTCAGTAGAACTGCAAAAACAATAAAAATGATTTTTTCCATTGTAACAAAAAATTACTTGGTGCAAATGTAAACTATATTTTATTTATTTTAGTATAAAAAAATACTATTTAAAAAATAATTAGTACATTTACATCCTAAATTTAAGGTGTAATGAATTATCAATTGATAAAAGAGGTTGTTGATTTAGTAGAACAATATGAACAAGGGAATCGTACCAGATCTAATTCTTCTGTGGAAGATTTCATCCATTGGATAGTAACAAATAACACGATACTAGACAGCAAAGAAGAGCCGGATTGGGAAGGTAAAGAAAAAGGTAGAAGTGCAGATAGTGTTATCAATACACTGCTTATCCATATGAATCGTTATGCGAAAAGTTATTCTAAATCGGCCATTTTTGGATCTAATTTTTCTACACAGGAAGATTTTATATTCTTAATAAATCTAAAAGCTTTTGGTGAAATGACCAAGATGGAATTGATTAAAAAAAATGTACAAGAAAAACCCTCTGGAATGCAAATTATAAATCGCTTAATAGCGCAAAACTTTGTGGAGCAAAATCGCTCATCCCTTGATAGGAGAAGCAGGGTTATTTCGATAACTCAAGAAGGATTAGAAGCCTTAGATACTCAAATGGATAAGATTAGGCAGGCCACTAAAATAGTAACGGGTGATCTTAATCACATCGAAAAAATGGAATTGATACGACTTCTTAATAAACTAAATGATTTCCATTTACCCATTTATGAGCAAAACATTGACTCAGAGAATTTATTAAAGGAAGTCAGCAAAAATAAAGTGAAATGAAAATAGCAATCATAGGGTCCGGTTTTTCGGGATTGTCTGCGGCGGCATACAGTGCAAAGGCGGGTCACGAAGTACATGTTTTTGAAAAGCACAACCAACCGGGAGGAAGAGCACGACAATTTACGACCCGCGAAGGCTATGTCTTCGATATGGGACCCAGTTGGTATTGGATGCCTGATATAATTGAGCGATTTTTTAAAGATTTTGGGTTTAAAACATCCGATTTTTTTGACATAATCTCTTTAAATCCGCAATTTGAAATGGTTTTTTCAGATGAGAAACTGGAGGTGCCTGAAAGTTTAGAGGAATTAAAAATTGTGTTTGAAACGATTGAAAAAGGAGCCTCAATACAACTGGAGAAATTCATGGAATCGGCAAAATTCAAGTACGAAGTTGGAATGCAAGATTTTGTCACTAAACCTTGTCATAATTGGGGTGAATTTATCTCTCCTAAAATAGCGAAAAGTGCTTTAAAATTAGATTTACTCAGCAACTTTAGAAGTTACGTTTCTCGCTATTTCAAAAATGAAAAATTAAGAACCTTGATGGAGTTTCCTGTAATTTTCCTTGGAGCTTCGCCTAAAAACATACCTGCTTTATACAGTCTAATGAACTACGGAGGGTACGCTTTAGGCACACATTATCCTATGGGAGGCTTTTATCAGTTGGTATTAGCCATGCAACAAGTAGCAGAAAAACAAGGGGCAACTTTTCATTTTAATGCAGCAGTGGAAAAAATTAATGCAGACAAGCACAAAGTGAAATCCTTGACGATTGACGGTAAAGCCTATGAATTCGATGCCGTTATTGCATCCTCTGATTATCATCATACAGAAACACTTTTAGACCCTGTATATAGAAATTATGATGAAAATTATTGGGCGAAAAAAACGTTTGCCCCCTCCAGTTTGATTTATTATTTAGGAGTAAGCGAAAAAATGGACAACCTAAAACACCATACGCTTTTCTTTGAGAACGATCTGGATGAGCATATCGACTGCATTTATGGTGATAAAAAATGGCCTGAAAAACCGTTGTTTTATGTTTGTTGTCCATCGAAAACGGACCCAAATGTCGCGCCCGAAGGAAAAGAGAACTTGTTTTTACTGATGCCTTTGGCTATCGGAATAAACGATGAAGAAGCGATTAGGGAAAAATATCTGCACGAAATGCTTGAAAGAATAGAAAAGCATACGGGAATGGTCGGTATAAAATCAAAAATTGAGTACAAAAAAAGTTATTGTGTTTCTGATTTTATGACCGATTACAACGCCTATGGAGGCAATGCCTACGGACTAGCAAATACACTTAGTCAAACCGCCGTACTAAAACCAAAAATAAGAAACAAAAGATTAAATAACCTGTTCTACACCGGTCAATTAACCGTTCCCGGTCCTGGGGTTCCCCCTTCCATTATTTCCGGGAAAATTGTAGCAAGCGAAGTTCATCAACTTTAAAAACACACCTTATGAAACGACTATTTGACGAACTTTCTTATTCGGTCAGTAAAATGATAACACAAAAATACAGTACGAGTTTTTCGTTAGGTATTTTAGCATTAAAGCCTTCCATTCGTTCGGCAATCTATGCTATATACGGCTATGTGCGGCTAGCGGATGAAATCGTGGACAGTTTCCATGAATATGACAAAGAAAAATTATTAACCCGATTAAAAATAGAAACTGAAAATGCATTATCCGAAAGGATTTCATTAAATCCAATTTTGCAGTCTTTTCAGGAAACGGTACATAAATACCAAATCGACCCTACGCTTATCCATCAATTTTTGCATAGTATGGAGATGGATTTGCAGAAGATAGATTACAATTCCGAATTGTACAACGAATATATTTTTGGTTCTGCGGAAGTGGTTGGACTCATGTGCTTACAGGTTTTTACCGAGGGAAAGAATGAAAAATATGATGAATTAAGGCCTTATGCCATGAAGTTAGGTTCGGCTTTTCAGAAAATTAACTTTTTACGAGACTTAAAGGAGGACTATCAAGTTATGGGTAGAACTTATTTTCCAAATGTAGATATGAAAATATTCGATAATGACGTGAAAAGTCAGATAGAAAAGGAAATTGAACAGGAGTTCAAAGAGGCGTTAATCGGTATTAAAAAATTACCCGTTGTCGCTATTTTTGGAGTTTATTTGGCGTATAAGTATTATTTATCGTTGTTTAAAAAAATAAAATCAAAATCCTCAAAAGATATTTTGAATAATCGTGTGCGAGTGTCTAATCCCGAGAAAGCATTTGTCGCATTCAAAAGCTATGTGCGATTTAAAACAACCTATTTATAATGAATATTTTTATCTACATCGCATCCAGTTTATTTTTTATGTGGAGTGTAAGTCAGTCGAATTTACAAACCTATCGTACGGGGTATAGCAAAGCCGCAACCGATAAGATATTGTGCGAAAAAATGATTAGAGATTTAGAAAAAGAAAAAAACAATTCATCCCTTTATTTGGGGTATTTGGGAGGTTATCAAACCGTTTGGGCAAAACATGTTTTCAGTCCGATGACCAAACTCCAGACCTTTAAAACGGGAAAGAAAAATATAGAAAAGGCCATTGAACAAGACCCTAGCAATATAGAATTGCGATTTATTAGGCTGTCGGTACAAAAAAACGCACCTACTTTTTTAGGGTATCATTCGCACGTCAAAAATGATAAAGAATTTATTGTCAAGAACCGAAGCAAAGTTCAATCTGAAATTTTGAAAAAAAATATTGATTTGTTATTAAAAGATTAGAAATGAAATATCAATTGTATAGAGAACAACAACTAAACTGCCCTATAGAAACGGCATGGTCGTTTTTCTCATCACCACACAATCTCTCTAAAATCACACCCAAAGACATGGGCTTTGTGGTGCACACCAATTTGGGTGATCAACCTATTTTTGTAGGAATGGAAATTGATTATACCGTGTCGCCGATTTTCAAAATTCCGTTGAAATGGAAAACAAAAATTACGCAAGTCGATTTTCAAAAAAGCTTTACCGATTTTCAAGAAAAAGGACCTTATAAATCATGGAATCATCACCACGAATTTGTCCCAAATAAAGAGGGTGTGTTAATGAAAGACACGGTAGATTATGAGCTTCCATTGGGGCTAGTCGGTCAACTAGTACATCCGCTTTTAGTAAGAAAAAAAATTGAAGAGATATTCAATTATCGTTTTGAATTTTTAGAAAATAAGTTTAATCAAAAATAACGCTGGAAATGAATTTACTACTGGTCGTGATGGTTTTTATACTTATGGAAGGAGCAACCTGGCTCATTCATAAATATGTGATGCACGGTTTTTTATGGATATTGCACAAAGACCATCATGACCATAGCAATGAAGGAGCTTTGGAGAAAAACGATTATTTCTTTGTCATTTTTGCACTTCCCACGATTGCTTTAATGTATTTTGGATCTTTGCAAGATTTCAATTATTTATTTTATATCGGGTTGGGGATCATGCTTTACGGAATGGCTTATTTTTTTGTGCATGATATTTTTATCCATCAACGTTTAAAGTATTTTACCCGGACAGAAAACCCGTATTTCAAAGCATTGCGTAGAGCACATAAGCAACATCACAAGCACTTGGGTAAAGAACAGGGCGAATGCTTTGGGTTTTTGTATGTGCCTCTCATTTATTTCAAAATGTACTTTAAAACCACTAAAAAATGATGAGCTACACTTATATTTTGATTCTTTTTTTTACAGTCATCATTTGTTTTATTGCTTCTTTTGACAAACGATTGCAGTTCAACCAGCATTTTGGAGCATTTCTAAAATCCGCAATTTTAGTCGCTATTCCTTTTATCGCTTGGGACGTATGGTTCACTGCAAAAGGCGTTTGGTGGTTCAATACGAATTATACATTGGGATTTGTGATTGCGGGATTGCCTATAGAAGAATGGCTGTTCTTTATTTGTATTCCGTTTTCTTGCGTATTTACCTATTTCTGTTTCGACAAATTTTTCAAAATGGATGGGTTGTCGGGCTTTAATAATGTAATTGTTTTTGTAGCTATTGTTGTTTGTGCAGTTATTGCTTTACTGCACCACGACAAAATCTACACTTTGGTCACCGCCCTTTCCACTATTCTCACACTCGTTTATTTGCATTTTATCGCCAGAGTAGATTGGATTGGTAAGGCCTCACTTGTATTTACAGTCCTAATGCTGGGTTTCTTTCCAGTGAACGGAATTCTAACGGGAAGCGGAATAGAAACGCCTATAGTCAATTATAATCCAAAAGATTTTTTGGGAATTAGAATACTCACCATTCCGATTGAAGATGCGATTTATGGTTATACACAATTTTTATTGGTACTGTATTTCTTTAATAAATTCAAAAAAAGCGAACTTAAAAATCAAACCGCATGAAAAAGAAATTTCAAATAGTAAACGCAGTGGTACTCATAGCAACTCTTGTTATTAATTACCTCTCCAATACAGGTGCTTTTAATGGCGAAACCATGGCAACCATTTCTGCAAAATATCAAAACCTGTTCACACCAGCAGGATATGCTTTTTCGATTTGGGGACTAATTTATTTGGGGCTTTTGGGCTTTGTGATTTATTTTGGACCCTTAACTAAGCAAACGACGGCCAAAGAAAAAGTGGTTCTAAGTATAGGTTGGTGGTTTGTTATTTCCTGCTTTGCCAATAGTTTTTGGGTATTGGCATGGTTATATGACTTTACATTTTTAACCATCCCCATCATGGTGGTGTTGTTGGTTTCTTTGTTTAAAATCATACAAAAAATTCAATCCGAATTTGATACGAAAACTTTGCAGACTGCATTATTTCTTCGCTTGCCATTTTACATTTATTCCGGTTGGATTTCAGTGGCTCTAATTGCGGATATAGCTGCCTATCTCAAAAAAATACAATGGGGAGGCTTTGGGATTTCAGAAACGGTTTGGACCGTAATCATGCTTGCAATTGCATCGCTCCTGCATTTATTTATGATTTGGAAACAAAGGATGTCCGCATTTGCTCTGGTGGCCGTTTGGGCGTTTTTGGCTATTGCAGTTGCAAATAAAAATGAAAATACAACGGTCCTTTGGGTAGCAATTTGCATGGCAGTTCTCGTGTTTATAAATGTCCTTTTATATGAATTTATAAGCAAGAAAAAATCATTTTCTAAATAGAAGTGTGGCATAATGGACTATTTAATTAAATAGGAAAGAATTGAAGAAAATAGGACACAGAAGTTAGAGCCCAAAACATTGTTTTAAAAGCCTTTAAAGACCAAGTCATTTTCGATAAAAAAACTATTTGCACTTGAATGTGCATAAATAGTTCCCATTTTGACTGTCATTTGCCTTAAGAATTGTTAATTTCGTAGTAAAATTACCATTTATGCCGTACGGAATTCAAGCTGCAAGCTACTATGTGCCCTCTCTTTATTTGAATATGAAAGACTTAGCGCTTCATCGTGATTTAGACCCCTTAAAACTAGAAAAAGGTTTAGGACTTTATAAAATGGCGTTAGCCGATGTGCATGAGGATGCCGCGAGCTTTGCGGCAGAAGCGCTTTTGAAATTAATTAAAGAGTCGGGCGTGAATCCGAGTGAAATCTCTAGGATTTACTTAGGAACGGAAAGTGCGCTGGATTCCGCAAAACCTACTGCTACTTATGCCATGGGTATGGTAGAAAAGGTTTTAGAGCCTACTTATGGACCTAGAGTCTTCAAGAACTGTGACGTGGTGGACATGACCTTTGCTTGCATTGGAGCCGTGGATGCTTTAGAAAACTGTATGGACTATTGCCGCGCGGATCCCTCGCGAAAAGCAGTGGTGATTGCCTCGGACTATGCTCGGTATGAACTGGGCAGCTCAGGTGAATATACACAAGGCGGCGGCGCTGTTGCGCTTCTCTTATCAAACAATCCCAAACTTTTAACTTTGGAGCCGACCGTGGGTGTGGCCACAAGAAGCGTGTTTGATTTTTTCAAACCTCGCATAAAAATTTCAAAGTCGGATTTGAACGGAGCCTCGGAAACGATGCCTGATACTTTGGAGCTCTTCTCAGAAGAACCCGTTTTTGACGGACAGTATTCCAACTCATGTTATCAAAATCAAATCAAAGAAGCTTACGAACACTTTAAGGAAAAGACAGGAGCGGACAAACCGTATGAAAATTGGCGCTATTTGATTTTTCACCTGCCTTATGCCTTTCATGGAAAAAGGGTTTTTACTGAGATTTATAGCGAGGAGAAAGGTCTCTCCATGGAGACACCGGAAGAGCAAAGAGCCGTGGCGAAATCGCCAGAGTATCTTTCCTTTATTTCAGAAAAGATTGAGCCTTCTCAAAGAGCTTCCTCTGAAATTGGAAACATGTATACCGCTTCTGTATTTATGGCGCTTTTGTCTGCACTGCAGACCAGTCTAGATTCTGGGGAAGAATTGGTAGGAAAGAAGATCGGCTTTTTAGCCTATGGTAGCGGATCCAAAGCGAAGGTCTTCGAAGGGGTGATTTCAAAAGAATGGAAAGAGGTAGTAGGACAATGGAATCTATTTGACACGCTAGCAAAGAGAGAAGCTGTCACTTTTGAAACGTATGAGAAGCTTCACCGCAAACAACTCTCAAGCTCAATTGCAACCAGGCCGCAGGGATTTTCTCTAGAGTCTATTGAATCCGAAAGTCCAACCCTTAGAGGAGCTCGCTATTATCAGTACGTAGAGAGGGAGAAGTAAGTAAAAAGGAAAACAGAAAAGGATCAAACTAGATTCTAGAACCTTTCAATGTATATAACAAAGCCCTTGGTAGAACTGAGGGCTTCTTTTATTATTATTCTAAAGGAAAGAAAGCGGGTTTTGGGCCGAAGAACAAAGCTGAAAATAGCAAAGCCAAGAAGAAAGTTATTTCTTTTTTCTTTGATAGTCTTCGTTGTGTCCTTTTCCTTTTAAGATTTCTGGATAAGCCTTGTTTAGTCGATCCAGTCGGGTCTTTTCCTGTTTGGCGGAGCCAATGTGCATAGCCCAAGTTCGCATTCTCCCGGGTGTAAGAGACTCAAATGCCTCTTTGAACTTAGGGTCCTTTTCGAGAAGGTCTAAAATTTCTTTTGGGTAGGCTTTTGGGGTGAGAGGCTCCTTTTTAGGAGAGAGTCCTTTGTCTTCAGCGATTAGCATGGCTGCAATGGCATTTCTAATTTCTTCTTCTCGATCTAGAACGCTTGATAAATCGGTGCATTTAATTACCCGCGCAATTCTTGAATTTTCTCCTGGTTTTTCTAACAAGTCATCAAATCCTTCTAATACAGCTCCTTTGAAGAAACTTAAAACGCAGTAGGATTTGAATTGTCCAATGATGAAAAGGTTAGTTCCCTTATAGGTATAGCAGGGCTGATACCATTTTTTCTCCTCTCTAAGATCAAATGACAGAAGGATTTCTCTTAGCTCTTTTGCCACTTGCAGAAAAGGGCCTTCTTTTTTAAAGTAGGATTCTAATTCGGGATTGTGCATTGGTTTCATCACGAAAAGGGTATTAAAGGAAGAATACTTGAGCCTTACGAATCGACCGAGGGCTCGTTAAATTTTTCACCCGAAAGCCTTGTGGTGAGCATGGCCGCCACTGTGTCTCCGGTGGAGTTTAAAACGGTCGCTAAGGGATCGACAAGGGTTCCGATAATCATGACCGCAGGAATGGCTTCTTGAGGCAATTGGTATACGGAAATCATAAGCATTTCCCCAATGTAGCCGCCGTTGGGTATGCCTCCCGCCACCATGGAAACGAAAATCGTAATCCCTACGGCTAAGAGTAGGTTCAAAGGATCAAAGAAATCTTCTCCAATAATTAAAAACGCCACATAAATCTTAATAATGGAGGACATGGAAGAACCGTTTTTATGCAAGGTGCTTCCAATTGGAATCACCAAGTTTGCCACCGAATCCGGTACACCGATTTTAGCCGCTGCTTGCAAATTCGCAGGCATGGTCGCAAAAGAACTACAGGTACTTAAGGCGGTAATCGACGGGTAAATATTGTTTTTCCAAAAGAGTTTGATCCCGCTGGTTCCTTTGGCCATAAAGGCATAAAGGGAGAAGAAGACAAAAAAGTAAACGATTCCGGCTACGTAATACAGTCCTAAAGGGCGCGCGTAAAAGCCAAAGAGTTCGGGTCCCACGGTCGCAACTTGGTAAGCGAAATACGCACCAAGTCCAATAGGAGCTAATTTCATGACAATGAGTAAAAGTTCTTTCATGACTTCGTAGCCAGAGGCTACAAAGCGTTGAAAAACGGCTCCATTTTCCCCCGCTTTTCGAATGGCAGAACCCAGGAGAAAGGCAAAGATTAAAAGCGCTAGCATGTGCTGGCGTGAGAAAAGGGCCGTGAATTCTCCTACGGTGAAGAACTCAACAATTCGATCTCCCCAATTTCCTTCCGTAGGAAGAGTGGATGCGTAGTTGGGGTCGGTGATGCCTACAGCCTCTGTAGGGAAAAGAGTCACAGCGCCTATGGTAAATAAGGCCGCAATGACAATGAAAAGCAAAAAGCTAAAGATCATGGAAAAAAGGATCCTTGAGAACTTTCCACTCTGCGCTACACTAGAGATGGAATTGGCTACCGCAAAAAAGACCAGAGGGACTACACTTACAAAGAGTAAGTTTAGAAAGATATCCCCAACAGGTTTTAAATACACGACGAATTCCGGCCAAAATAGACCCAGAAAACTGCCTAGTAAAATCCCTAAAATTAACAATAGCAGGTTGGAATAGTTCCGAAAGAGTTCGATCACAAGCTTTAAATTTAACCAAAGATAGATTATTTTCTCATTTGAATTTGTACCTTTAAAGAGTAATTGACTCTTATGGCACATACCAATTATTATGAAATTCTAGGTGTAAAGCCTTCCGCAACGGCGGAAGAAATAAAAAAAGCCTACCGAAAACTCGCAAGAAAATACCATCCGGATGTGAATCCAGGGGATAAGCAGGCCGAAGAAAAATTCAAGCAATTGAATGAAGCGAACGAAGTTCTTTCCAATCCCGAGTACCGCAAAAAATACGATAAGTATGGAGAGAATTGGCAGCAGGGGGAGGCCTACGAAAAGGCTCAAAAACAAAGCGGAGGCTATTCTTCTGGCGGAGGTTTTGGAGATTTTGGTGGGTTCTCTCATGAAGGAGGCGGATCAAGAGAAGAGTATTCCGATTTCTTCGAACAAATGTTTGGAGGAGCTGGGGGCGGATTTGACCGCCGTCAAAGAGGCAGCGCTTCTGGAAAATTCAAAGGAAG
The DNA here is from genome assembly GCF_054489425.1 of Chryseobacterium sp. A301. Classification (NCBI taxonomy): domain Bacteria; kingdom Pseudomonadati; phylum Bacteroidota; class Flavobacteriia; order Flavobacteriales; family Weeksellaceae; genus Chryseobacterium; species Chryseobacterium sp. A301. The sequence goes on from NZ_JBTMWY010000002.1 coordinate 131,260, forward strand.
TGATTTGCATGGAGAAGTTTCTCTTTCCCTTCGACAAGCGGCGAAAGAACACCAGACCACGTTTGAGGTGGGGGGTAAAAAAGTCCGCATCACAGTCCCTGCAGGCGCATACGATGGACTTCAGATTAAACTGAAAGGCTACGGTTCCCCGGGTCATCAAAACGGTCCCTCGGGAGACCTTTACATTACTTTTACGGTTGAGAAAGATCCGAAATTTACTTTAGAGGGCCATAATTTGAGACTAAGAATGCCAGTCGATCTATATACGGCAGTTCTAGGAGGGGAGCTACGGGTTCCCACCTTAGAGGGCGAAGTCAATTTGAAAGTCAAACCTCTGACGCAGAACCTCTCTACGGTTCGCCTGAAAGGCAAAGGTTTCCCTGCCTATAAGAAAGAGGGTGTATTTGGAGATCTACTTGTGAGTTTAGAAGTGGTGCTTCCAAAGAGCCTTAGCACGGAGGAAAAAGAACTGTTTGAAAAATTACGAACTTATAAAAAGTAAGGGCAATGAAAAGCGATCGCATATCCAAAGAAGAGCTTATAAAGCTCTACCAAATAGAAGTAGAATTCTTTCAAGAATTAGAATCCTGCGGGCTGATTCGGACCCGCATCGAAAACGAGGTGACCTACCTCCTTTACGAGGAGCTCGGACAATTTGAGCGCCTTTTAAATTTTCATTACGATTTGGAAGTAAACGTTCCCGGACTTGAGATTATCACGCGGCTTTTAACGCAGATTGAGTCTCTTCAATCTGAAAACCGAAGACTAATGCAAGGCAGCTCTTATTCGTAAGTAGTGAGTAGGCAGCTTTACATTCTAGAGAGAAAAGAAGTACCTTTGTCCCTATGGAATTACTCGACGTACTTATTGTAGGGGCAGGTCCAATTGGGCTTTGCTGCGCACTGGAATCTGAGGCTCGCGGCCTTTCGTATCAAGTTATTGAGAAAGGAACCACTGTTAACTCACTTTTCCATTACCCCCTCAACATGCAATTTTTCTCCACTGCAGACAAGCTAGAAATTGCAGGGGTGCCCTTCATCTCCACTGGGGCCAAACCCGGACGAAAAGATGCGCTCGAATACTATGGAGGCATCGAGAGAAGCAGAAATTTAAAGGTGAATCACTACGAGAAAGTAGAGAATGTTGTGAAGAAAGAGTCCTATTTTGAAGTACAAACCTCAAAAGCTACCTATAAGGCGCGTCATGTAATTCTTGCCACAGGTTTTTACGACATCCCAAACCGAATGAATGTGAAAGGGGAGGATCTTCCTAAAGTTAGACATTATTACTCGGAACCGTATGGCTATACTCGTCAAAAAGTCGTGGTGGTTGGATCGAGTAACTCGGCCATTGACGTCGCTCTTGAAACCTACCGTAAAGGTGCGGATGTAACCCTAATCGTACGAGGAAAAGAGATTTCTTCTCGAGTGAAATATTGGGTGAAACCCGATATTGAAAATCGAATTGCAGAAGGAAGTATTAAGGCTTATTTTAATTCTAGCCTCCTTGAGATCAAAGAGAGGAGTGTTCGTTTTAAAAATGAGAAGGGGGAAGAAATAGAAATTCCAAATGATTTCGTGCTCGCTATGACGGGATATTTGCCGGATTTTGAATTTCTAGAATCCGTAGGGGTGCAGCTTACCGGACCCAATTTAAATCCAATCTACGATCCCGAAACCATGGAAACCAATGTGGAGAATCTCTTTTTGGCAGGCGTGGTTTGTGGAGGGAAAGACACGCATCTTTGGTTTATTGAAAACTCCCGTAGTCACGCAAGTCTTATTTTAGACCGTATTGAAAAAAAATCTCTTCTTAAAAAGAGGCTTTGATTCCCAATTGAAATCCTGTAGGCGGAGCGGGATTGTAATAGCGCCCTCCAAAGGCGTTAATATCGTATCCTAGGCTTTGTTTGGTGTTATAAAGATTCGGAAGGCTAAAAAAGACTTCGGCTTCTGAGTGGTCAAGTAGAAAGCGATATTCCAGTCGCAGTTGGCCTAGCAAACTCGCACTTTCATCTACCGTGTTTTGAGAGTTTAGGTATTGGGAAGAACGGTAGTAATTCGAGAAGTGAATTCCAAAATTCTGAAAAAGATCAAGACTTAACAGAGAAGAAAGGCTCGTGGAGGGAACCCCAGGAATTCTTTTGCCCTCAAGCAAGGGATCCAAGTCAGTAGAACTTGATTCAAAAGTAAAATCATAGAAGCTTCCTGAACCATAGAACCGAACATTTCGGAGAATGCCAATCGAAATGGGACGAGTTTCTAGAGAAAATTCAAACCCTTTTTGCTTTTGCCCTCCCTCGTTTAGAAAGTAATCTTCCCCCTGATTGTTTTGCCTCTTTACAATCGCCTCTTTTAAATCGAGTTCAAAGTAAGAAAGATCTACAAACAAAAAGGAACCTAGCGCTTTGCGCAGGCCTATTTCTTTGTTCCAACCAAACTCCGAACGAAGCGAAGAGCGAATCTTTTGATCGGAACTTCGAATCTCTTCTAAAGTGGGCGAAGAGCTTCCCTTGGAGAGTTTAATCCGAAGCGAGAGATCTCTTTCAAATAAATAGAGTGCACTTAGGGAAGGAAGAAGTTCTGTCGTGGGAGATTTTGCACCTTTGCTTTTTTCAGGGTAAAGGGAAGTCCATCCCAAAGAAATCGCATTCCAACTCAAAGCCCCTTCTAAGACCAACCTTTCTTTGTAAGTCATTTTTTGCGAGGTGAATAGAAAGCCACTTCGAGCGGACAATTCATCAAAATTTTGAGCCGCACCTACCTTACCCTTGAGGTTGTCGTAGTTTTGCACGGTGGACTTATTGCTTGCCGCCTCGAGTCCTAACCGGCTTTCATAGGCCCAGTTTTCCCAACGTTTTTCATACGTGAAATAGGTTCTTGCCGCAAACTGCCTTTCGTAGCGTTTTTCATAGTTGGTGATAAACGGATTTCTTAAATCCGAATATCCTCCTTGAATGAGTGCAAAATGACTCAAGTTCGAGGAGAGTTTTGTACGGTGCGAAATGCCAAAAAGAGCACTCTTTGTCATTATGCCTGCGTTTTGCTCTTTTGAGCCGGGAAGAGTGGAGGTGCTGTGTCTAGCCCCTTTTGGGTTTTCTAGAGCTTGGGAAAGGGTGAGTCCCCCTGGAGTTTGATACGAAAGGTCACTTAGTAGCAGCATAAGACCCAGTTCACTTCCTTCTTTGTAGTGAATACGGTCTTTTATAAGAACGCTGGCCCTAGAAAAGCGACTTTGCTCACGGTAATTGTCGGCTCTCGAATACCCCTGAAGAAGGGTGAGAGAATGTTTTCCAAATATTTTTGAAAAGGAAAGGTTTTGGGAAAACGCCCCGTAACTTCCTATAGAAAGACCCACGGAGTTCTTTGTTTGCGTATGAAGTACCGCCGTTCCTCCTGTACTCGCCCCAAAATCTCCAGCTTCAGGCCCTTTGTAAAGAGCCATGGACTTTATGAACGTAGGATCTATACTGTTTAAACTACTTGATCCGCTGGCCTCGGTAAGAATGAATTCATCCAAATACATCTTTACGTTTCGAACGCCGAAGGGACTCCTTAGACTGCTTCCTCGAAGAGCAAGTCGGTAGCTTCCTGGAGAGCGCTGCTCTAAAGAAGCGCCTGGAAGTAAATTGACAGACTCTAAGAGCCGATCCGGTGGGTTTTGTCCAAGGAATCTTTCACTGCTAAGGGCAAAAGACTTGGTGGAAGTCATTTGAGAAATGGGTTTTTGGTACGCATCGAGCGTAATTTCTTCCAAGACGCTTAGCGTGTCTTTCTTTTGCGCTAGGACAAGCAGTGGGGAAAACGAGACAAGAATTACAATGAAGAATGATTTTACCATAAGGACAAGGACTCAAGCGTACTAAAATACGATATAATTTAGGACTTGGGTGAATAAAAAAGTCTTGCCCGAGGACAAGACTTTGAAGTATGTATTGATTTTAATTATTGCTCGGGTTTGTAGCTGTCTTTAAGCGTGACCGTGCGGTTGAAGACTAAGTTATCTTCTGTCGAACTCCGGTCTTTCGTATAGTACCCAATTCTTTGGAACTGGATTGGGGCTCCGACTTCTACCTCTTTTAGAGCGGGTTCTGCAAATCCTTTTTGAATGTGCACAGAGTCTGGATTTACATAGGCTAAGAAATCTGCATCTTTTTCTGCGTCCGGCTGCTCTACGGTAAAGAGTCTCTCGTATTGACGCACATCGATAGGCTGCGCATGCGCGGCACTTACCCAGTGAAGAGTTCCTTTTACTTTTCGTAGACTGGCTTCGCTTCCACTTCCAGAGCGACTCTCCTCATCGTACGTACAATAGATTGTGGTTACTTCTCCATTTTCATCCTTATCCACTCTTTCGGCTTTAATAATGTAAGCACTTTTTAGTCGAACTTCTCCTCCTAATTTTAGTCGGAAGAACTTACGGTTGGCTTCTTCTTGGAAGTCTTCTTTTTCAATATAGAGTTCTCTAGAGAAGGGAAGCTTTCTTGTGCCTGCCTCTGAATCTTCAGGATTGTTTTCCGATTCTAGCCATTCTTCTTTCCCTTCTGGATAGTTCTCAATCACTAGTTTGACAGGATCCACCACAGCCATCATACGGGGCGCAATCTTATTTAAGTCTTCGCGAACGAAGAATTCTAAAAGTTGAATGTCAATTAAGTTTTCACGTTTCGCTACACCCACACGCTCTATGAAGTTCTTAATGGCCGTAGGGGTATACCCTTTGCGGCGCAATCCAGATACCGTAGGCATTCTAGGATCGTCCCATCCTTCCACTAAACCTTCACTAACTAGTTTTTGTAGTTTTCGTTTGGAGGTGATCATATAACTCACGTTCATTCTAGCAAATTCTCTTTGCTTGTTTCTCACATTACCCTCGCTATATACCTGGTCTAAATACCAATCGTATAGCGGTCTGTGGTTCTCAAATTCAAGAGAGCAAAGTGAATGGGAGATTTGCTCGATATAATCACTTTCTCCGTGCGCCCAGTCGTACATGGGGTAAATTTTCCAGGTGTCTCCCGTACGGTGGTGAGGGCGTTTCAAAATCCGGTACATAACCGGGTCGCGCATATTCATATTGGGTGAGCTCATGTCAATTTTGGCACGAAGAGACATCGTTCCTTCCTCAAATTCTCCATTTTTCATTCTTTCGAAGAGTTCTAAAGACTCCTGGGTAGGACGGTTTCTGTAAGGACTTTCAACCCCAACTTCTACCGGTGACTTTCTCTGCTCCGTTATGAGTTCAGAGCTTTGTTCGTCCACATACGCCTTTCCTTCTTTAATCATCTGGACAGCCCAGTTGTAGAGCTGAGAAAAATAATCCGAGGCATAGAGTTCTTTGTCCCATTTGAAACCAAGCCACTCTACGTCTGTTTTAATCGAGTCTACGAACTCCTGTTCTTCCTTTTCAGGATTTGTGTCGTCAAAACGTAAATTGACAGGCGCGCCGTATTTTTCTCCTAAACCAAAGTTGATGCAAATTGCTTTGGTGTGACCAATGTGCAAGTATCCGTTCGGTTCTGGGGGAAAACGAAAGCGAAGTGCGTCTTTGCTTAGTCCGTTTTGTAGATCTTGTTCTATGATTTGCTCAATAAAATTGAGTCCTTTTTTTTCTTCTTCCATGATTTAAGAATTTCAGAGGCAAATTTAGTAAAAAAAGCACAGAAATAGGGGTCTTTCTTTGGCGAGTAAAGGGAGTCCCTTTGCTTTGGAAGTCCGCCTCTCTACTCAAAAGTGTAGTGGGGACGAGATGAATAAGTATATGAAAATTAATAAGTTATAAATCTAGTAAATGGGTAGGGCCAGAGCTGCTTATCCAATGCAAAGCTTGTGTTAAATTTTGAAAAGGGCGTGAGCTTGGCACAAATTTGGTATTTCTAAATCATCATTTATTAACATTTAATATTTTTTCTATGAAGGCGATCAAAAGAAGGTTTGCACATTGGATGCAAGCATTAAAGAAGAGAATTTTTGTAGAAGATGTCATTTAAGTAGGGGATTTTGTCAAGGCGCAAGCTTTTGCTTAAACGACTTCAAAAAGAAAAATCTGACTTTGTTTCAGATTTTTTTTGTTTTACAACGAAGGGTATTGGGTTTTTACTTTTTTAGGTCTGGCCTTAACTTACTTTTTTTCTGAGGTTTTCACCTTCTAAAATAAGGGAAGAATCTAAATTATTCTGGTATAGAGAGCCGGTTCCAAGACCTTGAGGTAAGGTAGGATTTTTTGTATAGGTATACTGAGCAATGGCATTGAGCCCCAAATTGCTCTCAAGTGCCGAGGTGATCCACCAACCTATCCCTACGTTTTCTGCAAGAGAGATCCACTCGTCTGTGGCTTTAAATCCTCCCAGTAACGAGGGCTTTAGAATAATGTATTGAGGTTTTATTTTCTCTAATAGGTCTTTTTTATCCTCGGGTTGCACGACTCCAATCAGTTCCTCGTCCAGTGCAATAGGTGTAGGCGTTGCTTTTGCAAGCCTCTCCATTAAGTCCTTCTGATTCGCCTTTATGGGCTGTTCAATGGAATGAATTTCTAACTCAGCCAATTCGTCTAGGACCTTAAGCGCCTGCTCATAAGTAAAGGCTCCGTTTGCATCGACCCTAAGTTCTAGGTCCTTTGCACTAAAGGTTTGTCGTAGAGAAGTGAGTATGGTTTTTTCCTCTTCCCAATGGGTTCCAATTTTTAGTTTCAGGGTTTTATAGCCTGCCTCCAGTTTCTGCTGAATTTGGGATTCCATATAGGCTTTGTCTCCCATCCAGATAAGACCATTAATCACAAGAGAGTCTTTCCCTTCCGTGAAATCGCTTGGAAAATAGAGGTCTTTTCCGAACCTTAAATTAAGCATGGCCTGTTCGTATCCAATTAAGATAGAAGGGAAAGCTCGAAGCTCATTTTCGATTTCACCAGGCGGGAGATTGATGTTTTTTAAGAGCCACTGTAATTTTTCTTCATACAGGGGCGTATCCTCCATACTGAGTCCACGAAAAAGAGCACATTCGCCAAGCCCAACTCCTTTTTCAGATTGAAGGGTTAAAATAAAAGTATCCTTGGTTTTTAAAACGCCGCGCGAAGTGCCGCCAGGCGTAATAAAATCTAAAGTATAAGGGCGGATGGAGGCAATCATGAAAAAGTAGGTTCTAACTATTCTTTTATCGCATCCATTCTCATGAATTCTTCTGCTTTTTCCACCATTGTGATGCTACCACAGTAGAATGGAACCCTTTGGTGTAGTTCTGTAGGGTCGATGTCCATAATGCGTTCAAATCCATTGGATGCTTTTCCTCCTGCTTGTTCCGCAATGAAAGCCATCGGGTTGCACTCGTATAAAAGTCTTAGTTTTCCATTAGGAGCATTCGCATAAGAAGGATATAGGTAGATTCCTCCTTTGATCATGTTTCGGTGAAAATCCGAAACAAGTGAACCAATATATCTTGAGGTGTAAGGGCGATCGCCCTCCATCATTTGGCAGTACTTAAGGTAGTTTTTCACTCCTTGAGGAAATTTGATGTAATTTCCTTCGTTGATGGAATAGATTTTTCCCTCTTTTGGGAACTGCATATTGGGATGGGAAAGATAGTAGGTTCCTAAACTAGGGTCTAATGTGAATCCATTTACTCCGTTCCCCGTTGTGTATACAATCATGGTAGAGGAGCCGTATACCACATACCCGGCTGCAATTTGTTCAGATCCTTTTTGAAGGAAATCTTTGAGTTCTACAGGGGTTCCTGGTTCCGTGACACGGCGGTAAATGGAGAAGATGGTTCCGACAGATACGTTCACATCAATGTTGGACGATCCGTCCAAAGGATCGATTAGAACTACATATTTGCTTAAATGACCGTTGGTTCCGCATTTGATTTCAATGTAATCGTCGTTTTCCTCGGAGGCAATTCCACAAACGACTTCACGTTGGGATAAGGCCGTTATGAAAATCTCGTTTGCTAACACATCGAGTTTTTGCTGGTCTTCCCCCTGAATGTTGGTATTCCCCGCAACCCCTATGATATCTGCGATTCCCGCTTTGTTAACCTCTCGGTTTACCACTTTTGAAGCTAAGCGTATGGCGCTTAGAAGTCGAGAAAACTCTCCCGTAGAGTACTGGAAATCATCTTGTTTCTCAATGAGAAATTCACCTAAGGTTTGAAGGGACTGCTCTGCCATTATTGTGTTTTTGGTTAATGCTCAAATTTCGTAAAATTATTTGAATTGCCCCTAGACCCCTGGTTCTTTTTTTTCTTTTGAGGGATTCCCTTGAAATTAGCTTTCCTTCGCCCCACCGAATCAGGTATTTTTTTGCTATTTTTGATTAAAATTTTAGCTATCGAATTTCTCGATGCTAATTTTAGAAAATGCATGAAGGTATATAAATTTGGAGGCGCCTCGGTAAAGGACGCTCAGAGTGTAAGGAATGTGTCACGAGTACTGGAACTGCAAGGGCAGGACTCAATTCTCGTAGTGGTATCTGCTATGGGGAAAACAACCAACGCGTTAGAAGAGGTCCTACTGGATCTAATGCACGGAAGAGAAACCCAAACCAAAATCAGGCAAATTCAGAAGTTTCATTTGGAAATTGCGAATGCTCTTTTTGAGCCTTCTCATTCCATCTTCCAAGAGCTTGATCTCCTTTTTGAGTCTCTTTCCAACATCAAGCTAGACGAGGACAAAGGAGGGTATGATTTTTATTACGATCAGCTCGTGAGTTATGGAGAGCTCATTAGTTCCCTTATCGTGAGTTCCTATCTCCATGAAACAGGCTTTTTTAATCAATGGCTAGATTCTCGTTTGTACATTCGATGCGACAGTACCTTTCGCGAAGGCGAGGTCGATTGGAAATTGACCAAAGAAAGGATAGAGTCGTTGGATAAAAATCAAAATTACGTGACCCAAGGTTTTATCGGCGGCGATGCGAATCAGTTCACCGTCACCTTAGGGCGAGAGGGATCTGATTACTCGGCAGCGATCTTCGCCTACGGACTAGAAGCGCAGTCCATGACGATTTGGAAAGATGTACCGGGCGTGATGACGGGAGATCCGCGCAAGTTTAAGGACGTGGAACTATTCTCCTACATCTCTTATGAAGAAGCGATTGAAATGGCCTATTACGGGGCGTCGGTGATTCACCCCAAGACCCTTCAACCTCTAAAGAAAAAAGACATTCCGCTCTTTGTACGATCTTTTTTAAATCCACTCGCACCCGGAACGAAAGTAAGCAGCAGTCCAAAAGCACAGGTGCTTGAGAGTTACATCCTAAAAGAGGATCAAATTTTACTCACCGTATCCACAAGAGATTTCTCTTTTATTGCGGAGCATCACCTAAGTGAAATTTTCGCTCTTCTTTACGCATTTCAAATTCGTATCTCTTTAATGCAGACCACGGCGATTTGCCTGGAACTTTGTTTGGAAGATAAGTACAATTCAATCGATAAATTAATGGAATCGCTTGATTCAAAATTTGAAGTGGAAATTCAGGAAAAAGTAAGACTTTTGACCGTTCGAAATTCAACGATCGAATCCACTGCCCATTTTTACGATCACAAAACCGTGCTTCTAGAACAAATGTCGCGAGGAACCCTTCAGATGGTGTTCCAAGGAGAACTTTAAGAATAAAACTATGAGCCTAATTACAAAGAACGATTTAATTAAAGCGGCAGGGCTAAAGCGCCTGGGTCCCGTAAAGGAATTAGCGGCTCGTTCGCTTATGAAGGTGACAAAAATCGACGAGGTTAACGAACTTTACGACAAATTGAAAGACAAGGAAGGAGCTGATTTTTTCGAAAGTTTTGTAAGAGAAAGAGACCTTAAATACGTGGTCTTTGAGGAGGACATTGCTAAAATCCCCAAAACAGGCCCTTTCATTTTGGTCTCCAATCATCCTTTAGGTGCAATCGACGGAATCCTTATGGCAAAAGTAATTTCCGCAGTGCGCCCTGATTTTAAGCTGATGGGAAATTTTTTACTTGATAAAATTAAGCCTCTTGAACCTTATGTCATTGCGGTAAACCCTTTTGAATCTAGAAAAGAACTCTATAGTAGCTCAAGTGGAATGCGCGAGACCCTGCAGCATTTAGAAAATGGAGGCTGCCTTGGCATTTTTCCAGCAGGAGAAGTTTCTAACCGAAACAATCCCACACGTGAAATTAGAGATCGAAAATGGGCAACGCCCGCACTAAAGCTTATTCGCAAAGCTCGCGTACCGGTTGTGCCTATGTACTTTCATGCAAAGAACAGCGCCTTTTTCTACCAAGCGGCTCGTTTGCATCCTGATTTGCAAACCCTACTTCTTCCCTCCGAAATGATGCGAAATCGGGAAAGTCCTATACGCATACGAATTGGTAGACCCGTAAGTATTCGTCAGATGGACGAGGAGGAGACCATAGCAGAGCTAGGAGATTATTTGCAAGATAAAATTTACATTCTTCGAGCCTATTACGAAAGACGTAAATCGCTCATGGAGAAAATGAATCTGCCGGATCTTAAATTAAGTTTTCCCATTGGTAAGGCAGGGAATTTAGTCGCTAATATTATTGATGAAACGCCGGCAGAGGATATCGAGAAGGAAATTCAGGCGCTGAAAGCTCAAGATAAGATGCTATTTCAAAGCGGACAGTATCAGGTTTATTTTGCCACCTATGAAGAGATTCCCTCTGTGATGAGAGAAATTGGAAGACAAAGAGAAATAACCTTTCGGGACGTAGGAGAGGGGAGCAACCTTCCCTTTGATTTAGACGAGTACGATAAGCATTACAATCACCTCTTTTTATGGGACGAGAAAGAAAATAAAATCGCAGGCGCTTACCGGATGGCACTTGGAAAGATGGTTATGCGTAAATATGGCGTGAGTGGTTTTTATACCAGTTCTCTCTTTGATTTTGATCAGGAGCTACATCCATTCTTCCGTAAGGTAATTGAAATGGGTAGAGCCTACATTGCCAAAGAATACCAACAAAAACCAATGCCCCTGTTTATACTGTGGAAGGGCATTATACACGTTTGTCTTCGTAATCCAGATCATAAGTTTTTAATGGGAGGAGTGAGCATTAGCAACAAATTCTCCGATTTTTCAAAATCGCTTATGATTGACTTTATGCGTTCCAATTATTACGATTCTGCAGTCGCGCAATACGTTCACCCAAAACATGAGTTTAAAATTAAGATTCGAGAACGAGACAAAAATCTATTTGTAGAAGAAGTAGAGTCCGACTTAAACAAACTAGACAAGTTAATTGACGACTTAGAACCGGGCATGAGAATGCCTGTACTTATTAAAAAGTACATCAAACAGAATGCAAAAGTAATTGCCTTTAATGTGGACCCAAGTTTCAACGATGCCATTGATGGACTCATGTATATTCGCATAAGTGAAATTCCGGAAAGCACGATAAATCCCGTGTTAGAAGAAATCGCAGAGCAAATGCGAATGGAAAATGAAAAAAATGCATCTGAAAATCAATAGCTTTTCGCTCAATGCCGATAAAAAGCATCTTAAGTCTTGCGTTGTATTGAAAAAGATGCTATTTTTGCACCACTTTAAACAACAGAATTAAAGTGATGGTTTCTTAGCTCAGTTGGTAGAGCAACGGATTGAAAATCCGTGTGTCCCTGGTTCGATTCCTGGAGAAACCACTAAAAGCGTTTGGTATTACTACTAAACGCTTTTTTTGTGTCTTTTTTTATTGAAAACTTTATTAAGAGAAAAATCAAATTTTTCTTTCGGTAGTACCGAAGGACTAGGGATGAATTGTGAATTAATCTTTTCAATTTCGCTGCAGTAACCCATTCTTTATTCGTGCAAATGCCAAAACTCAACGAGTAGTGAAAGGGGTAAGGTACACGAAAAAGATTTAGAAAATTAACTCTTATGAAAGCAGAAAGCCACCTAGCCGCGTTCTTTTATTTTATTGCACGATCGAAAAAATTAACCCCCACCCACATAAGCATCTATTTGTGCTTATGCCACCAGTGGAGCGCGCAAAATTACACAGAGTCTTTTCAGATTTCTAGAAGGGAAATCATGAGCAAAAGTAGGATTCAGTCGAATTCCACGTACCATCGATGCATTCAAGATTTGCAAGCTATGGATCTGATTCTATATTTCCCCTCGTACCATCCAAAGCAGGGGAGTCTCGTGTATGTAAAACCTTTAGGGGAAATTCCGGGTAGAGAGAAAAGTATTTAACCCTTGCAAAGAAAAGTGTCTTCCTATGGGAAGAATGGAAGTAAATCTACTTTTCTTTTTTTAAAGCTTGCAAGGTTAGATTTTCAAAATCTTCAATATCAAAGGGCTTTTCTAAGTAATGATCCGCACCTGCCATTCTCGCAAGCGATTCTATGTTGGTGTTGGCGGTAAAATAAACCACGGGAATATGGGAGAATTTCTCAGACGCTTTAATCATTTGTGTAGCGTGCACTCCGCTAATATCAGGTAACCAATTGTCCATGAAAATAAGATCTGGCGTAAACTGCTCCAATTGAGAAAGTAGATCGGTTGTGGTGGGAGAAAATTTCACCTCACAACCTAAGTCTTGTAAAATCTCAACGCATAATTCAAGGATTTCTTCGTTGTCGTCAAATAAAAATACTTTAGATTTTGCCATAAGAATCGTCGTTTAAAGAATTAAGTAAGGGGGCGATTTGTTCTGGTTTTAAAACATGATCAATGGGAGCATGATCAATTGCATTTTGCGGCATGAAAGAAACCTGCGCAGATTCAGGATCTTGTACGAGGGTGAGTCCTCCTCTTTCTTTTACTTTTTGAAGACCACTCGTTCCGTCTGAATTTGCTCCAGAAAGGAGTAGTGCTACTAGGCCTTCTTCAAAGGTATCGGCGGCGGACTCAAAACTTACATCGATGGAAGGACGAGAAAAGTTGACCTTTTCAGAGGCATCTAAAGAAAGTGTTCTGTCTTTTTCCATGAGGAGATGATAGCCTGGAGGCGCAATGTAAAGCGTAGAGGCCTCTAAGGTCTCCTTTTCTTCCGCTTCTTTTACTTTTAATTGAGTCTTGGAAGCGAGCAGTTCAGTGAGCATTTCTTCTTTGCCTGCTTTTCGGTGCACCACAAGAATTATTGGAAACAAAAGGGAGGCACTGAGACTCGGCAGAAATTTAAAGAGTATGTTTAAACTTCCGGCTGAACCACCAATCACTAAGGCTTTGCAAGTTCTCATTTTATCTTAATTTTCTCCATATTTTGGCCCCAGGCATTCTTTCGTAGTTTTTCGTTATCGGGGAAAAGTCGAGGCTTTCTTTCGTCCCTAAAGCAATGTAACCAAAAGTTTCTAAACTCTGGTCAAAAAGAGTAAACACACCGTTTTGCAGTTCTCGATCGAAATAAATAATCACATTGCGACAAAGAATGAGTTGAAATTCGTTGAACGAATGGTCTGTGACTAAATTATGGGTCGAGAAGATAATTTTGCTTTTTAATTCGCTCGAGAGTTTTCCTAAAGAGTAATTGGCTGAATAATAATCAGAGAATTGCTCCGTACCCCCAGAGGCGAGGTAGTTCTCCGTATAAAGCTTCAATTTGTTCAATGGAATCATGGCTTGAGAAGCGGTCTCAAGAACGGCCGAATTTAAATCCGTCGCATAAATTAAACTCTTATCAAGTAATTTGAGTTCCTTTAATAGAATGGCCACAGAGTAGGCTTCTTCGCCCGTACTGCAACCTGCAATCCAAATGCGGATAAACGGATAGGTTCGTAGTTTAGGTAGAATTTCTTCACGAAGATTTTTGTAAAATTCAGGATCACGGAACATTTCGGTTACGTTGATTGTAATCTCTTCTAGAAAACGTTTGAAATAAGATTTGTCGGTTCGGATTCGATACCGGTACTCTGCGAAACTGACAAATTTATCGAGAGCAAATAGGCGAACGATCCGACGCTTGAGAGAGGCTCTCGAATAGCCCGTAAAGTCGTAGCCATACAATTCAAGAATGTCGGATAGTAAAAGTTCAATATGCTCGTCTTCAAAAGATTCCAAAACAGATGTTTTTATAAGTAGGTTTGTAATACGGCTAAGAGTTGATCCATAGCCACAGGTTTGGAAAGGTAGCCGTCCGCTCCCGCCTCAAGGCATTTTTCCTTGTCTCCAGTCATCGCTTGGGCGGTCACTGCAATGACGGGTATGTTCTGAAGGACAGGATTTTTCTTGATTTCTGTAAGAGCTTGGTATCCATCCATCTCAGGCATCATCATGTCGAGTAAAACCAGTCCAATGCTCGGGTCTGTCTTTAAAAGCTCTAAGCCTTTTCTCGCACTTTGCGCTGAAATACTTACATACCCCTTCGCTTTTAGAACCGCACTAAGGGCGTAAATGTTTTTGCTGTCGTCGTCTATGACTAGAATTTTTTTTGTCGGGTTCATGGATTGTTTTTTTTTAGGTTCTATCGTAAAGCCAAACTCTCAATAGCGAAATGAGTTGATCAATGTCGACCGGTTTAGAAATGTAATCCGAAGCTCCAGCGGCAATGCATTTTTCACGGTCTCCCATCATCGCTTTGGACGTGACAGCAAGGATAGGTAGCGTTTTGTGCGAAGGGTTGGTTCGGATTTGACCGATGGTTTCGTATCCGTCCATTTCCGGCATCATCATGTCCATTAGGACAATGTCAATTTGAGAATTCTCATCCAGGGTTTTAAGAGCTTCTTTGCCGTCTAAGGCAGGCAGTACATTCATCCCGTGAAGCTCTAAGGCTTTAGTGAGGGAGAAAATGTTACGCACGTCGTCGTCCGCTAGAAGTACGGTTTTGTCCTTAAGAATATTTCTAAGCGTGCTTTGGGTATCGGCAGAAGATTGTTTTTTGTCCTTTTTGTTTTTCTCTTCTACCAAATGCAAAAACAGTCCCGCTTCGTCCAAAATACGCTGGTAAGAATGGGCGGTTTTCACCACGATAGAGTCCGCGTATTTTTTGATCCGCGTTTCTTCTCCTTTGGATAGGTTTTTTCCTGTAAACACGATGATAGGCAGCTTCTCGAGTCCCTCTTGCTCTTTGATGGTCTCAAGGGTTTCATAAGCCAATCGGTCTGGAACGCCCATGTCGAGAATGACGCAGTCTACTTTATGGCTTGTGAGGGAATCAATGCTTTCATCTACGTTGGTTGCAATCGTGTTGGAAATAGAGTTCGTGCTTAAGAAATAACTAAGTGCCTTGGCATGCTGCGGATTTTCTTCCACAATGAGAACCTTTTTTGGAGAGCGACTGATCGCTTTTTCTAAGGTGTTGAAAATAACTTGCATTTGCTCTAAGGCAAAAGGCTTGTTAATGAAATCCACTGCGCCACGCAAGAGACTTTCATGCTTAAATTTCATTGAAGACATGATGTGTACAGGGATCGGTTTGGTTTTCGGATTCGATTTAAGTGCTTCCATTACTTGCCATCCGTCCATTATTGGCAATTGAATGTCTAATAAAATGGCGAGAGGATTGTAGTGTTCGGCAAGCTCAATTCCTTGGTCACCTCTGACGGATACAAGTCCTTTGTATCCTTTTTTGCGGGCGTAATCCAGAAGGATTTTCGCAAACGAAGTATCGTCCTCAATGATCAAAATAATTTTATCGTCTTTTTGGATCGTATCGCGGTCATCCTCGACAGCTTTGGGAATGCTAGAAGATAGGTAGCGCTGCTGTCCCTCCTCTGTAGGTTCTTTAGGAGCGAGTACTGTAGGAATCGCCTCAAAAGTCTCTGTCAATTGCTCCTGGGGAACCTCGGATACTTCTGTGGCATTGATTGGAATAATAAGAGTAAAAGTGCTTCCTTTTCCTTCCTTACTAGAGAGCGTAATCTCTCCCCCTAAAAGTTTAGAAAGCTCACGGCTAATGGAGAGGCCTAGACCGGTTCCTCCGTATTTACGCTGCGTAGATCCGTCCGCCTGTTGGAAGGCTTCAAAGACCATTTGAATTTTGTTTTTTGCAATTCCAATGCCTGTATCCGACACTTTGAAATGCACCTGGCCTTGGTCCTTGTCACTGGAGATGTCAAGCGTTACTGTGCCCTCGGAGGTGAATTTTAACGCATTGGAAAGGAGGTTTCGAAGGATTTGTTCCACACGCAATCTGTCCGTGTAAAGAGTTTCTATTTCTAAATCCTTTGTTTTGATTTCAAGCTTTAAGTTCTTTTCTTTGGCGATTTCTCCAAAGAGCATTTGCATGCTATGGGTAATCTCTTTAACGTGCACCGTATGGAGTTCTAAGTTCATCTTTCCCGATTCAATTTTCGAGAGATCTAAAATCTCATCGATTAAGGTAAGGAGTCCTTGTCCGGAACTATGAATTACACTGGCGTATTCCACGTATTGCTCTTCCAATTCCTCTGTTTCGGTCATCAGTTTGGATAAAAGAAGAATTGAGTTGAGTGGGGTGCGCAGTTCGTGCGACATGTTAGCCAGGAATTCTGATTTGTATCGTGTGCTCTGTTCTAAGGCAATTGACTTTTGTTGAATGTCTAGGTTTCTCTGTTCAATTAGTTCGTTTTGTTCTTCTAGTAAGCTTGTACGCTCTTCTAGTTCTTGGTTAGATTGCAAAAGTTCTTCTTGTTGAACGCGAAGTTCTTCCTCGGAGGCTAGTAATTTTTGAGACTGCGCTTCCAGTTCTGAATTAATATTCTCCAGCTCCGATTGCTGGCTCATGAGTTCCTCACTCTGCGCCTGGGTTTCTTCTAAAAGTTCTTGAAGTCTAATGCGATTCTGCGTATCAAAAATAGAGAGACCGATGGTGCCCGCTGCACTTCGCAAAAACTCAAGTTCGGTTTCACAGTACGTATGGGTCGAGGCAATCTCCAGCACACCTAAAGGCATGTTGTGACGAGTAAGGGGAAGAATTAATAAATTGGTAGGCAAAGTTTTTCCACTCGAATACGTAACTGAGGGGGAATTCTCATTAAACTCCTGCACAAGAATTTCATTTCTCGATTGGAAGGCCTGACCTAAAAGTCCTTCTCCTATCGCGATCCTTCTCTGCATTGCACTAGAATCCAGGGCAAAACTTCCTTTTAAATGAAGTTGATGGTCCTCTTCTTCGAGAAGGTAAATGGCTCCTAAGAAACTTTTCGTTTTGCTCGTTAGGAACTCCAAGATTTCGTTACTAAGAGTCTCTAAGCTTTTCTCTCCCAGCATTCGTTCACTCAGTTGAGCACTTGCAGAGCTTAACCACTGTTTATCCTCTAAGAGTTTGAAGGATGAATCCAAAGAGTCGGACATTCGATTTAAAGAGATTGCCACTGTGCCTAGGGTATTCTGCATGTTTTGGTCCCATTTGATATTGTAATCGCCCGAAGAAATCTGTTCTGCGACCTTTCCAATGGCTAGAAGACGGTTTTCGCTCTCTTCGTTTTTCTTTTCTACTTCTTGACTGAGAGAAAGGGTTTTTTTATAGCTTTCGTTTATTTTCCGAAAGAAATAGAAAGTAATTAGAAAGGCGAGCAGGGCAGAGGCCACGATTAATAGAGGTGTATACGAGGCAAAACTATCCATTCGATTGGTGCGCTTTTGAAGCAGGGCTTGCTCCTCTCGCTGCATGCGTACAACGGCCGATCGAATGTTATCCATTTGGGTTTTTCCCTCCATCAATTCTAGGGTTGAAGTGCCGCCGTGTACCTCTCGTAAGGCTATGTTTTGATCTAGTAATTTCACGCGAGCCTGGATGCTTTCGCTTAAAAACTGAAAATTGGCCCTTTGTTTATCGCTATCACTTAACTCTAAGCGAACTTCTTCTACGGCCGTGCTAATTTTTTTCTTCCCTTCCTCAAAGGAGGGTAAGAATTGAGTATCGCGCGTAAGAAGGTATCCTCTTTGAGCCGTCTCCACATCTTTCACTAAAGAGAAAAGGGTGGAAATGTCTTGAATGGTCTCGTTGCTCTTTTTTACTTGCGTAGAACTCTTAATTAGATTGGTAATGCTAATATAAGAGGCCACGGAACTGGCAAGGAGAACCAAAAGTGCAAGTCCGAGACCGTAAAGTAAATTGGATTTAAAATTCATGCTTGGTTTATTGAGTTGCCCCTTCATGAGGGATTGGGGTTAGTTGTAGAGGAAGGCTAAAGAAAAATTCAGAGCCAAACCTGGGTTTGGAATGCACTCCCACAGTACCTTCGTGGCGGTGAATGATTTCTTTGCAAATGTAAAGTCCGATTCCAAGACCTTGGAACCGCTCAGAGGATTCCTCAATTCGGTAAAATTTATCAAAGACTTTTCGGCGATTTTCTTCACTCATCCCAATGCCTTTGTCGCGGACCGAGAAAAAGACTTGGTTGTCTTTCTCGTAGGTTTTGATAAGGACCTGGGTTTCGCCCGGAGAGTATTTAATTGCATTGGTCAAGTAATTAATGACCACCTGTTCAATACGGTTTTCATCGCCATAGATTAGTTCACTATAATGAACTTCATGCTGAAATTCGATGGAGGGATTTGAGGGTTGCATCACCTCTAAGACCCGATCTACCAAACTACTCATCGAGAAGTAGTTTTGGTTAAGGCGCATCTTGCCACTTTCAATATTAGAAATATCAAGAAGATCCGCAATGAGTAGGTTTAGCTTTTCAATTTGATTTTGAACTTTGCTCAGCCTTACTTTTGTGGTTTCAATATCGCCTTTCAGAAGGCTTCGCTCCATGAGTTGAATATAGCCCTTGACGCTCGTCATCGGAGTTTTTAACTCGTGACTTGCGATGCTAATAAACTCGTCTTTTTTTCGTTCTGCATCTTTTCGAGTTTCTATTTCTGCGCGAAGGGTGTCTTGCATTAAATTGAGCGCCCTGTTTTGTTCGTAAATGCGGTAAAAGGTTTTTACTTTTAATAGCAGAATATTCATATCCACCGGTTTGGTGATGTAATCCAGTCCACCGGAGGAGTATCCACGCGTGATCAAACTTAGATTAGCACTGGCCGCAGACAGGAAAATAATGGCGGTTTCTTTGGCTCTTGAAAAGCCTGAAATGGCCTCTGCTACTTCAAATCCATCCATTTCTGGCATTTGAACATCCAGAATAATTAATACATAGGATTGGTTTAAGATTTTTCGAAGTGCCTCTTTACCAGAAGACGCGGTATCGACTGTGAAATTGTTTTTTTCGAGTACTTTTTTCAGTGAAATGATGTTCTGTGGAGAGTCGTCAACAATTAGAATCATGAGCTCAAAACGATTATCGGTTTTTAGATGCTTGCAATATAGCAATTTTGAGAGGTTTGAGGTCTTATATAATTTCCATTTTTAAACTCTTTTTTTCTTTCCGCTTTTAAGAAGAAAGCATTGAATTGTCGTATTTTCTCAAGAGGAGCAATTAAAGCACTCTGTAATCGTCTAATTTTGTTTTCATTACGGAATTATCTTAAATTTTACATAAAATCAGAGAAAGCGAAGGGTTGAATTGAAGCGTTTTTCTGTATATTTACCCTATCATTAGACTGAGAATATGAATAGAATAGTGGCCCTTTTGGTGTTTTTTGTGAGCGTGCTGGGGTATGCGAAGGGAGGAATTGAGTTTAATGATTCTCCGTTTTCGGATCTTTTAGTGGAGGCGGGCAAACAAGATAAACTCATTTTTATCGATGCGTACGCCGTTTGGTGTGGACCTTGTAAACTCATGGAGAAAAACGTGTTTCCGGACGAGACCGTGGGAGATTTTTACAATTCCAATTTCATCAACACCCATATTGACATGGAAAAAGGCGAGGGGAAAGATCTCGCAGTGACCTATGGGGTGAATACCTTTCCGCATTATTTATTTTTAGATGCCCAGGGCGAGGTGCTAGTAAGAGGCTATGGATATTTAAATAAGGAAGCATTAATTGGACTAGGCCAAAAGGCGCTAGACCAGAAAAAACAGGGCAGTATCAAGAATCGCTTTGAAAAGGGAGAAACGGATCTCGCTTTTTTAATGGAGGCAAGCAAGAAGTATCTTAGCTCAGAGCCTCAGTTCGCGAAAAAAGTGGTCAACCGTTATTTTGAAATCAAACCGATGGGACCCTATAGCCATGAAGAAGTGGCGCTGCTTCTTTCGTCTATTGAATCCACAAAAGATAAAACGTTCGAAGTCTTTTCTAAGAACAAAAAGAATATTTTAGAGCTTTTGCCACGCGATATTTACGATTCGTATGAGCAAAGAATACGGCTTAACACCCTAGCCAAGTCGGCTATGGATATAGAGAAAGGGATTTTAGACGAATCTCTTTTTTTGAATGGAGCAATTAAACTTTTAGGACCTGAAAAAGGAAATTTGGAGCTCCACCGATTGGCTATGAATTTTTACCCCTCTGTGGGCAATTTTGAAAAATATGAGAATGCCGCGATTTCCTATCTTCAAAAGGGAGAGTCGATTGAGAGTTCTGTATTAGACGAGGCATGCTATTTGTTTTGGAAACACATTCAAGATCCACAGGCCCTTTCTAAGGCTGTCCTTTGGGCGGAGCAGTCCGTCGAAAGAGAAGCTCGTATGGAAAACACCTATCTTCTTGCGCTTTTGCACCAGAAATTAGGAAATACAGAGCTTGCGAGCAGCAGCGCAAATCTGGCCCTTGCCCTTGTGAAGAAAGAAGGAAGAGATCCTTCTCTGGTGCAAGAACTAATTAGTGAGCTTGAAAACAGTTAATGAAACCCATTTTTTTTCTTACGAGCCTTGTTTGGCTTGGAACCACTCATTTTTCTGCGCAGCAGCAAGCAGAAGATCACAAACTCTTTTTGAAAGGCAACGCCCTTCTTGCTCCCGCGCTCATCTTAAATGCAGGAGCTGAATACCAGCTCTCCCGCAAACAAACCCTTCAAGCGGACATCCTGGTATCCCCTTGGAAATCCTTTGTAGGAAACCATATGCAAGTCTACATGGGACATATTGAGGGAAGACATTATTTTAAATCCGCAATGGACGGATTTTATTTAGGACTAAACGCAGGGTTTGGTCTATACGATTTAACGAAGTGGAATTACATCGGAACGGAAAAATTTCAAAGAGGATTTAATTTCATGGTCGGAGCAACCCTTGGATATCAGTGGCAGATTCATGAGAAGTGGAATCTAGATGCTTTTATCGGAGGGGGAACCAGTCAAGGAATGTACCACGGGTATGAGCAAGTTCCACCCGACAAATGGATTCGTTACGACCAAGCGGAAGGTTGGAATAAAAGTGGAGAATGGCTTCCGTACCGCGGAGGGCTTATGGTCTCTTATAAACTGAACTAATTATGAAACTATTCGGAAAAGCACACATTGTATTTTCAATCATTACTTTTGCCCTAATTTTTGGGATGAACTATATTGGCAGCGATGCAGAGGACAGGCTTTCTCGCGCACTATTAAATGGCGCCGCAGGCGTGATTGGACTGTCTATTGGTATGTTTATCCTTTACAAAAACAAGGACGATAAAAACAAACCTGAGCCGTTCGATTAGTTCGGGTAAATGATGTATTTGCTGCGAATGGCCTCAAAAGAAATGAGTCCCTTCTCCCACGATTCTCGAATCTCTGATTCGGACTTGCCTTCTACGATTTGTTTGCGTAGAGCATCCGTTCCTGCCAGTTTATCAAAAAATAGATTCTTCAAAAAGAAATTTTGATTTGGATTCTTGTATGCCTGATAGGCTTTTAGAAGATACGAAAGATCTAATTTGCGTAAATCCGTAGGCTCAAGCGACAGATTTTCTCCATAACTTTTTTTCCCGTTTAAGAAAGGGTCGCTTGCTCCGGGCATCGGTTTTGGCGTAAAGCTATAAGGAAGTGAGGGCGTCCAAGGACTGCCATAGACTTCAAACGGGAGATTCGTTCCCCGACCTACAGAAACCTGCGTGCCCTCAAAAAAGCATAACGAGGGATAAAGGTTAATCGCCTGGTCCGTCGGTAAGTTCGGAGAGGGTTTTACCCGCATCGGATACCGCTCTTTTTTATGGTATCCTAGCATCGGAATGAGCGTATAGGAAGGCTTTACTTTGTTTTTAAGCCATCCCTCTTCAATGGTCATTTTTCCATATTCTCCAATGGTAAGTCCATAGACTACGGGCACAGGATGAAGACCTACAAAACTTGAAAATTTAGATTCTAAAATAGGTCCGTCGGTATATCCATCGTGCGGATTCGGACGATCTAGAACGATGACTTCTATCTTTTGTTCAGCCGCAGCTTCTAGAACGTACGCGAGTGTGGAGATGTATGTGTAGAAACGAACTCCCACATCTTGAATGTCAAACAAGATAAGATCGACGCCTGCTAGCTGAGCGGCAGATGGCTTTTTATTGCTTCCATACAGCGAAAGAACGGAGAGTCCCGTTTTTGTATCCACTCCATTTTTAACCACGGCGCCTGCATCCGCTGTTCCTCTAAAGCCGTGTTCGGGCGCAAAAATGTGTTTGATTTTGATGTTTTGAGAGACCAAATAATCCACAAGATGCTGCCCATCCTCTAAGAGTCCCGTTTGGTTGGTGACCACGGCCACCGATTTGCCCTCTAACAGCGGCAAATAGAGCTCAGGTCGGTCTGCGCCCGCCTTAAAGCATTCCTTTGAGGAGGTCTGCGCGGATAACCCAGCGATTGCTGCGTAAAAAATTAGGCTTGTAAGAAGTAAAGTTTTAATTTTGAGGCTAAAATTCATCGGGTTGAAGTTTCCTTTCTATTTCTCGCAGAAAATTGCGTTTTCCAAAGATAGCAAAAATAATCTCTCACAGATTATCATTTTCATTGGCCGACTCTCCGTCGCCCTTGGAATTATTGTTTCTTTAATCACCGTTTCCACAGGAATTGGATCTAAAAATGCGATCAAAAATAGGATGGCGGATTTTGCCGGTGCCATTGAGATCAAAAGTGAAAACAGCAGCACGTCCTACAATTCCGCTATTTTAAATACTTCATCGGTTCGTTTAAAAGAACTAGAAGCGAGCCCTCACGTAGTCAAGGTTCAAAAATTTGTGACGGTGAGTGGGATCATGCGAACCGAGACGAACTTTGCAGGGATTATCTTCAAAGGCATTGGAAAGGATTTTGACCATGAGCGCTTCAAACAATTTGTGACGAAGGGGAGAACTCCTATCGTGACGGAAGAAGGCTATACGAATGAGGTTGTGCTTTCCGAAAAGTTAGCGAAAGACTTGCAGAAATCGGTAGGGGATAGCATTGTGGCCATTTTTTCTAAAGTAGACCAGAACCCTCTATACCGAAAATTTGAAATCTCTGGACTTTACAAGACGGACATCAAAATGATTGACGATTTGTTTGTGCTCGGAGGGATCAACCACGC
Organism: Chryseobacterium sp. A301; assembly: GCF_054489425.1. Taxonomy (NCBI): domain Bacteria; kingdom Pseudomonadati; phylum Bacteroidota; class Flavobacteriia; order Flavobacteriales; family Weeksellaceae; genus Chryseobacterium; species Chryseobacterium sp. A301. The sequence continues at coordinate 154,474 of NZ_JBTMWY010000002.1, forward strand.
GAGAAGAATTCAAGACTTGAGTTCGACGGATGTCGGGGGATACGAGGTTTTCTTAGACAACAACAACGATTTAGAAGAGGTGTTTCCTGCGGTTGCTGCGCTTGTGGGTGAGGGGAATCGGGCAGATAAAGTGACCTCTAAGTATCCACAAATCGTGGATTGGATCAATATCTTTGATGTGAATATCGCCCTGATTATTACCATCATGCTTACCGTGGTGGTCATCAACATTATCATGGTCTTACTCATCCTAATTATTGAAAGGACTCAGTCGATTGGACTTTTGAAAACCCTAGGAGCGAGCAATGGACAGGTACGGATGATTTTTATTAACTATACGCTGCTTATCATGATTCCGGGGCTTGTGGTGGGAAATGCCATTGGAATTGGATTCTTACTGCTTCAAAAATACTTCGGCATTATCTCTCTGAATCCTGAGAATTACTACGTAAGTCAAGTACCGGTGGATTTGAATCCCTTTTATATTGTAGGGATTTCGGTAGGGATACTTCTAATTTCTGCGGTCTCACTGGTTTTACCTAGTGTCCTTATTTCAAAGATTTCTCCTGTGCGTTCTATCAAATATACCTAAGGGGAAAATTGTATCTTTGCACCACTTAAATACCAGTAGAAAAGACGCTATGAACTATGCAAATACGATTCTCGAAACCATCGGGAATACCCCACTTGTAAAATTGAATAAAGTGCTAGGACCTGATTTTCCAGCCCTAGTCCTTGCCAAAGTGGAAACGTTTAATCCTGGGAATTCTGTCAAAGACCGTATGGCCTTAAAGATGATAGAGGACGCAGAAAAAGACGGACGTTTAAAAAAAGGAGGGACCATTATTGAAGGGACCTCAGGGAATACGGGAATGGGACTTGCCCTTGCCGCGATTGTGAAAGGATACAAATGTATTTTTGTCACCAACTCCAAACAATCCAAAGAAAAGTGCGATATCCTTAGAGCTCTGGGAGCGGAGGTCATCGTATGTCCTACGGATGTGAAACCGACAGATCCGCGTTCGTACTATTCTGTTTCCAAGCGCTTAGCTGAGGAAACAAAAGACGGATGGTACGTGAACCAGTACGACAACTTATCCAATCGTCAGGCCCATTACGAGTCTACCGCTCCTGAGATTTGGGAGCAAACGGAGGGGAAGCTTACCCATTTTATGGCAGGAGCAGGAACCGGAGGAACCGTAACCGGATGTGGACAGTTCTTCAAGGAAAAGAACCCAAGTATAAACGTGATTGGAGTGGATACCTATGGATCTATACTTAAAGAATACCATGAAACTGGCGAAATCAACTTAGAGAACGCGTACAGTTACATAACGGAAGGAATTGGAGAGGATATTATTCCTGAAAATTACGACATGAGCGTAATTGACCATTTCGAAAAAGTGACCGACAAAGACGGCGCGATCTACGCGAGAAAACTGGCAAAAGAGGAAGGGATTTTCTGTGGATATTCTGCAGGAAGTGCCATCGCGGCCCTGGTTCAGATGAAAGACACCTTTAAGAAAGACGATGTGATTGTCGTCCTACTTCATGACCACGGTTCTCGTTATGTAGGAAAAATCTATAACGACGAGTGGATGGAAGAAATGGGATGGTTGTAAACCCTTAAACCCTTCTCTATCTGCCGCGCTTTACGTGCGCAGTCAAAGAAAAGTGTCCGTCTCACCCAAGGTGAGACGGACTTCTTATTTTAGGGCCAAAAGGAGGGATCTAGGGGAGTTGCCACAATTCACGAGATTAGAATAGTCTTAAGAGCAAAACTGTCGCTATCTTTGTCGAAAATTAGATATGTCTGTACGCCTCTCCGATTTGGGAATAAACGAGTCCCTTCAAAAAGCTTTAGCGGATCTTGAAATCACGGTAGCCACCGAGATTCAAGAGCGTGTGATTCCTGTAATTCTAGACCAAAAGAAGGATCTTGTCGCACTTGCGAAAACAGGAACGGGGAAAACCGCTGCGTTTGGAGTTCCTCTTTTGCAACTCGTGGATGCACAGCAATCGGGGGTACAAACTCTAATTTTAGCACCCACAAGAGAACTAAGTCAGCAGATTTATAACAACCTAATTTCTTTCTCTACCTACTCTGTGGAAGTTTCCACCGTCTTAATCACAGGGGGAAGTACGCTTAAATCACAAATCGAGGCCCTGAAAGCCTCCCCTCAAATTCTGGTGGCGACGCCCGGTCGGTTCTTAGATTTACTTAAAAGAGAAGCCTTTGATGTGAAAGGATTAAAGCATCTTGTACTCGACGAAGCGGACGAAATGTTCCAAGTCTTAAAAGAGGATTTGATGGAGATTTTAAAAGCTCTCCCTAAAGAGCGTCGCACGTATTTGTTTAGTGCCACGATGCCTGGAGAATTAAAAGAGATTGTGCATAATTACCTAAACAAAAATGCCGTTTCAGTTCAGTCTGAATCAGATCTATTGCCGCACGAAGGAATCGATCATCAGTATCTGGTCGTAGACCCTATTGAAAAACTGGATGTGCTGCTGCACTTTCTAAATTCTCAAAAAGGAGGAAGAGGGATTATCTTTTGCAAAACCAAAGCGGCTGTAAACAAATTGGCCAAGAACTTAGCCATCCGTAAAATCCCCTCTGGGGCTCTTCATGGAAGCTTAACCCAAGCCATTCGAGATCGCATCATGGAGCAATTTCGAGAAGGGCATATTGACATACTCGTGGCCACGGATTTAGTGGCTCGAGGAATTGATGTAAAGGAGCTTGCCTACGTGGTGAATTACCATTTGCCTGATACGAAAGAGGCCTATGTGCACCGTAGCGGTCGGACAGGGAGAGCCGGTGCCAAAGGATTGTCTATGACGATCCTTCAAGAGGAAGAGGTTAAAGACATTGCTGCGTTTGAAAAAGAACTTGGAATTCATTTTGAGCCGGCAGGGAAAGTAGATGCAAAAGACCTAGAATGGAACAACACTCTGGTTTGGGCAAAAAAAGTATTCAAAACCAAACCCAACCGTGAAATTCCAGAAGAGGTTAAACTTCAAATCAAATCCACTTTTCATCACCTAACCAAGGAAGAACTCATTGAGAAAGTGATTGCCAATTATTTAATTGAACACAGCAAGTAGAAAGAAATTTATAAGTTGGATAAGAGGGGAGCCTCTTTTAATTCCAACGTTTACAGTACGTTTCGATTCTTAAGTTCTTGGTCAATCGCTTTTTTGCCCGCTGCCTTTTTTGTAAACATGGGAATGAAAAGAAGTGGAAAGAACGTAAGAATGCTCAGTCCATTGTTATAGGTACTGTAGATCGCGATGCCGATCAAAACGCCGACCATGACCGCGTTCGTTAAGAGGGCCGTTTTAATTTTTGCTCGCTCTGAAATGAGCTCCTGAGTGCTTTTTTCGGATAGTTTTTCGTTAGGGGTCATAGAGGTTGAGTTTAAGGAATTAAACGTTCAAGGGCATTGACAAGAGACTTTGTTAAAGAGCGTCTTGTAAACTTTTCAATGGAAGCCGAGCCTTGTTTTTTTTCGCCGGACTCAAAAAGGTCCATTTCTTTTTTCAAAAATTCTTTAAGCGCGCTCGATTCGTCATACGCAAAATGAGACCCGCTTTTCGTTTCTTCTAGAATCTTCTGTACATCTGCAGAGGGTGGTCCAAAGGACAAAATTCGTTTTTCAGAGGCTAAGTACTCAAAAAGTTTTCCTGGGATAATACCTTTGGAGGCACTTGAAGGAAAATTGGTGATCAGAAGTAAGGAAGCTTTTTGCATTTGTGCTAAAGCCTTTTCATGAGAGAGATAGCCTAGTTCCTTTAGGTGAGGGGACAGTGGGGAGCTTTGGAGACTCTCTAGAAGTTTGGGGTCGATTCGACCCACAAAACGAAGCTCAAGCTTCTCTTTCCATGCTTTTTCGCTTTCTACAAGCTCAATTAAAACATCCCAAAGCAGCTGGGGATTTCTTAATTGTTCTAAAACGCCAATATAACTGAGGCTGAACTTTGAATCGGACTTAGGGCTATCGTTTGAGATAGCAGGCAAATCGCTTGGGTCAAATCCATTGGTGATGCAAATCGCATTAGCACCTAAGGATTTAAACTGCTCTGCGTCAGAGTAACTGGTTGCCAAAGTGAGATCCGCGGTTTGCAGTACTTCTTTTTCTAGTGCGTGATGCCTGCGATCCGCCCACTTGGAGAGTTTTAAATGCTTGTAGTAGGATATTTCTGTCCACGGATCTCGGAAATCCGCAATCCATTTTAGGGAGGGATCCTCTTTTTTGAGTCCAAGACCAATTAGGTGCATAGAATGCGGTGGACCCGAAGTAATCACCGTATCAATGCCGTTCTTCTTCAAATAGGTTTTTAGAAAACGAAGCGAAGGCTTCACCCAAAACTTTCGGGCATCCGGGATAAAGAAATTCCCTCGAACCCAGATGGAAAGTCTTCCTTTTAGGCTCTGGTTCTCTACCTTATCAAACTGACCGGCTTTGTATTTTTGGTTGCTTGAACTAAGGAGTTCAGCCAATTGATAGGGTTCCCAAATTTTGGTTTGTACCAGCGTGAGTTCCTTTGGAACCTGCTTCTCTAGCGAAGGATCTAAAAGAGGGTAACTTGGGTTTTCAGGCGTATAGACATAGGGCTCATACCCAAACTCAGGCAAGTATTTTGTGAATTTTAGCCATCGCTGTACGCCAGGACCCCCTGCGGGAGGCCAATAGTACGTGATGATTAAAACTTTTTTTTTGTTCATTTTACGCTCCCTCTAGCTCCTTAACCTCCTTGTTGGTAGGTTTTATAGGCTTCTTTTTTCGTTCGATATAGAATCCAAGTCCGGCAAGAAGTACAAAAAGACCCGTACTCAAAAGAGAATAAAGTTTTCCTTTTTGAATGACCTCTGGCTGAAAGACCATTTTTACTTCATGACTTCCTTCGGGCAGATAGATTCCTCGTAAGAGATAATTTACTTTTATATACTCCGCAGGTTTTTGATCGACATAGGCTTTCCATCCATACGGATAGTACATTTCTGATATCACGGCCAATTGAGGCGTTTTGGATTTGGATGCAAATGCAATCTCATTGGCTTTGTAGTCTGTGAGGGTAAAGCTTGCAGTGGAATCCGCGGCAAGAGGTTTTCCTTCGAGATAAGATTGGTCTGCTGCATTAATGACCGCTACTTTTTTGCTGTCTACCTGACCGATCGCTTCAAATTCCTCATTGGCTGTTTTTGTGAAGAGAACTTCTGAGACTAGCCAGCCCGGACCGTTTGCGTCTGGATTCAGGGCCACTTGTGGATCTGCGGTCGAGCCGTAGATGAGGTATTTCGCATTTAAGAGATTCAGTACTTTGGGAGTTTGGACAGAATCCCCTCTTAAGAAATACCGATCGATGAGGTCATCGTACCTTCTTAATTTCGCAGCGGAATAGCCTCCAATGGAAGATTTAAAGTACGACGTATTGGTCTCACCAAAAGTTCCTAAAGTTTGGTTGTAGATCCGATAATGACTCGTGTCTGTCGTGGTTAATTCTTCTAAAGCCCTATTCACCGGGATTTGGCCTAAAAGTCCTTGAATGTACGAATTGTCCTTCGCTTTTTCCTGTAAGAATTCAGAGTCTTCGGTTAAAAAAGGCTGCTCTGCAAAGGCTTTTTCAACAAAATTGGTGTCGTTTAAATAGCGTTTGTTTACGCTCCAAAGATCCACTAAACTAAGAAGACCAATTGCGATTAAAACTACGTTTTGGGATAGCTTTTGTCTTAGACTCAAAAAGAGTAGAGCAAAGACAAGTGCAACATAGCCCAAAGTTTTTAGCGTGTCTTGGACAAAAACCGAATGACGGTTTTCTGCAAGATAGTCTAATAAATAAGGGGGAAGATAGGTCTTTTCACTAGGCGTATAGAAACCTAAAAGCGATTTTCCGCCTAGAAGAAGTAAAACTAAAAACAGACCCACCGCTGCACTGACCCGGATAAGTGTTTTCTGCTTTTTTTCCTTGGATATTTCCGAGCTTTGAAAGAACTGATACAGTCCTAAAATGGCCACCAAAGGCAGCAGAAGTTCTACCACCACTAAAATGGAGGAAGGCGCTCTAAATTTGTTGTACAAAGGAATGTACTCAATGAAAAAGTCTGTGAGTAGGGAGAAGTTATGCCCCCATGCGAGTAGAATCGTTAGGATACTGGCTCCTAAGATCCAGTATCGGTACTTTTTTCGAACAAAGAAAAATCCTAGTATAGCAAGGAAAACAACCACCGCACCCTGGTAAGCAGGTCCAGAGGTTCCCGGCTGCTCGCCCCAGTAAGTTAAACTTCGAAGGCCTTGAGAGATTCGATCCCACTGCGCCTGACTCTGTACGTTCTCTTGCACCAAAGTCTGGAATCCTTCCATGATCTTGTCAGATCCTTCTTCGCTACTCGCGCCGCCCATTAGGCGTGGAATGAAGAGGTTTAAAGTTTCGAGCTTTCCATAGCTCCACATCGTAATGGATTCTTTGTCAAGACCGGATTTCGTACTCGATTGGGTAGGGTTGTCTAGAATCTGTTTTCCACGGGTTGTTTCCTTTACAAATTCGGCATTCGCAAGTAATCTTTGTGAATTCATTCCGACGCCTAGAACAAACGCGAGCGCCAGAATTCCGGAACTCACTAAAAAGTGACGAAGTCTCGTTTTGTCTTTTATCGCTCTGTAGAGTTCCGATAGGAAGAGGAACCCAAGGGCAATAAAGAGATAGTAGGTCATTTGAGGGTGGTTCGCTGCAATTTGCAGTCCCATGAAAAGCGTGGTGAGAACAAACCCGAGTAGGTATTTCTTTCGAATGTAAACCAGGAGAATTCCTGCTAGCAAAGGCGCAAAATAGGCGAGGGTATGGACTTTTCCATTGTGCCCGGCCGCAATAATGATGTAAAAATAAGTGGAAAGACCAAAAAAGGTTGCCCCTAAAAGGGCGTACTTCCAGCTTTTGGTCACCACATAGCCAAGCAAAAAGAATCCCGCCATGAGTAGGAAAATATAATTGGCAGGTCTTGGCAAAATCTGCAGCGCATAATCTACTTGCTTAATTAAATCGCCTCGGAACTGAGCTCCCGATTGGTAAGTAGGCATACCCCCAAACATGGCATCGCTCCAATAGGTTTCCTGTCCGTGGCTCGCGCGGTAATCCAAAAGTTCACTTGCGCCTCCTTTGTAATGCACGATGTCGGGCTGAATGACACTCTTACCCGTAAGAACAGGAGAGAGGTACAAGAGGGAGATGGCAAGTAAAATCCCTAAGGAAAGGACTATGAATAGGAGATTAGTCTTTTTGGCCATTTGCTTTGTCGTTTAACTCTTCATACTCTACCGTTTCAGCGTCCCATTTTAAATTGGACTTCAATTTTTCTTTAGGACTTTGTGTACTCTTTTTTGGACTAGGAAATTGATAGAATTTGTTGAAAAAGAGTCTCTTTAAAATATTCCACACAAAGAAAATGATGATCGTAGAGAGTATCGTAAGAAGGATGAATTTCATGAGAAGTAAAAATCTTTATTTTTCAGGGTTGACAATGACAGTGGAAGTCGACTCGCTTTTCATGGTTTCGCTTTGTTTTCCATCGGAAAGCGTTTGGCTTTGCTTGGTTTTCACGCTCACGTTTTGGTTTTTGATCCAACCTGTGGCCTGGTCCAGCTTCACACTTCCGCTTTGAGTCAGCTCAGAGGAGATCGTATGGGTCACTCCCTCGTTTGTTTTCTTGTCTGATTTCTTCGGAATGCCGCCGGTTACTTTAATGGTAACGATTCCATTTTCTACTTTTTCAAGCGTGTAATTCGTCGTTAGTTTTACAGAACCGTCCGGTGCTGCATTTTCGGTCTCACTCCATTTTTGTCCAATTTTCGCTCCGGCTTTTGGGAGAACCATTAGGTTTTTGGTAAACTGCTCCTTAATGGTATTTTCGTTGAAGCTATCCTTGAAGCTTTGAAGGAAACCTTCTTTTTGCGCAGCTTCTTTGATTTGAGAAGTGGCGGCTGTTGTGATTTTCTTATAGATTGGGTCAAATCCAGTAATGGATAGAACTTCTCCTTTGGAATCCATTTTCATTTGAAGTTTGTTCCCTGTAAGTGCGCGGTTCATATGCCACATCATCTTTAATTGAGGGTCCTCAGGTTCTTTTCCTTTGGTGTCCACCGTCTGCGTTTTTCCTGCGGCCGTTTGGGAATTGGTTTTTCCAACTAAATTAATCGTGATGTCATAAACTCCGTCTTTCAAATCATTCACCGTGAAGCTCATCTCGTCCGTAGAATTGCTGGATGCCCTTTGGGTCTTGCCGTCCGGTCCCACGACCGATTGAAGGTTTCTTTGGTAGGTGGTAAGAGGATAGGTTTCTCCAATCGCTAATTTGAAGTTTTGGGTATAGACCCCCTCCTTCTGAGCAATGGCAGGTCCTGCACTCTCAGCCCCTAAGACCGCAGTGGAATCGGATGTAGACGCATTGGGCGCAAGGCTATCTGTTTTTGAAGTAGTCGTTGAACTTGTGTTTTCTTTTTTGCAAGCGGTCACACTTAGTAGGGCAAAAAGAACAATAGTATATTTTTTCATAAATTAAGTCGAATGTGGTGAATCTTACGATTCGAGTTTAAGGGAAAGAGATTTTTGACGAATGGCCTCGTACAGGATCGCGCCCGTGGCTACCGATACGTTTAGAGATTGGGTTTTTCCTTCAATAGGAAGTTTGATTTTTTCGTCTGCATGGTGTAGCACTTCTTTTGAAATTCCACTCTCTTCGTTCCCCATCACAAGGGCGCAAGGTTCATTGAAGTCTACATCGTAGGCTAGTTTTTGAGCTTTCTCTGTCGCAGCATACACAAGCACTCCGTTTTGTTGAAGATAGTCCACGGTGTGGGCTAAGTTTTTCTCCTTGCAAATTTTAATGTTGAAAAGGGCTCCGGCCGAAGTCTTAATCGAATCCGAGGAGATCGGTGCGCCTCCTTTTTCTGGGACGATCACGGCATCAATGCCTACGCACTCTGCCGTACGGCAGATCGCACCAAAGTTTCTTACGTCCGTGAGTCGATCTAAAATAAGAAGGAAAGGAGTTTTCCCTTCCTCGAGCATTCCGGGTAAAATGTCTTCAATGCTGTAAATCGGGACCTGAGCGATAAAAGCCACAACCCCTTGGTGAGTTTTTCTAGTGAGTCGGTTTAGTTTTTCTACCGGTACATAGTTGGGACGAATTTTGTGCTTTGCGAGTAAGGCTTTAAGTTCCTGTACATTCGCTCCAACCAGTTGGTTTTGAACAAAAATTTTGTCAATGTTTTTGCCACTTTCAATGGCTTCCATCACGGGATGGATTCCAAAGACCATGTCGTCTTTCTTGTCGATACCTTCGCTTGAGTTAAAATCTTTCATATTAATGGGTTTCGCCTAAAATGGCGCGTTTTTGTGCAAGGGCATAGCCGTAGTGTAGTCCCTCGTGCAGGTTGTTAAACTGAATGGCCTCTTCAATGGAACTAAGGGAGATCCCAAAACTTGTGGGATAATTCGAATAGTCTGTAAAGAGCTTCGCATCGTAATCTTTTGCTAAAATCTTGGAAGTCTCCGTGAGCAAGAACCCGAGGTCTTCTATTTCTGAAGTGGAGACGTCTAGGTTGGGAAGTGTTCCTTTTTTGTAGGTTTCCACCCAGTATTTATCAATTCGAAACGAATTGCCACTTAGGTAATAATGAAGAAGTTGTTGGGTCGCTACGCAGTGCGCAATGTTCCAATATAGGTTGTTATTGAATCCATCGGGAATGAGCATAAGCTCCTCGTACGGAGTGGAATCTAGGATTTCCTTTAAGTTCTTTCTGACCGTTTTATGGGTCTGAAATTGATAGGTCATAAGACTTGGTTTTAAGCCTCAAAAGTACTTTAATTAATTGTAAATCACAAGTAGAGGCGCTACATTTAAGTTCCCCTTAGGCATGCGAATAGAGGAGGCAAAGGCCCCCTTTTCCCTTAGAAGATTTTTGTGGAAGTACTTGCCCTACTAAGCCTCTATTCATGCAAACTTAGTTTGTGTCCTGTTTTCCACGCAGATAAAAACATCCTTCTTTCCTTTATTTTAGAGGGTTACAGGTACCGTGGGGTTTGGTTTTTCAGAGTTAGGAGCGGGGAGGCAAATATAAATTCAAAGACAAAATTTGAGTTTCAAAGCCAAAAATCTTGTAAATTGCACTTAGAAAGCAAAAGAAAGAGGGTTCTATAGCCCAATTCCGGCGCTTTTACATTTAACAAATTTTAACGCGAAATTGGCACTAATTGTGTTGACTTTTGCTTGTATTTATCGCAATTTTACCCACGCAATATTAAATTCAATTTATGTCAGAAATAAAGCAGGCTGAAGAGCTTCAGATTCTTACGCATAAGCTTACCGAAACCAACGCTCATTTTACACGTTTAAAACAGGAAATTAACAAAGCCATAGTCGGGCAGTCCTATATGATAGACCGACTGCTCATTGGGCTTCTGGGAAGCGGACACGTTTTATTAGAGGGAGTTCCCGGCCTAGCCAAAACCTTAGCCATCAAATCTTTGGCCCAGGCGGTGCATGGCGAATTTTCAAGAATCCAATTTACACCGGACCTTCTTCCAGCGGACGTGATTGGAACCCAAATTTACAACATTAAGGAGAACGATTTTTTAATTAAGCGAGGTCCTATTTTTGCAAACTTTGTCCTTGCGGATGAGATTAACAGAGCGCCGTCGAAAGTGCAGTCTGCACTTTTAGAAGCGATGCAAGAAAGGCAGGTGACCATTGGCGATGAAACCATGGCTCTACCCAGACCCTTTCTCGTTCTTGCGACGCAAAACCCGATCGACCAAGAAGGAACCTATACGCTTCCTGAAGCACAAAGTGACCGATTCATGCTTAAATGTACGATTGATTATCCGGACTTTGAAGACGAAAGAGAAGTGATGAGACGTGTGGCTACGGGGACTCCTGAGACTATTAATGCAGTCCTTAGCTTAGATCAGATTCTAGAAGCAAGAACCATCGTGAATCAGATCTACTTAGATGAAAAAATTGAAAAGTACATTCTGGATATGGTGTTTGCCACAAGGTATCCTGAAAAATACGGACTGAGTGAACTCTCCGATTTTCTTACGTTTGGAGCTTCTCCAAGAGCTTCCATTAATTTAGCCATTGCCAGTCGCGCGCATGCCTTCTTGCAAAACCGCGCCTTTGTGATTCCGGAAGATGTGAAAGCCGTCGCAATGGATGTTCTAAGACATAGAATTGGCCTTAGCTTTGAGGCCCAGGCGGAAGAATTAACTACGGAGGCTTTAATTGAAAAGATTCTAGCGAAAATTCAAGCGCCGTAAAAAGAGAAATTCTCTGTTACGAAAGGGAAGAAGAGAAAGGAACGAATTCTATGGACATTAAAGAACTTGTAAAGAAAGTCAAACAGATTGAGATACGCACCCGGCACAAAAGCCAGGCTGCGCTTATGGGGCAGTACCATAGTTCCTTTAAAGGACAAGGGATGGTCTTTTCTGAGATTAGACCCTACGAGCCTGGCGATGAGATTCGGAGAATTGATTGGAACAAAACGGCACGATTTAAAGAGCCTTATGTAAAGGTAATGCAGGAGGAAAGAGAGCTCAGCGTCATTCTCATGGTGGACGTGTCTTCCTCGATGGATTTTGGAACCCACAGCGCTCTAAAAAGAGAATACATGGCTGAAATCTGCGCGAGTATCGGATTTTCAGCAGCAGGCAATCAGGACAAAGTCGGACTGATCCTCTATGCCGACAAAGTTTATAAAGTGATTCCTCCGAGTAAAGGCAGAAAGCATGTGCTTTCGATTCTTTCTTTGATTCTTTCTTTTGAGCCCGTCCGCGCCAAAAGCAATCACGCCGATGCACTTTCGTATCTTATGAAAGTGTTCAAAAAGAAATCCTTTGTCTTTATGATATCGGATTTTCAAGAAGAAATTGAGCAAAGAACCCTTGGGGTAGCGGCAAGAAGCCACAGTTTGCTCGCCTTTCGGGTCAACGATCGAAGCGATTTAGAACTTCCGAATTTAGGCTACTTAGCTTTTGAAGATTCCGAAACAGGAGAAGTCAAATGGGTCAATACTTCGAGCAAACGCTGGCGCTATAATTTCGCCGAAGCGAGAAGAACCAAAGCCCGAAAATTAAAAGAAATTTTGGAAAAACACAGTGCAGGACTTATTGAATTAAACACGGGAGCACCGTATACGCGTGCCCTGCACCAGTATTTTTTAAACCGATAAACGTAAGGAGATTGAAAAAACTTATCTATCTGCTTTTTGGGCTTTGGAGCCTAGGTGTAAGTAGTCAAACGCTTTTTTCTGTACTAGAAAAGAAAACCATTGCACTCGCGGAGCCTAATACCTACAAGATCCGAATTGAAAATTTAAACGGACAAAACGTACAGCTTGCCCCTCGAGGGGAGTTGCTGCCGTTTCACTTCGAAGAGATTAAAGACAGTATTTCTTTGCAAGGAGATCATTACGAGCGCCTCATTACCTTTACGGTTTTTGAGGAAGGTACCTTTACGCTTCCTGCCTTTGAGGTGAAAGTGGGAGAGAAAGTTTTAAAAACCATTCCTTACACATTAGAAGTCGTGAACACAGCGCAAAAGGGCGATCAAATTAATGACATCATGAAAAACAGGGAGGTAAAACTCAATATGAAAGACTATTGGGACCTCTATAAGTTTTACTTACTAGGACTGCTCGCCTTACTCGCAATTGTCTTTTTAATCTACCAATTCATAAAGTACGGAAAACGACAAAAAGACTCTCCAAAAGTAGCGACCAACCAAACATTAAAGGCCCTCGCACAGCTTAAGAAGAAACAGTACATTGAAGAAGGAAATTACCGACTTTTCTATGTGGAGTTAATCGACATTTCAAGAGCCTTTTTGACGCGTCAATACCGAATTCCTGCGGACGTTCTGTTAACGGAAGATTTACTTGATCTGATTCATATGAACCAAACGGTCTCGCAGCCGAGCGAAGCCATCTTAAAAGAAGTTTTCACAAGAGGAGATCTCGTGAAATTTGCGAAAATTTTCCCAGATATGGAGGCGATGACGAAGGATTACGACTCGATTGTGCAGATGGTTAAAGAATCGAGCAAGGATTTAGAATTTGAAAATTTGAGAAAGGATGTTTGATTTGAATTTTCAATGGGAAAGCCCCTGGATGCTTCTGCTCTTTCTTTTCTTTGTTCCCCTTCTGATTCGAGATTTTTCAAAGAAAAATAGCCAGCAGCTGAGAGTAAGTTCCTTAGAGGATATGGACTCTTCGAAAGGGTATGGCCTTGTTTTAAAGTTTTTAAAACTTTCTAAATATTTGATTTTAAGTCTTCTTTTCCTAGCCATGGCTAGGCCACGGACTTTTAGTATTTCAGAGCTTCAGGACGACACTAAAGGAATGGACATTATGCTGACAGTGGATGCCTCTTTAAGTATGCTTTCTAAAGACCTAGAACCCGATCGACTCTCTGCGCTTCAAAAAATCGCAAGTCAGTTTGTGAAGGACAGGCCCACCGACCGAATTGGTCTTGTGACTTACAGTGGAGAAGCCTTAACCAAAGTACCCGTCACCTCTGACCATCAGATTGTGCTAGATGAAATCGAGCAAATAGATCCAATGGAACTAGAGCCTGGAACCGCAATTGGAGACGGACTCTCCGTCGCGGCCACGCATTTAAGACATTCCAAAGCCAAAACGAAGATTATTATTTTGATGACCGACGGGGTCAACACGATTGAGAATTCCATCTCGCCCCTTGTCGCAGCGGATTTGGCGCAAAGTTTGGGAATTAAGGTCTATACCATTGGGATTGGAACCAATGGCTACGCCTTAATGCCCACGAATATAGATATCTTTGGAGACCTTGTTTTTACCGAAGTCGAGGTGAAGATTGATGAACCCACTCTTTTGGACATTGCAAGGAAAACGGGAGGGAAGTACTTTAGAGCTACCTCAAACGATGCGCTTCAAAATGTGTATGCGCAGATTAACCAACTTGAAAAATCCGAGGTGAAAACCTCGAAAATGTATAACTATACCGAGTATTTTCGTTATTTGCTCTTGGGGGCACTACTGATTTTACTCGTAGATGCCCTTTTGAGATGGGCACTGTTTAAAACCATACTCTAAATAGACCACGCATGGACGTAAGCTTAGGCCAACCTCTTTATCTGCTTCTACTCCTACTTATCCCATTTTTAGGGGTGCTTATCGTCGCGTTTTTGCGATGGAGACGGGAGTCTCGTGAGGCCTTTGCAGAACCCAGGTTTAGAGAAAAATTGTTTTCTAAAAGCAGTCTAATCTCAAGAGTTCTTCCTCTTTTCTATCTATTGGCAGTTGCATTTTTAGTCCTTGCGATTGTCGATGTTTTAGGAGCAAGTGAGAAAATCAAATCCGAGCAGAAAATGAACAACGTTCTGTTTTTACTCGATGTCTCCAGTTCCATGAATGCCGAGGACATAGAGCCAAGTAGGCTCACGATGGCAAAAAACATTTTAATTAACACCCTGCAAGGATTAGAAAACGATCGCGTCGGAATCATTGTTTTTGCCGCAGAGGGTCGCTCCATCCTTCCTTTAACGACGGACTTTACCGCGGTGCAGTCCTACGTTCAAGGAATTGAGACCACGATTTTGCAAAGCCAAGGAACGGATTTTTTAAAACCGATTCAGGAGGCCGTTAAGAAATTTAAGTCGGTTCCAAAAGGATCCAGGCAAGTCGTTTTGATCTCGGATGGAGAGGACAATGAAGAGCAGCAGAAAGCAGCCTTATCCCTAGCGAAAAAAGAAGGCATTCGCATTCTAAGCGTGGGCATTGGCACTGCGGAAGGTGCTCCAGTTCCTGAATATTTGTACGGTCAACTTCTAGGGTACAAAATGGGACTTGATGGTCAGCCTGTGGTCACAAAACGTGAGGAAAAGGCTCTTGTAGCTCTGGCAGAAGGGACCAAAGGCAGCTATGTAAATGGAAATTCCCTTGACAATGCCTCCAGAGAAATTCTGCATGAACTAAAGAAGGCTTCAAGCGATTCGAATCTCTATGTGGACTCGCAAAATGCCAAGCATTTTTACCAATATTTCTTAGCTGTATCGCTCTTTTTCTGGCTGCTAATCCTTCTTTTCAATCCGAAAAGAGGTTTTCACTTCTAAAGCCCCACCCAAAGCGGCTGTTTTAACCAAATTTTAACGGTTTTACCCTCAGATATTCAGATTAAAAGAAATAATTTTGTAGCATCAATGGTCAAAAAAAATTATTTTCTATTTCTCTTTGTTATGCTTGGTTTTTACTCTGTAAAAGCCCAGTCAAGTTATAAGCTATTCATGCACGAGGGGAATCAGTATTTTGAAAAAGGAAAGTTCTCGGAATCAAGATCGAAATTCTCAGGTGCAGTCGAAAAAAGCCCTAACGATTTTGCAGCGCATTACAATCTTGGGAATTCCCTTTATAAAGAAAAGAAATTTGAAGAGGCTAGGGCAGAATATGAAAAAGCCCTATCTTTCGCTAAGACAAAAGAGGAAGGACTCGTGGCGCAGTACAATTTGGGAAATTCCCTTATGAAGCTTGATGATTCTAAAGGGGCCGCTGCGGCCTACAAACAAGCGTTAAAGTTAAATCCTTACCAAGAAGAAGCAAGGCGAAATTACGAGATTGCCATGCTGAAAGAAAAAGAGAAAGAATCTCAGAATGCCGGCGGTGGCGGCGGTGGGAATGAGGGCAATAACAAAAGCAAAGACGCCCAAAAGGACCCGAATGGAAAACCGAGTGAAGGCACTGCAGGAGAAGGAGGAGAAGGAAAAGGAGAGGACGGAAAGAACCAGGGAGATGCACCCAAAGGAAGTCAGATGCCAAAAGATGAGCAAAATGCACTACTGAACCGTGTAGAAGGACGGGAATCAGAGACAGCAAGAAAAATATTAAATAAAAACACATATTCGGTGCCTAGGAGCAACGAGAAAGATTGGTGATGAAGACTAGGCTCTTATTTTTTCTGTTCCTTGTAGTCTCAGGTTTGAGCGATGCTCAGGTGAGTCTACTAGCAGATACCGATAAGAAAGTTCTTAACGGTAAGGAGAAATTCACCCTCTACGTAATTCAGGAACTCAACGGAAACGACCTGATTCAAGAAACGCCTCTGCGTACACCCGATTTATCCAAATTTCATGTCTTAGGCCAAGGTTCGGTGCGGCAGACCTATGGAGATCCCTCCACGAGTACCGTCATCAATCAGTTGATTTACGAATTCTTATTAGAGCCTAAAAGCAGTGGGAAGTTCAAGATTGGATCTTTTCTTGTGACCGTGAACGGCCAGATTTACATGACCGATCCCTTTGAGGTGACGGTAAGAGATGGAGATTTTAATACGCGCGCAGCGCAGGAGTCTTCCCTTTCTAAAATCTCGATCGAAATGGAGATCGATCAAAAGCAGATCTACCCCGGTGAACCTACTATGGCGATTGTTCGAGCCTATAGCAAAGACTTTAATCAACTACGTCGGGTGGGGAAAGTAAAGTTCCCTAAAAGCGATCATATGCGTTTTAAGCCTGTGGCTTTTGACAAATCCGAAATACAGCAAAAGACGGGAGTTTCTTCTCAAGTCATTGGAATGGCTCTCGTGATTCCAAAAGAACCAGGTTCCCTAACCGTTCCTGCAGTGAGCGTGAACGTAATGGCGGAAGGGAACAAAGCGCATGAACTCCGAAGCGGCAGTGCAAAGCTCCACGTGAAAGATTTGCCTTCTGCACCTCCTAAGGGCTACAAGGGAGCGGTAGGGGATTATAAACTTACGCTCGTTCCTAAGTTAAAACAAGAACCCTTGCAAGTAGGGAAGGCCATTCCCTTTGAACTGCGCCTTACAGGCGCAGGGAATTTAAGTCGCACGATGCTTCCTCATTTATCAGTTACGGGCGAGAGCTCAATGTTTAGACCGGAGGTCACCACCCGCATTTTAGGGGGTAAAAGAGGACTCGACGGCTATGTGAGCGCCAAGTATCTAGTGATCCCTAAAGTGGCGGGACGCTTTCAAGTGGCCAGCACTCCGTTTGTTTACTTTAATCCAAAGGACGGGCAGTTTCATAGTCTAGATCCGAGTCCTGTGGTTGTAAACGTTTTG
This sequence comes from Chryseobacterium sp. A301, assembly GCF_054489425.1. Taxonomy (NCBI): domain Bacteria; kingdom Pseudomonadati; phylum Bacteroidota; class Flavobacteriia; order Flavobacteriales; family Weeksellaceae; genus Chryseobacterium; species Chryseobacterium sp. A301. Next base: position 171,583 of record NZ_JBTMWY010000002.1, read on the forward strand.
ACCGAGGAAGAAATCAAAGGGAGTAAATCTGCCATTGAAAAAGTAAACGAGTACACCAACAGTGTGCTCGAGACTGTAAACACTCCCATTGTACAGACCACTCAATTTAAGATAGAAGAAAAAGACAAATTCAATTGGAAGACGCTTCTTTCCAATTACACGCTTATAGCCGTGTTCTTAGCCGTTATTTTACTCTTCTATTCTCTCTTTAGAAGGCTAATGAAAAGCGACTCCAAAACGCAGAAGGTGGATTTAGGCTCGGTCCATGAAACCGAGGAGAAGATCCGCAGAGAAATGGAGATGAACTTTGAGGGCCTCTTTAGTGAGCTGTCCACAGAGGCGAAAAATGGAAATCGAGATGCTTTTTTTGAAGGACTTGAAGATTTGGATGCAAAGGCGCAGCAGAAAGTAGAGGAAACAAATCCGAAAGGAATAAAATCGCAATTTGAAGCCCAGTTTGGGGCGATGGCCGCAGAGGAGTATCGCGATTTTAGACAGAAAGTGAAGATCGAAAAGTATGCCCCTGCACACGCCGCAGAGCCACTAGAAGGGCTTTATGAGCAGGCAGAAAGAATTTATAAGAAAATTGTATAATTATTATTTATTATTCATATTTTTGCGAAATTAATAATTTGAGTTATGGAAGTATTCAGCCATTTTTCTTTTAAAGAAATTTTTACTTGTTCAATGATTCTTTTTGCCGTGATTGACATCATCGGCTCAATTCCGATTATTGTGAGTTTGAAACAAAAGTTTGGAGCCATTGATTCGGGGAAAGCCTCTATTGTGGCAGGACTTATTATGATTTCTTTCCTTTTTGTGGGGAATAAGATACTTGGCTTTATTGGGGTGGATGTGAATTCATTCGCCATTGCCGGTGCTTTCGTTATCTTTATTATTGCCCTTGAAATGATTTTGGGCGTTCAAATTCAGCGTCACGAAGAGGCAAAAGCAGCTTCCATCGTTCCGATTGCCTTTCCTTTGATTGCAGGAGCAGGAACTTTAACGACTACACTTTCCCTGAAAGCGCAGTACCATGACATTAATATTATCTTTGGAATCTTACTCAATACCTTATTTGTTTACCTAGTTCTTCGCTCCGCAAGTTTGATTGAAAGAAAGCTAGGACGCTCTACACTGAAAGTAATAGAAAAAGTATTCGGAATTATCCTTTTAGCGATCTCTATTAAATTATTTACGAGTAACTTTGCAGAACTAATTCAATCGTATATTCATTTTTAAACTATAGCAGTTATGGAAAGGCTTTATAAATTCTTTTTAGTACTCTTTTTACTTTTTGTAGGGGTAAACCTTTACGGTTTAGATTGGGACAAAGGACTTCTTCATGAAGAGAACACGAAGTTTGTCGTTTCTTTAGTAGCCGGAATTATTGGACTTCTTTTGGTCTTTGTTTTAAGTACTTGGTCTAAGCTTCCTGCAAAGAAAGAGGCTTCTAATTAAGAGATTATTTCGAGCTGATTTCCGATCGCCTGAGCTTTTAGCTCCGTTTCTTGAAATTCTTTTTCGACGCTGCTTTTCGCAGTAATTCCTCCGCCCACAAAAAGATGGGCTGAGCGAGTAAATAGTTTTGCGCAGCGAAGCGTCACAAAGAAATAGAGTTTATTTCCCACTTTTAACCGACTGTATCCCCCATAGAATTCTCTTGGGTAAGGTTCAAGGTTCTCTAGAAGCTGTATGCACAAGTCTTTGGGCGTTCCTAGAACGGCCGGAGTGGGATGGAGGTCCTGAATCAAAGCGTCCAGATTTTCTGGATCTACTTGGCAGGTGAAATCGGTTCGTAAGTGTTTGATGGAGCCCGAGGGATGAGAATAGGTCTCTGAGGTCTTAATCCCTGTAGAGTATTTTGAGAGCACCGATTCCATATAACGAGTCACCGCCGCCTGTTCCTCATTTTCCTTTACTTCCCACTCTTCTTCTAAAGGAAGAGTTCCTGCTAAACTCATCGTTTTAAATTGCCCTGTAAGGAGATCGTATTCACCGAGTAATTCGGAGAACGCCCCAATCCAGCTCTCCGTTCCTTGTGCAAATACGTAAGAAAAGGCTTTGGGATACGCTTCTGTCAGATTAAGAAAGCTTTTAGAAAGGGAGAGCTCTTTATAAGCGATAAGCTTTCGTCTCGAAAGCACAAGCTTATCGAGCTCGTGTTCTTTGATAAGCTCTATTGCCTCTTCTAATCTTTCGTTGTACTGCTCCCTCGTTTGAGAAATAAGCTCAGAACTATCTGTAAGCTGTGAGGAGGTGAATTCAGAATCTAGAATTTGCTTTTCACTTACTTTTTCTAGAGTTCCTTTAAAGCTGAGGGTTTTCTTTTCGTCAAAAGAGATGAACTGAAGGGAATCCTTTGAAGGTTCTCCCTGAAGCGTATAGAGGTCCGAAGAAAAAGGAAGCTTGAAATAAAGCATTACTTTAGTTTAGAAAGAGGAATAATGTTGTTTGTCATGGTGGTGTGGTTGATCAGCTTTCCACGCTCGTCGCGAATCTCAATTTGAGAAACGTGCATCGTATTTCCTTTGCGAATAAACGTCGCTTTTCCGGTCACAATCCCTTGTTTTATGCTGCGAAGATGGTTTGAGTTGATGTTCGTTCCCACAGGGGCAAACTGCTCTCGGTCCACGTGTAGAACAGAAAGGGTAGAGCCAAGGGTTTCGGCTAAGGCGACACTTGCTCCTCCATGCAAGATGCCGTAGGGTTGATGAACCTTAGGTTGTACGGGCATAGTGGCAGAAAGACTTTCCTCATCAATGTCCGTAAATTGAATCCCGAGCGTGATCGCCATCGATTCTTTTCCCCAAGAGTTTAGAGCTTTTAAACGTTCTTCTTTTTCTTTTAAATCCATGGTCTAAGAAATGTTTGGGTTCCAGTTTTCTGGAATTTTTGGAGTAATGTCGTTTGTTACAATATAATCGCTTATCGCCTCAAGCACTTCTTCATAAGTCATCTTTTCTAATTGCTCGTAAGGGATTTGATGAGCTAGGAAGACGGTTTTCTTTTTGTAGCATCCTCCCGCAATCACAATAGGAACTTTGGCTTTCATGGCCATGTGGTAAAATCCTTTTCTCCATTTTGGAACCCAGCTTCTGGTTCCTTCCGGCGTAATGACAAGGCTGAAATTGTCCTTCTTAAATTCCTCAGCGACGAAATTGACCAAATCGTTTTTCTGACTGCGGTCAATGCCAACGCCTCCAATCCATTCGACGATTGGGCCGTACCACGCTTTGGTATGCTGGTCTTTAATTATAATTTTGAGGGGTTTTCCTAGCTTCCAGTAGGAGAGGCATCCCAGAACAAATTCTGAGTTGTGCGTGTGTGGGGCTACCACGAGTACGCAGCGATCGAGGTTGTCTTTATCGCCGTGCAACACCACTTTCCATCCCACAAGTTTTAGGGCTAGGCTTCCGATTAATTTTTTCATAAGACTTTTTAGGTTGAAACAAAAAAGTATAACCAACGTAATTGGTTATACTTTACAAATATATTGAAAATTGAATCGCTTAAAACAAATTGGTGATGAAATCAATGACTTTGATCACAATCTCAAGAACTAACTGTATCATAAGATGCTTTTTTAAAGGGTTGGTTTCTAGATTTTAAATACCGCTGTGTAAAGATAAGACAATCGAATCGATTCTAGCATTACATTGAGGTATTTATTTTACTTCTAATTCACTAAGAGTGAGGTCGTCGAGTCAATTTATTCTCTAGAACTCTACTCCTAGTTAGGCGATTTACAAATCTACAATTAATTTGTCTTAATTGTGATTTCTTTTTTTCCACTTTGGATATGAATATTCTTTAGGCTTCCTAAATCAATGTCCATGGAATCCAAGATACGATCCGCTTCTTTTTGTGAGTATTTTTTGTTGTCAATAATCACACTGTCGCCCATTTTTGAATCGTAAGAAATTCGTTTTCCATCAACGGTCATTTCAAAAGATTTGGAGATGCGTACACCTGGATTGTCCTGATCGGATTTGATTGTCACTCCATTGACGTCGTGGTCGTCCTGGTCTTCGTCATCATCATCGATGCCATTTCCATCCAAATCCCCATTGATACGCATTTGGTATTCTCCTGCTTGGTTAAATACTTTCGTATCCATCGGTACAACGAGTTCGTATCTCACATTGTAGTCGCGGAAGCGGTGGTCGTAAGGATATTGGATGAAGTTCGGAAGATAAAGGGTGTTTCCTGTTACCTGTACCGGAACTTTTAAGTCTAGGGGTACGTTGTAACCTTCCGCTTCTTTTTTGATAATTAGGTAAGGCTCTGTAATCCCCGCTTGTCGAGTGATGTCCACGTCGGGATGATCCTCTTCGAATACGCGGTTCTTATCTGAGAATAGATCGTTGTCGTACGCTCTGAAGTTTTGAGGGATATCTACTTTATTGATATTGACATAAATCGAATCGCTTGTAGTAGGAATCGCTAAATTCTCAGTGTCTTCGTTGTGTCCTTTGTAGATCATGTTTTTCTTCGCTACGTTGATGCCAAAGAATGCACCGAGACCGATTAAGGCAACGAACAAGGCGAGTAGAACATACCCAACATTTTTCATCTGTGTTTTTGGAGAAAGAAGCTTAAGAGCAAAATACCCAAAAAGGAGAGCAGGAATTAGGGTTCCAAGTACAGCCATGGCTTTCACCGACCAACCTAAGGAGTCTCCGTCAAAAAGAAAGTCGAGTTCGTTAAATCCGCTAAACGTAGTGGATCCCATGAAGCCGAATACAGCAAAGGTTCCAATGATGCACGAGATGCTCATCAGTAGGAAAAGACCCCCAAGTACGTAGCGCGCTACATTCCAAAGTCCGTTGGTTGCCGAAGAAATATACGGCTTGTTCTCGTTGTAAATTTCTCCTACTCTTTGAGTGGATTCGTTTGCAAATTGAACAATCTTGTTAGATTCTTCCTTTAGGTTGTCAAAATTGACGGGCATCCCTTTCATCTTTAAATGGTCCGATGCGGTTTTGGCCACAGGAAGAACCACCCAAAGAATGATATAGATAAGAGCAATCACTGAGGTAGAAATGGCTGCAGTAAAGATACCTAGGACTGCAAATCCTAGCCAAATAGCTCTCATTACTGTGATGTCAAGACCTGTATAATGTGCTAGTCCTGCGCAAACTCCAGCAATTTTTTGTCTTTCCGGATCTCTAAAGAGTTGTCTTTGTCCTGTATAGGTAGATCCTTTTTTCGAAGTTTTTTCTTTCGTTTCGGAATAGTATGCTTCTTCTTGTTCCTCGATTTGTTCGGGACGTCCAATCTGGGCAATGACTTTCTCTACGTCGTCTGCGTTAATTACCTCACGAGCGCCGAGAATATCTTTGAAAATTTCGACCATACGAATTTCGATATCGTGCATGACTTCCTCAGCTTCCTGCGGATCTAGAGAGCTCTTTAGAGCCTGTAGGTAGTCGCTTAGTTTGATGTAGGCGTGCTCTTCGATTACGAATGAGAAGCCTGCAAGTCCTATGGATAGTGTTTTGTTCATGATATTCTAAATTTTGCTAGTGATTTGGTTCACTGAGTTTGTGAGTTCGTTCCAGGTATTTTGTAGTTCTTCCAAAAACAGAATGCCTTTGTCTGTGATTTGGTAGTATTTTCGGGGAGGGCCTCCAGTGGATTCTTCCCATCGGTAGGAGAGAAATTCTCCATTTTTCAGCCGAGTGAGTAGAGGGTACAGAGTGCCTTCCACTACGTCTAGTTTTCCGCCTTTAAGTTCTTCCATCAAATCGGAAACATACATTTCTCGACTGCGGATCAGACTTAAGATGCAGAACTCCAGAATGCCTTTGCGCATTTGCGCTTTTGTGTTTTCTGTATTCATTTTTAGTACGTAAGCATTGGTTAATTTATTGTAAAGGCCACGACTCAATTGTAAGCGCTAAGAAGTTATACCTTTAACTTTATGATGCAAAGATATGTAATTATATTAGTATTATGCAATACAAAGTAGTGAAATAATTTATCAAATAAATGTAAAGTACTGGTAATCACTTGTATTATTTTCTAGAAGCGAAAATTGAAATGGAGGGAATTGGGAGAAAAGTGCGATTTTTTCTCATTTTTGGGTTGCTGTGAAGCAATTTTGTAAAGTGGACTGTATTACTTGGTAAATATATAGTGTAGTTTTTAAGGTGATTCAATCAAAAATTCCGAATATTGTACTATGGGACTTCAAAATGAACTTAAGTTCATCCTCGCGATGGACGCATTGAAAAGTGTGGAACGTAGGAATTACAATCTAGACGAATCTCGTCGAGAAAACACAGCGGAGCATAGTTGGCAAATTGTGGTGCTTGCCCAAATTCTGTATCCCTATGCCAAAAACAAAGAATCGATTTCACTTTTGCGTGTACTGCGTATGCTCTCCATTCATGACATCGTAGAGATTAAAGCGGGGGATACGTTTTTGTTTGACAACGAGGCAATGACTGGAAAATACGAGCGAGAACTAGAGGCGGCCAAGAGTCTATTTGGGATCTTAGAGAATCCCATAGGAGAGGAGTTTCTCGAACTATGGATGGAGTTTGAAGCGGAAGATACGCCTGATGCCATTTTTGCCTGCGCCGTAGATCGGATTATGCCTTTTCTTTTAAACTGCGCGACGAGCGCAAAGAGTTGGACAGAAGCGGGGGTCAAGGCAAGTCAAGTAGAAAGCATCGTAGGCGAGGCTGTTAGACGTGCCTCTGTAGAAATGGGTGAACTTTTTGAAAACCTTTTTGAGGAGTCCATTTCCAAGGGTAAACTTCTTTCTTAGATTCGTTCGAGTCGATTGGAATCAATCGTAGTCTTCAAATGCCCAAAATTCACAATTGCTTTACCTGTTTTTTGAAAATGAAAAGTGAGCAGTTCAACTCATCGAAAGAAGAAATAGTTTGACCTATTAATCACTTCCTCACCTGATAACTTATCCAATACTGGTTTCTGTTGAATAATAAAGTTAATTCAGAATTAGACAATTTGAATTGAAATTTTCGTCTAGTTCTTTATTTCAATAATCTCATCTTCTGGAATCATTTCTACAACATTAATTAAAGGTAAAAGAAATCGATTATAAAATGTGTTTTCCGATTTACTAAATAAAACTCCTCTGGTATTACCCACAGAGATTGTTGCTAAGTGTGCGAGAAAACCTTTAGGGAGTGTTATCATGTTTTCCGTTTTAAATTTAGCCCAATCATTAGGCTTTACTTTAAAATGATTGTCTGTCTGTAGTTTTAATAATTTCTTTGAATCATGTGAAATATATTCAATAATAACTTGACAAGTAATCATGTTATGGGGGTCTGAAATACTGAAACGCAAAGCTGTATTGACCTTAATTCTCTTTACGTCGTCATACGAAGGCTCTAATATCGCAAATTCTGGATTTTCAATTTTAATAAGTTGAAAATCAATATTTTGTTTCATTTTCATTTACATTTCAAATGCAGGTTGATAACTTTCGTATTCGTTACTCTTGGTGCCAAATAATGGAATTATTTTGCATTTTGTTGGAACCTCTAACTCTTTTTTGGCTGAAGGTAAAGTAGTACTTCGTTTTATCACGATTTCGTTAATATATGATTTTGTGGTCATTTCTAATTCTTGCTCATAACTATAAAGAATAGGCATATCTAAAGTTTTCTGCAACGCAACTATTATTTCCCAACCAAACTTTTCTTTCCCTTTTAAAAGCTTATTTACGTATTGTGGTGTTACATTTAACATTGAAGCTAAGTCTCTCTGGGTTAGTTTTAGATCGTCTAATTTTAACATTATTCTAACTGCTAACCGTTGAGATTCTTTTAACCACTCGCGGTTTTTAATTCTCTCTTTTGCTAATTTAACTGCTTGTGTTTCTCTACCTGCAGTTTTAAGGAAATATTTTTCTTTACTAGTCATATTGTTGTTGTTCAGAAAGATAATCGAAGAATGAATCTTCGTCTGTAATGGAGTTGTCTCTTAAGAAATCCTGAAGTGACCTTAGCTTAATTTCTTGTTTTTCAGTTAATATATGTCCGCTGTTTTCTTGTGACAATTTTATTGCACTTCCTGCTATTATAATAATGCTACCTAATTGTATGCCATATAATCTTAAAACCTGATATTTTGCTTTTTTATGGGGTAGAATTTCGTAAACACTTACACCTTTATAAAATGACTCAAAATTATTTATTGTACTCCCTTCAGCCGCTGCATTAACAAGACTGTTGTCAAAAGCATCTGTGTTTTTCTTTATAAATTCTACAAACTCAAATAAATTATGAACTGGAAAATACTCGTTATTTTCGATTAGTTTGATATTGTCTTCATAGAACTTTTTTAAATATTCTACATCTGTCCATTCATCTAATGCTCTGTTATATTCATCTAATGATTGATTAGGAAAGGTAATAGCAAATAAATCTGCCGCAAAGATACTAACTATTTCCATATAATCAACCTATAGGTTTATTTTTTTATTTGAAATTTTATTGTTTTAAGATCATATTGAGGAAAGTGATTAGTATGAATAATGCTATTTGTTCTAAATAGTTTCTATATTTTCTCCTCTTTCGTATCGGGTAATTGAAAAAATCACTAGATCGTAAATATCAGTGCTAATATACCTAATTTTCTGATATTTATTTGCCTGTAAATGAAAATTTTTGTAGCTAATGATGGTGATTTTATTTATTAGCGGCCTAATAATTAGTGCCTTCTTGAGGAGTCCATATCCAATGGTAAACTTCTTTCTTAGATTCGTTCGAGTCGATCGGAATCAATCGTAGTCTTCAAATGCCCAAAATTCACAATTGCTTTTTTCTTATCGAGCTTCTCAATGGTACCCACACTAGAAGAACCAATGATTCGGACCTTTTGCCCTGGTTTTAACCACAGGTTTCTTTCGTCCTGACTGCGCTTTTCGATTTTCTCGTTGGTTTCTACGATTTTCTCCTGAATGTCTTTGTTTTTAAGCTGTTGGGTGACTTTACGCTTAATCACTTGAAGGCGTTTCGTTTCGTCTTTGTCGGATTCAGTGGATTTGAATTTTTCTTGTTCTAAGAGTTTGACAAAATCTTTTACCACTTCTTTTCTAGCCTTGCCCTTTGTGTAGCTCTTTATGAACTCTTCTATGCGGGAACCAAACTGAAGTTTTCGGTGCTCAGTATCGTATAGTTTCTGAAAATTGTAGAGCTTTTGCTGCATCTGCTCATTTAGCTTTTGCAGGTTTTCTTTTTTAGCCTCACTGGATTCCTTCGTTTGAGCCAGATTGGATTTGAGTTTCTCGACTTCAAACTTTTCTTGTTGAAGTTTGACGATGGTCTTATCGAGGTTCACCACATCTTTTTCTACTTTTTTTCGGGCCGAATTTAAGATGAATCGTGGAATTTTATTTTTCTCTGCAACTTCAAACGTGAAAGAGCTGCCGGCCTGACCTACTTCCAATTTATAGAGAGGAGTAAAAGTTCTCTCATCAAAAAGCATCGCCGCATTTTGGGCGTCCGGTAAGCTTTCAACTAAGAGTTTAATGTTTGTATAGTGCGTCGTTATAATGGCGAAACTTCTCTTTTGATAAAAGAATTCAAGGAAACTCTCTGCCAGAGCACCTCCTAGTTCAGGGTCGGATCCGGTTCCAAATTCATCAATGAGCAAAAGGGTGTTTTGATCGGCCTCCTTTATGATTCCTGCCATCTTTTTAAGACGAGAGGAGTAGGTCGAGAGGTGGTTTTCAATGGACTGGTTGTCTCCAATATCCGAGGCCATCTTTTCAAAAAAGAACATCTCACTTTTAGGATGCACTGGAACCATGATTCCACTTTGAATCATGAGTTGCAAAAGGCCCACGGTCTTAAGCGTAATGGATTTTCCACCGGCGTTCGGTCCCGAAATACAAAGGATCCGGTTTTGTTCCGTTAAAGTAAGAGACTGCGGAAAAATGGTTTCTCCTTTTTTCTTATTCTTTAAATATAGCAGTGGATGGAAGGCGTCTTTTAAACGAAGCGTTCGGTGAGCGTTTAATTTCGGGAGCACCGAATTTGTCAATTCTGCAAATCTTGCCTTTGCCTGCGTAAGATCTAAGTCAAAAGCATAGGCTTGGTACTGGGCAAGAACCTCCTCAAAGGGAGCTAGTTCCGCGGTTAAGGCGCGAAGGATACGGTCAATTTCTTTTTTCTCTTCGTCTTTGGCTTCGCGAAGACGAAATTGGTGTTTTTGAACACTTTCGGGTTGGATGTAAGATATAGAGCCGGTTTTGGAAACCCCAAGGGTGGGTCCGGGGACTCTTTTTTTGAATCCAGATTTGACCGCGAGTACCCTTTGGTCGTCGATAATTGTTTCCCGGATATCGTCCAGAAGGTCCTGTCCTCCGTAGGTGACAAGTGCGCGATTGAAATTCTCTTGAATTGCTTTTTGTGCATGCTGAATTTCGGTTCGAAGTTCCTTTAAAGCGGGGGAGGCTTCTTGTTTGACTTCCCCAAATCGGTTAAAAACTCGATCGATTTTGTCTACGATTTCTTTTTGGTAATCGAGTTTTTCCACTTCTTCTAAAAGGAGGGGGAAAGTGAGAGAAACACTAGGGAAGAATTTCTTTAGCCGCCCAATTTGTTCGGTTAGGGTTTTAATTCGGATGAACCCTGCGTTTTCCAAACGAAAGTTCTCAATCTTGATATGCTTTAAATCCTGTTCCAGGTTTGGATACTCTGAAAAAGGAATGGCGTTTTGACTCTGAAAACTGGTCAGGTATTCAGAGGTCTTCTTTAGAGCTCTTTGTGCCTCTTCAAAAGGCAAAGGCAAAAGCTCCATGATTTGCTCCGCCACATAAGGAGAATACGCAAAGGGCGCAATCTGAGAAAGCAGTTCTGGAAATTCCAGTTCGATTAAATCGTCGGTTTTTATTTGCACAGTGCAAAAATAGCAAAACTTACGGTTTTTCCTTTTTTTAGTTTCCGCCTTGTGCTTATCTTTGAAACTCGAAACCTCGCTTATTGCCTTATGAACAGTTGGAACACGCTTTTAGAGTCCTTAGAATCGGATGCTCAGTACCAAGAACTTCGAAGTGCTCTTGATTTAGAGTATGAGAAAGCCACCGTTTATCCTAAGAAAGAGCACCTGTTTCGGGCGCTTGAAATCACACCGTTTGAAGAAGTAAAAGTGGTGATTGTAGGGCAAGATCCTTACCATGGAGTAGGACAAGCCAACGGGCTTAGTTTTTCTGTGGATGAAAACGTAAAACTTCCGCCTTCGCTTCGCAATATATTTAAGGAACTTCAGTCGGATCTTGGGATAGAGAGGGTTTCTGGAGATTTGCAGCCGTGGGCAAGACAAGGTGTTCTTCTGTTAAACTCCGTTCTGAGTGTTCGTGAGGGAAGTCCAGGCTCGCATCAGTTTTTAGGATGGGAGAAGTACACCGATCAATTTCTTTCCCATTTAAGTAAGAACAAAGACCGCGTTATTTTCGTGCTCTGGGGCGCACAGGCCCAAAAGAAATTGCCCCTTATTGATTCCACCAAGCACTTGGTCCTTCAAAGTGCCCACCCTTCGCCACTCTCAGCCTATCGAGGCTTTTTTGGAAGCAAAGTTTTTTCAAAGATCAATGCGGATTTAGAGGCTAGGGGGCTTGCTCCTATGGATTGGTTATAGGCGTCGGGTACACCTTAATTTTTGCAGAATAAGGAAGCGCATTTTTTTCCAGTTGAGTTTTGGGATAAGGATTTACCTCGACAAGCTCAAAGGTATAGCCCTCGAATTCAAGTTTGGAGAGGGCTTTGGCTCCAATGGAGAGGATTCGCCAATCGTTTTTCGTATCATTTACCGCTATGTTAACTGCGATTTGTACATTTCCGGCCCAAACACAGTTGACATCTAAGGGACATCTACTGTCTCCTACGACTTTTGCGAATTCAAGGAAAACGACATCTTCCCTGTTTCCTTCCGTAGAGAATTTAAGAGTGCCCGACTTCGCTAGTTCTAAAGTGAGCGTTTGGCTTTGGGGCGTATCTTTTTGAGTGGTGCTTGGAGATGGGGTTTCTGCTTTTTTTCTAGATTGGCAGCTTGCTAAAAATAAAGTGAGAGCGAGCACAAATAGGACAAAAGTAAAACTGCGGCTAATTGAATTTTTAATGGCATTCATCTCTAAGGGGTTTTTAAAATTAAAAGAGATCGTACACAACTACAAATAACATGGCGAGCGCTACCACAAAATTAAATCCTGTTCCGTAAAAGAAGCCTATTAAAGCGCCTTTCATGGATCGAACCGCTTTCTTGGTGTCGGTTCGATCGTGCAAAAGCTCGCCGACGAAGACGCCTAAAAACATACCAATTAAAAAACCAAAAGGAACCGGTATAAACAAGAGTCCCACAAAAGTACCAATCACGGAGCCAATGGAGCCCCATCGCGTTCCACCGTATTTTCGGGTGGTCCTAGCCGGAATTACATAATTTAGGATCACTGCAACCACGGTCAGAAAGGAAAAGATCCAAACAAAAGTCATGGAAAGACTTGCGTCGGTTCCGAATTTATAAATTAACAGTCCGCAAAGACTTAGAAGCAGTCCCGGAAGTACCGGTAGAAAGGTTCCTAGTAGGCCTACCACAAGCAAAACAAGGCTAATAAGTACGATAATTCCGTAGTCCATATTCTCAAATTATCGTTAAATTTACAGAATTGCAAGGAATTCACAAGCGATTTCGTTAATTTTGTACTCGTGGAGCAAGAATTAAATAAAACCCTCGATTTACTGCAGCTAATCAGCGACAAGATTCATTATTTTGTGAAAGATTACATCTATGATGGATGGATGCTTCAGGTGCTGGCCAAGTTTCTGTTTTTAGGACTTTTGGTCTTTGTGTTAGATTTCCTATTAAAGCATGTCGTTAGCTTTGTGTTTCGTCAATTTTCGAACGAAAAGGTCTATCCTTTAATAAAAGCGATTTCTCAATCGAGGATCACCTATTCCCTTGCTCACCTGATCACTCTTTCCTTTGCGCAGATGGCTTTGTATTCCGTTTTCTGGAGACATAAGTACAGTCACCAATACCTAGAGAGAATCATAGGTCTAGTGATTGTGGTGGTCATTGCCAATTTAGCGGCCCGATTCTTAAAAGCAATTCAATATTATTACACCTATAAGGGTGATTATTACCGCATTGTAGCGATTAATGCTATTTCTCAAACCTTAAAAACGGTAGGGATTTTTATCTTTACTCTGCTGGCAATAAGTGTCATCTTTGGAATTAAAGCCACGACCATTCTAACCAGTCTAGGTGCGATTACGGCGGTACTTGTTCTCGTGTTCCGAGATACGATCCTTGGGTTTATGACCGGGATTCATGTCGCGACCTCGAAAAGCTTAAAGGTGGGAGACTGGATCGGGATTCCCAAATACAACCTAGAGGGGATCATTGAGGACATTAATATTATTACGACCAAAATTGCAAACTTCGACAAAACGATTTCTACTATTCCTACCTATGATTTGCTTTCCACGGAAATTCGGAACAATCAGATCATGGCGGAAGGGAACAAGCGAAGAATAAAGCGCTCCATTATCTTTAACATTAATTCTTTTAAATTTATTGATCAAGAGCTTTTAGGCCAGCTCAAGAAAGTGAATTTATTATCTCACTATCTTGAGAATGTTTCCCTCGAAATTGAAAAAGAAAAGCAAGCGCATCCGAACCCAGCAGAAGCCATTAACGGAAGACAACTTACCAATATTGGCGTCTTTCGAAAATATGCTCTGGAGTATTTGAAGCAAGATCCGGATATTGATCCCGACGAAATGATCCTCGTGCGTCAGCTAGAGAACACGCCGCAGGGACTTCCTCTAGAGGTCTATTGTTTTGCAAACAAAGCAGGACTTACCGATTTTGAAACCATACAAGCCGATATTTTTGACCATTTGCTAACGGCAGCAAAACTTTTCGAACTAGAAATTTCGCAGGTAAGTTACTACTAGATTCCAGAGGAATTTAATGGGATTAATTCACTGCGTTCAATGCATAGAGAATCATGACAAAATTAAGTGTTAACATTAACAAAATAGCGACCATTCGCAATGCAAGAGGGGCCGATACCCCGAGCGTTACCGAGGCTGCGAAAAAAATTCAATCATTTGGAGCCCAGGGGATTACGATTCATCCAAGACCAGACGAAAGGCACATTACCCGCAAAGATGTTTATGACCTAAAGCCCCTGGTGTATACGGAGTTTAATATTGAGGGCAATCCCGAATCCTTTTTTATCGACATGGTAAAGAAGGTGAAACCTGAGCAAGTAACCCTGGTTCCCGATTTGCCCGATGCAATCACCTCCAATCAAGGGTGGGACTGCGTGACGCACAAAGACTTTTTAACAGAAGTCATTGCCGAGTTTAAAAAGGCAGGAATTCGGACTTCCATCTTTTTGGATCCAAATCCAGACATGGTCGAGGCCGCTTTTTCCACGGGGACCGATCGAATTGAACTTTACACAGAAGCGTACGCTTCTGGGTATGCCCAAAATAGAGAAAAGGCACTAGCGCCTTACATCGAGACTGCTCTACGAGCTCAGGAATTTGGTCTTGGAATCAATGCGGGGCACGATCTTTCGCTAGAGAATCTTCAGTACTTTAAGCAGAATCTTCCGGGACTTCTGGAAGTCTCGATTGGACATGCTTTGATTTCAGAAGCGCTTTATATGGGACTTGAAAACACCATACAAGCCTACCTGAAAAGACTCTCTTAATTCCTTTTTTTTTTTCACTTTAAATAGGCCTTGCGACTTGCAGGGGTAAATTAGAACAATGGAAATTCTTAATTCAAAAATATACGGCAGTCAGCTTGAGACAACTCCTGTACTTGTTTTTCATGGTCTTTTTGGCATGCTAGACAATTGGGGAAGTTTTGGAAAAGCTCTAGGGGAGTATTTCCCTGTGCATTTGATCGATCTTCGTAACCATGGCAAGAGCTTTCACTCTGCGGAAATTAGCCATGATTTAATGGCAGAGGACATTCGTACGTACATGGAGAGCCATCAAATGGAGAAAGTCATTTTGCTTGGACATTCCTTAGGGGGAAAAGCCGTGATGCAGTTCTCTATTCTTTATCCTGAGCTTGTGGAGAAACTCATTGTAGTGGATATGGGACCTAAAGCCTATCCGCCTCACCACCAAGCGATTTTAAAAGCGCTCAACAGTGTGGATTTTCAACCGGGACTTTCGCGGCAAGACGTCGATTCGATCCTCGTAAACCACGGACTGGAAAAGTCCGTCATTCAGTTTTTGGCAAAGAATTTAACTTGGAAAGAGCCCGGACTACTTTCCTGGCGATTTAATTTGAAAGTCTTAACGGAGAAATACCATGATCTCGTAGGCAATCCCATTCGATACGGCGTTTTTGAGGGTCCTACCTTGTTTGTCAAAGGAGAAAAATCCAATTATCTTCTTCCACAAGATTCCTTTCAAATTAAGCAGCAATTCCCAAATTCAAAAGTAGTCGAAGTCCCGAAAGCAGGGCATTGGGTGCAAAGTGAAAATCCGGTGGATTTCAATAAAGAAGTCTTTGAATTTCTTTCGGTCCCTTCGGTATCTTAGCCCTACTTATTTCGCTTAATCCGTCTCTCCTTTACGAGAAGGGAAGACAGCAAACAGAGGGCAGAGAAGGGAAACGAAAACCTTGTTTTGTATTGGTTTTTAGCTCGAAGGTAAGAATGGCTAAAGTACGCTGCTTCGGGGTTTTTTAATTATCTTTGCCAAGAACGCAAAATTTAAAATTTTACGCCCCATGATTGCAGTTACCGGCGCCACAGGTCTACTAGGTCGAGTCCTCGTGTTTGATCTTATTCGCGAAGCACAAGAGGTTCGTGCTCTTTGCCGCGCCTCAAGTGACCTAAGGGCCGTTAAAGATGCTTTTTTCTTATACCACGGGGGAACGCAAAAGCTCTGGGAGCAAATTGAGTGGGTAGAGGTGGATTTTAAGGACCTCGATACCCTGGAAAAAGCTCTTGTAGGCGTAAAAAGTGTTTACCACTGCATGGGAGAAGTTTCTTTTGATCCCAGGAAAGAAGAAAAGATTTATCAGACCAACGCAGAGGGAATCCAAAACCTTCTTTATGCGATCGAAAATTCACAGGTAGAGTCTCTTTTACACGTGAGCTCCATTGCGGTTTTAGACGGGCATAATGCAGAGGGAGAAGTGGACGAAACGTGTGATTTTAATCCCAAACTTACCCATTCTTCGTACGCAATTTCAAAACACATGGCAGAGTTGGAAGTCATGCGCGCTTCAGCAGAAGGCTTAAGAGTAATTGTGGTGAATCCAGGAATCATTCTCGGTTCCGGAAACTGGAAGCAAAGCAGCGGAGAGCTTTATTCTCGTTATAAAGACTTGCCTTTTGCTCCTCCAGGCATTTCCAGTTATGTCGATGTAAGGGACGTCTCTAAAGCGTCTCGCCTCTTAATGAACTCAGAGCCGAAGAATGAGCGCTATATACTTGTTTCAGAAAGCAAACCCAATCTGTGGGTTGCGAATCATATACGGGCAGCCTTCCAAAAAAAAGAGGCCAAAGTTTTACCTGCCTTTGTTTTAAAACTAGGCGTAGGACTTCAGTTCCTATTAGGGTGGCTTGTTCCATCGCTACGAATGCTCAATTCCGTAAATGTAAAAGCCCTTTGTTCGAGCAGCAAAGTGAGCAGCGAACAGTTTAAGAACGAATTTAATTTTGAGTTCATACCGGTAGAAGAAAGCCTTAATTACCATCTTGATCATTATATAAACAAAGACAAATCCTCACTTTTATGAATGTAACTGAATTTCTAAAAGCAAACACCCAGAAATATCCCACGCGTCCGGCGATTGGCTTTAAAAAAGACGAGGAGTGGAAGGAGCTTTCTTGGATGGATTTTTCTCGTATCGTGTACAAAACGGCCAACGCCTTAAAAGAGTTTGGAATTAAAAACGGAGATCATGTCGGAATTTATTCCGACAATTCTGCAGAATGGATTGTTTTTGATTTAGCTACAATGGCCTTAGGGGCCGTGAGCGTTCCGCTTTATTCGACCGCGAATGCAGAGCAGGTTTCTTACATCCTGCAGGAAGCCAAGGTTCGCGTCCTACTTGTCGGAAACCAAGAGCAGTATGATCTGGCTTTTGATTTAATGGAAAATGGCCTAGAAATCGAACAGCTTATTTTGGCCAAGAAGAGAATTTGGACGAAGAAAACCAAAAGTGTTTACCTAGACGAGTTCATTAAAAAGGCGAGCGAAACCTTAGAGATTGAGCCAAAAGAGCACGAAGATCTAGCGACCCTTATTTATACCTCTGGAACCACAGGAGAACCGAAAGGAGTGATGCTCACCCACGGAAATTTCACAAAGGCCATCGCGGCGCATTTTGAGTTTTTTAAATTTCAATCCTTTGAAAAGGAGCATTCGCTTGCATTTCTGCCTTTAACGCATGTCTTCGAAAGAAGCTGGACTTTGCTTTGCCTTACAGGGGCTGCCAAAGTAAGTTTCTTAGAAAATACCAAATTGATAGCCTCTGCGCTTACGGAGGTAAAGCCCACCCTTATGTGCGCGGTTCCACGCTTCTATCAGAAAATCTATGCAGGCGTTCACGGGATGGTGGAGAAATCCTCACCTGTAAAGAAAAAGCTCTTTGCTTGGGCACTTAAAGCGGGTACGGAGCGCGCTGAGATTTTACGATTGGAAGGAAAGCCTTCGCTTTCTCTTCGTGTAAAGTATGCAATTGCGAACGGTTTAGTGTTTCAAAAGATTAAAAATAAAATGGGAGGAAACCTATGGTTTATGCCTTGCGGCGGAGCGTCCATTTCTCCTGAAGTGACAAAGTTTTTTGCGGCCCTAGGCATTCCTATGACCGTAGGGTATGGACTTACCGAAACCACAGCGACCCTTACCGCTTTTCCTCGTACTCGCTATGAGCACGGCTCTTGTGGAATCCCCCTGAATGGAACCGAAATCAAAATAGGTCCAGAGGATGAAATTCTTGTGAAAGGTCCCGGAATTATGAAAGGATATTACAAGAAACCGGAGGAGACCGATCATGTTTTTACTTCCGACGGTTGGTTTCGAACCGGCGATGCAGGGAAAATAGATTCAAAAGGGAATCTTTACATTACCGATCGTATCAAGGACTTAATGAAAACCTCCAACGGGAAGTACTTAGCTCCCCAATTGATTGAAAATATACTTTTGAATGACGAGGATATCTCTCAAGTGATGCTCATTGCAGAAGGTCGACCGTTTGCAAGTGCTATTGTTGTTCCTAATTTTGAAGTGATTGAATCTAAACTTACAAGTTTAAATATAACCCCAGGAGATTGGGAAGAAGTCACCAAGAATTCTAGATTGCACGAGTATTACAGCGAAAGAATTGGCGAGTTGCAAAAGGGATTGCAAGGTCATGAAAAAATCAAGAAATTCATTTTGCTTCCAAAAGAATTTGAAATTGAGTCGGGTGAGATTACCCCGACTTTAAAAGTCAAAAGAAAAGTGGTGCTCGAGAAGTACCATACAGAAATTGAGAAATTGTACAAAGCTTAAGTCCTTCCAGAAAGAGACAAGTTTGAATCAAATAGAAAAAGAAATGCATACCGAATTTTTGGCCTTGTTTGAGGCAAAGGTTTTTTCAACAAGTGTAAAACAAATGGCTCCCAGCAATATTGCCCTTGTGAAATATTGGGGGAAATACGCAGGGCAAATTCCAGCGAATCCAAGCATTAGCTACACGCTTAAGAATTGCAACACCCAAACGGAAATGAGTTTTGATACGGAGAAGCCTTTTGGGGTGGAGCTCTATCTAGCAGGGGAAAAGAACCCGGCATTTTCAAAGAAAATTGAAACTTATTTTAAAACCATTCAGGCTTATTTGCCTTGGATCACAAAAGGGTTCTACGAAATCCACACAGAAAACTCCTTTCCTCATAGTTCGGGAATTGCGTCTTCTGCCTCTGGATTTGCAGCCTTAGCTAAATGTCTGATGGCTCTAGATGAGAAGTTTGGATCTACCCTTTCCCAAGAACAGAGTCTCCAAAAGGCTAGTTTCTTAGCCAGACTCGGAAGTGGAAGTGCCGCTCGAAGTCTGCACGAAGGACTTGTGGTTTGGGGAGAAATCCCAGAAATGGAAAAAAGCTCCTCTCTTTACGGACTTCCTTATCCTTCTAGCGAAGTTCATCCCCTCTTTAGATCCTTTAACGATTGGGTTCTATTAATTCACGAAGGTGAGAAAAGTGTAAGTTCTACAGTCGGACATTCCCTTATGAACGACCATCCTTATGCAGAGCGTCGCTTTGAAGAAGCAAGAGAGAACTTAAGTGAACTCTTAAGAATATTAAAAGCAGGGGATCTACAGGCTTTCATTAAACTTGTGGAGCATGAGGCTCTTACTCTTCATGCGCTCATGATGATGAGTAATCCGGCTTATCTTTTAATGAAGTCGGGAACTCTTGAGGTGATTAATGAAATTTGGAATTTCAGAAAAGAAACGGGACATCCCCTTTTTTTCACTTTAGATGCAGGAGCGAATGTCCATTTGCTTTTCCCACAGAACGAATCTAGAGAGGCCATCACCACCTTTATTGAAACCAGCTTAAAGCCACTCACCCAAAAAGGAGGCATTGTAAAAGACGAAATGGTTTTTTAACCCTTTCAAAAAAGAAGATTAATAGAAAATTAGAGACAACCGTAAATTCACAGAGGAATGAAAATAGGATTATTAGGCGGAGGCCAGCTCGGACGAATGCTCATTCAAGAAGCTTTAAAATACGACGATCAGTGGTTCACGCTCGATCCCGCTAAAGATGCACCTTGCCACACGATTTCTGATTTTACGCAGGGCGATTTTAATAACTATCAAACGGTTCTAGACTTTGGAGAGGGGAAAGACGTGGTGTCCATTGAGATTGAGCATGTGAACGTCGAAGCGCTCTTTGAACTGGAAAAAACAGGAGTTGAGGTAATCCCTAGACCTAGAATCATTCAGATTATCCAACAAAAAATTCTTCAAAAAGAGTTTTATAAGGAGAAGGGAATTCCGTCTCCTAAATTTCAAGCGGTGCAGTCTAAAACAGAAATCGATTTTGAATTTCCTTTCGTACAAAAGCTCAATACAGGTGGATACGATGGAAAGGGCGTTCAAGTGATTCGTTCAGAGGAAGATTTAGAAAAACTATGGGATGCACCCTCTGTAATTGAATCCCTGGTCGATATTGAAAAAGAACTTTCCGTCATTGTAGCTCGCAATCAAAAGGGAGAAGTGGCGGTTTTCCCTGTCACGGAAATGCTTGCAGATCCCGTTCTAAACTTACTTGATTTTAATCTTTGTCCAAGCGACATTTCTTTGGATGCAGCCTCCCAAATTGAAATGATTGCAAAGCAATTCCTTCAAGCTGCAGAATCTCCCGGCTTATTTGCTATTGAACTCTTTTTAGATAAAAAGGGGAAAGTTTGGGTAAATGAAACTGCGCCAAGGCTTCATAACTCAGGGCACCAAACGCAAGAGGGGAATTTTAATTCCCAGTTTGAGCAGATGTATCGAGTGCTTAAAAATCTTCCGTTAGCCAGTACCAAGGAGAAAGGCTATTCCGGTATGTTAAATTTAGTAGGAGAGGCAGGGTATTCAGGACCTGTTCTCTATGAAGGACTAGAGAATCTCCTATCTAGACCCAATACGTATGTTCACCTTTATGGCAAGACAGAGACGAAACCAGGTCGAAAAATGGGACACGTGAACGTGGTTGCAGAAAATAGAGAAGAGTTAATCCAGGAGCTCTTAGAGCTGAAGAAAGTAGTACGAGTGATTTCGAAATAGGACTCCGGATTTTTTTTGGTAGGTCCATCGGGGTTTTACTCATTTTAATTTACAAGCTATTTAAATGGCCACTTCCGCGCATTCGTTTGGTAGCCTAATTTTTTTATATTTTCATTATCTTTGAAAACTAAACAAGTAGATATGGTAGGAATCATCATGGGTTCGCAGAGCGATCTTAGAATTATGCAAGGTGCAGCAGACATATTAAAAACCCTTGAGGTCCCTTATGAATTGACCGTTGTGTCGGCGCATCGTACCCCTAAAAGAATGTTTGATTACGCCTCAAGAGCCAAAGAAAGAGGACTTCGTGTGATCATTGCAGGAGCAGGGGGCGCTGCCCATTTGCCAGGAATGGTCGCAAGTGAAACCACATTGCCAGTAATTGGGGTGCCTATTCATTCAAGCAATTCAATTGACGGATGGGACTCCATCCTTTCCATACTTCAAATGCCAGCTGGGATTCCAGTAGCCACCGTCGGATTGGACGGCGCAGTGAATGCAGGTCTTTTGGCTGCAAAAATTATCGGCAGTTTTGATGAGGCTATATCCAATAGACTATCAGAGTATCAAAAAGGACTAGAGACCAAAGTTCTTGGAACTGTGCAGGCGCTTAAAGAGCAGCATCCGAACGGATACGACCTTTAGTGTAACCACTTGTAAGCACCTGGAAACTCACGATTCCAGTACGCTTCGTTGTGTTTTCCATCAGGGTGAACTTTGTAAAAAACGTTCTTCGTTTTTACTCCTTTCTCTTTTAGTAAAGTAATCACCTTTGAGGTGTCTTTTCCCATGTCAAAGGATTCCTTTTCCCCTTCAATGAAATAGTATCGCTGTTTCCTCAGCGAGTGATCCGATTCTTTTATATAGGTCATTAAAGGTTCACGATTGAACCAAAATGCGGAACTAAAAGCGAGGATGTTTCCAAAAGTATCGGGGTATTTCACACCGCCGTAAACCGATATTAGTGCACCTAAAGAACTTCCACCAAGGGTCGTATTCTTGCGTGAAGCTTTAGTACGGTAATGAGAATCAATATAAGGTTTTAAAGTCTCCACGACAAAGGCGAGATATTCATCTCCGCTTCCTCCTGCTTTGTACTCTTCGTTTTTAAAAGGAGAGAGTTCATCCATCCGTTTTTCTCCTCCGTTGTCTATCCCTACGACAATACTCTCAGCATATCCTTCTTTCGAAAGGGTATTAAGCGTCTCGTCTACTCCCCATTCCCCTGCATAGGATGTGGCCTTGTCAAAAAGGTTTTGTCCATCGTGCAAGTATAGAACTGGAAACTTTTTATTCGATGAGGTATACGAAGGAGGTAGATAGATCCAAATTCTTCGTTCTCGATTTAATTGAGGGATTTCAAAGTTCTCAGAGAGAATATGAACGTTTTTTTCTCTTGTAGAACTTGAATGCTCTTGCGCTGTGGCGGTGCCAAGCATTCCAATCGCCATGAGAAGGGGTAAAAATTTCATTTTTTTGGTTTTACGATTCAAAAAACTCCATTAAATCTTTGTAGTTCTTTTGGTTTACGCCGTGTCCACTTACATACTCACGGAAAGTGAAGTAGCATCCAAAATCGTAAAGCATTTCTGCTCCTTTTGAGCCCCATTCTAAAGGAATTGTGACATCGTCAGTTCCATGAGATACGAAAAAGCGAAGGTGTTCCAAACGCTTTTTTTCTTTGACTCTTTGGGTCAGAAGTCTATTTTCGGGATAAGCAGAAAGCAAAGCTACTTTTGAGAATTGCTCTGGATAAGTAAGGGAGAGGGCATAACTTAGAATTCCCCCTTGACTAAACCCGCACAAATGCGATGGGGTCGTATTGTCAAGCTTATAGCGTTCTCGAATTTCTTTAATCGAGTTCATCACGGCATTGAGAGAATCGGTTGCCTCAGGAACATCCACCAGACGTTCCAGATCCATGAAGTCAATCGAATACCATGCGTAGCCCTCAATGGGGGCGTTTAACGGCGCTCTAAAGCTTACAATGATCCAGTCCGAGGGTAAGTCCGGTGTAAAAGCAAAAAGGTCCTCCTCGTGGCTTCCATAGCCGTGGAGTAAAAATAATATGGGGGTAGCGGGAGTGATTGTTTCAGGTTCCCTTACTAAGTGATCTAATACCATAGCCCAAAGGTAAAGATTTTCTTTAAAAAGAGAGAGAATCATTGTCCCTTACATTTGGCTACGAAGTAAAAAAGCCGAATTTTTTACGATTCGGCTTAGTTTGTATATTTCTTGTGAAAAGACTAGTTAGATTGCTTTAAGAATGAAGTAATTCTTTTTCCCTTTCTGTAGCAAAAGGAATTTCCCATCGATTAAATCGCTTTCCGTGCATTGAAACTCGGCATCCACTTTCACTTTGTTGACCGAAATACTTTGTCCTTTTAGTTCTCTTTGTGCTTCGCTTTTGGATTTTAAAAAGCCACTCAACTCCGATAAAACATCGGTTAAGTTACTATCAAAAAGATCTGCTTTTGAAACTTCTTTTTGAGGAACCCCTTCAAAAACTTCCAAAAAAGTTTCTTCTTCAAGTTCAACTAAGTCAGAGGCCGTGGAACGTCCAAAGAGAATCTCAGAAGCTTTAACCGCCTTCTCGTATTCTTCCTCTCCGTGCACCCACGTGGTGACTTCCTTCGCCAAGGTCTTTTGAAGTTTGCGTTCGTGCGGGGCTTCTTTATGAAGGGTAATTAAATCCGTAATGGTCTGTTGATCTAAAAACGTGTAGAACTTAATAAAGCGCTCGCTATCTTGATCGCTTGAATTTAACCAGAATTGGTAAAATTTATACGGGGAGGTTCTTTTTTTATCGAGCCAGTAATTTTCACCGCTTTCTGATTTTCCAAATTTAGTTCCGTCCGCTTTGGTAATGAGGGGCACCGTTAAGGCGAAGGCTTCTCCTTGTACTTTTCTACGGATTAGTTCGGATCCTGTGGTGATGTTTCCCCACTGGTCGGAACCGCCCATTTGTAGTTTTACATTCTTCTCTTTGTATAAGTGCAGGAAATCATATCCTTGCAATAGTTGGTAGGTGAATTCAGTAAAACTCATTCCGTCAGCACCGTCTTGGCCTGAAAAACGCTTTTTTACAGAGTCTTTCGCCATCATGTAATTAACCGTTAAATGCTTTCCGATGTCTTTAACGAAATCTAGAAAGGTAACTTCCTTCATCCAGTCATAGTTGTTCACCAATTCTGCACGATTCTCTCCTGAACCTTCAAAGTCTAGGAAACGAGAAAGCTGGCCTTTCAAACATTCTACATAGTGATTAAGGGTCGCCTCGTCCAAAAGGTTCCTTTCCGAGGATTTCCCAGAAGGGTCACCAATCATACCTGTCGCTCCACCCACAAGTGCGATTGGCTTGTGGCCATGCTGCTGGAAATGAGCAAGAACTTTAATGGGAATAAGACTCCCTATGTGCAAAGAATCGGCCGTGGGGTCAAACCCGATATAGGCAGAGGTCATCTCTTTATTGAGTTGATCTTCGGTTCCTGGCATCATGTCGGCGTAAAGGCCGCGCCATTTTAATTCTTCGATAAAAGGATTCATTATTCTAAATTTATAACGTGCAAAATTAGTAAATACTTCCTAGAGCGCCTAATTAAACCTAACATGCTTTTAGCCACTTTCCTTTAAAGGTTCCATTCTTTGCCTAGGAGTGAGCAGCCCCCTTATCTCTAGTTTCATTAAGTTCCTCACTCTTATTTTGAAGTGGAATTTTTGTGGGTTTCTTCAATTCTAAGGACTTGCTGTAGAAGGTTCGATTTACACTTTATTTTTTCGTAAATTTGTCTTTTAAATGACGAAATCAAAGCTCCTTTTGCTCATTCAAAAAGCGCGTGAAAAAGACCAAAAAGCGCAGACTCAACTCATTAATTTGTATTGGGTAGCGGTCTTCTCTTATGTCTTAAAGAAAGTAGGGGATAAGAACGATGCAGATGAAATCACCGTGAAGGTGTTTTCGAAAGTCTTAGGCAAACTCGATTATTTTGATCCGCAGTTTGAATTTAAAACGTGGGTTTTGACCATTGCACAGAACACGACGATTGATTTTTGGAGAAAAAAGAGTCGGGAGACGAAAGACTTGCATACCGATTTAGAAGAAGTGCATAATGAATTTGCACAATCTCCCGAGGAACTCATGATTAGTCTAGAAGAGCAGTCAGAGATTAGGCAGATTCTCTCTACCATGGATAAAAGCTATCAGCAAATTATAACGCTTCGCTTTTACGAAGAGAAAAGCATTAAAGAAATTGCCGAGGAATTAGGACTCTCGGTTTCGAATACAAAGGTTCGAATTATGCGAGCCAAAAAGGTCCTAGCGGAATTATTAAAGAAATAAAAAAGCAGGCGAAAGCGTGCAGACTATTATGGAAGAGCAATTAATGACCCCAAATACAACGATACAAAAACCGAAATGGATTCGGGTGAAACTCCCAACCGGTAAAAACTACCGGGAACTTCGTTCCTTAGTGGATAAATACAAACTTAATACGATTTGCCAAAGTGGGAGCTGTCCCAACATGGGTGAATGTTGGGGAGAGGGGACGGCCACGTTCATGATCCTTGGAAATATTTGTACGCGTAGTTGTGGTTTTTGCGGCGTTAAGACTGGGAAGCCACTCGATGTCAACTGGGATGAACCTGAGAAAGTAGCACGATCTATTAAGCTTATGAAAATTAAGCATGCAGTTCTTACCTCTGTAGACCGTGATGACTTGAAAGACATGGGATCCATTCTATGGGCAGAAACCGTGAATGCGGTGAGAAGAATTTCCCCGGGAACCACAATGGAGACGTTAATCCCAGACTTCCAAGGCGTTCATAAACATATCGATCGCATGCTTGAGGTGGCACCCGAGGTGATTTCCCATAACATGGAAACTGTAAAACGATTAACAAGAGAAGTACGGATTCAAGCGAAGTATGAACGTAGCCTTGATGTGCTTCGTTACTTGAAAGACTCAGGTCAAAGAAGAACCAAGACGGGTCTAATGTTAGGACTTGGAGAAGAGAAAGACGAAGTACTAAGAACCATCGAAGACATTCGCGAAGCGAAAGTAGATGTGATCACGATAGGACAATATTTACAACCTAGTAAAAACCATTTGCCCGTAAAGCGATTTGTAAGTCCTGAAGAATTTGAAGAGTACCGCGAATTTGCTTTAGGGTTAGGGTTCCGACACGTGGAGAGCTCTCCTTTGGTAAGAAGTTCTTACCACGCCGAAAGACACTTATTGTAATTACTAAGTACGACAGAAAATATATAGAGAGCGACCTTTTGGGTCGCTCTCTTTTTTATAAAGCTTTAGAATATTTTTTTTAACTTTAAAAACACCAAAAAATAAAAAAATATGAAATTAACATTCTTCAGCGCGCTTTTGTTTGCCAGTATTGCGCTCGTTTCCTGTCAGAAAAAGACAGATTCTAAAGTATTGGAACCCGAGGTGAGTTCGGATTCTGTTACCGTTGAACAGGCTCAACTTCATACCAAAGTCCTAGAGTATGATGCCAATGGAATTAGTCATAAAGGCTATGTGGCGTACGATTCTACGCGCGCAGGATCGCTCCCGATTGTACTGGTAATTCCGGAATGGTGGGGCTTAAATGACTATGCAAAGGGCAGGGCCGACCAATTAGCCAGTCTAGGGTATTACGCTGTAGCGCTAGACTATTACGGCAATGGAAAGGCAGTTCAAACCCCTGAAGAGGCGCAAAAGGAAGCTACTGTGTTCTACCAAGATCCCTCGAAAGGGCAGGCTATTTATCAGGCCGTGAAAGCCACTTTGGCGAAAGATTCGAAGGCGGATGGAAGTAAAATAGCCGTGATGGGTTACTGTTTTGGAGGAGCGCAAGCGCTGAATCTCGGTCGCCAAAACCAGGAGTTAAAAGGAGTGGTAAGTTTCCATGGAAATCTTCAAACGGGCGTCAAACCGACAAATTCAAAAGTGAAATACCTCGTGCTGAATGGGGAGGCGGATAATTTTGTACCGGCGGAAGAAATCGCCGCTTTTAAGAAAGAAATGGATTCTGCGAAGATTGATTATAAGTTTGTGAACTACCCAGGCGCAGTGCACGCCTTTACCAATCCTGCTTCAACAGAAGTAGGGAAGAAGTTTGATATGAACATTGCCTACAACAAAGAGGCAGATGAGAAATCTTGGGAAGAAATGAAAGCCTTTTTCTCCTCCATTTTCCAATAGAAAGGAAATACTTTTACTGCAATAAAATTAGGCCCGCTTCAAAATTGAAGCGGGCCTAATTGCTTAAGTAAAATGAAATAAATGATTTATTCTCTAAAGTACTGACGTAGTTTCCACGCCATCGTCTCGTGATCTGTCATAAGACCCGTTAAGAAGTCGGCAGTCCCTGCATCCCCATATTTGGTGTCGGCACTATCCACATATTTACGTAGGGCTTTTACAATCTTTTCATGATCACCCACAAGCTCTTTTAACATCATTTGATTCGTTGGAATTTTGCCTGGTGTTTCCTTAATCTGAGAATTTGCAATAAATTCACTCATTGTACCGTCCGCAATTCCTCCAAGGGTGCTAATGCGTTCTGCCACTTGATCAATGGCGACTTCTAATGCGGTGTACTGCGCTTCGAAAAGCTCATGCAATTCTAAGAAATCAGGACCGTTTAAGTTCCAATGGAATTTTCTCAATTTAATATATAGGACGTTCCCGTCCGCAAGAACTTTGTTAAGAAGTTCATGTAAAGATTTTAAATTTTTGGCTGAAATGCCTAAGTCTACTTTCATAATTGTGTTTTTGTATGACAAAGATAAATAGGATGTTTGGCTATAGCTTTATAAAATTTAGCACGATGTTTATAGAGTTTTCTATGTGGGGGTCTCTTGTTTGATGAATTTATTTTTTTTTAAAGAAAAAGGAATAAACCTACTAGTGCATTTCAAATTATTAATAACGACATCAATTTAATTCCAGATCGCGATCGATTTCTCAGTCAAAATTCCGACCTTTCCTTAATGAAAGCAGTGATTATTGCCGTGGGTGGAGAAATTCTTTCTGGCGACACCCTAGATACCAATTCGAATTTTATAGCCACGGAATTGAAAAAGATTGGAGTTGCTCTGGAAGCTATTCTTACGGTAAAGGACGAACTTGCCGAAATCGTATCGGCATTAGGTCGCGCATTTGAAAGGGCGGATCTCGTTTTAACCACGGGTGGACTCGGTCCTACCAAGGACGATCAAACGCTATTGGCCTTTGGGCGTTATTTCGGAGTAAGTTCTGCCATTGATCCGGCAACCTATGAGCATTTGAAGTCTATCCTTGAAAAGAGAAACAGGTCTTACCTTCTTGATTTGAATAAGAACCAAGCGCTCGTACTAGAGGGAGCAAAAGTCTTTCAGAACGAACATGGAACCGCTCCCTGTCAAATGATGGAAAAAGAGGGGAAGATTGCGATTTGTATGCCCGGCGTTCCCTACGAAGTGAAACCCCTAGTGAAGGATCAGATTATTCCCTACCTGTCTTCTCGATTTTCCTTGCCTTTTTTAGTGACGAGGACCGTTTCTGTCTCCGGTATCCCAGAGAGCGAACTTTCTAATCTTATTGAAGAGTGGGAGCTTTCGCTACCCAAGCATTTGAGTCTTTCGTACCTACCGGTGGAAGGTCGAATCAAATTGCAATTGAGTGGATCTGGCAACAATCTAGAATTGTTGAAAAAGGAGCTTACCGATACGTTTGAACCGATCCGATCTCTTTTAGCGCCCTTTGTATTTTCGTGGGATGGAAGTAGTATTGAGGCTGTACTTCACACTTTGCTCCAGAAAGAGAAGTTGACTTTAAGTGTAGCCGAGAGCTGCACTGGAGGAACCATTTCTAGTTGCCTTGTAAGTGTTCCCGGAATATCCGCCCATTATCTTGGGGGAATCGTGCCCTACGATACAAGTCAGAAAGTAAAGCTATTGGGTGTTCGTGAAAAGACAATCCAGGAGTTCGGTGTCGTCTCTTCTGAAGTGGCAAAGGAAATGAGTTTGTGCTGTCAAAAATTCTTCGGGAGTGAGCTAGCCATTGCCACGACAGGGGCAGCAGGGCCCTCATCAGATGCTTACAACACGCCGGTGGGTGAAGTCTATTATTCGATCCGTGTACATGACTTTGAAGTGACCAGACGACTTTACTTGCCTCATTTGGACCGCAAGGATTTTATGAATTTTGTTTCCTTGAGAGCGCTACATGAACTCGCTGAAATCCTAGTAAAACGACGAATGGACTGGCTCGCTTAAGGCCAAAACCTTTAACATTAATCAAATAATTTAACTAAATTGTAACGTTTAATTCTTACTTACAACCTATATACTATTAAATCAAAGTTATACATGAAAAAAGTTACTATTGGTTTGCTTGCTTTTTCAGGAATGGTTTTACTCAATTCTTGTGCTACAAAAGCTCCTGCAGCCGACACCCAAACTGAGGCGAGTGCATCCGCCACATCCGATGCAGAGGAACATGGAATCAACCTTGAGTACATGGATACTTCGGTAAAACCTACCGAGGATTTCTTTACGTACGTGAACGGAAATTGGTACAAGAACACGGAGATTCCTTCGGACAAAGTATCTTGGGGTTCGTTCAACGAACTTAGAGACGAAACGGACAATGCGTCGCTTGAAATTTTAAATAAAATCCTAACCGATTCTTTTGCAAAAGGATCTGAAGGTCAAAAAATTCAGGCTCTTTACGGGAGCTTTATCGACTGGGATACCCGTAACGCTCTTGGTCTTTCTCCCATCAAAGCAGATCTTGCAAAAATTGATGCAATTTCAAATTTAAAGCAGTTCCAGTCTTATTTAAATGAAGCCACCAAAACGGGAGACAATCCTTTCTACGGATGGAGAGTCGGGGCCGATCTTAAAAACTCTGTAATGAATGCAGTGTACTTAGGAGGTCCAGCCTTAGGCCTTGGAAAAGACTATTACCAAAAGAAAAGCGAAGCGAATACAGCCACTCTTGCAAAATACACAGAGTTTGCAGGGAAACTTTTTGAAACGCTAGGGTCTACGAATCCAGCGAAGTCGGCTTCTGAAGTGGTCGCTTTTGAAAACCAATTGGCAAATTACCTACTTACCAATGAAGAGGGTAGAGATGCGAACTTACGTTACAATCCAAAGACCAATGCAGAGCTTAAGAGTCTTGTGAAAAATGTAGATCTTCCTACCTATTTAAAAACAGTAGGAGTGAATACAGACCGCGTGATCGTGGGTGAACTTGAGTATTACCAAAATATGGATAAGTTCATTACAGAGAAGAACCTACCTCTCTTAAAAGAGTACATGAAAATGCACCTGCTAAGAGGAAACATGGGGAACCTAGATCAAAAAATGGACGATCTGAATTTTGATTTCTACTCAAAATACCTTCAAGGACAGAAAGAACAAAGACCGATGGAAAAAAGAGGTCTTTCTCTAATCAACGGTATTTTAGGAGAAGCCTTCGGAAAACTATATGTAGAGAAATATTTCCCAGCAGAAGCAAAATCGCAAATGGTAACCTATGTGGATTACATCCGCAAAGCGTTTGATAAGCGCATTGGAGACCTAGACTGGATGAGCGCGGATACGAAAGTGAAAGCAAAAGAAAAACTCTCTAAATTCACGGTTAAGATTGCGTATCCAGATACTTGGAAAGACTATTCAAAACTTCAAATGGCTTCGCCTAAAGACGGAGGATCCCTTTATGGAAACCTTGTGAATTTATCGAAGTGGAATTACGACAAAAACCTAGCGAAAATAGGGAAGGCGGTAGACAAAACAGAATGGGGAATGTCTCCTCAAACGGTGAATGCATACTACAGCTCTTCTAACAATGAAATCGTATTCCCTGCAGCCATCCTTCAACCTCCTTTCTTTAATTTCAAAGCAGATCCTGCAGTGAATTTTGGTGGAATTGGTGCCGTAATCGGACACGAGATTTCTCACGGATTTGACGACGGGGGATCCAGATTTGACGGAGACGGAAACCTTAAGAACTGGTGGACGGAATCCGATCGTACGAATTTTGATAAGAAAGTAGGGGAATTAGCCGCTCAGTACGATGCTTACGAACCTGTAAAAGGAAGTTTCGTAAACGGTAAATTCACGAGTGGAGAAAATATCGGGGATTTAGGGGGCGTTTCTGTGGCATACGAAGCTTTACAGATGTACCTAAAAGACCACGGCAATCCAGGGAAGATCAGTGGATTCACGCAAGATCAACGTTTCTTTATGAGTTGGGCTACGGTTTGGAGAACCAAATCTACGGATCAATACATGCAGAATCAAGTAAAAACAGATCCACACTCTCCAGGATACTATAGAGCGTTCGCACCTCTACTTAACGTAGATGCGTTCCACGAAGCATTTGGTACAAAACCAGGAGACAATCTATACAAAGCGCCAGAAGATCGTATTCGTATCTGGTAAGCGAAACAGTCGGCTCAGGCTTATTTAGGTTTTGAACAGACCCAAGTAAAGGACCCTTGCAATTCGCAAGGGTCTTTTTTTTCTTGTGCGATCGCATGAATGGGAACCTAAAAAAAACCGTCTC
This sequence comes from Chryseobacterium sp. A301, assembly GCF_054489425.1. Lineage (NCBI taxonomy): Bacteria > Pseudomonadati > Bacteroidota > Flavobacteriia > Flavobacteriales > Weeksellaceae > Chryseobacterium > Chryseobacterium sp. A301. The sequence goes on from NZ_JBTMWY010000002.1 coordinate 202,929, forward strand.
AATTCGTAAATTGAGACGGTTAGTAAGTTTTTTTTCGCTGCGATTATTTCGTGGCAACCAAGTTTAGATCTAAATCTACTTCTTGAGAAATCATCCAATCTTTTGGATCTCCTTCGGTTCCGTACGTTAGACCCCAATCTTGACGGTTGATCGTGAATTTAGAAGTTAAAGAAACGGTGCTATCGCTCACGTCTACTTTCGCTGGGAAGCTAACGTTCACTGTTTTTCCTTTGATGGTAAGGTTCCCGCTAACCAGTTTGTTGGCTCCTTCTACTTTGCTTACTGTTTCCGCAGGCAAAGCTTCTACTTTCGTAATGTCAAAAGTAACGGTTGGGTTTTTTTCAATGTCGAAGAAATCGGCACTCTTTAAGTGGTTGTCAAGATCCACAGAAGTTTTTCCGTCGGAAATGCTTGAGTCAACTGCTTTTGGATCTGTTGTTAAAGTTCCCATATCGGATACTAAGTTTCCAGAAATAAGTTCTCCGTCTTGTACAGATAAAGTTCCTGTGGTCTCTGTAGTTCCAAATCTTGGGTTAAGACCACCTGCGTGGTACGCGGTCCAGTTTACTTTACTGCTGTCTGCAGCGACTGCGTAGATGTCTTCAGCGTGTGCGGCTACGGATTGAGCTTCACCTGTAGTAGCTTGGTCTGCTTTCGATTCTTTACAAGATGCAAGGGCTAGAACGGATACTAGCGCAACAAGGGATAATTTTTTCATTTTGATAAATTGTTTATTATTTTGAGTGCAAATGTACACCAAGCCAGGCTGTGGGAAATTGACCTATGGTAAGAAAGTGCATTTTTTATAAAGATAAAATGAAGAATGCCCTTTGAACCAGTCGTTCAAAGGGCATTCCGCTATAAAGTCTTTCGAGGACTATTTTACAATTTTCATTTCGTTGATTAGCCATTTGGCATCCGCGTACTTGTCTACAATAAAGAGAATGTACTTCGCATCGACCATAATGTTTCTACTAAAACGAGGGTCGTAGTTGATATCACTCATGGTCCCTTCCCATTGACGGTCGAAATTGAGACCAATTAGGTTTCCTTCTGCATCTAAGGTTGGACTTCCGGAGTTACCCCCAGTCGTATGGTTGGTCGCTGTGAAATTCACAGGAACTTCTCCATTCGCATTCGCATACGGTCCGTAGTTCTTGTCGTTGTAGAGCGTGATTAGCTTTTCAGGTACATCAAATTCATAATCTCCTGGAATGTATTTTTCCATCACTCCAGAAAGATGGGTTTGATATCCGTAGTAAAGGGCGTCTTTCGGGTTAGAACCGGCTACTTTTCCGTACGTAACACGAAGGGTAGAGTTCGCGTCCGGGAAGAATTTACGGTCTTTGTCCGTGGCCATTTGTTGCGCCATGTACGTTTTTTGAAGTGCATCGATCTCGTCTTGGTACTTCGTGTATTGGTTCTGCGTCGTTTTGCTGTAGGTGTCTCTAAGGGTCGCAAAGAGTTTTACCATCGGATCTTTCTCAAGGGCAGTCGCAAGCGATTTAGGATCGGAAAGGACTTTCTCAAGATCCGTGTAGGCGGTTGCGCCGTTAAGAGAGGCTCTACCGCTCACGATGGAGTTTTTAGAAAAAGACTCGATCGTCGCTAAATTGCGGGCTTCATCCTTGAAGGCAGCAAATCCAGAAGGTAAAAATTTAGCATCCATGTTGTTTGCGTAAAGAGCAAGCACTTTTGCCGTTACTTTTGCATCCAACTCCGCATCGTAATTCTTATACGTACTACTAAGTCTATTTGCGAAATTAGCTTTGGTTTGCTCATTGAGCTTGCCACTTTCTGCTAAAGCTAAGTATTGAAGATAGCTACTGGCTAGGCTTAGCGTCTCAGAGTTACGAATGACTTCGCTATAGTACGCGCGGTTGAGAGCGTAAGGCGCTTGTTCCGTGTAAAGAACATTGAATCGATCGATCGTGGTTTTGATCGCAGGATTTTTCGCAATAAGCGTTTGTTCGTATGCCTGTTTTTTTCCTACTGCATTGGATTTGGTTAATCCTTCGACTTCGCCGCTCCATTTTTTCCAATAATTCGCTACGCTAGCAAATTTCGAAGCATACTTAATCTTCGTTGCTTGGTCTGCGCGCATTTGAGCGTCTAAGGTTTTGATCGCAACGTCTCTTACTGCAATCATGGCCGGATCAATCTCCGTTCTGATTTTTTCCACTGCGATGGAAGGAAGATACTCCGTTGTACGACCTGGGAATCCAAATACGAACGTGAAGTCTCCTTCTTTTTTATCCTTTAGTGAAATGGGAAGGAAGTGCTTCGGTACAAAAGGAACGTTGTCCTCGCTGTATTCTGCAGGCTCATTGTTTTTATTGGCATAAATCCTAAAGAGAGAGAAATCTCCCGTATGTCTTGGGAAAACCCAGTTGTCTGTGTCAGATCCAAATTTTCCAATCGAACTTGGGGGTGCCCCTACAAGACGAATGTCTCTATAGGTATCAATAATATACGCGTAGTATTTGTTTCCGTAATACGCGGCTCTCACCAAAACTTTTTGGTAAGGCTTAATTTTAAAAGAACTTTCAACGGCCTTTGTATTCTTGGCAAGTAAGGCTTCTAACGCTTTTCCTTCTAGTTTTTCTGTGCCTTTAAGCACCTCAGTAGTCACTTCCTTAATGTCGTTAATGAAGTCTACAGTCACCCCAGGGTTAGCGAGTTCTTCCCCCATGTTTCCAGCCCAAAATCCATCTGCTAAATAATCGTGCTCTACGCTAGAATGCTTTTGAATCTGCCCGTATCCACAGTGATGGTTGGTCAGTAAAAGGCCTTGTGGAGAAATAATTTCGGCCGTACAGCCTCCGTTAAACTGTACTACAGCATCTTTAATAGAGGGTTTGTTTGGGTCGAAAATATCTTTTGCACTGATTTTCATGCCCATTTCTTTCATTTCTTGCTCGTTGATTTCGGTCGGGATCCACATGCCCCCGTACTGTTGGGCAAATGCCATCGCTGCCGGAATCAAAAGGGCAGAGAGAATAAAATTACGTTTGATCATAATGGTGATTTATTTTATATAATTGAAAGGCTAAAACTACTAAAATTTAGCGAGATGAGAAAAAAAAGAGGCCTCTAAATTGAGGTTGAAACGGCCTAAGAAGTAGCACTTTCGCTAGGTTCAATCAAATCTAGAAATTGCTGCTCGTCTAAAATTTGAACCGTTTTTAAATCCATTGCTTTTTTTAGTTTGCTTCCCGCTTTCTCGCCGACTACCAAATAGTTTAGTTTACTTGACACGGAAGAGACATTTTTCCCTCCATGGTCCTCAACCATTTTTTCTGCTTGTTCTCTCGAGAATAAGGAGAGTTTGCCCGTGAAGAGAAACGATTGATCTTTGAGGGCGCTACTTAGCTGGGTTTTTTCTTCTCCCGTGCTCTCAAGCTGCACTCCATAGAGTTTTAGTCGTTCAAGGATTCTTTGGTTCTCTGGATTCTCAAAATACGCGACTAAACTTTGCACAATCTTTTCTCCGATGTCGGCCACTTGCAAAAGATCCTCTGGAGAGGCCTCTTTTAATGCATCAATAGAAGGGAATTCTCTTGCCAATTTCTTGGCCACGGTTTCTCCCACATGTTTGATACCGAGTCCAAAGAGTACTTTCTCGAAGGGAGCCGTTTTGGATTTTTCAATGGCATCTAAAATGTTTTGAGCCGATTTCTCCGCCATTCTTTCGAGTGGAAGGAGCATTTCCTTTGTAAGGACATAAAAATCTGCTGGGTTTTCGATAAGCTTGGCCGTGTAGAGCTGCTCAATGGTTTCGCTTCCTAAATTTTCAATGTCGAGCGCCTTTCTCGAGACATAATGAATCATTTTCCCTACCACTTGAGGGGGACAGTGAAGCTCGTTTGGACAGTAGTGAATTGCTTGGTCCTCAATTTTCTCAAGCGGCGTGCCGCATTCAGGACAGTGCGTGATGTACTGAATGGGCTGACTGTCAGTAGATCGTTTATCCAGATTGATCCCTACAATCTTGGGTATGATTTCTCCCCCTTTTTCGACAAAAACATAGTCCTTCTCGTGAAGATCCAGTTTTCGAATGATGTCTTCGTTGTGAAGGGAGGCTCTTTTTACAACCGTTCCGTTTAATAGGACGGGAGCTAAATTTGCCACGGGCGTAACCGCCCCTGTGCGGCCTACTTGGTAGGTCACTTTTTCTAATTTCGTTTCTTGCGCTGTGGAAGGAAACTTATAAGCAATCGCCCAACGGGGAGATTTTGCTGTGAAACCTAGTTCTTGTTGCTGCAAAAGGCTGTTGATCTTGATTACAATCCCGTCGATTTCAAAAGGAAGATTGTCTTTTTCTTCTTGCCAATAGGAGATGAACGCCCAAACCTCCTCAAGGGTTTTGCATGTTTTCGTGTGCGAAGAGGTTTTAAAGCCCCAAGAATTGGCTTTTTCTAAAAGTTCGGAGTGACTCTCTGCAATCGGATCTGTAGTAACAATCTGATACATGAGAGCCGAGAGTCGACGCCTACGCACCTCTGAGCTGTCTTGCAACTTTAAACTTCCTGAGGCTGAGTTTCGTGGGTTCATAAAGGGATCTAGTCCTTCCTCTATGCGTTGGGAGTTAATCCGGGCAAACTGGTCTTTGCCAAGAAAGATTTCACCGCGAATGTAAAAGCGCTCTGGATACTCCCCTCTTAGCGAGAGTGGGATATCCGATATGGTTTTTACATTGGCTGTAATTTCATCTCCTTGAAATCCATCCCCACGCGTAGTCGCGGATTTTAATTTCCCATTCTCATAATAGAGAGAAATTGAGGCTCCGTCGTATTTTAATTCTGCCACAAATTCGAGAGGTTCCTCAAGGGTTTTGCTTGCTCGCTTTGCCCAATCCTCTAAATCCTTCTCGTTATAGGAGTTGTCCAGGGAATACATTCGAAATTCATGGCTCACGGTCGGAAACGATTTGTTGATGCTTCCTCCCACACGATGGGTAGGAGAAGAGGGATCGTCAAACTCAGGATACTGAAGCTCTAAAGACTGAAGGGTTTTTAGTTTTTGATCAAACTCAAAATCCGAGATTCGAGGCGAATCGAGGATATAGTAATTGTAATTGTACTCGTGCAGTTCTTTTCTTAGAGACTCGATTGTGGCTTTAATGGAATCGGACATGGTTTTGATCGAAGAGGGTTAAAATCCTAGTATACGCTATTTTTAAACTTTGATTCTTTTGGACTTGCCAAAAGATGGGTTTTGGGGCCGCTTGGCCCTATGCAATATTACTGATTTTCGCTCAGATTCCCTTTTGTCCTCTTCGCTTTTTTTAGAAGATTCGATAAAAGGTTCGTTATTGGAAGAGAGCTTTAATTCTAAGATTAATCTACTTTCTCCTGCATACGATGCGCTGCATAACAAAATCGGGAGACATAAACGAAAAATTTGGGTATTAACTTTTGTTAACGCTTCTATGGATCGGCTTTTCAGCCGATTAGGCTGACACGAAACATTGGGTTCATTTTCACGTGATAAATTGTTAAAAAAACGTTAAGGGCGAGGTAACACCCTTATGGAGCAATGCGGGGTACTTTTGCCACTTAATAAATATGTAAAGTGAAAAGACAAATTGTAACTCTACTAATCCTCGCAATGAGCGGTTCGATTTCTGTGGAAATTGCTGCCCAAAGCCGAGTCGATACAGTGAAAGAAAAACAAATCGAAGAAGTGGTTGTGACCGCTCTTGGGATTAAAAGACAAGATAAGTCTCTTGGGTATGTGGCGGAAACTGTCGGATCTGAGACCTTCGAAGAAACCCAGAACAACAACTGGGCGCAGTCCATGGAAGGGAAAGTAGCCGGTTTGAAAATTCAAACCACAGGCGCTGGACCTTTAGGATCTTCTCGAATCACGCTTCGTGGAGAGAAGTCCATGAGCATGGACAATAACTATGCGCTTATTGTAGTGGATGGGATTCCCCTTAGTGACGGACCGAGAGTGAATTCCGGGTCGGGAACTTCTGCTTACGGTGCCGGTTCTGGTGGAGACCTTCCCATTGATTTTGGGAACGGTCTTAATTCCATTAATCCAGACGACATTGAAAGTGTAACGGTTCTAAAAGGAGCCTCCGCGGCTGCACTTTACGGATCGCGCGCTGCGAACGGTGCTTTAATGATTACCACGAAATCCGGAAAAGGAAAGAATGGAAAAATCAGAGTGACTCTGAATTCAAGCGCTTCGTTTGATACCGTTCTAAAATGGCCAGATTACCAACACGAATACGGACAAGGTACTCTTGCAAAGGATAAAAACGGAAATTTCTATTATTCCTACGGCGCCTCTCCAGACGGAGTTAGCACAGGGGGAACTTCCAGTGCCTTTGGACCTAAGTTTGACGGGCAAATGTATTACCAATATGATCCTACGGTCGAGGGACAGAGTCTTTCTCCTCAACTGTGGAGACCTTATAAAAACAACGTAAAAGATTTCTGGGAAACGGGATCGACTTATTCCAATAGCATCTCGATTGAGAACTCCAATGAGAAGACAAGCTATAGAACTTCCCTTACGTATTTATCGAACGAGTGGATGATGCCCAATACGGGTTTTGACCGTTTCAATTTTGCAGGATCCTTTTCACATAAGCTAAATGACCGCTTAAAAATAAGCACAAAGCTTTCCTTTAACCGAACCAAAAGTGACAATTTACCTGCCACTGGGTACAACAACCAATCGATCTCTTACTTCATGATCTTCCAAAATCCAAACGTGGATTTGGCTTGGTACAAACCGGTGTGGAAGAAGGGGCAAGAAAATATAGATCAGATTCACCCGTTCTCCTCTTATATAGACAACCCGTATCTAATCGCTTACCACATGCTAAACGGAGTGGACAAGCGCTCCATTGGGGCGAACGTAAGTTTAGACTATCAAATGAATGATCAGTTTAGCTTTATGCTACGTTCGGGAGTGGATTATTTGAATGAAGAAAGAACCACGAAAAGACCTTACAGCAGTGCGAACTATCGTCAAGGATTCTACCGTGAACAACTAATCACAAACCAAGAATACAATACGGATGCGCTTTTTACTTACAAGAATCAGTTGGGTAAACTGGACGTGTCTGCTTCGGTGGGAGGAAGTATTCGTTACAACGAATATTTGATGAACGATTACCGTGCAGAAGGTCTAAAGGTAGCAGGAGATTACAGTTTATCCAATGCCATTACGCTGAACACAAGGCTTCCAAAGCCTTATGATGAGCGCGTAAACAGTGCCTATGGACTCTTAACGCTAGGGTACGATCAAAAAGTATTCGTAGATGTAACCGGAAGAAATGACTGGAGTTCCACGCTGATCCAATCGAACCGCTCTTTCTTTTATCCTTCCGTAAGTACGAGTTTTATTCTTTCTGATATCTTTAATGTTCGTAGTTCTGGGTTTAATTTCTGGAAACTTCGCGCCTCTTGGGCGAAGGTGGGAATCGACGGGTCTCCCTACCAGCTGACTAAGTATTACAACGTGGGTGATTTTCCAGGAAGTATTCAGACGCCTAATGTGTATCCGAATCCAAACTTGAAACCAGAGAACAATACAAACATGGAAGCGGGGATGGATTTTGGTTTCTTCAAAAACCGTTTGAACTACAGTGTTACCCTCTATGAAAACTTAACGGACAATCAAATCCTTTCGATTCCTGCACTTTATGAATCGGGGTATTCTCACCGAATTATTAACGGAGGAAAAATTCGCAACAGGGGTGTGGAAATGAGCCTCGATGCAACGCCCATTCGAAACAAAAATTTCACTTGGAATGTGAACGCGAACTGGTCCTTAAACCGAAACGAAATCCTTTCCCTTCCTCCCGAGTTTAATGGGGAGCCGTACACGATGTCGACTGTGGCGGGAGTTCTTTATTTTAATGCCGTCGTAGGAGGATCGCTAGGCGATTTCTATGGGTACAAACTTATGAGAACGCCCGACGGGCAAGTGATTTATGGGGAGAATGGACTTCCCGCAAGACCAGCCACCATAGAGAAAGTAGCCAACGCATTTCCAGAATGGAGAGCCGGACTTCAAAATGAGTTCAAATACAAAAACTTTAGCCTAAGTTTCTCTTTTGATGGACAGTTAGGTGGAAATGCATACTCTCAAACGCATCACAAGATGTCTGAGCAAGGAAAACTCATGCATACCCTGAAAGGCCGTGATGCAGTGGATGGGATGATCATTGGAGAAGGAGTCGTGCAAAATGCAGACGGTTCTTACAGCCCGAATACGAAGAAAGTAACGCTTAATTCTTACTACGGGGATTACTACCGTCGTGCGAACATCGAGACCAACACGTTTGATACTTCGTTTATCAAACTTCGGGACGCTCGAATCTCGTACTCGCTTCCTAAAACGCTCACCGAGCCGATGGGAGTAGAGAATTTAACACTCGCTCTTTTCGGTAAAAATCTATGGATGTGGACCGATTTCCCAATGTTTGATCCGGAAGTGGCGGCGCTTGACAACAGCACCATTACTCCAGGGGTTGAAATTGGACAGCTTCCTTCTTCAAGAACCGTAGGCATTCAATTGAATGTAAAATTCTAAAGCTTTAATACAACAATGAAAAATACAGCAATCAAATTAAGTTTCGTTCTTCTCTCTTTCGCCTTTCTAAGCAGCTGCGATAGAAACATGGACGAGATTAATACCGACACGAGTAAAATTATTAACCCAACGGCGGGAAGTTTTCTAGCGCCACTCCAATACGAAATGGCCTCTTACGGGTACAACCGTGCGGATGACTTTACCTTCCAACTTATGCAAGTAGCGCTTCCTTTTCCAAACGAAGGAAATACACCAAGTCGCTACTATTTCACAGAAAATTCTGGTGGTGGGTATTGGAACACAAGTTACAAATGGCTTAAGCAGGCAAAAGAGATGGAATCTTTTGCAGCGGCTGAAAACAATGCAAACTATGTAGCCATTGCCAAGGTACTTCAGGCGTGGATGTATTCCAACCTAACCGATACCTTTGGAGATGTTCCCTTTTCAGAAGCACTTCGTTTGGAAGAGGGAATCATGACCCCTAAGTTTGATTCTCAGAAAGACATTTATGTCGCTCTTTTAGACGATTTGAAAGAGGCGAACCTTCTTTTTGATACGAGCAAATCCCTAGGGGAACTAGACCTCTTCTACCACGGCGAGCAGTCTGCAGCAGGCGTGCTTAAATGGAAGAAATTCGGAAACTCGCTTTCGATTCGACTTCTCAATAGAATTCAGAAAAGAAACGGGGAACTTAATGTGAATGAGCGTATCCGTACGATTGTAAACAATCCGGCAGACTATCCACTTTTTGAATCGAATGACGATTCTGCTGCCATGTTACTTTCTGGAGTTTCTCCTTTTATGCCCCCGATTCCAAGACCTCAAGACTTTACTTCGTACCGTGCAGCGGGAGAATTTTTTGTGGAGACCTTAGAGAAAAACGGTGACCCAAGACTTTCTCAGTTTTTCACATCGGCTAGAAAGCTTAGTGACAATACGGTGATTGGATTTAAAGGAGCTCCCTCGGGTTATGCGCCAGGGACGGCCTTAGACTACCAACCGTCCAATATGAATCAGAATCTTGCCAAAGCTCCTTTGAAAGTGCTGGTGTATCCTTACAGTGAGCTTCAATTCACCCTAAGTGAACTTGCTCTTAAGAATATTATTTCGGGAGATGCGAAAGCCTACTATGAAAAGGGTGTAAGCTCGGCCTTACAGCAATGGAATGCTGAGGTTCCTGAAGGTTATTTTGACAATCCTGTAGTGGCTTATAACGGAACTTTAGAGCAGATTATGACCCAGAAGTACATCGCACTTTTCTTTGTGGACCATCAGCAGTGGTTTGAACACCGTAGAACGGGTTTCCCAACACTACCAAACAATGGAGGTCTACTCAACGGAGGGAAGATGCCCCAGCGTTTAATGTACCCAACCAATCCAAAAGTCATGAACCCGGCAAACTATCAGGCGGCCGTTCAGAGCATGGGCGGAGACGATATTAACACCTTAATGTGGTGGAACAAACCTTAAGAATGAAAAAATACATTATCAGCTTTCTTCTAATGGCCGGCTGGTGCCAGGCGCAAACCGGAATTGTAGCGCACCGCGGCCATTGGAAAGCAAGCGAAACCTCGCAGAATTCCATCTCCTCGCTGAAAGCGGCTCAGTCGCTAAACGTGTACGGATCTGAATTTGATGTGCAAAGAACTTTGGACGGAGTCCTTGTCATTAACCACGATGCGGACATTCAGGGTCATGAAATTTCAAAAACTTTGTACAAAGACCTTAAGAATCTGAGGTTAAGCAATGGGGAAAAGCTTCCTACACTTAGGCAGTATCTAAAAGTAGGGAAGAAGGATCCCAAGGTAAGACTTGTGGTTGAAATCAAACCGACTGCAGATTCTATGCTAGAGAAAATCGTAGCTCAAGAGGTTCTCGCGGAGGTAAATAAAGTAGGCGTGGCTGGGCAAAGCGAGTACATCTCTTTCTCTCTTGGCATTTGCAAAGCGCTAAAGGAACTAGACCCATCCGTTGAGGTTCAGTATCTAAAAGGAGATCTTTCGCCTAAGGCGCTAAAAGAAGAAGGGATTGACGGTTTTGACTATCCGTACGCGGTGCTTTTAGCCAACCCCACTTGGGTGGCGGAGGCCAAAGCTTTAGGGCTTAGCACCAATTCCTGGACCGTGAACTCCCTTTCTGTCTTCACTCAATTAAAATCCATGGGGATCGATCTTGTGACAAGTGACATTCCAGAACAATTAATTTTATCAAACCCATGAAAACAAGTTTTATTTTACCCCTGCTGCTTCTAGGCACCGCCGTTATCGCACAGAGTTCCGTATCGGGATATGTGTTTGAGGATGCGAACGGAAACGAGCGGAAAGACCGCAAGGAAAAAGGGATTGAAGGGGTTTCTGTCTCCAACGGGCAACACGTTAGTGTAACCGATGCGACGGGTCGTTATTCCCTTCCGCTGACCGGCGACAATACCCTTTTTGTAATTAAACCCTCCGGGTTTCAAACCAAAGTAGGAAAGGATCAACTTCCTAAATTTTACTACCATTTCAAACCTGAGGGTTCCCCAACAAACTTTAAGTATGCGGGGGTGAGCCCGACAGGAAAGCTTCCAAAATCAGTCGATTTTCCGCTTTATAAATCGGAGGAAGAGAAAGAGTTTACTGTTTTGGTTTTTGGAGATCCTCAGCCTTACAATCTGAAAGAAGTGGACTACTTCAGACGAGGGATTATTGACGAGGTGAAAGGAGCGAAAAAGAATGCTCGTTTTGGGATCACTTTAGGCGATTTAGTAGGAGACGATCTTTCTCTCCATCAACCTTATATTGACGCGGTAAAGGAGCTCGAACTGCCTTGGTACAATGTCATGGGCAATCACGATATGAATTACGAGGCGTCAGACGATACAAAAGCCGACGAAACCTTTGAGAAAAATTTTGGTCCTGCCAATTATGCCTTCAACTACGCAAATGCCCATTTTGTTATTTTAGACAATATTCTTTATCCGGATCCAAGAGACCAAAAAGGGTACTGGGGAGGACTAAGAGAGGAGCAATTGCAGTTTTTTGAAAACGATCTAAAACACGTGGATCCAAATACTCTGATTGTGGTTTCTTACCACATTCAAATGAAGGCGGAGAGAGCAGGAGACGAGCATTTTAGATTGTCAGACAGAGAAAGAATCTTTAAAGCTCTAAAGCCTTTCAAGAATGTGCTTTTAATGTCTGCTCACACCCACAAACAAACTCAGATCTACTACGGTAAGGAAGAGGGCTGGGATGGAGAAGGAATGCTTCATGAGATTAACATGGGAACCACCTCAGGGGATTGGTATTCCGGAACGGTGGATTCAATAGGAGTTCCGATGTCCATCATGAGAGACGGAACGTACCGCGGGTATTCCTACCTCACCATTAAAGACAACAAATACGAAGTTCAGTACAAGGCGGCAGGGCATCCTGAATCCTTCCTCATTAAACTTCATGCCCCGAAAGTGGTTACGAAAACAAGAAGTTCCGCAAAATTCTATGCTAATTTCTTTACAGGATCGGCCTTGGATAAGGTAGAATATAGCATTGACGGAGGGGAGTGGAAACCGATGAACTTCACGAAAGAAATAGATCCTTCCTTTATGCTGACTACTTTTAAGTGGGATGAAAGGTCTGAACTTGAAGAGGGAAGAAGACCTTCCAATCCCGAGCCTTCCAACCACCTTTGGAGCATTGGAGTTCCAAAAGGTCTAAGCGTGGGAACGCACAGTTTTGAAGTGAGAGCGACAGACCGTTATGGGAAAACCGCTACGGAGAAGACCACCTTTAAGGTCGATGAGATTAAGCTAGTACCTTAAATTTTCAATTTTTTAATTTTCGGCCTTCAGAATGCGTTTGTGTTCTGGAGGCTTTTTTTGTTTCTTTTCGGTTTGGAATAGACTAGAGGCTGTCGTTCTAGATAAAAGGAGGCAAGGGGCTTATCTAGGATGCAATCGGTACGCATGATAAATGTTATGTTTGCCATACAAATCAGGTACGCAGAAACAAGTATCTTTATGCGTTTAAAAATTAATACAAACCGAACTCTATTTACATTTTATGACAGCGATTTCGAAAACACATCATTTTCACATACCCGTTATGGGCCTTGCCTTTACCATTGACAGTCCGCTTCGCGTGGCGCAGTACGGAATAGATTCTGTAATATCCATTATGGACGACGATTTAATTGAGAAGGTTCGAGGCTTTTACAGTGAAAAATTTAAGCAGCCTTACGAGTCGATTTCTACGAAAATCGAGGATTATAGAGCCAAACGAATTACGTCGTATTTGAATTTTTTAGATCAGCATATTGCCACTAAATTCGAACATTTTAAAGAAGATTTAGCCTCGAATCAGAAAGAGCTTGAGTCCTTCTTGCAAACTCTTCCAAGCAGTTCGACTTTAAAATCGAAACTTGAGGAGGTGATCCACGAGAAAAAGCTGGATTTTCAAGGTCTAAAAGAGATCTTAAATAGATACTTGTATCCAGGTTCAATCGATGTGAATATCATGACCAAGGTGGATAAAGACAATTTTAAGGATTCTGAACCTTTGAGTGGAGAGTATAACGATGCGCATGCCGCTCTTCGCGGCTTTGCCCTTAGCACCACGCGTAGTTCTGTGATTTTTTCCGCAGGAATGAATCCACGTCTCTACAGTTATATGGAGAATTTTGACGTGTTTTATCCAAATCTCGAGGGAGATTTCCAGAAGAAGATTGTGCTTAAAGTGAGTGATTTTCGCTCTGCTATGGTGCAAGGGCAATTCTTAGCCAAGAAAGGGCTTTGGGTTTCTGAATACCGAATTGAATCGGGACTCAACTGTGGAGGGCACGCCTTTGCCACGCAAGGACTTCTCATGGGACCTATTCTTGAAGAATTCAGATCCAAGAAAAGGGAACTTATCGAATCTGCCTTTGCTCTTTTGGCCCCTGCCTTAGAACAAAAAGGGAAGACCGTTCCTACGGTTTTGCCTTCTCTTGCCATTACGGTGCAAGGGGGAGTTGGAACCGGCACTGAGCACGCTTTTTTAAGAGATCATTACCAGGTCGATAGTGTGGGTTGGGGATCTCCCTTTCTTTTAGTTCCCGAGGCGACCTCAGTGGATAAAGAAACGCGCGAACTTCTTGCAAAAGCGAAAGAAGAGGATTTGTACTTAAGTGACATTTCTCCTTTAGGGGTTCCCTTTAATACAATTCGAGGCACGAGCAATGAGTATTTTAAGAACAAAAGAATTCAGGAGAATAAAGCGGGAAGCTCTTGCCCGAAAAAATACTTAGCCTTGAGTAAAGCCTATGGAGAAACCGAGGGAATTTGCACGGCCTCTAAAAAATACCAAGACCGCCGACTAGAGGAATTGGAGGAGAAAAAAGCGCAATTGGATGTGAGGGAGTACCAGGAAGAAAGAGTAAGCATTACTGAGAAAGCCTGCCTCTGTGTAGGGCTCGCAAATTCTGCTCAGTTGGAATTAGGGATTCCCGTAAAAGGTCAAAAGCAAGGGGTTGTGGTTTGTCCTGGACCGAACATCGCTTATTTTTCGAAAGAAGTTAGTTTGAAGGAAATGATGCGTCATATTTATGGAGGTCCTTCTGTGGAAAACCATGAGAACAGACCCCATGTCTTTATAAAAGAATTGGACGAGTACTTAAAGTATTTCCGATCCGAAATTGAGAAAACGAAAGTAGTGAGTCCTGCCCTTGAAAAGAAATGGAAGGCTTTCAAAGAGAATCTTCTTAGTGGAATCGACTACTACAAATCTTTGTTTGAAAAGACCCCTTATTTCTCTTCCCTTAAAAAGAAACTCTTTGTGGAATTAGAACAGAGTAAAGCGCAAATCGAATCGATCCGCTTTACCAAAACGGCTCCTGTAGAATCTTAAAGCAAGAGCCTACTAGAATCCTAAAAATCCTAATTTTTACCCCTTAAAACAGGACTAAAAATTAGGATTTTTTTTGTAAAAATACGGCAACAGCCGACTTTCCATACCTTGTCGATGCACTTAACGAGAAAGCATTTCTCTTATTTTTGATTCTACTTTTTCGGCCGTAGGGAGCATTTCCTTTTCGAGTACGACATTGATAGGAACCGCGGGAGTGTCTTTTGCTCCTAAGGTTTCCACGGGCAAATCCAGTTGGAAGAAACAGTGGTGGGCGATTCGACTACTAAAGGCCTGAGCAAAGGAATTGGTCACTGCCTCCTCCGTGAGTACAAGGCATTTTCCGTGAACAGAAACTCTTTCAAATACAAGGTCTTCGTCTAAGGGAACAAGCGTTCGAAGATCAATGATTTCAATCCGATTTTCAAAGGCTTTTGCCGCTTGCTTGGCCCAATATACGCCCATTCCGTAGGTGACTACCACAAGGGTGCGTCCTTTATCGATTTGCTCTTGGTCTGCCAAAAGAATCTGGTTCGCCTTTCCAAAGGGCAAAATGTAGTCGGAATCAGGTTCAATGGTTTTTGCTTCTTCTGTTCCTGGAACTTTAGACCAGTAAAGTCCTTTGTGCTCTAGCATGAGAACCGGGTTAGGGTCGTAAAATGCAGCCTTTAGGAGTCCTTTAAAATCGGCCGCGTTGCTAGGGTAGGCAATCTTGATTCCTTTGATGGTGGCTAAAATGCTTTCAATGCTTCCACTGTGGTAGGGGCCTCCTCCTCCGTACGCGCCGATAGGGACACGGATGAGTGTAGAGATAGGAAATTTACCCATCGAGAGATAAGAAGATTTTGAAATTTCCGTGATGAGCTGATTAAGACCTGGGTAAAGGTAGTCTGCAAATTGGACTTCCACAATCGGTTTTAGTCCCACGGCGCTCATTCCTACCGTGGAGCCTATAATATAGGCCTCTTGAATGGCGGTGTTGAAAACGCGCTCGTCTCCAAATTTATTTCCTAAGGTCACGGCTTCTCTAAAGACTCCACCAATTCGTTTGCCTACGTCCTGTCCATAGAGTAAGGCTTCCGGATGAGCGTACATGATTTCTTGGATGGCATGAATCGCCGCATCCACCATGACAATCTTTTCCTTGGTTCCTTCGGGAACTCTTATTCCTTTTTCTTCCAAAATGGGCGTGGGGGCAAAGACATGGTCCATCACGCTTTCTGGGTCTGGATCTGGCGCTTGGAGAGCTTTTTCAAAACTAAGTTTCGTTTCTTTTTTTGCCTCTTGCTCGATTCCCTGTAAAGTAGACTCTAAGATGCCGTATTCTAGAAGATCGTTTCTTAGCAAAACGCCTGGATCCTTTTTTCGGTGCTCTGAAAGGTCCTCTTCATCCCGGTAAAACTCTCGTCTTACGCCCGAAGTATGGTGGCCAATAAGAACCGTTTTTGCGCAAACCACGACGGGTTTATGCTGATCACGCACAATGGAAAATGCTTTTTCCATGCCCTGATAGGCCTCTACGAAATTAGTTCCATCAATGCGTAAGCGCTCAAGACCGGTAAATCCACTTGTGAATTCATAGGCATCTGCAGTGCGGGCTTCTTTGCCCGTGACGGAGATACCCCAATCGTTATCCTGAACTAAAAACAAAATGGGAAGTTGGTGCAAAGCAGCGAATTGAAAGGCCTCGGAGACTTCTCCTTCAGTGACTGAATTGTCCCCTAGAGAGCAAACGACGATGGGATCTTTCTCAAAGGCTTTTAGCTTCTGGGTTTTTATGTACTTAAGTCCTTGCGCAACTCCTGTGGTGGGAATCGCCTGCATGCCTGTGGCAGAACTTTGATGAATCATTTTAGGCATTTCCTTGTCCCGGCTCGAAGGATGAGAATAGTAAGATCTTCCTCCAGAAAAAGGATCGTCCTTTTTAGCGAGTAATTGAAGCATGAGCTCGTAGGGAGTAAATCCCATCCCTAACAAAAGGCTCTCGTCTCGGTAGTAAGGAGAAACCCAATCGTCTTTGGTAAGAAGATAAGCGGTCGCGAGCTGCACTGCCTCATGGCCTCGAGACGTAGAATGCACATAGGGACAGAGGGCTCTGTTCTCCTCGTAATGATCGGCCATGGATTTAGCCATCATCATATGTTCGTACGCTTTTAAAAGAATCTGTTTTGAAATAGGAGCGGAAGTCTTGGTTTTCATAGGAGTTAAATATAATACTTTTGTCGTATATTGAAATGCTCTCTGCTACTGGCTGTACTAAACGCATGGCTTTTAGAGCGTCGCGCGTCTAGAGACGGGAATTTCACTTGAAAATTCCAATCAGAAGAGAAATATTCCTTTCCCCAAAAGGGCAGGTGAGCAGCGAAAATAAAAGAAGTTTATATACAATTTGAATCTCAGAAAAAAAGGCTCTAATTTTACCAAAAATAGTTAGCAAAATGTATTTAGTATTTGATACAGAAACCACCGGGCTTGCGAAAAGCATGCAAGCGCCCTACAGTGACACGGAGAACTGGCCGCGCATGGTGCAGATCAGTTGGCAGTTGCACGATACAGACGGTACGCTAATTGAAAACAAAGACTATATCATTCGTCCGGAGGGATTCGATATTCCCTACAAAGCAGCGGAGGTGCATAAAATCACCACCGAAATTGCACAAAAAGAAGGACAGGATTTAAAAGAAATACTGCTCGAATTTAAGGAAGTCTTATCTAGGACTAAGGTCATGGTAGGGCATAATTTAGAGTTTGACCTTGGGGTTTTAGGCTCCGAGTTTTTTAGAAAAACCCTTCCCTTTGAAATTGAAGAATTGCAAGTAGCCGATACCATGCACTTTGGAACCGACTTTTGTAAACTCTCTTGGGGACGTGCAGGCTACAAACCTCCTAGACTTGGAGAGCTTTACCAGATTCTCTTTCAAGAGGATTTTGATCAGGCGCACAACTCGGCGGCGGACGTAAATGCGACGGCCAGAGCCTTTTTCGAGCTTTTGCGTTTAAACGCGGTGCCACTAGCAAGCGTAGGGATTTCTGAGCAGCAATACACTTCTTTTAAAGCGAAAAATCCTACGCAAATTCAGTCCTTTGAGATTGTGGTCAAAAAGCAGCCGGGTATTGAGTCTCCTACAGTCGACAAGACGAAAAAACCTACGGTAGAGATCGAACTCGGATCTTATTTCAATTTTCATAACCATAGTATATACTCTTCTTTACAAGGCTCAAGTAGCCTTACGGACTTAATTGACGAGGCCTTTGAAAATGAGTTTCCCGCGGTAGGTCTCGTGGATCTTGGCAACATGATGGGCGCCTTTAAATTCAATGCGGAACTTCAAAATAGAAACAGTGCTCTTGAAAAAGAGTACAGAGCTTATACGGAAAGAGAAAAGGAGGCAAAAGAGAAAGGAGAAGAGTGGAACGAAGTGCCCCCAAAGAAGCCCATTGTAGGAATCATTGGGTGTGAGTTCTATTTGTCGGACCGACCGGAGCAAAAGCAGTTTACCAAAGACAATCCCGACAAACGATCGCGCGTAGTTTTGCTTGCGAAGAATAGGAACGGGTATAAGAATTTAGTAAAACTCTCTTCCCTTGGCTATGTGAATGGTTTTTATTTTGGGGTTCCTCGAATCTCAAGACAGATGGTAAAAGAATATAAGGAGGACTTAATTGCCCTTTCGGCTGGCCTTCAGGGCGACATCCCTCAAACCATTTTGGAACTAGGGACGCAGAAAGGGGAGGAGCTCACCCTGTGGTGGAAGGAAACCTTTGGTGAGGATTTCTATCTTCAAATTCAAAGCCATGGAGTGCAAGAAGAGAACCACGTAAATTCTGTTTTGGTGGAATTGAGCGAAAAGCATTCGATTCCGCTACTTGCTCAAAACGAAACCTATTATTCTGAGGCTACGGACGCGAAGATTCAAGAAATCCTTAGCTGTATAAAAGACGGAGAGAAGTTAAGTACGGAGGTCGGACGAGGCTTTGGGAAACGAAAAGCGCTTCCTTCCAAAGAGTACTACCTTAAAAACAGACAGGAGTTAAAGAAATCCTTTGCCCAGTTTCCCACCGCGTTCTCCGCGTACGAGGATCTGGTCAAAAAATTTGAACCTTATAGTTTGAAGCGCGATGTGCTTCTTCCCGAATTTGCGATTCCAGAAGAATTTCGAAGTCCACTGGATTTAGAGGACGGAGGGAAACGAGGAGAGAATGCGTATCTCCGACACCTTACGATTGAAGGAGCCAAAGCGCGTTATAAGGAAATTACGCCTGAGATTCAGGAGCGTTTGGATTTTGAACTGGAGGTAATTGCCAATACGGGGTATCCTGGATACTTCTTAATTGTGCAAGACTTTTGTAACGAAGCCAGAAAGATGGGCGTATGGGTTGGACCGGGTAGGGGATCGGCAGCCGGTTCTGCCGTGGCATACTGCACGGGGATTACCAATGTGGATCCGATTAAATACGATTTGCTATTTGAGCGATTTTTGAATCCAGAAAGGGTGTCCATGCCCGATATTGACATTGACTTTGATGACGAAGGAAGAGACCGAATTATTAAGTGGGTGATTGAAAAGTATGGGAAAACCAATGTAGCTCAAATTATCACGTATTCTGTTTTAGGAGGGAAATCCGCGATTAAAGACGCAGGTAGGGTCCTTGAATTCTCTATTGGAGAAACCAACGAACTCGCCAAATTAATTCCTCCCTCTCCGGGGATGAACTTTCAAAAAGCCTTTGCGAAATACGACAAACTGCCCCCAGAGGATCAAATGCTTGTCGATGAAATGAAGAGAATCCTAGGGGACTCGAAAGATCCCCGTCATGCCGTGCTTTCCGCGGCTCAGAAATTAGAAGGAGCCATTCGAAATACAGGGATTCATGCTTGCGGGGTCATCATTACGCCCGAAGACATCTCCAATTTAGTCCCTATTTCCATTGCGGCGAAAGACTCTGAAATCTTAGTTTCTCAGTTTGACAACTCGGTGGCGGAGAATGCGGGACTTCTCAAGATGGACTTTTTAGGACTTCGTACCTTGACGATACTGAAGGATGCTCTTAAATTAATTAAAAAGAACCACGGGGTGGATATCGACATAGATACCCTTCCACTTGACGATACCAAAACGTATGAACTCTTCCAAAAAGGACACACGGTAGGGATTTTCCAGTACGAGAGTCCGGGAATGCAAAAATACATGCGGGAGCTAAAACCGACCGTTTTTGCGGATTTAATTGCGATGAACGCTCTGTATCGTCCAGGTCCTATTAAATACATTCCAAGTTTCATTAACCGAAAACATGGAGAAGAAGAAATCGTATACGACCTTCCTGAGGCGGAAGAATACCTAAAGGAAACCTATGGAATTACCGTTTACCAGGAACAGGTAATGCTCCTTTCTCAAAAGCTTGCAGGCTTTACGAAAGGGGAGGCAGATACCCTTAGAAAGGCCATGGGGAAGAAGCTAAAAAGCGTTCTCGATGAACTCTATCCTAAATTCATGGAAGGAGGAAAAGAGAAAGGACACGACGAAAAAGCCCTCAATAAAATATGGAAAGACTGGGAGGCCTTTGCCGAGTATGCCTTTAACAAATCCCACTCGACTTGTTACGCACTTATTGCCTACCATACGGCTTATCTAAAAGCGAACTATCCTGCGGAGTACATGGCAAGTGTCATGACCCACAATTTAAATAACACGAAGCAGATTACTCTTTTCATGGAGGACTGCCGTAGCATTGGTGTCGATGTACTTGGACCCGATGTGAACGAATCCCATTACGAGTTTGCGGTCAATGACAAAGGGCAAATCCGTTTTGGCTTAGGAGCCATTAAAGGAATTGGAGAAGGGCCAAGTGAGGCCATTGTTCAGGCTAGGGAAGCAGGTCGCTTTGAAACGGTCTATGATTTTTTTGAACGCATTCCGTCTCGAGAAATGAACAAAAGGGTAGCGGAAAGTTTGGTGATTGCAGGCGCCTTTGACGAACTAGACTCTTACCATAGAGCGCAGTATTTTGAAATCGATACGATGGGCAAAACCACCCTTGAGAGGCTTCTTCGATACGGACAGAGTTTTCAAGAGGGCAAGAATGAAATTCAAAATTCACTCTTTGCTGATTTTGCGGACGAGGTACAAATCGAAACGCCAAAGATTTTACCGGCGCCCGAATGGCAGAGCATGCACAAGCTAAACAAAGAAAAAGAAATTATTGGGTTCTACTTGTCTTCACACCCTTTAGATGAATTCAAGTTTCAATTTGAATTCTTGCAAGGACAACTCTCAAAACAAAGCGTTTTGCAGGATCCAAGTGAGCAGGCAGAACTTGAAAAAGCACCTCTCGTGTCGATGGATGCGGATATAGTCCTTGAGGAGGGTATAGATTTAGACCTAGAAGCAGACGATATGGATGCTATGGTGGGACTGGAACAAACGGTTATTGAACCCAGGGGCGCCCTTGGATTTTTGAACTTGGATCAGATTGATCCGTTCCGCGACCAGCAGTATGGACCGGAACAAATCCGACTCTATGAAGAAATCAAAGACTACAAAGAGAAGCAAAGATTTCGGGAGAATGCAAAAGAATACATGGTCTCTGGACTTATTACGGAATACACCGTGCGCGATGCGAGAAACAGCGGAGAAAAAATTGCGTTCCTAACCTTAGAAGACTATAGCGGTAGTTATTCGTTCCGATTGGGTGACCGAGATTATCTCCGACTTCGAGACCGGCTCGATTTGCAACGCTTCGTCATCTTAAAAATCAAGTACTCCATCGCAAAAGACTCACGCGTTTTTGTCAACGTTTCCGAAGTTTTTGATTTGAAGGAAGCGTTTGAAAAGTTTGCAAGAAGTCTTTCCCTTGTGCTGGATGTAGTTCATGTACGAAGGGAAGATTTTGAATTCTTGAAACGGGTTCTAGCCGAGTTTCCAGGCGACCAAAAGTTGAATTTCTATTTCAAAGACTCGCGAGATCAGTCCCATATGGAACTGCCTTCTTTAAAAGCGCAAATCGAGGTAAATCCAACGCTCCTTTCTAGTTTAAAAGGAGACAATCGCTATTCGTTTTACTTAAATTAACCTTACGTTCATGCATTTTTAAAATACTTCCTTTTTGAAAGGAAGTATTTTTGCATGGGCGATAGCAGTGAAAACAGGCATCGGAAAAGAGGGATGAAAAATAATTGAAAAAAACTAGGAAACTTTTTTGGTTTATTAGTTTTCTCTAGCGTATCTTTGCCACTTGAAATTTACAAGAATGGCCTCGAATGAAGAATTTTTAGAAACCGCCTCGAAGCTCTTTATGGAGAACGGAGCCAAAACTCTGACCATGGATGAGGTCGCGAGAGAATTTTCGATTTCAAAGAAGACGCTCTACCAATTGTACAAAAATAAAGAAGCGTTATTAGAAGATGTACTTAACTATCAACTTCAAAAAGTGATAGAAAAAATGGAACTGTTAGATTCCAAAGTGGAAAACGCAGTGGCGCGCATGTTTTGCCGAGATGAAGAAATTGATCAGGCGGTTCGCACCAACAATTCCATGCTGATTCGTCAATTGATACGCTATTACCCCAATATTTTTTACTCGCACATGAAGCGTTTCGGAAACCGATTCGCGACAGTGCTTATTCGCAATATTCATAGGGGGAGAGAGCAGGGACTTTACCGAAAGGATTTTGACGAGAAAATTTATGCCAAGTTGTTTTTGCAACTCGTGATGTCCTACGATGCATCTCCCTTCTTTGACGAGGAAGAGAAGGAACGTACGGATTTTATGGAGGAAGTAATCCTTATGTACATGCAATCGATTACGAGCGAAGAGGGCAAGAGAGAATTAGAAAAAGTTAACAAATAAAATCGATGAATAAACTATTAATGGCAGTCGCCCTTATGGCAAGTGGAATTGCTTTTGGACAAAACACGCAGGTGCTGACTCTGTCTGAGGCGATTAATTTTGCACTCGAGCACAAGGCCGAGGCGCAAAAAGCAAGACTGGATGTGCTCAAAGGTCAGGCTCAAATTGCAGAGGTGAAAGCGGGCGCTTATCCTCATGTGAATTTTACGAGCTCAACTTCTTACAATCCTTTGCTTCAAGAAACGGTTCTCCCTGGGGAAATGTTTGGGGCTCCCGGACAACAAGTGAAAGTAGCCTTTGGACAAAAATGGACTTCTAGTAACATGGTTCAGCTATCGCAAGTTCTGTTTAACCAGTCGGTGTTTACAGGGCTGAAAGCAGCCAAGTCCACCACAGAGTTTTACCAAATTAATGCAGAGCTTACGGAGGAACAGATCATTGAAAAAGTAGCTACAGCTTATTTTCAAGTATACCAATCCGAAGAAATGCTCCACAATGCGGAAAACAACCTGGAAATTACAAATCAAACCATTCAAATTATTAAAGGTCTATACGATGCAGGACTTGCCCGTAAGATCGATTACGATCGTGTGGTCGTGGCTCGTAACAATGTGAGTTCCGGTGTGAAACAGCTAGAAAACAGTGTGGACTTGGCCGAGAATGCACTTAAGTTCATGATCGGAATGCCGATGGAATCGGAGATCACGCTACCAGAAGGAAGTTTTGAACCGGGAATGCTCTCTCAAGCGGATTATGAAGTAGACCAGCGCACGGAAGTGAAATTAATGAACAAGCAACTTGAACTTCTCGATTGGCAAAAGAAAGCCTCAGAAGCGGAGTACTATCCTACCGTATCGCTTTCAGCGAACTATGGCTTTCTAGGACAAGGTGAGAAAATGCCTTGGTGGAATGGACAGAAGCAGGGCGTTTTTTGGTCTGACATGGCTTCCATTGGACTTAATATTCAAGTGCCTATTTTTAATGGATTTGCCACGAAATCAAAAATAGAACTCAATAAAATAGAAATTCAAAAGGCAGAGGCAGACCTTGTAGAAACCAAATTAGGTCTCGACCTTGCTTATAAGAATGCTCGCACCTCTCTTGAAAACAATTTAACGCTTATCGCTTCGCAAGAAGAGAACGTTCAATTGGCGCAAGATGTTCTTTCCAACACGCGTAGCAACTACCAGTACGGACTTGCAACCCTAAACGATATATTGGATGCAGAACGGGATTTAACGGATGCAAAAGACCATTTAACTCAAGCCAAACTAGATTATAAACTTGCTGAAATCAACCTGTTAAAATCACAGGGGAAACTAAGAACTTTAAATTATTAATTCGATCATGAAAAAAAATACAATTATCACCCTGGTTTCCCTTATCGTAGTTGGGGTACTTGCGTTTTTCATTTTGCAACGCAACAAATCAAAAAACGAGGCCGAAGTGGCGATCGTAGCGCAAAAAAATAAAGATGTAGCCGTTCGAACGACTCTTGTAAAATCCGAATTGATTGAAGGAGCTTTTCAAGTGAACGGAAACTTTGTACCGAACCGCGAGGTAACGATCGCTTCTGAAATTGCCGGACAGTTAGCCTCTCTTTATGTAAAAGAAGGAAGTTACGTGAAAGCAGGACAAAGCATTGGTCGTCTCGTAGGCGATAAGTTGAATGTAAACGTATCGAATGCACAGGCCAATTTAGCCAACGCACAACAGGCACTTAGCCGATACGAACAGGCGTACAAAACGGGAGGGGTAACTGCCCTTCAATTGGACCAAGCTAGACTTCAAGTGACCAACGCAAGAGCTCAAGTGCAGTCTGCGAACTTGGTATCAGGCGATACGAACATCGTTTCGAAAATAAGCGGGATTGTCAATCAGAAATTCGTGGAAATTGGAACCATTCTAAGTCCAGGAACTCCGATTGTGGAAATCGTAGACATTTCTTCTGTGAAACTACGCGTGGATGTGGACCAATCTTTAGTGAGTAACCTAAAAGTGGGGGACTTAATTAAAGTGAAAGTGGATGTAAGCGATGCAGAACTAGAGGGAAGAATTACTTTTATTGCACCCTCAGCGTCTGGAGCTTTAAAATTCCCTGTAGAAATAGCGGTTAAAAATGCATACAATCAACTAAGAGCGGGAATGTACGGAACCGCCATGTTCAATCGCGTATCGGATGGGAAAACGCTTTTAATTCCTAGATCTGCTTTTGTAGGATCCGTTAGTGACAACCAAGTGTTCGTGGTTAAAAATGGAGTGGCTTACTTAACAAAAATTCAAAGTGGAGCTAATTTAGGCGACAATGTAGAAGTGGTAAGTGGCCTGAAAGAAGGCGAAATGGTCGTGACCAGCGGTCAGATCAACCTAAGCGACAAAACAAAAGTAAGCCTACTTAAATAACGATTGTAATACAAGAATAGAATGAAATTAGCAGAAGTATCGATCAAGCGACCAAGTTTGGTCATCGTGATGCTTGCCTTACTGATTATTGGGGGACTCTTTAGTTACTCTCAGCTGAATTATGAGCTGATCCCTAAATTTGAAGTGAAGGTAGTCACAGTGGCTACGGTCTATCCGGGAGCTTCGCCTGCCGAGGTAGAAAATACAGTTTCGCGTAAAATAGAAGACGCGATCTCCGCCCTGGAAGGAATTAAGAAGATTCAATCCAAATCCTACGAAAGTTTATCCGTTGTAATTATTGAATTTAACAACGATGCCGATGTCGACTTCGCCTTAAACGAAGCGCAGCGGAAAATTAATGCCATTCGATCGGATTTACCTGAGGACATTGACGAGCCTTCGCTCTCCCAGTTCTCACTTTCTGATATGCCGATTGTGCGTATGGGGGTAACAGCCAACTTAACAGAAAACGAACTCTACGACTTAATTGACGAGCGAATTCAACCGGAAATCTCCAGAATTTCGGGGGTGTCAAAAGTGGACATTGTCGGAGGGCAAGAAAGAGAGATTCGAATCAACTTAGATCAAAACAAACTACAGGGGTATGGTCTTACCATTCCTCAAGTAGAGCAAATCATTGCGGCTTCGAATTTGGACTTCCCAACGGGAAGTTTAAAGACGAGAGAAAATTCCACTTTGATCCGTTTGGCAGGTAAAATTACCTCCGTAGATCAGCTAAGGAATTTAACCATTGCCTCCGTTGGAGGTCAAAATATTAAGCTTTTGGATGTGGCCGAAGTACAGGATACACAGAAAGAAGCGGACAAACTAGCCCGAATCAACCGTCAAAGTACGATTATGCTTCAGGTGCAAAAGCAAACGGATGCCAACGCGGTGGAAGTGAGTTCCCTCGTGCGAGAGAAAATCGCACAAATTGAAGCGCAGTATCAAGATACGGGCGTGAAGATCGACATTGCGGACGATACCTCCTTATTTACCCTGGAAGCAGCAAACGCGGTAATCAAAGACTTACTGATCGCGATTTGTCTTGTGGCTTTCGTGATGCTTTTCTTCCTTCATAGTTTTAGAAACGCTTTGATTGTAATGGTTGCGATTCCAACCTCGCTTATTGCCACCTTTATTGGACTTAATCTGCTCGATTATAGTTTGAACTTAATGAGTTTATTAGGTCTCTCTCTTGTGGTGGGGATTCTGGTGGATGACGCGATCGTAGTAATTGAAAACATTCACCGTCACATGGAGATGGGGAAAAACAAAGTACGAGCGTCCTATGATGGAGCGAAGGAAATTGGGTTTACCGTAACTGCCATTACCCTTGTAATTGTGGTGGTATTCTTACCGATTGCCCTTTCTTCTGGTCTTGTAACAGACATTATTAAGCAGTTTACGGTCACCGTAATTATTGCGACCTTGCTTTCCTTACTCGTTTCGTTTACAGTGGTGCCATGGCTCTTCTCTCGATATGGGAAATTAGAGACCATGAGCAACAAAACATGGTTTGGAAAAATCATTACGAAGTTTGAACAGGGACTAAGCTGGTTTACACGTAAAATAGAATCCATCCTTAGATGGAGTTTGGTTCATAAACTTAGAACTTTTGGAGTGGTAATTGTCCTTTTTGTAAGTTCCATTCTGCTTTTAGCCTTTGGCTACATTGGAACGGATTTCTTCCCAGCCAATGACAAAGGAGAATTCTTAGTTCAATTCGAGATGCCGAAAGACACCTCACTTGAAGAAACCAATTTCATGACTCAAAAGGCAGAGGATTATGTGGCTCAAAAGCCGGAAGTAGAAAGTATGATTACTTCTGTAGGTCTTGTGAGCGGAGATATGGGCGCAATGCAATCCACCAATTACAAATCGGAGATAAGCATTGTCTTAAAAGAAGACACAGAGGAAGCGACCAAGGTCTATTCTGCCAAACTAAAAAGAGAACTTGAAAAAGAAGTCGTTGGCGTAAAAATCACCACAGTTCCTGTAGGTTTCATGGGTGCGGAACAAGCGCCCCTACAAATGACAATCACAGGTCCAGAACTTGAGAGTGTAATGAAGTACGCGAAAATTTCGGAAGCAAAACTAAAATCGATTGACGGTTCTTCTGAAGTGGAACTCAGTGTCGAGGAAGGAAATCCAGAGATTTCAATTAATGTCGACCGGGATAAAATGACCGCTTTAGGTCTCAACGTGGCGAGCGTCGGAACGACCCTAAGAACTGGATTTAGTGGAAATACAGACAATAAGTTCCGTACCGGAAACAGCGAGTATGACATTAACATCATTTTAGATGAAACCAACAGAAAAAGCATAGAGGACGTGAAAAACGTAACGTTTGTAAACAACCAAGGACAGCAGATCCAATTGGCGCAGTTTGCAGACATCGTTTACAGTTCAGGTCCTGCGCTTCTAGAGCGTTTTAACAGAACCCCTTCCGTAACGGTGCAAGCGCAGGTTGTAGGTCGTACGACGGGAGCTGTGGCTGCAGATTGGGAAGCCTCTCTTGCAGAAGAAAAAGCACCTGCAGGCGTAACTTGGGTTTGGGGTGGAAACATGGAAAATCAAAGCGATGGGTTTGGAACACTGGGAGTTGCCCTAATGGCAGCGGTTCTACTCGTGTACATGATTATGGTCGTTCTCTACGATGACTTTATCAAACCTTTTATCGTTTTATTCTCGATCCCACTTTCCTTCATTGGAGCACTTTGGGCACTTGCGTTAACGAATCAGAGTTTGAATATTTTCACCATCTTAGGGATTATCATGCTGATTGGTCTGGTGGCCAAGAACGCCATCTTACTAGTGGACTTCATTAACCACCGACTCGATGCGGGGGAGAATATTGAAAATGCGATTGTCCAGGCGAATCATGCGAGACTTCGTCCGATTCTAATGACGACCATTGCAATGGTCTTTGGGATGCTTCCTATTGCCATGGCAACGGGCGCAGCAGCCTCAATGAATAACGGTCTTGCGATTGTTATTATCGGAGGACTAATCTCTTCGTTATTCTTAACCTTAATTATTGTTCCTGTGGTTTATTACATTATTGTAAGACTCGAGAACCGTTTTTCAAAACATGAAAAAGTGGATTACGGATCTGAGATGACGGCGGACTATAAGCATCTTCATCCTGAAGAAGAACTAGAGTTTTAACTCTAAAGCCGAAATAAATACGCAAGGGTCTACTTTTTAAGTGGACCCTTGTTATTTGTAAGTAGGATAGAAATTAAAATGGAAATTTAGTTACTCAGAGTCCCTATCCGTGGAGTTCGGGTCGCAGTACAAGTCTTTCTCGATGACGAAATTTTGACAAAACAATACAAAAAAACGACTTATTGTATTTTCGTGGATTTTGCTCACTTTGCGTAGGCGTCTGTATTTGAAATAATTAATAAAAAAAAGCTCCAACTTTCGTTGAAGCTTTGTGAACGCGGAAGGAGTCGAACCCTCAACCTTCAGAGCCGTAATCTGACGCTCTATCCAATTGAGCTACGCGTCCATTATCGTTTTACGGTTTGCAAATATAGGACTTTTTTATTTTCTTTGAAAGATGAAAACCAAAATAATTTTATTTCTTTTTCTTGGGATACTCCTTAGTTGTCAAGGAAAACAAGAAACGGTAGCAAATGAATCCATTACGATTTCATCAAGCGTTTCTTACCAGTGGCAAAAGGATCACCTTAGACTTAAGACCGCGAAATCAGAAACGACTTGGAGTTCAGAGGATTTGCCTTTGAAACGTGCGGTGGTTCTTAACGCAAGTTTGATAGGGTATTTTACAGAACTAGGAATCGAATCCAATCTTGTGGGGGTTTCCAGTCCTGAATATATTTATTCTCGCAAAATTCAGGAAAGAATTAATTCGGGGCAAATTCAAAATGTGGGGAGCGAACAGAAGTACGATCTGGAACGAATTCTTGCGTTAAAACCCCAGGTGATCTTCACCAATTACATCGCAAATTTTGAAAACACCTATGATATTCTAAAAAAGAGTGGGATTCAAATGGTATTTTTGGACGAGTACTTAGAAACAGATCCTTTAAGTAAAGCCAAATACCTGCAGGTTTTTGGAGCTTTGTTTGGGGTGGAGCAAAAGGCCCTTGAAACGTATACACAGATTGAAACCAAATACAAGTCACTTAAAGCGGAGGCTCAGAAGGCCCAAGAAAAACCGCTTGTGATCACCAATGAACTATACGGAAATCAGTGGTTCATGCCTGGAGGTAGAACTCAATTTGCGAATTTTATGAAAGATTCTGGAGCGAGATACCTCCTAGAGGACAATACAGAAGCGAGAGCGATCCCCTTGAGCTTTGAGCAGGTTCTTGTGGAAGCGAAAGAGGCGAGTCTGTGGGTGAATGCAGGAAATTACACTGCGAAGTCTCAGATGCTTTCTTTGCATCCCAATTACGATCAACTGGATGTTTTTCAAAAAGGGAAAATTTATGGAATTTCGGGAAAAACATTGGGGAAAGCCAATGATTACTTTGAATCGGGTGTGGTCAGGGCCGATTTGGTTCTTAAGGATTATATCAAAATGGTGCATCCAGAATTAGTTCCAGCAGATTCCCTTGTTTATTTTAAAGAACTACACTAGATCCCAAGTTCGAAATCGCTATTTTTGCAGCAGCTATGTGGAAGTTTATAAAAAGAATTGTTTTTTTAGTCGTCGTGCTATCCCTACTTGGACTTTTAGCAGGTCGTTTTTTCAATCCGCCTATTACCTTTACTCAAATCGGAGGAATGGTTAAATATGGAAAATTGCAAAGAGATTACATCCCTTTGCAGGACATGGGAGTCCAAATTCAAAAGGCAGTCATTGCCGCCGAAGATCAAAAGTTCTTTCAGCACAACGGATTTGATTTCAAGGCCATTGAAAAGGCCTTAAAGCATAACGAACAGGGCAAGAAACTTCGAGGAGGAAGTACCATCTCGCAACAAACGGCAAAAAATGTGTTTTTGTGGCAATCCAGAAGTTGGATTCGAAAAGGGTTGGAGGCATTCTTTACCTTTGCGATGGAAGCGCTTTGGCCTAAGGAAGTGATTCTAGAAAGATACCTGAACTCCATTGAGATGGGGCAGGGAGTCTTCGGGATTGAAGCGGCATCGCAGTATTATTTTGGCAAGAATGCGAAAAGTTTAAGCAAAAGCGAGGCGGCATGGATTGCAGCCATTCTTCCGAGTCCCCAGAAATACGATCCAAACAATCCTTCTTCTTATTTAAGGAAAAGGCACAATTGGATCCTAAACCAAATGACGCACGTTCGTTTACCGTAATTTACAAATAGAATATTCATGGCATTTTTCACTTCAAATAAACCTGCGTTTGGAAGCGTTCTTAAAAAATACTTTAGTTTTAAGAACGAAACAACCTCACTTGAGCCTCTGTTTGAAGTGTTTCATAGTGTCAAAAAAGAAGAATTTTCCGTCGTGCTCGATTTCTTTCTCCACAGTGAAGACATCGCACGAAATTTTGGATCGTATCTAGAAGGCCTCTTTAAAGACAAACCTTTTAACCTTTCCCTAACCGAGGCCAATATTCTTTCTGAGAATGCGTTCTTTCCGGAGCTTCGAAAAAGAACCTTAGATTTTATTTTGCCTCCGGTGGGCAATGAAAATTCGATTTGGTATCTCGTGGACTTTATCTCGACAAGGCCGGGGAGCGATCTTAAGTATTTGAAAAGCATACCTTCAGAACAATTGGATGCCTTTTTTAAGTTGTTAGGAATTGACAATTTAATCACCCGCAAAAAGGTAAAAAGAGAAATGCTTTTCTCTGCCAATATTTTGGCTTGGAGAGCTGTGGGGAACGCTTTAGAAGTGGGCGTAATGAACATGGTTCCGGAATACATGAATTACGACAATCCCTTTTTAGCGCTTCAAGACGAGATGGACCTTCTCAAAATGGAGATGACCAAGAATCCTGATTTTCAGTTTTCCTCCAAGGACCCCGAATACAAGCAGATTAATATCTACCTAGGACAATGTCTGCAGTTCATCGATACTGCGTTCAAGAACTCGTCTAAATACGGAATCACCAGTAGAATTAACCAATCCTTATTAAAGATCCGTCAGCAGATCAATCGGGTCTCGGATATCTTTTCTCTTTGGGCCATTGATGGACCGGAGGATGTGGTGAAAAACTCCAAAGAATTAATCTTTAAGATTATGGAGTACAAGTCGCATAAGAATAATATTTCAGAGCTCTTTGACGATGCGACCCGACTGCAATCCCATTTGATTACGAACCATACAGCAGAGACCGGCGCCCATTACATTACTTCCACGCGGAAGGAGTACATGAAGATGTTCTACAAAGCCAGTGGAGGGGGAATTATTGTAGGAGCGCTCTGCGTTTTAAAACTGCTTTATGGGTATGCACCGGGCAGTGAGTTTTCTCACGCCTTTATGTACGCGCTGAATTATGCAATGGGCTTTATTATGATTTATCTGATGGGCTTTACCCTTGCTACAAAACAGCCAGCCATGACCGCAGCGACAATGGCCAAGGTGCTTTCGGATGAGAAAAATACGACGACCAACTACAAAGAATTTGCGCATCTAATATCGAAGTTGTTTCGAAGTCAGTTCATTGCCTTCATTGGAAACGTGGCGTTAGCCTTCCCCGTTGCACTGGTCATTATTTATGGGCTGGATGTCCTGTTCAATCAAAATTTTGCAACCGACAAGGCGGGCCTCATTTTAAATAACCTCGATCCTTTTGAGTCGAAAGCCCTTTTCCATGCGAGCATCGCCGGGTTTTATCTTTTTGTCTCTGGGATTATTTCAGGAAGTATTGGAAATAGCTCAGTCTACTATCAAATTCCCGCGCGTATTGATAAGAATCCACTGATCAACTCCCTCTTAGGGAAACGATTTGCAAGCGGGCTATCCGACTATTATCAAAAGAACTGGGCCGGAATTATTTCTAACTTTTGGTTTGGGGTGTTCCTTGGGGTTACGGGGCCTATTGGGAAGTTCTTAGGGCTGGATTTAGACATTCGACACATTACCTTTGCCGCCGGAAATTTCGCCATTGGACTCTATGGAAAGGACTTCCTGGTGAGTAACTATACCTTTTGGATTAGCTTTATTACGGTCTTTCTAATTGGATTTTTCAACTTTTTAGTAAGTTTTGGTTTCTCCATGGCGCTTGCCTTCCGATCAAGAAAAATTACTTTTGGAGGAGTTCGATTGATATTAAAAGAAATTGGAAGGTATTTCCTTTCCAATCCACTTCGTTTCTTTCTTCCAATTCGATCCCTTGAACTGGATACCAAAGCGAAGGAGCTTGTGGAAAAGACCTCTACAAAATCTGAAGAGAAGTAACTTTCGCCGCTCCAAGTTCGTCTTGGAATTTTTTTAGAAAAAAGGATTTTCGCATTCGGAAATCATTTTTCAAAAGAGGAGAAAGAATTTTGATTTCAAGGGTGGTCCCTTGCAGTCGTACGCTTTGTATTTCTGCAAACAGAGATTTGTCCAAATAGTCTTCTAAAAGTTCCCTCGCTTTTTCACTGGTTAATTGCTTCTGAAATCCATTCTTTTTCGCAAAGATTTCCATGAGCTCAGAGGCCTTGAATTCTCGTTTTTTCTTTCGCATGATCTTTTTCTTTTACGAGTTCTCTTGGGAAGAGATTTCAAAGATTTTACTGTCCTCGTGAATTCTTTTTACAATTTCTTCCGTTCTTTGTTTGTCCGTATCGGTGATAAACATCTGACCGAATTTTTCGCGGTTGATAAGGGCAATTAGGTTGCTTACCCGGTGGGAATCTAACTTATCAAATATATCGTCTAGAAGTAGGATGGGCGTCTTGTGGGTAAGTTCAACGAGTCGCTTGATTTGAGCTAGCTTTAGGGCGATTAGAAAGGATTTTTGCTGACCCTGAGATCCTGTTTTCTTTAATAGGGTGCCGTTCATTTCAAATAGAAGATCGTCCTTGTGGATCCCGCTTGAGGTATAGGTGAGTTGGCGGTCTTTGCTTAGGTTGGATTCTAAAAGAGTTTGGAAATCCACCCCGTTTAATTCGGATTGAAAGCGAACACTAATGGATTCCTTTCCTGCAGAAAGGGTGGAGTAAAACTGCTGAATCAGGGGATTTAAACTCTCAATAAACTTTTTTCTTTTTTCAAAAATAGGCACTCCAAATTCGAGCAAAGGAGCCGTGTAAATCTCCAAAGAGTCTAAATCAAAACTTCGGTTCTTTTGAAAGTATTTTAAAAGCGCATTTCGCTGCTTAAGGGTTTTCTGATACTGTATGAGCTCAAAGAGATATTCGGGATCCGTTTGGGAAATCATATGATCTAAAAACCGTCTTCTGCTTTCACCCGAATCGGTGATTAAGTTCGAATCGTAAGGAGAGATCAAAACCGTAGGAAGATAACCAATGTGGTCCGCTAATCGAGGGTAGATCTTTTCATTCTTCTTCAGGTTCTTTTTGCCCTCCAAGGGCATTTGTAGCTGAAGTGTGCTGTATTTTTGAGTCCCCTCTTCCAGGGTAGACTCTTCTTGGATTTCTGCTTTCAGGCTAAAAAAATCCTTTCCTTGTGTGATGCTTAAAGAGTCCGTATTTAATAAAAAGCTTTTGCCTACCGAAAGGTAGTGCAAAGCATCTAAGAGATTGGTTTTTCCACAGCCGTTGTTTCCTACAAAACAATTGATTTGAGAGGAAAATTCAAAATCTCGGTTCAGATGATTTTTAAATTGGGCAATGTGGAGCTGAGAAACAACCAAAAGATAAGCGAATTAAATAGGATTAGTAAAAATTACAGAGTTCAAAAATACTCCATTAATATGAGAAATAAAAACGGTAGACCCGAGCAAAGTTCCACCCAAAAAGAAAAGTAGCTGTCTTTTCTGCTAGGACTCGAATAGTAAATAAGCACACCGGCAATCAGGCCCGAAACAAAGAAGCAAAAAGCGTAGGTAAAACTAAGGAAGTAAGAGGCACAAAGAGAACTTAGAAAAAGAAGCAGGTAGGCAAACTTTTTTGTATTTTCAATTCCTATTAATTTGGGAAGGGTTAAAACGTGGTCTTTGGGAAGATCGCGAATGTCAAAGGGAAGTACAAGAGCGGTAATGTAAAGCCAGCTCATGAAAAAGATGGGCCAATCAATGGGCTCAGAAAAGAGCCATGCATTCACAAGAGCCCAGACAAGCCCTACGTAAAATATCTTTAACAAAGGGACTTTACGAACGGTATCGTCTAAAAAAGTAGAGTTGTACAAAAGTCCCAAAAGCACAATGATAAGCCATTTTAATAGGCGTATTTCATTGTGGTTCAAAATAATAAAGAGGGCCGAAACCAAAAATGTTACTATATTTAAGACGAGAATCTTCGAGAGCATTTTCTTCTGTCCTTGGTATTTTGTGTAGAGATATCCGCTCAAATACGTAACAAAGATAAGCACCACGCTTGGAAGTCGGAACGCGTTTTGCTCTACCATGAAAAAGACGGCAAATAGCGTTCCCATAAGGGACACAAAGAGTTGAGAGTCGATCAGATAGGTTTTAAGGCGCGACGATAGTTTCATAAAAAACAAAGTTACGCTTTTAACCTTTTGCTTCTTTAATAATATAAGATATAAGTACCTGCGCGCCTTGCGCGATAAGAAAAAAAACAACTGAGATGAAAAACGCCCTTATTCTGCTGACTTTATTTTTAATTGTACCGGTAGGTCTTTTAAAATCGCAATCGTATTATGAATTGAATTGGAAAACGGTGGAGAATAACAAAAAGCAAGGACTCTTTAAGAGCAATCTTCCCCTCTTAAAAGACATTGAGGCAAAAGCCATCGAGGAAAATAAGGCCGTCGAGTTAATTCGATCTCTCAAAGAGCAGTTTGCTATTTTGAATCTAACGAGCGACGATGAGAACAACCGAATCGCTTCGGAATTCTTTTCTAGCCTACAGAAGGTTTCCCCTCAATTGGAGGGAGAGGCGAAACGTATGTTTGAGGTTCTGAAGAGTGAATTTTTGTATGAATACTACCTTTCAAACCGCTGGAAGATTCAAGCGAGAACAAACGTTCTCAATGCGGATTACAGTCAAATAGAGAGTTGGAGCGCTCTTGATTTTAAAACCGAGATTGGGAGTAGTTTAGAGAAGCTGGCTAAGAATAGGTCTGAGCTTGAGTCTGTGAAGATGGTCCCTTATCAAAAATTGTTTGGTGCGGAGTCCGACCTAGAGTACGTCGAGACACTTTGGGTGTATTACCGACTGCAACAAACATCCTATTTAAAAGACTCGGGCTTTTTTACTAGCAGCGAGCTTTCGCAGAATAGGAAACAAATTCAAAGCATTTATAAGGATTTAATAGATTCGAGCAGGGGCAATAGCAAACTCTTTTTGGAGCATCAAAAACTTCTTTTTGATTGTGAATCTGAGGCTTGTGAAAACAAACTCGAACGCCTTACCTCGCTTTATCAGAGTACTGAAGAGGACTTGGACTACAAAGTAAAACTCATTGAAGAAATGGTCCAGGAGCTTATCTCCAAAAACAAACTTCAAAAGGCGAGGGAGTGGACACAGGTGGCAATCTCTACCTATCCGAACTCTCCCTTTTTAGAAGCGGTTAGACTTCAAAAGCGTCGGATTGAACAGCCCGTGGTCCAGGTGGTTTTCCCTACACAAGTGGATGCAAACCAGCCCATTCATTTGGTGGCAGAGCATAAGAATGCGACGAAGTTCAGTCTCAGGCTTTACGAGGCGTCGGGCGATAAAGAAGGCTTTTTAAAAATTGTGCAGTCCTCCTACCAAAAGGATCTCTACCAAACGATCAAAAAAAGTTTAGTGAAGGAGACGAGTTTTACGCTTCCTAAATCGGATGATTTTCAGTTGCATAAAACTGCTTTTTCTCTTGACGGACTTGTGCCCGGTCTATACATAGGGGAGTACCAAGTGGACAGAGAGATCGATCTGTTTTACTTTTTAGTCTCGGAAGACCGTGTGCTCGTGCAAAAAAACGAAGTCACAAAAGGGTCCAAAGACCGCTTTCAACTCCAAATTAGAGCCTCCGGTAAGGCGATTGGAAACTCAGAAATTCAATTGTTAGAATATGTTCGGGGTGCTAGTTTCCAACCGTATCAAGTAATTACGAATGCAAATGGAGAATTTGTTTTTCCAACTTCCTCAAACGAAAATGTCTACCGTTACTACTTAGTGGAAAGTCGCGGTGGGAAAGGTTTTTCTTTGCTTAATCGCTACGGGGAGAATGGCTACCGTTCCATGGAAGAAAAACAGACCACCAGCCTTCGAACACAGCTTTTTATGGACCGCGCGATTTACCGTCCCGGACAAGTGGTTTACTTCAAAGGAATTGTAAGTGAGTACCTTTCTGAAACGCAAAACGAGAGGGTCGCTCCCGGTATTGCACAAAGCGTGGAACTCGTCGATTCAAATGGAGTCACCGTCGGTACAAAAGAATTTGTGAGCGGAGACTATGGGAGTTACCATGGAAGCTTTACCTTGCCCACCAGTGTACTTCCTGGCACGTTTTATTTAAGAACGAAAAGTGGGCAAAATAACTCTGATGCTGCCTATCGAGGCCTTGAAATGTCTAAATCGTTCCGTGTCGAAGAATACAAACGACCTAATTTTGAGGTGGTTTTTGAGCCCGTTAAGGGCGAATATCAGTACGGACAAAGTCTCACCCTAAAAGGAAAGGCGGAATCCTACAGTGGGGTACCGATGGCAAACACCCCCGTTACGTATGAGATCAAAAAAGAGAACATCCGTTGGATGTATTTTCGCTGGTTCCCTCAAACGCCTTCCAATGAGAATTCTATTTTAGGGGAGACTACGACCAACGAAAAAGGAGAATTTGAGATTCAAATTACGCTTAATAAAGATCCCAATTTAAAAGGAATGCAAGTCGATCGATACGAGGTGAGCGCAAGTGTGCTTGATCTCAATGGCGAAAGCATTTCCTCTCAGCAGGCATTCAAAGTGGCCTCGGTGTCTCATTACCTAGAGGCGGAGGGGAAGGAGGCTTATTTATCGGATGAGCCTACTGAATTTTCGGTACAAGTCAAAAACTATAGCGATCAGGATTTGGAAAGGGCCTACCTTTCCAAATTAGAGATGCTAGAGGGGCCTTCGAAGCTTTACCGGGATCAATACAAACCTTATATTCAAGATCTCGCTTTTTTAAGTAGAGAAGAATTTGCAAAGAAATTCCCTTATGATCGTTATGATTTAAAGGATTTAGAAAAAGAATCCAGCGTTAAAAAGGTCGTGTTTGAAAATAGGTCTTCTCAAGGTAAAACCCTTTCTCTTGGCAAACTAACCCCAGGAATTTACGAGCTTACCCTTTATAATAAGGAAGGCACGGATACCATTCAGGCCAAAAGACGATTTGAAGTCTTTAACCCCAAAGGGCTCAGTAGCAATCAAACTCCTTTTGTGAAGTTGATCGCACAAAAAGATTCCCTCCAAAAAGGAGAAAGTACCGTGGTTTATGCCTACTCTGCAGTTCCTGGCGCGATCGCTCGTTTCTTTATTCAGAATGGAGATGGAAATACGCTTTTAGAAGAAAAGCCTTTTATTAAGGGAGTGGCAAAATTAGAAGTGAGCGCTCCCAAAGATCCAAAATCAGAAATGCTGCTCGTTCAGGTGCAGGTATCGAGTTTAGGGGAGGTGCAAACGA
Source organism: Chryseobacterium sp. A301 (assembly GCF_054489425.1). Taxonomy (NCBI): domain Bacteria; kingdom Pseudomonadati; phylum Bacteroidota; class Flavobacteriia; order Flavobacteriales; family Weeksellaceae; genus Chryseobacterium; species Chryseobacterium sp. A301. The sequence continues at coordinate 240,260 of NZ_JBTMWY010000002.1, forward strand.
AAAGTGTTGAATTTAAAATCGTGCAGCCTTCAAGGGATCTAACCATAGAAACCACCGTTTTTAGAGACAAACTAGAACCGGGACAGGCTGAAAAATGGAGCGTGAAGATCAAGGGAAAAGGAAAAGAAAGAATTAATGCAGAGCTTCTCGCTACGATGTATGATAAAAGTCTGGATACTTTTGTTTCCAATTTAATTCGTTGGAATCCAAGAGGGTATACAAGCTCGTATTTCACACGCTATGACCACAGTGAGAATTTCACTTACGTTCAATATTCCAAGCGAGTTCCTTACGCTCGAACTAAATATGTGCAACTTCCTACCTTTTCTTGGATGGATTTAAATCTTAGGTACTCTGGATCCATGGTCATAAGAGGGACTTCGAGTATGCGCGCTGATTCCATGCAGAGTCAAGCAGCAAAGCTAGAATCGCAAGTGGAAGATTTGGCCGCTCCCGCAGGATCCCCAGAGATTCAAAAGCAAAGCGACGCCCTTGATCGGGAGCAGGCCGAAGAGCCCAAAGTACCGTTAAGAGAAAACCTTAACGAAACGGCCTTTTTCTTTCCAGAACTAAGAACAGACCAAAACGGAAATGTGCATTTTGAGTTCACTTCTCCCGAAGCACTTACCCAGTGGAGACTTCAGTTCCTAGCTCATACAAAAGATTTGCAAATTGGAATGTTGGAAAAAGAAGTGGTGACGCAAAAGAAACTTTCGCTCACAGTAAATTATCCTCGATTCTTAAGAGAAGGGGATCAAATGGAGCTTAAGACCCGAATTTCAAGTTTAGTGGATTCGCCTTTAAAAGGAAATGCAAAAATTGCCATTTACGATGCCTCTACGCTAGAGGATTTAACGGAGAAGTTTGGCCTGACAAAATCAACTAAAAGCTTTGATTTAAAAGGAAATTCAAGTGCTCTGGTGGAGTATAGCCTTAGAGTACCGAAAGGAGTGAGCGCAATATTAGTGCGTACGACGGCGCAGTCTGGTGAGTTTTCTGACGGAGAACAAAAACCCATTGCTATATTGCCGAATCGCAAGTTAGTGACCGAGTCACGCGCTATTTTTGTTAGAGAGAATGAGAAAAAGACCTTCCAAATTGAGAATTTGCTTAAAGGCGGTTCGAGTACCATGCAATCGGTTAGAGCTACGCTAGAGCTTTCCTCAAATCCAATTTGGGAAGTCCTTTTCGCCCTTCCAAGTTTGATGCAAGACACGCAGAAATCAGCAGATTCTCAATTCAATAAGTGGGTTGCAGAAGTGATTGCTCAAGAAGTTCTAAAACAGAACCCAAGAATGGAGCAGGTGTTTTTAGACTATAGGTCCAAAAATCTCTTGGAGTCGAATTTAGAGAAAAACAAAGAGCTAAAAGAACTTTTATTAAAAGAAACTCCATGGGTTTTAGAAAGTGAAAATCAAAAACAGCAAATGGGTAGTCTTGCAAGACTTCTGGATCGCAATTCAATGAAAGCCTCCAGTACTGCCAATTGGGCGGCACTGGAACGACTTCAAAATCCGGACGGTGGCTTTAGCTGGCAACCCGGAGCGCCTAGTTCTTATTATACTTCTCTTTATCTTTTAAAGAATTTGGGACGCTTAAATCAGTGGATGGGCAAGGATTTAAATTCGTACAGTTCGAATTTAGATTCCCTTGTGAAAAAACTGGTGAGTTATGTAGATCGAGAAGTGGAAAGGTTTGATGGGAAACCAGAAACGCTCCTTACTTCCAATTCCACTTTAAATTATTTAGATGCTCGTCATTATTGGGAAACATCCTACCCCCTAAAAGGAGTGGGACTTACGTTAAAAACTCAGTTTATCAAAAAAGCCCCAAGTTTTAAACCTTCGGACTATACCTTCTACGGACTTCATAGGGGAGCTCTTTTGCTCCATGAGTATAAACTTACAAGCAGCTCGAAAAAGCTACTTACGTACCTAAAAGAAACGGCCGTAGATTCACAAACGCAAGGAATGTATTGGAAAGAGAATGCAGGCAATTGGGGCTGGTTCTCCTCTAGTGTATCCAATCATGCCGGTGCACTTGAAGCCTTTAATACGTTAGCCCCTACGGATCAGAAAACGGTGGAAGAACTAAAAATTTGGCTCTTAACACAAAAAGAAGTGAGTCATTGGGATACATCCAGAGCGACTGCGGAGGTTATCTATCTGCTTTTAGACTCTGGAAAATCGTGGACGGGAGTAGAAAGTGATCAGACGCAAGTTCTCTGGGGAGGCGAAAGCGTAAAAGAGGATTTAGTCGTGGAGGCGCCTGGGTACTTAAAAGCGCAAATTAATTCCAAGGAGATTTCGAAGGAAAAAGGACAAGTTGAGGTCTACAAAAAAGGCCCTGGAATTGCGCAAGGAGGGCTGTACTATCAATACTATGAAGATTTGGATAAAATCGGATCTGCCTCAAGTGTTATTTCCATTGACAAGGAGTATTATAAAGTTACTTCGACCACGAATGGAGAAGTACTTGAGAAGATTTCCGCTTTATCTCCATTAAAAATTGGAGATCGAGTGAAAGTACGTATGGTATTAAATTTTGATCGTCCGATGGAGTATTTGCATCTACGAGACCAAAGAGCGGCGGGCTTAGAGCCTTCAGATACTTTGTCCACTTACGTTTATAGTGGTGGACTTGGGTATTATAAGGCGCTGCGTGATGCTTCGGTAGATTTCTATTTTGAAGGCGTATCCAAAGGAAAGCATGTGCTAGAATATGAACTTCGCGCCAATGCTTCAGGTACCTTTAGTGCCGGCAATGCAAGCATTCAAAATTACTATGCGCCGCAAATGAGCGCCCACACGAAGGGGGAAGTACTCCAAGTAAGGGAGTGAAAAAAACAATCCTTTCCCGAAGTGGCGGCGATCGGGCAACAAATGAAATAAGATGCTGAGAAATTTAATATCTTTGTTTTTAAACCTATTTTATGATCAAGTGGAAAGTGATTTGTCTCGCCGCATTAGCTTATACGGCAGCTCTTAGCGCTCAAGAAAAACCAAGCGAGCAATTTTGGAAGGAAATTCAAAAGCATTGTGGCAAGGCCTATAACGGCACCCTAACGAAAGGAGGGAAAGAGGGGGATGGCTTCACGGGCCAAGTTCTACTGATGCAAGTTTTAGACTGCAAAGAGAACGTGATTAGAATTCCTTTTTATGTAGGAGAGGACCAGTCTAGAACTTGGGTTTTAAGCAAAAGCCCAGAGGGTCTCTTGAAACTCAAGCATGACCATAGACTTGCGGACGGAACTCCTGACAAAGTCACCCAGTATGGAGGAGAAAGTAGCAATTATGGATTTAAAACTCAGCAAATCTTTCCCGCGGACCTGGAGACCGCGAATTTAATTTCGTATGCCTCTGGAAATGTATGGTGGATTGATTTAGACGAGTCAAGTTTTTCCTATAATCTAAGAAGAATCGGACAAGACCGCGTCTTTAGTGTTCGTTTCGATTTAACTCAGCCCGTGGAAACTTCCAAAAAGCCGTGGGGCTGGGAGCAGTAAGAAGAATAGAATCGTGGAGAGTCTATTTGAAGTAAAAACCGCGGAGCTGTATTTAGAGCGACTAAAGCATCTAAGCAAAGAAACTAGACCCCTGTGGGGGAAAATGAGCAGCGCACAGATGCTCGCCCATATGAATGCAAGTTTTGAGTTTGTCTTTGAACCTCATAAGAAAGAGAGACCTGGACTTCTAAAAAGGCAAGTTCTGCGTTTTCTGGTAAAGCCCATGGTGCTGAGTGAAAAGCCCTTCGCAAAAAGCTTACCGACCACTGCGGAACTAAAGCAGAAAGAACAGAAAGACTTTGAGAAGGAATATAGACGCCTTCGCAGCTTTATAACTAGGACGGGTCAAATGGGAACTGAGGCCTTTGAAGGAAAGGTGCACTTGGTCTTTGGAAAGCTTTCCGCAAATGAGTGGAATCAGTTAATAGGCAAGCATCTCGACCACCATTTTCGGCAGTTTGGCGTTTGATTTAGTAAAGATCGAGTGGTTATCAAAAGGAGATCGAGACAAAAAATAATAAGAAGATGAAAAAAGCAATCGCCGTTTTGGCAGGACTCCTATCAGGGGGAATTTTAATGACCTTTGTGCAAAATTTAGGACATGTATTGTATCCGCAGCCTAAGAGCATGGACCCCTACAATATGATTGAACTTTCTCAGTACATCAAAAATGCGCCGTTTATGGCCCTGTTTTTCGTGATTCTATCCTACGCAGCGGCTGCGCTCTTGGCAGGATGGGTTTCTACCCTGATTGCCTGGGACAGAAAAAGAGTGTATGCCCTTATTTGCGGAGTGCTCTTTTTGATTCAAGCCCTGTTTATGATGGCGAGCCTTCCGACTCCCATTTGGTTTTGGATCCTAGGCATTGGCGTTTGGGCACTGGTGGAGGTGGGATATCGATTGGCTTTGTACACAATGGATAAGAAGGCACTTTCTCGACTACGATAGAGGGAATATGTCCTTTCTACTGGAATAAGAATCAAAAGAGCAAGAGTTGCTTTAAATAGGAATCTTAAAACACGAAATTATGACAAGCGTAAATGTGTATTTAAACTTCGATGGCGAATGCCACGAGGCCTTTTTATTTTACCAATCCGTCTTTGGAGGTGAGTTTAGCCAACTAGGACGCTTTTCCGATGTGCCAGCCTCGGAAAACATGCCCCCTTTTTCAAAAGAGGATGAAAACCGAATCATGCACGTCTCTCTTCCAATTTCAAAGGAAACGATCTTGCTTGGAAGCGATACCTTTCCGGGTAGCGAAAAGCTCACGAAAGGAAATAATTTTTCCATTGCGATTGCAGCCGTTTCAAAAGAGGATGCCGATCGCTATTTTAATGCCTTAAAAGAAGGAGGAGAAGTGCAAATGGCTTTAGAACCCACATTTTGGGGTGCTTATTTCGGGATGCTTACGGACCGATTTGGCATCCAGTGGATGGTGAATTATGACGATCCTGCCCTTATGCAAACCCCCTAAACTCTTTGGAAGTTGCGGCACGATCCATAAGCTACCGTTTTTATTTGTGATAAAAATGCCTAGGAAATACTTTTCTTGGGTCCTGTTTCAGTACGTTTAGTCGAAACCAAGATTCTAAAAATCCCCATCCATAAGAAAACATCTGAATGTAGGTGGCAATGACCGATAGACCTGCAATGCTTATGTTTTTGGTTTTGATTAAAGCATGGAAAAAAACAAGGAAGGTATAGAAACCATAGAACAAAAGAAGCATCGGATTCGAGAACCCGTAATAGGCTACTACGCCGAGTACATACCCAATTAAAAACAGAGAGGGAAAGGCAAAGGTGGCTTTCACAAACTGAGGATGTCTTTGGTTTAAAATGGGCCGAGCTACGCCAAATTGGTTGACTTGTTTAGAAAATTTACCAAAATCGGTTCTTCTTTTATGATACACGGCAATGTTGTCAAAAAAGGCGGTCGTGTATCCGTTCTCCCATAGGGTCATCGAGAGATCGGGATCTTCGCCCACACGCAGATCGGAAAATCCACCTACGTCTTTAAATGCCTCTCTTCGAACTCCCATGTTAAAGCTTCGAGGTTGAAATTTCCCCACTCCTTTTTTATGTCCCCGAATGCCCCCTGTGGTGAAGAGGGAAGTCATGGAGTAAGAGATGGCTTTTTGCATTAAATTAAATCCTCGGTGGGCTTTGTCTGCCCCTCCAAAAGCATCGCACGGAATCTCTGCAAGGCTTTTTCTCACATTCTCGATATAATCCTTTTCCACAATGACATCGCTGTCTAAGAAAATAAGATACTCTCCTTTGGCTCTTGCAGCTCCATAGTTACGACTTAGTCCAGGGCCTGTGTTTTCTTTTCGGTAAAACTCGATTGGTAATCGATCCTGAAACAGTTCGATCGTAGGAAGAAGGGCGATTTTGGATCCGTCGTCCACAACAATCACCTCGAAATCTTTGTCCGTTTGAAATCCAAGGGAGTTCAAAAGTTCAAAAAGTTCATCTTTTCGATTGTATATGGCGATAATGAGGCTAAGGGTAGGAGTCAAGATGGTTTAGTTTTCTGAGGTATTGTGAGTATCCGTTGTATCCGTTGAGTCTAGAGAAGCGACTTTGCTTTGTCCGCCTCTTTTCTTGGTGCCCTCATACATTTCGTATTGCAAAAAGCGAGTTTCTAATTTGCCATTAAAAAGTTTGACTTTGCGCGAAGGACGAAGTCCTATCTTTTTCACAGCTTCTAGATCAGAGGAAATTAACCAAGCTAGGGTGTTGGGGTAGGACGTTTTAAACGTATCCCCAATTTTTTTGTAGAAGTCCGAATCCGTGATTTCAATGCGTTCGTCGTACGGAGGATTAAACACAATGAGCAGTGGGAATAACTCTTTTTTGCTTTCAAAGAAATCTTGGTCTCGAACTTCAATTACGTCCTGAAGTTCGGCTGCCGCTAAGTTTTTTTCTGCCGCATGAAGCATCTTGGAATCAATATCGTATCCCACTATTTTTCCGTCCAAAGGAGTCATTCGGTTAAGGCGGTGTTCTTTAATGGATTTGAAAAGTTCGGCATCGTAATTCGGCCAGTTTTGGAACGCAAAACTTTTACGGTAGAGCTGAGCAGGCATGTTCATACCGATCATCGCGGCTTCAATTAATAGGGTTCCAGATCCGCACATAGGGTCTAGGAAGTTTCCTTTTCCATCCCATCCTGCAATTTGAAGCATTCCGGCAGCTAAGACTTCGTTTAGAGGAGCCTCTCCTCCGTCTTGCCTGTAGCCTCTTTTGAAAAGAGCATCGCCCGAGGAATCCAGTGAGACCGTGACAAATTCACGGTCAATATGCAAATTGAATTTAATATCGGGATTTTTTGCATCGACGCTAGGACGCATCTCAAAGTGATCGCGGAAGTAATCCACGATGGCATCTTTCATCTTAAGGGTAATAAACTGCGAGTGTGAAAACGTCTCGGAGTAAACCGTCGAATCAATGGCAAAAGTTTGTCCCGCTTTTAAGTATTTGTCCCAAGGAAAACGATAAAGCTTATCGTAAAACTTTTGTTCGTTATAAGCTTGAAATTCAAATAGGGGCACAATAATTTTCAGGGCCGTTCTTAGGGAATAGTTGATCTTGTACAAGAAGCCAAGATCCCCCTCACAGTTCACCGCTCGGTTTTTTATTTGCACATTTTTGCCTCCCAGTTTTTTCACTTCTTCTGCAAGAAGTTCTTCGAGTCCAAAAAAGGTTTTGATTTGTATTTGTAAATCGTCTGAAGTCATAGGGTTGTTTTAGAGTGACTAAGGATTTAATATCACTGCGTAATGTTTTCTCGCGCGATTAAATCGGTCTTAATTTGGCAAATTTAGCTATTTTTGCACAATGGAGTGGTTTAAAACATGGTTCAATTCGCCATACTATCATATACTATATAAAAACAGGGATTATAACGAGGCTGAAGCCTTTCTAAAATTGCTTTTACAAGATCTTCAATTGCCTTCTGAGGCTCATATTATTGATCTTGCTTGTGGAAAAGGACGACATAGTGTTTTTTTAAGTCGGTTAGGCTTTAAAGTACTAGGACTTGATCTATCGGAAGAGAGTATTTTAGCGGACAAAGCCTACGAACATAAAGATTTAGATTTCCAGGTGCACGACATGAGGGATCCGATTGATTCGGAGCCGGTCGATGCGGTCTTTAACCTTTTTACAAGTTTTGGCTATTTTAGTGATCCTAAGGACGACGAAAAAGTCTTTGAGTCCGTCTCGAAGGTCCTAAAGCCGGGAGGTTATTTTGTACTTGATTTCTTAAACAAAGGGCAAGTGATTGAATCTCTCGTCCCCAAAAGTGAAGAAAAAAGGGACGAACTTGTTTTTCATATTGAAAAGCGCATCGAACAAGGTGCCGTCATTAAAGAGATCCGCTTTGAGCATGAAAAGAAGCCTTATTTTTTCTTTGAAAAAGTACAGCTGCACTCTTTAGAGTATATAGAGTCTCTCGCACAGAAATTTGGACTCGTAAGAGAGAAAACTTATGGGGATTACGCATTAAGTACGTACCATGAGACTAAATCTCCTCGCTGTCTAAGCGTATTTAGAAAAACTACTTTATGATTATACTGCTTCTAATTTTAAGCGTTATTGTAGGCGTACTGCTGGGAAAGTATTTAGGGCAAAAGCAAAAAGTGGCCAAGAGTCTCTTGGTCTTATCTGCAGGCTTTTTAATTACCATCTGCCTGAACGAAGTCTTTCCCATCGTGTATGAAAGGATCGATCACAACATCGGTATATGGGTCATTGCAGGGGTGCTTCTTCAAATGTTCCTTGAGAATTTGACCAAAGGGTTTGAGCACGGGCATATGCATCATCATTCGGCGGATGCGATTTTGCCTTTAGCTCTCATTGTGGGTCTATTTATCCATGCCTTTATTGAAGGAATTCCACTAGCGAATGAAACGGAGTGGAACACCCCGTATTTGCAAGGGATTTTAATTCATAACCTTCCCATTTCTTTTATTCTTGGCTCGTTTTTGTTCCAACATAAAAAGTTCTCAGCTTCTTCTTGGTTTATCATTGCGCTCTTTGCCATTGCCTCTCCCTTAGGCATGCTTCTAGGTCGTTATTTTAATCCGAATCTAGAGCCTTATTTCCTTGCCGTGGTGGGAGGAATCTTCCTTCATATCTCTTCAGTCATTATCTTTGAGAGTAACAAGAACCACAATGTGGATTGGTCTAAGATTGTCCTGGTCGTTCTCGGAATTGCGTTCGCCTTGCTAGGCCACCAATTTCATCATCATTAATTACAACAGGCATTTGGGAAGCGAAGTGCTATCGAGTGCGGGCTCGAGTCCCCTCTTGAAAGTACATACGATCTAAAGCCAAAGAGAGCGGATTAGAGAAAATAAAAAAGGATTCGCATGTTTTGCGAATCCTTTTTGTTGTGAGGATAGGGAGGTTATTTAAAATTTCCAACCTAATGTGAGGGTCACTAGCGATCTTTTTGAATCTACATTGCTAACCAAAGCGTAGTCGTTTGCAAAATAAGCACTAGGTGAAAAATACTGTGTTTGAGCTGCCTCAGAACCTCTTAAGAAAGGCATGTTGTACTCCGAGCTAATGTGGTTGTATGCGGCATCTATATAGAAGGACTTGAAGTCGTACCCAATCCCTGCGGCAAGCGTTTGTTTTGCGCCCGCATAGAGATCCTCGTAAGAAGCCTCTTGATTTTGTCCCTCCGCATTTAGAATTCCTAAGGTCATGTTATCGATTGGACTCGAGGCATAGCCGTATCCTGCTCTTAGACGAAGTCCTTCGTAACGATATTCTCCCCCAATTTTAACTTCAGAACTGTTTTTGTAGTGATCTGAGTAAAACGCGTCCATTTCGCTTTGTGCAGCAGAACCCATTTTTCCAAAGCTAGGTTTGGATAGTCCCAGACTGTAATCCACGTTTAGAGCAAAGTTCTTACTTGGAACATAAGCCGCACTTAAAGTCGCTTTCGCTGGGCTCGAAATGCTTCGAGACTCTCCGTATTCACCGTCCTGGGTACTGTCTAAACCGTAGTAACTGTACGTACGCTCCATGCTCCACCAAGTAGGCGTTTCAATGGCTGCACCCAATCGAAACTCAGGGCTTACTTTTCCAATGACCCCAATGGAGGCAGAAAATCCGCTCGCATCTTCAAAATAAGGCGTGTATTGTTTTGCAAAGACTTCGGTTTCTCCATCGCTACGGTACTTCATCGCAGCCGTGTCCCATTGAGACAAAGACGCACTGTGAAGGTTGATGGCCCCCCCGACATAGATTCTATGGTCGTAGTTTCCACCCACTGCGATCGACATTTTGCTTTTGTCCCCAAGGCGGTTAAAGGCATGAGCACTGTAGGAGAGTTGATCTCCATCGGCAAGGTCGAAAGTCACAAGACTGTTTCCGGGAGCTTCCGAATAATCTTCAACAGATTCTCTGGAGAAGCTAATTCCTAGGTTAACGAATTTCCACGCGGAACTCATTCCTGTAGGGAAAGCCACAATGGCCCCTACGTGGCCTAAATCGGTGTTGTTTAGCTTGTAGTCTAAACTATTGCCGTGGAGTGAGGTCGTATTTTGAGTTTTATCAATACTTAAAGTAGCTGAAAGATCACTTGCAATGGCAACTCCAATCCCTGCTGGGTTGGTTGCGATGACAGAGGCATCTCCTCCAAGAGCTCCCATGGATCCTGCCATGGAATTGAATTTAGAAGAACCAAGCGTGCTTGGGCTACTATAGAGATCAAGTGAATTTCGAAGGACAGACGTATCCTGCGCTTGCAAATAGAAAGCCGCAGAAATTGTAAGAAGTGTGAATGACTTTTTAAACATTTATTATTGGATTGTTATTTTTGTTTAACAGGGCCGTTGTATCCCGAATTTTTGCTAGCCTCAATCACGGCCTTTGGAAGTTGTTTGCCCTCATCAGAGAATTCTCGTCCCCCGATTTCTTTAAACGCGGTAGCAGAGCTTAAATTTTGAGCAGAACGTTTTTCCACACTATGTGATTTTCCGCGGTTACGTAAACTTGCATGGTTTACCTTCGTAGACTCCCTATGGTTTGTACGGTATTTAGGCCCTTTTGCTTTATTTGCTTTTAGACTAATCGAAGTGTCAGTCGAGACAGAACTAGAAGTCGTTGCAGTGGAGGTTCCATTTTTAGAGGCGTGTGTTTTTTCTTGCTTGCTTTGTGCTTGAAGCATCACCACGCTTGCAGAAATGGCTAAAATAGTAAGTGATTTGGTAATCATAACGTTTTAATTTTGAGGTTAAACTTGCTCTAAATTACGAATTTTTTTTAAACTTTATCTGAAACCGCCGCGAGTTCCTGAAGTACGGTTTCCCCCTGAGGAGCTTGAAGATCCAGAGGAACGGAAGCCTCCGTCGTTTCTAAAGCCACCTGAATTGGAATTTCTAAATCCACTGTCGGGTGTACGGTATTGAGTTCGGTTTTCGACACGCGGCTCTATTCGCTGCGGCTGCCGTGTTCTCGAATTCGTGTTCATCCGGTTGGAGTTGTTTAGAGTTCCTCGGCGAAGCGTAGAGCTCGACGTGTTTGGACTCGTAGATCGGAAAGTTCCTGAATTCCGGAATCCTGCATTGTTATTCATGCTATTGGTTTGCGGATTTCTATAATTTCCGTCCTGTCCGCTATTTCTTCTCGGTGCACGGTAAGTGTTGTAAGTTCCACTGTAGTAACCATTGTAATAGTTTCCGTATCCGTAGTAGTTTCCGTATCCACCATACCCATAGTAAGGTCCGTATCCGTAAAGGGAATTGTACCCATAGTAAGGAGAATATCCGTATCCCCATGGATCGTAAGGCATGTACCCCCATCCCCAAGGACGGTAGTTAAAGTAAGGAGAGTATCCCCAACCAAAACTAAAGGAAAAACGACTTGGCCAATACCCGGAGTAGAGTCCGTATCCGTAGCCATAAGGATAGTCCCAACCGCTACCGCTATACTGCGTAATGGATCCCGTGTACGATCCCCAATCGGAGTCCGTAGCTTCGAGCGTGTTCCAGTTGTCGTTTTGATAACGGGCCTTCGCATCCTGAACGTTTTTTTCGCTCTTTTCAAGGGTTGAAGGTTCGTCGTACTCATAATATTCGCCTACTTGGTTGTATTCTCCACCTACTTGGGCCACCGGCAAGGTGTCCGTGCTAGGATCGTAGTAAACGCCATCGGTTTCACTGTAGCCCCCTGGGTAGGCTCCACAAGAAATCGCAAACAGTGCGACTCCTACAAGTAGGCTAATTTGTGAAAAAGGCCGTTTTGGCAGGTTTTTATGTATATTTTTTTTCATGATAGAGTGAAAGATTTTAATTTAATTTATATTTGCATATTGGCTAAAAACGGAATTAAACAAAAGGTTTTTAGTCTTTTCAAATTTACGCTTTTTATTTAGATTGAAACGAAGCACAAAAGTTAAAAGAACGGACAAAATAAGAGTATTATGGCAAAATTAACGTCGAGAGAGGAGGATTACAGCAAATGGTACAACGAACTTGTAGTGAAAGCGGATCTTGCAGAAAACTCGGGAGTGAGAGGAAGTATGGTAATTAAACCGTACGGGTATGCAATTTGGGAGAAAATGCGGGACGAACTGGATCGCAAATTCAAAGAAACAGGTCACCAAAATGCCTATTTCCCTCTGTTTGTGCCGAAAAGTCTTTTTGAAGCCGAAGAAAAAAATGCGGAAGGATTTGCTAAAGAATGCGCTGTAGTGACCCACTACCGTTTAAAAACCGATCCTAACAATCCCCAAAAACTAATTGTGGATCCCGATGCGAAATTAGAAGAGGAACTTATTGTGAGACCCACTTCGGAAGCCATCATCTGGAATACCTATAAATCGTGGATCCAGTCTTACAGAGACCTTCCTATTTTAATTAACCAATGGGCGAATGTCGTTCGTTGGGAAATGAGAACCCGACTCTTTTTAAGAACCGCGGAGTTCTTGTGGCAAGAGGGGCATACGGCTCACGCCACTGAGCCCGAAGCAGTAGAAGAGTCCGAAAAAATGCTAGAGGTGTACGCGAAATTTGCAGAAGACTTTATGGCTATGCCTGTGGTTCGCGGAATTAAATCGCCTTCAGAGCGTTTTGCGGGTGCGGTTGAAACCTACTGTATCGAAGCGATGATGCAAGACGGGAAAGCCCTTCAGGCAGGAACTTCTCATTTCTTAGGTCAAAATTTTGCCAAAGCCTTTGATGTGAAATTCACGAACAAAGAAGGGAAGTTGGAACATGCTTGGGCGACGTCTTGGGGGGTTTCCACTCGTTTAATTGGAGCGTTAATTATGGCGCATTCCGACGATCAAGGACTTGTCCTTCCTCCCACTTTGGCGCCAATTCAAGTGGTCATTGTGCCTATCTTTAAAGGACAAGAACAATTAGAGCAAGTGAGCGAAGTGGCGAAATCACTTCAAGAAAAACTTCGCGCGAAAGGAATCTCGGTTAAGTTTGACGATGACGATCAAAACAAGCCGGGTTGGAAATTTGCGGAATACGAACTGAAAGGAGTGCCGATTCGGATTGCTCTTGGCGCGAGAGACCTTGCAAACGGGACTCTTGAAATTGCAAGAAGAGACAACCTCACCAAAGAATCCAGACCGATTGAAGGAGTGGAGGACTATATCGAATCCTTATTAGAAACCATCCAAAAAGATATCTATACCAAGGCATTAAACTTTAAAGAGGAGCATACCACGAAGGTGGACACGTTTGAAGAGTTTAAGGAGGTTCTAGAAACCAAGGGAGGATTTATTTCTGCCCATTGGGATGGAACCGAGGAGGAAGAGGAACAGATTAAGCAATTAACCAAAGCGACCATTCGCTGTATTCCTTTAGACAGTGCTCCAGAAGAGGGAGTTTCTCTGCTTACAGGAAAGCCTTCCACGCGCCGTGTGCTATTTGCTAAAGCTTATTAAATAATAGTTAAAATACTTTAACATTTAGGCCTTTGGATTGGTATTTGCTTAATGAATGATAGTTAACATTAAAAATAAACTATTATGGCATTAAACATTATTGAACTAATTAAAGGGCAATTAGGTCCTGCCTTAGTCTCGCAAGCTGCCACGCAGCTGGGCGAAAGCGAATCTGGAATTTCAAAAGCAATCTCGGGTTTAATTCCTTCTGTTATTGGAGGAATGGCAAACCATGCGGACGATTCGAGCGTACTTGATTCCATTACCGGAGCTTCAAGCGAAGGTCTTCTTGGCAATTTGTTAGGAGGATCCACTGGAAATTCTCTTGTGAGTTCTGTGCTACAAAAAATCTTTGGAGAAAAAGTAGGAGGTCTTATTAATTCCATTGCAGGTTTTGCAGGTATTAGTAACGGTTCGGCAAGTTCGCTACTGAATATGGTGACGGGAGCCTCCTTAGGATCTATTGGAAAATACGCAGCCGATCAAAATCTGGATGCGAGCGGAATTTCTTCTTTATTAAAAGACCAAAAAGGAATTGTTTCCTCTTTGCTTCCTGCGGGTCTTTCCCTTGCGTCTCTTGGACTAGGCGATTCCATTGTTCCGGATCCTAGCACCCCTGTGAATCCTGTGCCCCCGATATCACCCGTGGATACAACGACTCCAAAAGTCGATGTGCATAGAGCAGGAGCTACGCATGTGAAAGCAGAGCCGAAAAAAGAATCCAGTTCCGTTTTAAAATGGTTACTTCCTTTGCTGCTACTACTAGCTGCAGGGTATTTCCTTTTCAAACAATGCGATAACAAGCAGACTCAAACCACGATGACCGAGACGGATTCCCTTATGGTAGATGAAGATACCATGACTCTTGTGACGGACTCTTTAGCGACTACGCCTATGGATAGAGAAGCAACAAGCGTCATGCTTCCAGACGGAAAAACTCTGAATGCGTACAAAGGAGGAATTGAAGACCAAGTGGTTCAGTTTTTAAATTCATCGGACTACGCTTCGCTTAGCGATGACGATTTAAAAGACCGTTGGTTTAATTTTGACAACTTGAATTTTGAATTTGGAACGACGACTTTAACTCCGGAATCTCAAATGCAGTTAGACAACTTAAAAGCAATCCTTGCAGCGTATCCGGCTTCCAAAATTAAGATTGGTGCGTATACCGATAAAAAAGGAGACGATGCTTTGAATAAAAAGCTTTCTCAGGATCGTGCGAATGCTGTGAAAACAGCTCTTGCTTCTGCGCAAGTGGTAGAAGCGGAAGGATACGGGGAGGAATTTGCCGTCGTGTCTGAATCCGCAACGGATCAGGAAAGAGAATCGGATCGTAAAACGGCGATTCGTTTTGTAAAGTAACTTTAATAGGCCCTAGGGCACACTATATTCATCGATTCCGAAAATCTTACTTGATTTTCGGAATCGTTTTGTTTAAGAAGACTGGGTGCACACACGAATTTATTTTAGAAAGGACTTGTTTATTAGATGACAATTCTTATTTTTGTTAGATTATTCTAACAAATTAAAAATGTCTAACAATTCCTCCGGATGGAGACGTTCTCGAAACCAAAATTCCTTGTCCGAATCGTTTGCTTCTGTGTCCATTCCAAAGGATGCCGGGTTTTGGCGCAAGCTACTTGCCTTCATGGGTCCAGGACTCATGATTGCCGTCGGATATATGGATCCCGGGAATTGGGCAACGGACATTGCAGGAGGCGCCCAGTTTGGGTATACGCTGCTTTCGGTTATTTTAATTTCAAATCTATTTGCCATTGTTTTGCAGCATCTTTCTTTAAAATTGGGGATTGCAGCAGAGCGTGATTTAGCGCAGGCTTGTCGGGATCATTATTCCCCTGGGGTGAATTTTGTGCTTTGGCTTTTTTGTGAGATTGCAATTGCGGCCATGGATCTGGCCGAAGTGATTGGAACGGCCATTGCTCTGAATTTACTTTTTGGAATCCCTCTTACGTGGGGAGTGGCCATTACCATTGTGGATGTCTTTGTGATTTTGCTTTTGCAATCGCGTGGATTTAGAAGGCTAGAGAGTCTCGTAGGAGGACTTATTTTTATTATTTTGATTTGTTTTGCCTATCAGATTGTTGTTTCTCAGCCTGAGATCTATCCGATTTTAAGTGGACTCGTTCCCCAGAAAGAAGTGGTTACAAATCCCTCTATGCTTTACATTGCGATCGGGATATTAGGCGCAACGGTCATGCCCCACAATCTCTATTTGCATAGTAGTATTGTACAAACCAGGGCCTACGAACGCTCTGTACCCGGAAAGAAGGAAGCGATTAAGTTTGCCACCATTGACAGCACGTTATCCCTTGGGCTTGCTTTCTTAATCAACGCAGCCATCCTTATTGTGGCCGCCGCTACGTTTCATACAACCGGAAATCATGACATTGCCGACATTCACGATGCTCATCGAATGCTAGAACCCCTTTTAGGAACCTCTCTTGCCAGCATAGCCTTTGCCATTGCACTGCTTGCCTCTGGGCAAAATTCAACGCTCACAGGAACTTTGGCCGGGCAAATTGTAATGGAAGGTTTTTTAGATCTAAAACTAAAACCTTGGCTTCGTCGCTTAATTACGAGACTTATTGCCGTCATACCCGCTTTTGTAGTGACAATCTTGTACGGAGAAAAGGGAACGACAGAGCTGCTTATCTTTAGCCAGGTGATTCTCTCTATGCAACTTAGTTTTGCTGTGGTTCCGCTCGTACTCTTTACAAGCTCAAAGAAAAAAATGGGAAGTTTTGTGAACTCCTCTCTAATGAAAGTCATCGTTTGGATCATTACGGTTATTATTGTGGTGTTAAATCTCTATTTACTCTACACGGAAATTCTTACCTAATCTGTCGAGAGGGCACAATAAATCGGACAAAATTTCCATTTCTTGGTTTTGGCAGTGAATTTGAGTGGACACTCGTAGTTAATTTTATATTATGTCAGAAAACAACGATAAGCAAGAAGAAATTTTAAGCGATGCGCAGGAGGCTACGAATGAGTCTGAAACTTTAAACACAGAGGCACAGATTCCCGTAGAGGAAAAAGAATCGACCGAAGCTCTTTTATTGCAGGAGAAGGACCGTTATGTCCGCCTGTTTGCCGAATTCGAAAACTATAAGAAAAGAACGGCTAAAGAAAAAATGGAGTTTTTCCAGTTTGCAAACCAAGATCTTATGAGCTCCATGCTGGGCGTGTTGGACGATTTTGAAAGAGCCCTAAAGGAAATCGCGAAGACGGAGCAAAAAGAGGATTTAAAAGGAGTCGAACTCATTTACCAAAAATTGAAATCGAAACTTACAGAAAAGGGTCTGAAAACCATTGAAGTAAATCCAGGCGATACGTTCAATGTGGATTTCCACGAAGCGATTACCCAAATTCCAGCTCCTTCCGAGGATTTGAAAGGAAAGATTGTGGATGTCGTGGAAACAGGCTATACCCTGTACGACAAAGTGATTCGTTTTGCGAAAGTAGTCACTGGAAACTAACTTTTTACCTAAAATCCTTTACGTGCCTTTAAAGGCCTTTTCCCATTTAAATTATTATGTCAAAACGAGATTATTACGAAGTTCTGGGCATCTCCAAAAGTGCGAGTCCCGAGGAAATTAAAAAAGCCTACCGTAAAATGGCCATTCAGTTCCATCCGGACAAGAACCCAGGAGACAAACAGGCCGAAGAAAACTTTAAAGAAGCAGCAGAAGCGTACGAAGTACTTAGCGATCCGCAGAAGAAAGCACGCTACGACCAGTACGGCCATGCCGGAATGAGCGGCGCCGGAGGTGGATTCGGTGGCGGTGGATTCGGCGGAGGTATGAGTATGGAGGATATCTTCTCTCAATTCGGCGATATTTTTGGGGGAGGATTCTCTGGATTTGGAGGCGGCGGCTCCGGGCGCGCGCAGCAATCAAGAGGCTCCAATCTTCGTGTACGTTTGAAGCTTAATTTGCAGGAGATGGTGGAGGGAACTCAAAAAACCATCAAAGTCAAAAAAATGAAGGCCGCTCCGGGAGCGACTGCTAAAACCTGTCCTACCTGTCATGGGTCAGGAGCGCAAGTAAAAGTCATGAATACCATGTTTGGTCAAATGCAAACGCAGACCACTTGTGGAACGTGTGGAGGACTTGGGAAAGTAGCCGATAAAATTCCAGCAGGAGCAAACGAGCACGGACTTATTCGTGAGGACGAAGAAGTAACGATCAACATTCCCGCAGGAGCAAGAGAAGGAATTCAACTCAATGTAAGAGGCAAAGGAAACGATGCTCCTTTTGGAGGAACGCCAGGGGACCTTTTGGTCGTGGTGGAAGAAGAGGTGGACAAAACGATCAAAAGGGAAGGGGATAACCTTCACCAAGAATTGTATATATCTTTTGCAGAAGCAGCATTAGGAACTTCAAAAGAAGTTTCTACTGTGGGAGGACTTGTCAAAATTAAAGTAGATCCAGGAACCCAAAGCGGCAAGATTTTAAGACTTGCTGGAAAAGGACTGCCGAGCATTGACAGTTACGGAAAAGGCGACATGTTCGTACACATTAATGTATGGACGCCTCAGAACTTAACCCCAGGACAAAAAGACTTTTTCGAGCAACAACTCGAAAGTGGAGAAATGGTGGCAGAGCCTTCTGGAAAGGAAAAGTCATTTTTTGACAAAGTAAAAGACCTATTTAGTTGAAGAGCGATTAAATCCTGGTTTGACAGGTTTTTTTCTTGAAACTATAAAAAGCAAATCGGGCTATCCAAATGGATAGCCCGATTCTTTGCTTGAAAGTCGCGTCTTTCTCGCTTATTTTTTAGGTTCTGCCTTACGCTCTAGTACTTCGTCAACCATTCCGTATTCTTTCGCCTCGCTAGAGGTCATCCAGTAATCACGGTCAGAAGATTTCTCAACCCATTCGTAGGTTTGTCCTGAGTGCGAAGAAATAATCTCATAGAGTTCTTTCTTCAATTTAAGCATTTCACGAAGGTTGATTTCCATGTCGGAAGCCACTCCTTGAGCACCCCCCGAAGGCTGGTGAATCATCACACGTGAGTGCTTAAGAGCTGAACGTTTGCCTTCTTGTCCTGCCACGAGAAGAACCGCGCCCATACTGGCTGCAATTCCGGTACAGATGGTGGCCACGTCCGGTTTAATGATTTGCATGGTGTCGTAAATCCCTAGACCTGCATACACGCTTCCTCCAGGAGAATTGATGTAAATTTGAATGTCTTTGTTAGGATCCGAACTTTCTAAGAATAACAACTGAGCCGTGACTATATTGGCTACTTGGTCGTCAATTCCTGTTCCTAAAAAGATGATGCGGTCCATCATAAGTCTTGAGAATACATCCATCTGAGCCACATTTAAGCGTCTTTCCTCCATAATATAAGGAGTAAGGTTTGTAGGGCCGTAATGATTCATGTACTGGTCTGTCGCAAGTCCACTGTTTCCTAGGTGTTTGACAGAAAAATCTCTAAAATCGTCTTTAATATTCATATGTAAGTTCTTTCTATGGGTTCTTATCTTCTCTACTGTTCAAAATGTGTTCCTAACTAAAAATTAGCCATTATGTCACATGATTCGGTGTAGCTCCTGGTCCATTTGGATTTTAAGCTGGTTGAGTCGAATGATCTTCGTGTAAATTTTATCCGCGTCTTCGCCCGTTTCTAGTTCTTTTTTTAGTTCCTCGATTAAATGCAGCACGTAGGTTCTCTTGTGACGAATTAAAACCTGCTCCACAATTTGGGGCACGAGTTCGTATTCTTGGTCAAAGTAAATGTTGTGCTTTCCCCAATCGCTGTTTTCGTACGGGGTTAAAAGAGCATCGGCTGCCTTTTGATTCAGTTCTTGGTCCATCAGGGTAAGGAAAAAGCCTCCGGTTCGAATTTGCGCATTTTCAAGACCCTCGAGGATGGCATTAAAAATCTTCGTGTTTAAACTAGAGCGCATTTCATAGCCGTCTTGTTGAAAATGAGACACAATTTCTTCCAGCACTGTAATCTCATATTCGTTCTGCTCCTGATCCTTTCGAGTAAGAACTTTTTCTCCGTATTTGAATAGAAGCTCAAAAAGCTTTTCTTCCAAAAGGAGCATAGGATCGATCGATTGGAAATCAGGCTGAGAGATTTCAAGGGTGGGTACCGGGCGCGCTTCTCTGGGTCTGGGTTTCTCGTTTTTTACAACCTGCTTTTGAAGACTAAGTTCATTAAAGAGGTTTTGAGGGGAGAGCGAAAACCGATCTGCCACTTCTTTTAGATAGATTTCTTGCTGTAGCGGGTTCTCAACATAGCCGATCGAGCGAACAATGTCCGTGATGGACTCCGCCTTTTTAATGGGATCGGTGCCAATGTCCTTTAAGAGGACTTCTGCTTTAAAGTTTATGAAATCCTGTGCCTCGTTTTGAATAAAGCTCTCGACGTACTCTCTTTCATGCGCTTTGGCAAACGAGTCCGGATCGTGCCCATCGGGGAAAAGTAGGATTCGGATGTTCATGCCTTGGGCTAGGAGAAGATCAATGCTTCTAAAACTCGCACGAATCCCTGCGGCATCCCCGTCAAATAAGATGGTGACGTTTTGAGTGAGTCGTTTGATGAGCTTAATTTGAGCCGTAGTGAGGGCGGTTCCCGAACTGGAAACCACATGTTCGATGCCGGCTTGATGCAGGGCAATGACATCCATATAGCCCTCCACGAGAAGACAAAGATTCTGCTTGGAAATGGCCTGCTTGCTTTGGTTAAGCCCGTAGAGCACATCACTTTTATGGTAAATCCCCGTTTCTGGTGAGTTGAGGTATTTGGCCGTTTTTATGTGGTTCTTTAGAATACGGGCTCCAAAACCTAGTACACGTCCTGAGAAACTATGGATTGGAAAAATCACGCGGTCCCGAAATCGATCGACTCCTGTAGGCGCATTGGAAGGAAAGACGGAAAGTCCTGAGCTTTCCAATAGCTCCTTGGAATAGCCTTTGTCTAAAGCATACTCTGTAAACTCATCTTTCTTTTCAGGTGAGTAACCCAATTGAAATTTTTCAATTAATTCTTTTTTGATCTGCCTTTCTTTGAAGTAGGCCAGTCCAATGCTTTGCCCTTCCTCGGTTTCAAAAAGCTGGTCTTTGAAAAAGTCCGCCGCAATTTCATGAATTTTATAGAGAAGTTCTTTCTCGTCTTGCGCCGCTAATTCTTCAGGTGTTTTTTGGACCAACGTTTCTTCGATCTGAATTCCGTATTTCTTGGCTGCAAAGCGAAGGGCTTCGGGGTAGGTGAAGTTTTCAATTTCCATTAAAAAGGAAATGGCGCTTCCTCCTTTTCCTGTAGAAAAGTCTTTCCAAATTTGTTTGGAAGGAGAAACCACAAAAGATGCGGTCTTCTCGTCCTTGAAAGGACTAAGACCCTTAAGGTTGGATCCGGCGCGCTTAAGCACGACGTATTCGCCTATGATTTCTTCCACCCGAATGGCCGAAAAAATAGCATCAATTGTTTTTTGCGAGATCATTTTGTAAAAATAAGTAAATGTCTTTAAATGCGCATCAAAGCCGGCGCGAAATTAGATGCTTGTTTTGGCTTTGGGGAATCTAGGCAAAAATTAAGAGGGTTTGTTTATCTTTGCGGCATGAAAACGGTACAGATTCAAGCGAATGATTTTTTTGAACTTTTAAAATCCAGAGACACTTCCATGTGGAGTGTTTTCGCCCAAATGATTGACGGCGAGGCAAAGGAACTTGTCTTTTTAAATGAAAATAAGGAAGTTCTGTTCTCTTATCAGCTTCCTACCACCAAAGAGCAACTGGACCTCGACCAGAAGCAGTTTGCTCAGGAATACGCAAAAAAACTATCGGAGAGAAATTAAGGCTTCTGCGAGTTTTGCTCCGTAAGAAATGCAGAAAGTGTCTTTTTGGCACTCCCCACATCGTGCACACGCAGAATTTTTGCTCCTTGTCTTAAAACACGTAAATGCAGCTCTTGCGTTTTTTCATCTACTTCTAAATCGAGAGGCATTTTGTTTAACGGTTTATAAATAAAAGATTTTCGAGAAATTCCAATGAGTAGCGGGTAGTTTCCAAACCCTAGAATACCCACCTCTCCAATCAACCTTTCTTGATCGTCTTGGGTTTTTCCAAATCCAAAACCCGGATCTAGAATAAGATCCTTAACCCCCATCTGTGTTAAAAGTCTAGCCTTGTTTAGTAAGAACTGGTTTACGGTCGTGGTGATTTGCGGATCCGGATGCTTTTCATGCATGGACTCGTAAGTGGGATTTACATGCATTAAAATATACGGCACTTGTAAATCCGCTACGGTCTCAAATAACGTAGAATCGTACTGGCCCGCTGAAATGTCATTCGCGATATCCATTCCTTGGTCAAAAGAGTAGCGAAGTGTGTCCGACCAAAAAGAATCCACGGAAATGAGCACCTCAGGATATTCTTTTTTTAGAATGGAAATAAGAGTTCCAAGTCTTTCTATTTCCTGCGCTGCAGACAAAAAAGTTGCGCCCGGTCTCGTGGACTGGGGACCTAAATCCAAAATATCCGCTCCTTGTGAGACCAATAGTTCTGCCTGCGCTAGGGCCGCCTTTTGGGTCTGGAATTTACCGGAATCAGAAAAAGAATCCGGGGTCACATTTAAGATTCCCATGAGCTTAGGCGTTTCAAGGGAGATGAGACGTCCGTGGCAATTCAGAGAGAAGCTACTTTGAGAAGGGCAGGATTGGATTTTTGTCATAACGCAAAAATAGCAAAAATAGACAGACAAAAGGGGCCTACACTCTTCCATAGGTTTCTCAAAATTCAGTATCTTTGAACCTTAAGCTTATCTATGATCAAGACCTCAAATGAATTTGACATTGCCCTTAAGCAGTGTCGGGATGTATTTCACTCTAAAATGAAGGATTACGGCACCGCCTGGCGAGTGCTGAGACCGAGTTCCATTACAGACCAGATTTACATTAAGATAAACCGCATCCGTACGCTCCAACTAACCGATGAAAAAAAGGTAGACGAGAGCGAGATCGACGGATTCATTGCGATTGTCAATTATAGTATTATTGGACTGATCCAACTTCAAAAAGGAATATCCGATGAACTGGCTGCGGAGCCCGACGAAGTGAGCGAATTATACGATCAATTTGCAGCAAGCGCCAAATCGCTAATGGAAAATAAGAACCACGATTATGGAGAAGCTTGGAGAGATATGCGAATTTCGTCCATGACGGATCTTATCTACCAAAAAGTTCTACGCACGAAACAAATCGAAGACAATGGCGGCAAAACCCACGTATCTGAAGGGCTAGATGCCAATTATTACGATATGCTTAATTATGCTGTGTTTTGTCTCATTAAACTTTCTCCTTCCCATTAAAACGAAAACTCTATGTTTCTAAAATCTTTTCTTAGAATTCTGATTGCCCTTATCTTCCTGGTTTCGGGTTTTGTTAAAGCCGTGGACCCGGTAGGATTCTCCTTCAAACTTGAAGAATATTTTTCTCCGGCCGTCTTTAATTTGCCGTTTTTCGAGTCGTACGCCTTGGTGCTTTCCATTTTGGTGGTGGCGCTAGAACTGCTTCTGGGTCTAGCTCTTCTGATCGGGCTTCGCTTAAGACAGACGCTACTCATTTTAATTGCACTCTGCGTCTTTTTTGCCTTTCTTACATTCTATTCCGCTTATTTTAATGTGGTAACCGATTGTGGCTGCTTTGGAGATGCGCTCAAATTAGAGCCTTGGCAAAGTTTCTGGAAGGATATAATTCTGCTTGCGGGTCTGCTTGTGCTTTGGAAAGGCTATTCTACACAGCATTCTACAAAAGGAAGCGAAAAATGGAAATGGATTGCGATGGGTGCGGGCCTTCTATGCACCGTCTTTATTGTTTGCATTGGAATTAAAAGCGAACCTTTAATTGATTTTAGAGATTATAAAGTGGGTACGGATCTTAAGGCCGAGAAACGGAAGCTAACAGAGAGCCCTGCGCAATATCAAACTGTGTATGCTTTAAAGAACACGAAAACAGGAGAAGAAAAAGAAGTTTCTCAGGACGCTTACATCGCAGATGCGGCCTATTGGAGCGAGGGCTCCGTATGGGAAATCCAAAAAGACGCGACAAGGCAAGAGCTTGTCAAAAAAGGCTATGAGTCTGAGGTGCTTAAATTTAGAATTGAAAACAAAAAAGGAGAGGATATTACCCCTTCCATTTTAGAGGCAGAACATGTGGTGCTTTTGTTTTCTTATGCTCCACAGGATTTATCACCACAAACCTTGAAAAAGGCGCAAGACTTAGTTCGGGGTCATCCTTTAGTGTATGGCGTTTCCACTTCTCTTCAGACCTTTTCCGATCTTGAAAATACAACCATGGACCCTACAGCCATGAAAACCATCGCACGTAGCAACCCGTTTGTCCTTGTGCTACACAAAGGAAAAATTGTGGTGAAAAAACCAATTGATGAATATCCGAACTAAGCCCGAATCTAAAAATAAATAACACTATGCAAAAATCAAATAAATCCATCGCCGGATACCATCTTTTAATGATTTTGTCCTCGGTCGATAATGAATTCTCTCCAGAGGAGGGACTTAAAATTCAGGAATATCTTGCGGAAGAATTTCCATTTCGAATCAACCTTGACAATGAGATCGATGCCATTGCTCGCCTTAAACCTGAGGAGTGGAAAGATCATTTTGAGTTTCATGCTCGCTGTTTTCTAGAGGACTCCGTGCTGCAAGAGAGAAAAGGATTTTTGCAATTTGCAAAGAATTTAATTAAGGCCGATGAGCAGGTGAGTCCTGATGAGCATCGTTTCTACTTATTATTAAAAGCGCTCTGGAACGCTTAACTTAAATCTTAAACTATGAAAAAACCATTAATTTTCTCCGGAATAATTCTTTGTGCTATGACAAATGCTCAACAATGGCCGGCTATTTCGCCCCCAATCGCAGAGACTCAATCTCATGTAAGAACCATCCATGGGGATACTGTAGAGGATCCTTATTATTGGATGATTGATTATTTTAAGAAAGGTAAAGACTCTCAAAAAGTGGTAGACTATCTGACTGCAGAAAACACCTATTGGGAGGCGATGATGAAGGACACAGAGCCTCTTCGTGAATCCCTTTATAAGGAGATGCGCGCCAAGATTAAAGAGCAGGACGAGTCTGTACCTGTTTTTAAAAATGGATATTATTACTATACGCGCACCGATCAAGGTAAGCAGTACTTTAAATACGCAAGAAAGAAAGGTTCTTTGGAGGCCAAAGAAGAACTCCTTCTTGACGTAGACAAAATGGCGGAAGGCAAAGCCTATTATTCCGCCTCTGGATTTTCCATCTCACCGGACAATTCAAAAATGATCTTTGGGGTAGACGACGTGTCTAGAAGACAATACGAACTCTACATTAAGGATTTAAAAACCGGAGAAATTAAAAGCTTAGGAATTAAAAATACCACAGGTCGTGCCACTTGGGCAAACGACAACCAAACGATCTTTTACACGGCGAAGAACCCAGAGACTCTCTTGTCCGAAAAAATCATGCGTCACACGCTTGGAACGCCTTCTAGCAAGGACCAGGTTGTGTATCTAGAAAAGGACAATACAAACTATATTGGACAGTATAAGAGTAAAAACGAAAAGTACATCTTAATTAGTTCCTCTGCGACGACTTCGTCTGAAGTTTGGTATCTAGATGCAGACAAACCACTGGAGCCTTTTAAAGTCTTTCAACCCAGATTAGAAGATGTTTTGTACGACGTGACTGCCCTCGAGGATCGTTTTTTAATTACGACCAATAAGGATGCGCTTAATTTCAAAATAATGGAAACGCCTTTGAATGCAACCGGCGTTTCGAATTGGAAAGATTACATTGGACATAGAGACGAGGTCTTGATTGAAGGGATTGATGAGTTTAAGAACTATCTGATCGTGCAAGAACGTCAAAATGGACTTACGCAGCTCATTATTCACAACCGCAAAACAGGGAAGAAAGAAGCGCTTAAGTTTGATGAACCTGCCTATACCTTGAGTGCTTCCTCCAATCCAGAATACAATACGGATCAGTTCCGTTTTGGCTTTACCTCCATGGTGACTCCTTCGTCTCAATTTGAACAAAATTTAGCCACGGGGAAACGAGTGCTACTAAAACAACAAGAAGTTCTAGGAGGCTATGATAAATCGAATTATGTGACGGAAAGAATCTTTGCACCGTCTCGCGACGGCGTAATGATTCCTATGTCGATTGTGTATAAAAAAGGAATGAAGAAGGACGGTCAGAATCCACTTCTTCTTTATGCCTATGGGTCGTACGGGAATTCCATGAACGCTTCTTTCTCCACCACGAGACTTTCACTTTTAGATAGAGGATTCGTGTACGTTCTTACGCACATTCGCGGAGGACAAGAAATGGGAAGACAGTGGTATGAGGACGGAAAAATGATGAAGAAAATCAACACCTTCACGGATTTTATCGACTCGGCTAAACATCTTGTGAAAGAGAAGTATACTTCTCCTAAGCACATGTATGCTCAGGGAGGCTCTGCAGGTGGACTGTTAGTAGGAGCTGTGGTGAACATGGAGCCCGAACTCTTTAATGGAGTTATTGCTCAGGTTCCTTTTGTTGACGTAGTGAATACCATGCTGGATGAATCGATTCCGTTAACCACGAACGAATACGACGAATGGGGAAATCCAAACGACAAAGCGGCATACGAGTATATGAAATCCTACTCTCCGTACGAAAACGTAGAGAAGAAAAAATATCCGAATTTGCTTGTGACCACAGGACTTCACGATTCCCAGGTGCAATACTTTGAACCTGCAAAATGGACCGCAAGACTACGCGCACTAAAAACAGATAAGAATGTTCTTCTTCTAAAAACCGATATGGCCTACGGTCATGGAGGCGCTTCCGGTCGTTTTGATTACTTGAAAGACCTAGCCTTAGTGTATGCGTTTATGTTTAAATTAGAAGGAATTACAAAATAAAACAAAGGGATTTATGAGAAAAAAGATTGTCGCAGGAAACTGGAAAATGAATAAAGATTACGTGGGAGCGCAGCAGCTTCTTACGCAATTGCTAAGTTATACCTCGAACCATACGCTTCCCTGTGAAGTCCATATCGCCCCGCCATCGCTTTATGCAATGATGGCTAAGGATGTCTTAGACCATGGCAAAGTGAAGGTTCTGACTCAGGATGTAAGTGAACATCAAGAGGGCGCCTACACAGGGGAAGTTTCTGTTGAAATGCTAAAATCTGTAGGAGTAGAAGGCTCATTGGTAGGGCATTCTGAGCGTCGTCAGTACCATGGAGAAACCGATTCTCACTGCGCGGTAAAAGTGAAAAAGCTTTTAGACGCAGGTCTTTTGCCTATCTACTGCAACGGAGAAACCCTTGAGCAGAGAAAAGCAGGTCAGCATCTTGAGGTGGTGAAGAATCAAACGCAGGTCGCTCTATTTGGACTCTCTGCCGAGGAGGTTCAAAAAGTAGTGATTGCGTATGAACCGGTTTGGGCCATTGGAACGGGCGAAACCGCTAGCCCTGAACAGGCACAAGAAATCCATGCTCACATTCGTCAAATCCTAGCGAGTAAATACGGGGAAGAGGTCGCTCAATCGATCTCTATTCTCTACGGTGGATCCGTGAAACCGGACAATGCAAAAGAGATTTTTTCTCAACCGGACATTGACGGAGGACTCATTGGAGGTGCAGCCCTTAAAATCGATGATTTTTCAAAAATAATTGAAGCCTTTGCTTAAAGGTAAAGAAAACCCCCTTTTTAAAATCCATAAGGTCTGAGAAATCAGGCCTTATTTTTATTATCTTTGCCCCATGGAAACGTACTTAGAATTTGACTTCAAAATAGCCCCTTTAAAGCCTTGGGATGAAATCCTAATGGCTCATTTGATCGAACTGAACTTTGATAGTTTTACCGAGAATGACGAGGGAATTTTAGCGTATGTTCCTAAGGATTTATGGGAGGAAGAGGAACTCAATGCTCATTTTTTGCTCTCAAGTCCTGAGGTTTCCATTACGTATACGTACCGTGAAATGCCCAATATCAATTGGAACGAAGAATGGGAAAAGAACTTTGAGCCCATTGAAATTGCGGACCAAGTTTTAATCCGCGCAGAGTTTCACGCTTCGAAACCTGGAATGCATGAAATCGTAATCCAACCCAAAATGTCCTTTGGAACTGGACATCACCCAACAACCCATTTAATGATACAGCAGATGCTTACGCTCGATTTTAAGGGCAAAAGCGTTTTAGACATGGGATGTGGAACTTCTGTTCTTGCTATTTTTGCCAAGCAGCAGGGTGCGAAAAGAGTTGTGGCCATCGACATTGATGAGTGGTCTGTGGAAAATTCAAAAGAAAATGCGGCGCGCAACGGCGTGGAGTTAGAAATTTCTCAAGGCACAGCCGATAATTTAGGAAGTGAATCCTTTGATGTTATTTTAGCCAACATCAACCGCAATATTTTAATCTCTGACATTCCGGCGTATGTGAAGGTCCTAAATAAAGGTGGAATCCTTCTTCTTTCCGGTCTTTGCTTCTTTGATGTTTCGGACATTATGGAAGTCTGTGAACAGTCTGGCCTTACCTTGCTTGAGAAAGAGCAGCGTGAAGAGTGGATGACGCTTCGCTTAGAGAAAAAATAAAAATTCGGATTAGAAATCAGATTAAAAGACGCTTAGTGCGTCTTTTTTCTTGTCTTTTAATTCTTTTCCAAGTGTTTGTTTTTCTCTTCAATCCAGCGGCTAAGGTATTTGGTGCTTTGCATCGTGTGGTGCTGAAGTAGGCGAGACAAATAGTTCTTTTCACGATGAGAAGTTAGGTTCTCGAGTTGTTGTTGAACTCTAGTGGCAAAGGAAGATTGAAAAATGTCCCTTTCAAACTTTGAGCTAAGGATTTTGTCACCTGTTTGCTGCGAAGTCGTCCATACCGCGCTGTTCGTATAGAGTAAAATCGATTGAGTAACGAAGTCTTTTGGTGAGTCTGTAATAAACCCATTCCATTCCCCGTCTTTTTGAATTCCCTCAGCTCCGATTGGAGAAGTGACACTGGGAAGTCCATGGCTCATGGCATCAAGTAGTTTCCCCTTAAGTCCGGCCCCGTATGGAATGGGCGCTGCTAAAACGCGCGCTTTAAAAAGCACCTCTTTTAGGTTCTCTGCTCTACCTTTAAGTAGAAATCCCTGCGTTTCATCGTGTAAAGGCTTTAGTTTGTCTGTAGGGTAAGCTCCATAGATCAGGAGGCTTGCCTCAGGGATTTGTTTTTTGATTTCAGGCCATGCTTTCTTTAACTCGAGAACCGTGTGGTAGTTGGGTGGGTGTAAAAAATTCCCGATGGAAATGAAATCTTGTCTTTCGTGAAACCCAGGGGAGTTTGCCTCTTTTTGTGCGAACAAAGGCAAGTAGCAGAGCAGGCTAGGGTCGACTTGAAATTGGCTAGTCAGAAGCTCAAATTCGACTTTAGAAATGACCAGCGAAAGATCGCATCGTAAAATTGAGGCCATTTCTCGAAAAAACACATCGCTTTGCAAATCAGAATCGCTCAGGCTCTCTTGTTTGAGAAAAGCCTTTTCTCTTGCTTTTCGTAGAAAGTGCAAGTCCTCGGTATCCAACAGGGTTAATGCGTTAGGCACAAACTTATGGACTCGCCAACCAAACTGCTCTTCAACCATAAAGCGATCAAACAGAACCACGCTCGGATTTAATTCTTGCAACAGCTCGTCAAAAGCGGAGTCGTTGATTTTGACTTGAATTTCCTGAATTCCCAAGGCCTTTAAATCTTGGCTGTACTCGCTTTTTGCGGCGGTGTACAGAAAGGAGATTTTGTAATTTTCCTCTTGAAACAGTCCTATGAGTTGAAGCATGCGTTTTCCAGCTGCCGTAGAATTAGGTTCTGGTAGGAGGGCGGCGAGGATCACAAGGTGCTTCATGGCCCAAAAATAGGAAAATTTAGTGGGGCGAGTTCTTTCCTTCAGGGAATTTACGTGAGTGATTAATATTTTCATACCGTAATTACGATATTTTATATTGTACGTTGTACATTCTCAAAGGATTAAACTTTTAAGATCGCTGAATTTGTAAAATTATCTCTAAAGCGTTTGTGTAGTTAGAAAAAATACTTAAATTTGCACCACTAAATCAGGGAAATCATTTCCTTCTTTAGTGAAATTTAAGGGTGCGTAGCTCAGCTGGATAGAGCATCTGCCTTCTAAGCAGACGGTCCTAGGTTCGAATCCTAGCGCGCTCACAACACTAAAACGCAACATACTGGAATACAGTTTGTTGCGTTTTTCATTTAGGACCAACTGTATTGAAATTGTATACGATCGGATTTGATAAACCAAGTTGACAATTAAAATTGAAATTGCTATATGGGATTTATCGAAGAAGATTCGATTCCTATTTCCTCCATGACACGCCTTACGATTCCATCGCAATAAATAAGGTTAAATTCATAAAGGTCTAGTGGGGAATACGCCTTCTCAAATTGCTTTCGAAGCATCGATTTAGCTCGGCTAAGGCGAGTTTTTACATTGCTTGGACTTATGTGAAGGATTTCGGAGGTTTCCTCCACATTGAATCCATTGATTTCGCGAAGAGAAAAGACCATGCGATAGTCCTGCGGGATTTTCTCAAGGGAAGATTCAATCAAGAATCCCAGCTCTCGGTTGTTGATTTGTTTGTTAGTGTCTAGATCCATCGTTTCGAACATAGGTTGCATTTTGTCGGTGATTTGGACCCCTGAGTGTTCGTATCGGAAGCTGGCCTTTTCTTTTTTATGGTAACAGTTGTTAAGCATAATACGAATTAGCCAAGTCTTAAAATTAGATCGCTCCTCAAAATGAGCGAGGTTTCGATACGCATCGACAAAGGTATCCTGCATTAAATCCTCAGTGTCTTCATGTCCAAAGTTATAGCTCCGTCCTACCTTATAGAGATAGGGGTTAAAGCGCCGGACTATGAGTTCATACAGTTTGGTTTCGCCCTGAAGAACCCGAGAGATAATTTCAGTGTCTGTCAATTGGTCGAGTGGTCTCATTCGTTGGAAACTATTTTAGAGAGTTGAGCCATGCAAAATGCACTTATAGCCATCACTAAATCTCGAACCGCAACATCTAAATAAGAAAAACTTAAGAGTAGTGTAAGGGCAATGAGTGCAAGCCAGGCTGCAACAATACTTCCACCAAGGTACGGTTTTTTTAGGACGATCAGACCGGCGACGATTTCAATGACGCCGACAATCATCATAAACGTGGAATCGGAAAAAGGAAGTAGGTCCGCAAGCGTCGGATTTAGGTACTGGGACCAGTCGGTTAAAAAGTTTGTGAATTTGTCTAGTCCTGCGACAATCGGTACCACTACGAAAACGTATTTTAATACATTTTGGATTTGTTTCAATTGAAGAGTTTGAGTAGTTTCCATTTTGTTGAATTTTTTGGTTTATACTCTATTAGAGTGAATCAAAATGGAAAGGGTTACAATTAATATTTTTGTGGGTGAACAAATGGTTTTCGGATCTCTATCTCCTCACGTGCATGGATGCACTGGATCTTTAAAGAGATTTGAATATGAAAGGAAGGACTTTCCCTTTTAGGGCAGAGTTCGCACTGCTTCCTAGTATTTTTTGGAGTCTAATCCAGAATCTTCTTCCGGTAGTTTTCTCCCCATTCTTTGAGAGGATGATTGATGGGTTTTAACTTTCAGAAGAACTTTGAGGATTTCGGAGTAAAGGAGAATAAAATTATATTTGTAATCAATAGTTTGATGTCGAACTATTTTTTTATATCTTTGCAAAATGAAATTTGGTTACAGAGAAGATTTAAGAGTAATTGTTTCCCTGATGGACACAGTTCGAGAAATTCGCAAAGTGGTTCGTTCTCATTTTGCACACAAGATGAAAGAGCAAAATATCGACATCACGATAGAAATGCTTGAGGTCTTAAGTATTCTTTGGCGTAAAGAGGGTATTAACCAACAAGAAATTGTCGAAAAAACGAATCGCAACAAGGCGAGTATTACTTCCTTAATCGACAATATGACTACGCGTGGACTCGTTCGCAGAGATTCAGACCCTTTAGACCGTAGAAGCAATTTGATTTACTTGACCAAGGAGGGAGTTCAGTACCAAGAAAAGTTAAAGCCCCTTCTGGAGGAGATCTACGAATCTTTTCAATCCGATATTGATTACGATCAACTTGTAGAAACCAATCGCGTTCTAGAGAAAATTTACCAAAAAATACTTGAAAAAGAATAGACTTTTTCTTTTTTTAATAGTTCGAACTCAAACAGTATAATAACAAACTAAATTACATAAATGAACAGTAAACTCAAATGGATAGCCGTGGGAATTGGCTTTTTTACCAGTGTCGGTTTCCAAGCACAAGTCTCAAGCGAGCGCGTGGTGAGCATCGAGGAGTTGTTTGAATTAACAAAGGAAAATCACCCTAATTTAGCCGTCTCCAAAGCAGACATTCAAATCGCAAAGCAAGCGATAGAAGTTGCCAAAATGGCAAAACTTCCTAGTGCAAATGCAAGTCTGCAGGCCTACTATTTAGCAGATGCCCACTTAATTGACAAAGATTTTTCAAATAGTACTCGAATTGAGATGCCTCATTTCGGAAATACCTTCTCTGTGGACGCAAGTCAATTGATTTGGAAAGACGGAGTGATTCGAAACAGTATAAAAAGCAAAGAATTGCAAGCGCAGTTAAGTGAACTTTCTTACGAGTCGAACGAGCAAAACATTAAGCTTTTGGTACTTGGGTATTATCTAGATTTATACAAGCTAGTGAATCAAAAAGCCGTATATGAGCAGAACATTCTTCTTGCTCAGCAGCGTTTAGACAATATAAATACCTTCTACAAAGAAGGAATGGTCACAAGAAACGATGCCATTCGAGGGGAACTTCAACTTTCCAATTTGAAACTTGCATTAGAAGTGGTGGAAAACAATCGTCAAATCTTGAACAAACAACTAACCACTGCCCTTGGTCTTTCCGATTCGGTCGAAATTTTGCCAGATGAATCAATGCTGCAGAGACTTCCGCAGGCACTTAATTTAACTTCTTATCGAGAATCTATTTCTAGCCATCCGGTGGTCTTAATGAACGAGAAGAGGAAGGAAATCTTCGAAACTTCGGAAGAAATAGCCAAAGCGGAGAGGATGCCCTCTTTGTCCGCCTTCATGGGGAACAAACTTTCACGTCCTGTGACCACAAGTTCACCGGCTCTTGACATGTATACCAACGGATGGAGCGCAGGACTCTCTTTGGATTTCTCAATTGATGCTTTGTACAAAACGCCAAAGAAAATTAAGCAGATCCAGTTTGAAAAGGGGAAAGTAGAGGCGCAGAGCGTAGAGGCTACTAAAATGATTGATGTGGCTATACATGCGGCCTTTATCAAATACAAAGAATCCCTAAGTCAAAATACGACTCTAAAAACGAACCAGAAGTTAGCGGAAGAAAATTACAGAATTATGAACAGCAAGTATAACAACCAATTGGCTATACTTCTCGATTTAATTGATGCTAGTAATGCAAAGTTAGATGCGGAATTGCAATTTGCGAATTCTGAGATCAGCATGATCTACGCGTATTATAAACTACAAAAAGAGAGTGGAACTCTAAATTAATTATTGACCTTATAGAATGAACTGAATATGTCTCAAGAAACTGAAAATACAAACCCGAATATCTCTTCAGAAATGAATTCAAAGCCAAAAATGCCCGCCAAGAAGAAAATCAAAAAGAAAAGCAACCTCGTGAATATCCTAGTCTTTATTTTGATCTTAGGTGGACTTGTTTTTGTCGCGAAATCTTATTACAGAACCGGTAGCGATCGTTTTACGAATGCGGCTCAAGTGGAATCTTATATTAATCCGATCAATACAAGGGTATCGGCCTACATTAAGGAGATCCGATTTGAGGAACATCAATTTGTAAAAAAGGGCGATACACTTCTGATCTTAGATGACCGAGAAATTCAAACCCAAGTAGGGCAGGCGAATGCAGCGTATATGGCGGCCATAGCCTCTCGAAATTCCACTACAACCTCTGTGAGAACTGCCATAAACAACGTGGGCACCGTAGGGGCCAATGTGCAAGCGGCAAAGGCCTCGATTGATGTCGCGAAAGCAAGACTATGGAATGCAGAGCAGAATTTCAACCGATACAAAAACCTATTGATGGACGAGGCTGTGACCCAACAGCAGTACGATCAAATGAAAACCGATTATACCGCTCAAAAAGCGCAATTGGAGTCACAAATCTCGCAATACCAGTCTGTAATCAACAGCAAGACCACAAGTGAGCTGTCTGTAAATGAAGTGCAGTCTAGACTTGGGATGAACGATGCAGAAATTATACGGACCAAGAATGCACTTGAAATGGCCAAACTAAACCTTTCTTATACGGTAATTACGGCTCCGCACGATGGGATTATGGGAAGAAGAACCGTAAACATAGGTCAACTTTTGTCCCCAAGTCAACAGGTGGCCACCATCGTGGACAGCAATCACATTTGGGTTACCGCAAATTACAGGGAAAAACAAATGCAAAACGTCACAGTAGGCGGCCTTGCAAGTTTGAAAATAGATGCTCTTGGAGGGAAGGAGTTTGAGGGAGTCGTCAAAGCGATTTCCGGAGCTACGGGTGCAAAATATTCCGCTGTGCCCTTAGACAACTCCACTGGAAATTTTGTAAAAGTCCAGCAAAGAATTCCTATTCGAATCGAATTTACAAAGAACAATGAAAAAGAAGATTTAAGTAAACTACGCGCGGGTATGAACGTAGAAGTCACCCTTAATTAATGAATAAAATTCCATTTAACTACAATCATTTCTATGTATAACAAAGGTCCTTTTGCCAGTTGGGTTCCCAAACCGCTCATGCTGATTTTGATTCTAGTCATTATGTTTCCTTTGATGACTGTAAGTGGAGTCTATAGCAGCACCGTTAGCAATGTGTCAGGTGCACTCGCCACGTACACGGAATATATTTCCTTCGCCAACAATGCAGGTGCTATTGGAATGGGTGTCTCGTTGTTAATTCTACTGAGGGTAAAAATGCGTTTTCGTAGCAGGGAAATTATAACAGGCTGTGCGCTTATTTTGGCCGTATTGTCCTACATATGTGGAACGACGCAGGATCCGATGGTGATGGTAGTGGGTAATTTTCTTATCGGATTCTTCAAAATGTTTCCCATGATGGAAATGGTACTACCCGTCATGATGATCATTACCCCCACAGCCGACCGCGGGAAATTTTATGCTGTGTTTTATCCTCTTTCCATTGGATTTGGGCAATTGGCAGCTTATTATTTTGCCATCCTTGTTTTTAATGGTACCTATCAAAGTCCCTACTTTTTAATGTCAGGGATTATGCTAATAATCGCCCTTTTGTCACAGATTTTTCAGCATAACCAAAGGTTTAGTTTTAAAATGCCCTTGCATCAAATCGATTGGCTTTCGATTCTTTTGCTGTCCGGTTCCTTTATGAGTTTAAATTATTTTCTTGTATTTTTAAAACAGCAGGGTTGGTTTGTTTCGCAAAGTATCTTTGCTTCGCTTGTTGTAGGCATTTTGCTTTTTGTTTTACTGATCTATAGGCAAACCTTTTTGAGACGAAAATTAATTGATTTTTCGGTGTTCAAGAAAAGAAATGTGATCCATGCCACCTTATTGCTCTTGTTCATGGGGATCTACTTGGCGAGTACTTCCCTATATGTACAGTATACAATTGGAGTTTTAGGGTACGACAATACGATTAATGCGCATTCCAATTTATGGATGATTCCTGGTATTGTCATTGCCGGTATTTTAGCCTATTTTGGGTTTAAGAATAAGTGGAATATGAAGTATTACATTGCCTTTGGATTTATTTGTTTTGCGCTGTATACAATGATTTTGTATTTCCTTATTCAACCCCAGATGGACTTGCATTACCTAGAGTATGCCATGGTTTTAAAAGGGCTTGCGATGGGCGTTTTGTTTATTGGGATCTGGTTTTATGCCTCCCTCAATCTTCAGGTTGATCAAATGCTAGGGATGATGGCCGTCTTGATAGCCGTGCGTAGCTTTTTAGGTGTAGCAATTGGAAGCGCCCTTATAGGCTGGGCAGGGTATCAAGCACAGTGGCAAAGTATGTATGATTTGAGTAATTCTTTTGATATGGGAGCGGTAGCTAATGGAATGTCGGTCTATAAGGATCTAAATCTAAATGCACTTATGGCTTCTTCTAAAATTGTTCTCGGCTCGCTTGTTTGGCTACTGATTCCCGTTCTAATTCTAGTCCTGACGCATTCGTATGGAAACTTTAATTTTAGAAGGGTAATCTTACTTAGAAAAGTGGTTCGAGGCAGCTCTATCAAAGGGTATCGACTCAAATAATAAACACGACTATCCATACGATACTTTTTCGACCCACTTTTCGATCGTAGCTGAAATGCGTTTGTTTACGCCTTGTCTTTGGCGTGCACCCTTGGTGCCAATATTCATAGGAACTGGTTTTTGTATTTCTTTAGGAAACTATAGAAATGCAAAATTTTAAAAAACTCTCCGTATTTGCTCTGCCCTAAAGTTTTGATTTTCGGAAGTAGCAGCTGCGTGGTTGAAAGGGTGAGGGGAGCGGCAAATTAAATTAATATCCTTTGGAAACGTATATTTGATTATCTTTACTTTAGAATTTGATTGTGAGTTCTTTACCAACCACTGCTACAATCCAATAATAAAAAAAGATAACCCTATGAAATGTGTATTTTCCGCAATGCTGTTATTCCTTTTGTGTACGTTCACAAAAGCGCAAGACCAAGATCCTTTGACGGAGTATATGAACCCATCTGCGGTGCACTCGCTACTTTCGAAGTACACGGGCTTATTCAAAATGCAAATATCAATTTCCATGGGAGAGGGGGAGAAGCCCCTGGTTGTTATTGTGAATTCAGAAAATAGAATGCTGCTAGGGAATCGATTCTTAGAAATGAAACAACTGGGCAATATGTTGGGAACCGATTACCAATCGATCAGCACGCTTGGATTCAACAATAGCGACAAAAATTTTACATTGACCACTATTTCAAATTTGCTAACGGGAACCTTAAGTCTAGTAGGTCCCTGGGATGAGAAGATGAAAGTGGCAACAGTAAGAGGGAAAATGATGGATCCAATGACGAAAAAAATCCTTCCGGTGAAACAGGTTATTACCTTTGTTGACGCCGATACCCTTCTAATTGAAAATTTCGATAAACACGCCGACAAACCGGAACAGTTAACCATTTGGTACAAATTAACTAGAATCCGTTAACTCGTAATGGGAAACTTAGACCGTTGAGGAAATTAGCGAAAACCTAAAGAAAGTTGATTATGGAACTATCAGCCAAGGCCACCATTCAAATTCAAAAACCCATTGATGTGGTTTTTGAGGGGATTGTTAATCCTGAAAATATGACAAAATATTTCCTTTCGGAAAGCAGCGGCCGCATGGAGAGCGGAAAGGAACTGATTTGGAAATTTCCTGAATTTCCAAATGAATTTCCGGTAAAAGAGATTAAGATAGAACCCAATCGCTCCGTTTCGTTTGTTTGGGACCCACAAACCGTTGTACTTATTTTGTTAGAAGAACAGCCTGATAAATCCACGGTGGTTAAAGTGACCGAAAAAGGCAAGGATTACAGCGAGGCCAATTTAAAATGGGTTATCGAGAACACCGAAGGTTGGGCCAATTTCCTAGCCTGTATGAAAGCCTATCTAGAGTATGGGATTGGGCTTCGAAAAGGAGCCTTTGAGTATATAAAAAAAGGATAATAAGTAGAACAAAGAACTAGGGGATACACCGTATTTTGCCTTT
This sequence comes from Chryseobacterium sp. A301, assembly GCF_054489425.1. Classification (NCBI taxonomy): domain Bacteria; kingdom Pseudomonadati; phylum Bacteroidota; class Flavobacteriia; order Flavobacteriales; family Weeksellaceae; genus Chryseobacterium; species Chryseobacterium sp. A301. Next base: position 277,504 of record NZ_JBTMWY010000002.1, read on the forward strand.
CTAGATTGGGAATGAGCTCCTAAAAAGCGAAATTCAAAGGCGGCTAGTCATTATTTTGCATTTTAGGAAAGGAAGAGACATAAGGAACATCTGAAACCCAAACCCGGGGTAAACATACTTCACGCTAGGGTCGCTTCCATACGATTAAAGTTGATATAATAGATAACCAAGCACTGCACCCCCAAAGACAATAAATGCACTGTTGATGGTTTTGAATTTAAAAACGATAATCGTACTTATTAGTGCTATACTGATCGTCTTCCAATCGGTAATGGTTTCTTTACCCATTGTAAAACAAATAGCAATAATAAGAGCAACAGATGCTATGTTTACAGCATCCAGTGAAGCGGACAGTGCTTTCGAGTTTCGCATTTTTTTCATCAAAGGGTTAAGCAATGCCACCAATAGGAACGAGGGAAGAAAAATGGCAATCGTGGAAATAACAGCTCCAGAGAGTCCATTGATTTGATAACCAATAAAAGTTACGGATGAAAAAACAGGCCCTGGTGTGAATTGTCCAACGGCAATAGCATCCATTAATTGCGGTCGGGTAAGTAAGCCTTGTGCTACCAGTTCGGTATCTAGAAAGGCAAATAAAACGTACCCGCTTCCGTAGAGAATTGCACCTATTTTTAAAAATATCCAAAACAATTTGATATTTGTTTCGGACAGCAATTGATTGTATTCAATTTGAAAAAAAAGAACTGGAATTAAACTTTGTAGTGACTTGCTTTTTTGATTCTGAATATAAAACATACCCCATGCAACCAGGCCAGCTCCAAACAATAAATAGATTTCATTGATTCCCAGCAAAGAAAAAATTAATACTGCGATGCCTATAAATACTAAAAAGACAGACTTACTCGATTTTTTGGCTAACGGAAAAACTGCGCCGATAATAATGGCAATAATTGCAGGTTTGATCCCATAAATAAACGGTTGTACTTCGGGTAATTGTCCATATTGTTTGTACAGCCAGGCAAATATACCGGTAATGAAGACCGCCGGCATAATAAAGCACAATCCTGCAACGAGTAGTCCTTTCCAGCCCGCTTTATCGTATCCGATGTGTATCGCCATTTCCGTGCTATTGGGTCCGGGTATGAGATTGGTAGCTCCCAATAAATCTAAAAAATGCTGTTCGCTCATCCACTTTCTTTTGACGACAACCTCCTGCTGCATCATCGCGATATGAGCTGCAGGTCCTCCAAATCCAATGATTCCCAGCTTGAGAAAAAATCGGGCTATTTCTTTTATACTAATTTCTCGTTCCATTCCTCATTAAATTTTCATCGATAGACCAATGACCACCCCCTTTTATTAAGAGAAAAACACAACCTAAAAGCATGGCCCAATCTGTACGGCTTGCATGAAGAAATCCCCAAAAGCCCTCATTTGCAAATACATCAACTTTGGTGGTTGCAAACGCAACGAGCATTATGAGGATTAATGGAATACTAGCCACACGGGTTAGTAGACCCACTAAAAGTAAAATCCCACAGAGGATCTCGAAAAAACCGACCAAATTTCCCAACAACTCAGGGGATGGAAGTCCGATTTTCTCAAAGCGGCCAGCCCCACGAATGGCCGGAAATAAAAATTTTTGGATTCCTTCGGAAAGGAAAACAGCTCCCACAATCAAGCGGATTATAATGGTGGTTTTTGATAGATCGGTATTAATGACTTTTTTGAACATGGTAAGTAATTTCTTTTATCTTATAGACATAGTACGATCTCGAGCATTGCAACCCGTTTAACCAAAGCAGAGGGTGCGAACTTTTCAGATGCTATTTCAAGCTTACAATTTGGGTCAATGTGAATAGTCATACGATGGCTGAATTTGTAGTAGGATTTGGTTATGCATTTTGTCTTTCGAATGTCGATTTGAAGTGACGATGAATTGTTATGTTTTTTTGGTTGCTCGTATAGAATATACCATAGGTATTTTATCGTGCAAATGTTCTATTCTGAATTTATTAGGTTCGAACTCGGTTGTTTTGTTGAAGCAATTGTAGGGCGAGTAATCATATTCGTCCAGTGAATGAATTTCAAGGCCATTATTGATTAAATTGTTTAATACCTCACTTAATCCGTGATTCCAGGACACCGTGGACAGAGTGATATCCGCCTCTTTGTCTGCATACGTACCATTTTCTGTTTCTATAATGGCTCCGGAATTAAAATATCGGTATCCAATTTTCTCAAAGTTGTAATCAAACATCCAAACCACAGGATGAAATTCTACAAAGACAAATTGTCCGTTTGGCTTCAAAAAAGTAGAAATTATATTTGCCCATTTGTGAAGATCTGGAAGCCAACCAATGGTACCATAACTGGTAAATACTACATCGAATTTTTCGTCTAAATGGTTGGGCAGGTCATAAATGTCGCAACAAATGAACTTGGCATTTGAATGGGCTTCTTTTGCTATTTGTTTAGCTCTTTCAATCGCTTTGTCTGATAAGTCCACACCTGTCACCTCCGCACCAAGCCTCGTTAACGAAATGGAGTCCATTCCGAAATGGCATTGCAAATGCAAAATTGTTTTTCCTTGAATATCCCCAAGCAGGTCTAATTCAATTTCATTTAAAGAAGTTTTGCCTTTAAGAAATTCCTCAAGGCCGTAAAATTCCGAATTTATATGCGAGTCCGTTCTTTGGTTCCAGGATTGTCGGTTTATTTCGATATAGTTGGATTCTGAGTTCATTACAATATGCTTTTTTTGCCGTCTCACTTTTTGAATAATGAAATTTGAAGTAGTGAATTTAGCATTATTTTGTGAATTACAATGTTAATTCTAATTTGAGCCAAGTCTTCACTAAAGCGGTATCTTCGAAGTAAATCTTTTTAAGAGCTTTTCCGCTTTTGAATCCTTCCGTGAGGAAATCAATTATTAACAAGTTCTGTTGTGGTGTCCGTATCTCGTGACTGTTTCTCGATACAGAATCTAAATAAGTCGTTATTGATAGTGGATTACGTAGGGTAAGATGTAAAAAAGTAGTACGCTTATTCTTTTATTTTTAGTTCTTTAGTCAAATCCAAAAAATATTGTTTAGACCAAATGTCCAGCACTCTTGGATTTGGAATGAATCGCTCAACATCCTTTTTCGCAACCTCGAAATTAAGACTTTCAATCCTCGATCTCAACAACCTAGTAAATTCTGTTTGGGAAATCGTTTCTTTTACCCAATCACCACTATCTATTGCTCTTAATAAAAAATGCTGAAGATTAAGGCTTACTCCCTTTCTGATATACCATTCCAAATCATATCAGTCACGACCTTTAATATTATTTCCCCATTTTCTGAAAAGTAATGCGTGTATTTTACCCGCAAATAAATCTTCTAGCACAAAACATTTCATTGAACTTACTGAAAAAACCCTTTCTGGAATTAATCCATAAAATGACAATGCCGATTCCACCGAAACATAACTTGGTGCATAGAGAGTATTGGCAATACTAAAATTTTCTGGTAATACATCACTATTCCAAACGTACAATCCTTTTTTTAAAGGAATCAATTTTTGCTCTTGTATCAATGAATGAATTTTGTCGTTGGGTCTTTTATACTCGTGCAAAATACTTAGCAACACCTGATGTGGAATCGGATGTGCTGCATTTTTTTGTATTAAAACTTCAACATTCACGATACAAATGTAAAAATGAAAATAGATAATCGGAAATAAATCGATTATCTATTTATAATTTAACAGAGAATTGTTATAAATTGCTTATGATATTTTCAGGTGATTGTCCAACCGATTTGGACCACCGCTCATCTACGATAGTGGTTCTACATAGGTTAGGTGGTTACGGTAGTTATCTATTTTTCCTGATTGGAACTTTGAGTTACCCGAAATTAGTTAAAAATTCCAATTATTGGAAAAGCAGCAATTTAATTTTATTGATCTTTGTGTGGAAATACACGTGGGCAACAAGCAAAAAAACAACAACAGACATTATCGAAAATTTAATAAACCATATTGCCAATTTTATTCCAATCTCAACCGAACTAAAATGCCGACTTGAAACAATTGGGGAAATTAGAAATCTTTCTAAAGGCCATTTTCTTCACAAACCGGATAGAACTTGCCGAAGCACTTATTTTATCACCAGCGGTCTAATAAGAACGTACTACCTTAAAGGAGAGAAAGAAATCACAGATAATTTTTCCGCGGAAAACGAATGGATAACTTCAATTTATAGCTTTCTTCAAAACATTCCAGACTTTTTCCATATTCAAACCTTGGAAGCAACGGAACTCATTGAAATTACTTTAACCGACCTTGAAGAGTGCTTCAAAGATTTCCCCGAGATGGAAAGATTTGGACGAATGCTCATTTCCCAGTATTTTTTGCAGCAGTCGGAGCGCATCATTTCTCTTCAGTTTAATTCTGCGATCGAACGGTACCAATTCTTTGAACGAACTCAAAAAAACAAGCTACAAAGAGTACCCTTAGGAATGCTTGCCTCTCATTTAGGAATGACACAAGAAACTCTAAGCAGGGTAAGAGGCACAAAGGGTGTTTTTTGATTTAGGTCAAATTTTGCGAATAGATAAGACATTATCTTTGTCTCAAATAGTCTACCATCAATATATGAAAAACAAACATTACGCAATTGCTGGCCTTTTAGCTCCTATTTTACTTTGTACAACGTATTTCATAATGGCCAATCAAAGGGTGGAATACAGCTTTTTATATAAACAAATTAGTGAATTGGGATCTCTTGATGCGCCAAATAAATGGCTTTGGAATATATTTGGATACATCATTCCAGGAATTCTTATTTCTATATATTCCATAGGATTGTATAAATCAATGGCCTCAAAAGAATCGTCCAGACTGCCTTTAATCGGCATATTTCTAACGGGTTTCTTTATGGCATTTTCAGGTGTTTTCCCAGCCGATATGGACCACCGCTCATCTACGATAACGGTTCTACATAAGGTGGGTAGCTACGGTAGTTATCTGTTTTTCCTGATTGGAACTTTTAGTTACCCGAAATTAATTAAACATTCCAATTATTGGAAAAGCAGCAATTTAATTTTATTGATCTTTGTGTGGATGACGATTGTTGCTGGGTTTTGGTATTACATATTTCCTAGCATTCCTGCTGTAGGCCAACGGATTACTTTTTTCTTTGTATTTGCTTGGATTGCCTATACAGCAATTAAGCTTTATAAGCTTCCGACCGAATGCCCAGTAACTCTTATGGAAAATGAAAAATAAATGTTTGAATTAAAATGAATTTCACCAGAAGAGATAAGATTGAAATATTTGAAAATGCAATAAGTTGGATAATTGTTTTTGCAATGTTCGTATATGGCGGAGCAAAAATCATACAATTTAATGGTGCATCTGCAATAAACAAAAGTGTTTCGGAATTGAGTGGAATGGAATTAATGTGGGCATTTTATGGTTACTCTAAATCATTCGCAATAACTCTCGGTATTTTCGAAATTGTTGGAGGAATTCTTATTTTGATAAAGAAAACGAGAGTGATCGGCTCTTTATTTACTTCCACGATATTGATAAATGTTATTTTACAAGACATTTATTTTGGAGTTCATCTAGGAGCATTGAGAGCTGCTATTATCTATCAATTATTGATATTAATTATTTTGTGGCTGAACAGAAATAAACTTATTCGAAGTATCAAAACGTTATTGGAATCTAATAAAATTCAACAAACGAAAATGAAGTATATCGTCAAAATAGTAATGGCTTTAGCCTTATTTGCCGCATTGCGAATATTGGAATATTACATAACTATATTTTAAATCGTTCCTATTTTCAGGGAAGATTACAACCCCTCTTTTAAGGCTGTATCGTTATTTGAAAATATTCCTTTAACTATTGATCGCATAATAATTACTATTAGAATGACACTGCTATTCGAGAACAAGTTTATTCCCCAACTTTTTCCATTCATTGATACCTCCATCGTAAACCGTAATGTCTGTAAAACCTAAACTTTCAAAAAGTGAATAACCAATAGCGGCACGAGCTCCACTTTGACAATGAATAATGATCGGTTGATTTTTATCTAGTTTTGACGCCTTATCGTTTATTTCAAGCAAAGGCAAATTCGCTATACCAGTAATATGTCCTTCAGCGTATTCTTTAGCTGTACGAATATCCCAAGCCTGTATGCCTTTTCTCTTCACAGTTTTTGTCAAGTCCTCAGGTTTAATGTATTGAATTGACTTCAAGTTCTCAGACGAAATATCGTTCACCACGCCTAACACATTGTCAAACCCTACACGCATCAACTTATGCGCTAATGTTTTTTCGTTACCTTTTTCTGCTATAAATACGACTTGGTCCTTATGATTTACTAATTGTGCAAACCAATTGTTAAATCCTTTATTCAACTCAATATGTATCGTATTCGGATGAAATCCTTTTCCTACTTCTTTGCGAACACGAGTATCAATTACTTTTACTCCTTTACCAATCAGACTTTTTATTTCCGAAGCATCAAGTACTGCATATCGGTCCTCTGCGAACTTATAGGATGTCCCATCACGATTCCACTCTTTCATCAACTTGAAATAGGGAGGAGGAACCACTTGATCCGCCAATATGTATTTTATAAATTCGGATTCTTTACCTGAATATTGTAAAGCAGGATTAGTCAATTTTTCAGCCTTCAATGTAGAAAATGGAATGTTGCTTAACGTCTTTCCGCAGAATGAACCTGCACCATGACCAGGCCATATTTCCATATCATCAGGTAGCTTTCTGAACTTTTCGATACTTTGATAAAGCGCTGCGGCAGAAGCGGTAGAATTTGCTTCCCCCTCTTCGTATTTCTCTAATAAATCAGGTCTACCCACATCGCCCACAAAAAGAAAGTCACCCGTAAAAGCCTTTATTGGATTAATCATATCCTTATTTGAATACAACAAAAAGCTAATGCTTTCTGGCGTATGACCCGGAGTATGTCGCACTTGGAGAAAATATTCTCCAAATGCCAACTTATCTCCTTGTTTCAATGGTAGATAATCAAATTTATATTGCCATTCCGCAGATCCCTCTTGAGATAAGGCTAATGTGGATGCAGTCAATTTTGCTAATTCACGTGCGCCACTTAAATAATCGGCATGAATATGTGTTTCGGTAACGAATTTCAATTTAGCGTCATACGCACTCAATGTATCGATGAACTCTTGAACATCTTTACGCGGATCAATCACAATCGCTTCCTTTGATTGGTTATCAATCAAGATGTAACCGCTTTGCGAAAGACCTTCTTCATGTAGGCGCTTTAGGATAAGATCTTGAGCTTGAAGGTTAAAACCTATCAGGGTCAAAATCAAACTCATTCTGAAAATTAAATTTCTCATAATTATTGTTTTAAAGGCTTATTAGTAATCGTCCATTCTTTCATGCCTCCTGCATAATTTCTTACCGACTCGAAACCATATTTTTTCAAAATTGAATAGGCGATGGTTGAACGGTCTCCTGCCTGACAGTAAATCACGATGTCTTTAGATTTATCTAACTTGTCCAAGTTCGACACGAGCGTTCCTACAAATGCATGTGTCGCACCTTCGATTTGTCCAGCAGCGAATTCTTTCTCATTACGTACATCTACGACTTGTACATTATCCTCTTGAATAGCGGCCTCAAATTGATCCATTTCGATGACGTTAGCGGTTTGCAATTCAATGCCTAAATCTAGAACTGAATCCATAAAACCATAGATATTATCCAAACCTATGCGCATCAATTTGCGTGTGATGTCTTCCCTCTCTGATTCCTCTGCAACAAGCACAAAGGGAACATCGTAGCTAAGCACCCAGCCCATCCAATTGGCAAATGTATTGTTTCCTTGGATATTTAACGAATTAGGCAAATAACCTTTCGCAAATTCAACTTTATTACATGTATCTATCACCAACATACCATCTTGATATACTTTCAAAAACTCGTCTTTTGATAATTTTTTATGTTGAGGTACAGCCGTCAATAAAGGTCTATCCACTTTATTCAACTTTTTCATCATCGCAAAATACTTTGGTGCTTCGGGTTGACCCTCTAATAAATCTTTTGTAAAAAATTCTTCATTATCACCATATTGCAGTGCCCAGTTTCTGATTTTTTCGTACCCTACAGTAGTACTTGGTACAGCTCCTAAAGCTTTACCACATGCGGAACCTGCTCCGTGACCTGGCCATACTTGTACGTGATCTGCCAAACTCATAAAGCGTTGGATTGACTCAAACAATTGCTTAGCACCTTTCTCTTGCGTACCTATCATACCCGCTGCTTTTTCTAACAAATCGGGTCTACCTACATCCCCTACAAACACAAAATCTCCTGTGAATAGCATTATGGCTTCTGGTGTCGCTGGATGGTCTGTCAACAAGAAACTAATACTTTCTGGTGTGTGACCTGGAGTGTGCAATACTTCCAATGTCAAATTACCTAACGTAATCACATTTCCGTGTTTCAATCCTGTGTGTGCAAACTCATATTGCCAATCAGCACCGCCTTCATCTGATAATAATAATTCGGCTCCTGTTAATGCAGCCAACTCGCGCGCCCCACTTAAGAAGTCTGCATGAATATGTGTTTCGGTTAATTTAGTAATTTTTAAGTTGTTTTCGGCAGCGATTTCTAAGTAAGTATCTACATCGCGTTTTGGGTCAATGACAATAGCTTCGCCTTTTGCTTGACAACCAATAATATAACTTCCTTGCGCTAATGTCTTGTCGTATACGTGTTGAAAAAACATACTATTTAAATTTTAATTGTTTACTATTTAATTGCTTATGGATACAAATTTAGATAAAGTGCGTGTGCCTATCCGCAACTTTTGTTACACAAGGAATACGATGTTAAAACCAGATTTCTTTGAAAAAGATATAGATACCCATCAGCAGTACAAATGTGCCAAAAGCAGGTTTTAACTTATCACTATTAATAATTTTTGTGAGGTAAGAACCTATAAATATTCCGACTATAGACAACGAAGTCAATGTGAATAAAAACGTCCAATCCAATGATTCATTTCCCAATTCGCCGGTAAATCCTATTAATGATTTTGCCGCAATAATGACTAGCGAAGTGCCTACCGCTTCTTTCATCGGAAGCTTAGAAAATAAGACCAAAGCTGGAATAATTAAGAAACCTCCACCAGCACCTACGAGTCCTGTTAATACACCGACGAATGAACCTTCTAACAAAATCATCGGGTAATTGAACTTTTGTGGTTGCAGTTCCTCTGTCGTATCAGACTTTTTGCCTTTTAGCATCGTATAAGCCGCCACGACCATCAATATCGCAAAAAGAATCATGAGGAAAATATCTTTGGTCACTTCAAATTCAGCCAGTGTTAACAAATTATTTGGAATTGCTGGCAAGATATATTTACGTGTGAAGAAGACAGCAATAATAGACGGTATTCCAAAAACGACAGCCGTCTTTATATTTACCAATCCTTTTCTGAAATAGGTAATAGACCCCACAACACTAGTCACACCTACAATAAATAGCGAATAGGCTGTAGCAGTAACAGGTAATACAGCGAATATATAGACCAAAACAGGTACGGTAAGAATGCTTCCTCCGCTACCTATCAAACCCAATAATACTCCAATCAAAATGGATGCTAAATATCCAATTGTTTCCATGACTTTTTCAATTTGTTGGTGCAAAGGTCAGCAAGTGAAAGAAAGCCTACAGTTACATTTGTTACACAGAAACGAGAAATTATTGCAACAAAAAAGCGAGAATCTCTTCTCGCTTTTCTAATAAAATATATCCTGCTTTTAATGAGGAAGTTTATCCTTTAACAAACCATATATCCATGTTCCCAACAAAGCACTCGCCAATACAACTAACATCGGTAAATAACCTGCTCCAGTGAGAACAAAAATAGGTCCTGGGCATGCGCCTGCCAAAGCCCATCCTAATCCAAATATCGTACCTCCTACTAAATAGCGAGCGATCGATTTGTCCTTATCTGCAATTGCAATTGCCTTATTATCTATATCCTTTACTTTTTTTCTTTTAATGATTTGAACCAAAATTACACCGGTCGCCAAGGCTGTTCCCATTAGACCAAACATGTGAAAAGATTGGAAATTAAACATTTCGTAGATTCTGAACCAAGAGGCGGCTTCAGACTTGAACATCAGTATCCCGAAGAATACACCTACTAGTAAAAAAACTATATTTCTCATATTAGATTAGAATAAAAGTGGGAAAATAAAGTGAATCATGATAATACCCCCAACAAAGAAACCGATTGTCGCGATCAAAGAAGGTAATTGCAAATTACTAATGCCTGATATTGAGTGACCTGAAGTACAACCTCCCGCATAACGCGCACCAAAACCGACAAGAAGACCACCCACGATTAATAACACTAACACTTTAGGGTCACTAAAAGCTTCATTGCCAAAAAACTCAGTAGGGACATAATCTTTCCCTGCACTGTGAATACCCATTGCTTCGAGCTGTGTGATAGTTTTAGGATTCAAATCAGGAGATTGGCCTGCGCCTAAATAATTAGAAGCGATAAATCCTCCAATCATAGCACCTACTACCATCAGGAGATTCCATTTTTGGCTACGCCAATCGAATTTAAAGTATGACGCTGTTTTGCTCGCTCCGCACATCGTACACATCGTACGCAAGTTGGACGACATCCCAAAGTTCTTACCTAAATAAAGCAATACAAACATCGTGATTGCTATAAGTGGCCCACTTACATACCAAGGCCATGGTGACAATATCATATCCATAATCATTTAATTTGCTGCAAATGTCTTGAAGTATTTTCATCCTATCAGTTACATTTGTTACATAAGAAAAGGCTCAACGTTATTTGTAAAGCCTTCTATTTATTTGACGAGTATCTCAATACTATTCCGGTTGAGCTTGATTCGACCTTCTGTTTCCAACGCTTTTAGTAATCTTGAGACCACTACGCGCGAAGTATTCAATTCTTCCGCTATATCTTGATGGGTTTTGTAGACAATTGTACTATTTTCAATTTTGCTTTTTTCGAAAAGGTAATTCAACACACGCTCATTCATATCCATAAACGCGATCGTATCTACAGCATTTAGTAATTCATTGAAACGGTTATTGTAACTTTCAAAAACAAAAACCATCCAACTTTTGTATTTCCCGATCCATTCCGACATCTTCTGAACAGGAAACATTAAAATAACGCCTGGCACCTCACCTATAGCACGGATCTCACTCTGTTTCTCACGCAAACAGCAGGTCATAGACATCGCACAAGTATCCCCACGCTCTAAGTAATAAAGTAATAGTTCTCCACTGTCGTAATCTTCACGCATCACTTTCACTGCACCAGACAATAAGAGTGGCATCATCTTAATATACTGATTGTAATCAATCAACACGTCACCTTCCTTAAATTCAACAGCTTTTGATACTTGAACGATTTCAGCTAATAATTCTTGTTCAAAAATACCACCATATGTTTGGTAAAATAATTTTTCCATAGCATTTATAACTTGTGTCTGACAAATATAAATATATCAGATCTAAGCTTGAGTACCCTAGGTTACACAAGCAAATAATTAATGGATTAGAAGCTGAAAATTTTAATGAAAACACCTTTTCTATCCGAGATACGTCCGAAAATAAAAAAAGCCACTGATAAATCAGTGGCTTTTGTCGGGGTGGCAGGATTCGAACCTGCGACCTCCTGGTCCCAAACCAGGCGCGATGACCGGGCTACGCTACACCCCGAGTTTCCGGTTGCGGAGGGTGTGGGATTCGAACCCACGCGACACTTGCGCGTCGACAGTTTAGCAAACTGCTCCGTTAACCACTCCGGCAACCCTCCTTGCAATCTTCGTTTTTAAAGAACTGCTTTTCTCTAATTGCGAGTGCAAATATAACAAGGATTTTCATATTAACCAAAAAAAATCGCTTAATTTTTTTTGTATTTTTGGAATCTGAAATCACTTAAAAACACTTATTATGCGTAAAACATTAGGTGTCATTGGATTAAGCTTTTTAGTTTTTTCCTGTGCGCCACAAGCACCGACGAAAAAAAAGCCGGAATTACCGAAAACGACTACTGCGACTGCGACGAGCAAGACTCCGCCGGCAGAAAAAAAGCCAATTCCACAACCTGCAAAACCAAGTGTAGAGCACCAAGGGAAATATGATTTTTTCAAAGTAAATATTGCCGACGCAGCAAACAATGATAATACGATTAGTCATGGGTCGATTGTGACGGCAGAACCCAAAGGGTATAGTGTGACAAAAGCGTATTTTCCTTCCCTCGGGCAAAACTATCGACAACGTTATCTTATTCTTCACTACACAGCGCTAGATGACGATCGTTCGGTTCGCGTCCTAACGACCCAAAGTGTAAGTGCGCATTATTTGGTAGGGGATCAAAATGACAAAGAAATCTATCAGTTGGTGGACGAGAACAAGCGAGCCTATCATGCCGGTGTTAGTTCTTGGCGCAAAATTGAAAATTTAAATGATTCCTCTATTGGTATTGAAATTGTGAATCCGGGATACACGACAGACTCTGTAGGTCAAAGGGTTTTTTACCCTTACCCCGAATGGCAGTTCAAAAAAGTAGCGGCTTTAGTGAAAGATCTAGTGGATCGTTATCAAATTCTGCCCACGAATGTTTTAGGACATTCCGACATTGCACCTACAAGAAAACAGGATCCAGGTCCTTTGTTTCCTTGGGAAAGGCTTTACAAGGAATATGGCATAGGGATGTGGTATGATGAGCCGACCAAGCAGCGATTTATGAACGCTCCGGAATCGCAGAACTTTGAATCCCTACTTTTAGATTCCACTTTTATCTTCAAATACCAGACCTACTTGAATGAGTTCGGTTATGGACTACTTCGATCAGGCTCTGTGGATCAGGCCACACAAAAAACGATCGAAGCGTTTCAGTACCGTTTTAGACCGCAAAATGCAAGTGGAGTAATGGACCTAGAAACATGGGCCATTTTACAGGCATTGCTTGAAAAATATCCGACTAAATAATTCTCTTTGAATTAGATACTTTACGCGCGCTCGAATAGGGCGCGTTTTTTTGTTCAATCTATCAAAAACTCTTAACTTTCCCTCAAATATTTTTTTGATGGCACAATTTAGAAAAGAAAGCGATTTGTTAGGGGAACTGGATGTTCCGATGGAAGCGTATTATGGCGTTCAGACGCAAAGAGCAATTGAAAACTTTCACATTTCGGGTCAGAAATTATCGAGTTATCCTCGTTTTATTCGCGCCCTCGCGTTCGTGAAAAAAGCAGCAGCAAAGACCAATTATGAACTTGGACTTCTAAATCAGGAGCTTTACTCGAAGATTTCGGAGGCCTGCGACGAAGTAGCAGACGGAAAGTACAATTCTCAATTCCCAATTGATATGATTCAAGGGGGAGCAGGAACGTCTGTCAATATGAACGCAAACGAAGTAATCTCCAACATTGTACTAGAGAAATTAGGAAAGCCGAGAGGAAGTTATGAGTTTTGTTCTCCGAACGACCATGTGAATCTTTCACAATCGACCAACGATGCGTATCCTACCTCCATCAAACTTGCCCTTCTGCAACAGAATGAACTTTTAATTTCTACACTTAAAAAAGCAATCTTGGCCTTTCGTGCTAAGGGGGTGGAGTTTCACGATGTAATTAAAATGGGAAGAACCCAACTTCAAGATGCCGTACCGATGACCCTTGGTCAAGAATTTGAAGCGTTCGCAGCCACCTTAGAAGAAGATATTACAAAATTAAATGCCAATGCAAAGCTCTTTTTAGAGGTAAACATGGGAGCTACCGCCATTGGAACCGGAATCAACGCACCGGCAGGATATGCGAACCTCTGCGCTAGAAATTTAGCTAGCATTTCTGGATATCCTATTGTTTCCGCAAAGAATTTAGTAGAAGCTACTCCGGACACAGGAGCCTACGTCATTTACTCTTCGGCTATGAAGCGTTTGGCCGTAAAGCTTTCTAAAATATGCAACGATTTACGTCTTTTGTCCTCGGGTCCTAGAGCGGGTCTCTTCGAGATTAACCTGCCTGCAATGCAGCCTGGTTCTTCCATTATGCCCGGCAAAGTAAATCCTGTGATTCCTGAAGTCGTAAACCAAGTTTGCTACAAAGTGATTGGGAACGATTTGACCGTTACGTTTGCGGCGGAAGCAGGACAACTCCAACTCAATGTGATGGAACCTGTTTTGTGCCATGCGATCATGGAAAACATTTACTTCCTTAACAATGCTTTAGAAGCCCTAACCGATAAATGCATTGTAGGGATTACAGCAAACAAGGATATCTGCTTAAACATGGTGAAACACAGCATAGGAATTGTTACAGCTCTCAACCCCTATATAGGATATAAGACTTCAACGAAAATTGCAAAAGAAGCGTTAGAGACAGGAAAAAGCGTATACAATCTAGTGCTTGAACATGGAATTCTATCGCAGGAAAAACTAGATGAAATTTTAGACCCTAAAAATATGCTCGCTCCTCAAAAACTATGAGTTTGAAAATTCTTATCGTGATGCCTACCCACAACGAAGAGCAGTCCCTTGGGTTTGCGCTAGAATCGTTACGAAGGCAAACGTATAAGGAGTTCAAATTGGTGGTGGTCAATGACGGATCCACCGATCAGAGTGCACAGATTGCGAAAGACTTTAGTGAAAAAGATTCTCGTTTCCGGCTTTTAAACTTGCCTTCTTCGGAGCATCAGCCTGGAGCCAAGGTGGTTCGAACCTTTAACAAAGGACTTTCTACAGAAAACTTGAGTGAGTTTGATGTGGTTTGTAAGTTTGATGCGGACATTGTCTTCCCTGAAAATTATCTGGCTCGTTTGGAGAACGTGTATAAGAGTTCGCCTCAGGCAGGTATGGTCTCGGGTATTGTGAAAATCCCCAGGGGACCATTTGAGCCGAAGGATGCCTTTGAGTTTCCACCCGAGAGTGCGGACTGGGAATTTGAGGCGATTAGTTCGAAGGACCATGTCAGAGGCCCTATAAAATCATATCGCGTGGCTTGTTTTAAAGCGATGGATGGACTTCGAGAAACATTGGGGTGGGACAACATTGACCGAATGCTGGCTCAAAAGGAAGGCTTTGAGGTGCTCACACTGAAGGATTTATGGGTGAAGCATTTAAGACCAACCGCGGAGCGATATAAAAATCAAAAAGCAACCAAGCTCGGTGTCTATTTTTACAACATAGGACTTAGTTTGCCATTGGTTCTTATATCTGCAGCCAAAGCCTCAAGGCATCAGGGTGGGGTCGTTGCCTTTTATCTGACTTTGAAAAGTTTCTTAAGTCAATCCGGAACTAAAAAACTCACCTCCGAAGAAATTAGCTACATTCGAAAGCTTCGGTGGAAAGAAGTCTTTTCTAAATTGAAATTTAAAAAATGATATACTATGCCTAAACTTCTACTTCCGCTTTTAAGCTTACTTTTCCTTTTAGGGTGCAAAACAAGGCAAAAAAATTCCGCTGATTACATTCTGCACAATGCGAAAATCTACACCGTGGATGCGGAGTTTTCGATGGGTCAGGCCATGGCCGTGAAAGACGGAAAGATCCTAGAAGTCGGTACAAACCAAGATATTTTATCCAAATACAAAGCCTCTCAAAGTTATGATGCTCTGGGGAAAACGGTTTTGCCCGGTCTTATTGATGCACATGCCCATTTTTACGGATTTGGGAGCATGCTCCAAAATGCAGATTTAGCCGGACTTGACTCATGGGAGGCCGTTTTAGACGTGTTGCAAGATTTTTCTAAATCGCACAGCGAAGGATGGCTGGTGGGCCGTGGTTGGGACCAAAATCGATGGACTAAAAAAGAGTTTCCAAGCAAAGAAAAACTAGATCAAATGTTTCCAGATCGTCCTGTCTACTTAACTAGGGTGGACGGTCATGCGGCCATTGTGAATCAAAAAGCACTTGATATTGCAGGGTATAATCTTAGCACAAAAATGAGTGGAGGTGATCTCTTGAAAAAAGACGGTAAACTCACTGGGGTTTTAATTGACAATGCAAAAGATCAAATGGCTACGCATATGCCTAAGCCAACCAAGGCTCAGGTTCAGCAAATCCTGAGACAAGCGCAGGAGTATAGTTTTAAGGAAGGGTTAACCACTGTCGTGGATGCAGGTTTAGACTTTCCGTTGGTGGAAGAAATTGAGGCCATGCAAAAGTCGGAGGATTTAAAAATCAATTTGCATGTCATGCTGTCGGATTCTGAGGCCAATTTTCAATGGCTAAAATCCCGAGGTATTATTAAAACCGATCGGCTTTTTGTCAATGGAATGAAGTTTTATGCGGACGGAGCCCTAGGTTCCCGCGGGGCCTGTTTGTTACACCCCTACAGTGATGAGGCATCTAACACTGGATTTTTACTTTCTGATGTGGCTCATTTTAAAAAAATGGCTTCCCTTTTATTTGAAGAAGGGTTTCAAATGAATACCCACGCGATTGGCGATTCTGCAAACCGCGTGATATTAGAAGTGTACGCGAATGAATTAAAAGGCAAAAACGACCGTCGCTGGCGAATCGAACATGCGCAGGTGATTTCTCCCGAGGATTTTTCCACTTTTGCAAAGTATTCCATCGTGCCTTCCGTTCAACCCACGCACGCAACATCGGATATGCCATGGGCAGAATCGCGTTTAGGCAAAGAACGCCTTTCGCATGCGTATGCGAACAAACAGCTTTTAAATCAAAACGGATGGCTCGTGCTTGGAACTGATTTTCCAGTAGAGGACATTAGTCCTATGAAGACTTTTTACGCCGCGGTGGTTCGAAAAGATGCAAAAGGCTTCCCTTCTGAAGGATTTCAGATGCAAAATGCGCTAAGTCGAGTAGAGGCCTTAAAAGGAATGACCCTATGGGCAGCAAAAGGCAGTTTTCAAGAAAATGAAAAAGGCAGTCTAGAGAAAGGGAAGTGGGCCGATTTCATCGTCCTGGATCAAGATATATTGAAGATAGAGCCTTCAAAGATTTTAGAAACGAAAGTTCTAAAAACCTACGTGAAAGGAGAACTCGTGATGGATTACGAGTCTTTGAAATCGAGCCTCAAGGCTGGGAACTAACTCTTTTAGAATTGCATGTTGAGAGTGGCTTATATTGAATTGGATACGCACGCTGAAATTGCTAGAAATTTCAGGGAGCTTTCGAGGGATTTTACTGCCCTACAAGTCGATTTTTATTTTTCACCCCGCATCCTTTCCGAACTTCAAATCTCAGCAACTGGAAATGTTCACAAGAGCGACTCCACCATTATTTTGGAGCAGTTGCAGGCTCAGTCATACGACTTGGTCCTAATTGGAACCGCACATCGTTATTTCTCTCTCTTTTTAGAGATTCAAAAGAGATTTAACACCTATGTAATTACACACAATCTAAATTTTCCCAAGCGCAGTCGTTCCTTTTTGCTCAAGGCTGTTTTTAAAAGCCAAACCGTCTATAGGCTCAAACTATTACTAAAAGAAGGACTTCTTTCGGCTCCAAAGGTTTTTGCAGATTCTTCTCGTCTTTTGGTGCTAGATGGCGATTTGCATAAGGGAGCTGCAAAAGTTTTACCCCTTTTTTATACCAAGAGCACGCGAAAGAAAGCTGCAAATGAATTTCAATTGGTAATACCAGGAGAGGTCTCTCAGAAAAGAAGGGATTACCGCGAAGTCCTAAAAAAGTTGAAAGAGTACGGCGAGAAGGCATCCCCGCTTGAGAGCTCTAGGGAGGCTTTAAAACGGGTGCATGTGGTTTTCTTAGGAAGAGCAAGCGGAAAGGAACTTAGATGGCTCGAGGAGCTGAAGTATAAGCATTATGCCTCTTTAGACATTGAATTCTTCACCCACAAAGTTTCCAGTAGTCATTTTGACGAAGTTCTCAGCAGGGCAGATCTTATTTGGTGCCCTTTGCATAAGAAAACCCGGTTTTTTGGAGGCGTTGAAATCTACGGGACCACCAAAATGACGGGCGCTATTGGAGATGCTATTAAATTTTCTACTTCTCTTTTGCTTCCCACGTTTTACAAAAGCTCTTGCCCTTTGGTTCAGGCTTCAAAAGTAAATACGATTGCTTCCTTACTAGATAGAGATTCCCTTGGGGACCTTAGCTATGAGAGGTATCAAAAGGCAGAAGTATCCAATGCCTTAGAAAGGCTCCTTCTGCAATTGAAATAAAGCCGAAAAGAGCTTGTTAGAATTTTAAAAGACTTTTAAGAAAACTCCACTTTAGATACTTGTCTAAAGGGTATATTCCCATGAAATGATTACCCACTCCAATGACAAGTAGTACCACCAAAGGTTTATAGACGAGATTTAGTAGCGGATAGCTGCTTTCCGGAAGAATGATAGAAAGGGTGATTCCCAGAGTGCATAAAATGGACGTGTACACCATTTCTATGGAAATAGGAAACACTTTGAATTTCCAATAATTGAACGCAATTTTAATGCAGTTAAAGAGCGTGAGTGAGATTGCGGTAGCAAGGGCGATTCCCACGATTCCTAAGTTCGTTGTGCGTAAAAATAAGAAATTGAGTGATACGCTCATGACGGCTAATAAAAGCATCACCACGATGGTAAATCGGTAGTATTTCGAGAGCGAAATAATATGGCCGTTGAACCCTGTAGCTAAGTCAAAAATCATTGCGGAGCCTAAGATCCAAATGACGGGGGAGGCTTCTCTAAGTGCCTCTCCACTCGCAATGAAATGAGTGAGGTAAGGGAACCCCACCAAAATGCAAGAGAAAAGAACAGATCCTAAAAAAAAGAGGGTAAGGGAAGTTCTTTTGTGAAAGCGGTTGAGCTCTTCAAAATTATTTTCTTCTATGGTTCGGTTGATGATCGGAGCCGAGATATTGAAAAGTCCCATTTGAGGAATAAGGATAAAGGAGAGAACCGAGAGGATAATACTGTAGGCCCCGTTCTCGCTAAAGGTGAGGAATTCACCAATCATAAAGTTATCCACCCGAAAGGCAATGTAATTGCCAATGTTTCCAAGAAAACCAAACAAACTATAGTTTAAGACTTTTTTGTAAAATCCGTCCTTTTGCATGTAAGAAGTGGAGAAGTCAGGTTTTAATTTCTCTAGGGAATTGGCGTACAGAACATAGCCGATGAGTGCCAGGGTGAACATACCAAATAAGAATCCAAAGGAGCCTTGTGTACTCACACCTAGAAACACAAAAAGACAAAACGTGCCTAGATTCGCCAGTTTTGGAAATAGATTTTCAAAAATATTAGGAACTACGATTCGTTTGTAATTCGAGATGTATTTATTGAATACGGCGCTAAACGCTAAAATGAGAATTAGGGGAAGGATTAAATATTTAAGTTGGAAGAGCTCCGAGTCTTTAAACTGAGGAAAGAGATAGAAAAACAGGAAGAATGCCCCTATAAACAGTAGGAAATTCAGAGCCACTGCGACCAGGGTTAGACTTAGAAAATTTTGGTGTTTTCCGTCTTTTTTGGTTTTTAGAAAATACTTGACATTCGAGAAGGAAAGTCCAAATACCACGATGGGAAGCAACATTTCTGCCGCCGGTAAAACATACCGCAGTTTCCCATAGAATACCATGTCCTGAGGAAACACAAAAAGTGCTGAGAGCGTGCCCAGCAAAAAACCAAAATACCCAATTAAAGAGTACTTAAACCCTTGTCGCGATACTACACTCATTTTTCGGGGACAAAGATAATGTTATTAATGTAGGGAGTCCTAGAATTTGGACCTTCCTTTCCTTGAGATTCGTAAAAACCTTTCTCTAGGGGAATAAGTTCAAGGCTGCTTGGATCCACGTAAAACGGCTTGTACTGCCAGGAACAGACCTCAAGAATGAGTGGCCAAATGGGGGACTCGTGGTGCCTTTGCTCAATCTCAACCAAAAGAGTCGGTTTAAAACGTTTGATCGTTTTTTGTGCCCCTTTTAGGGTTTTTTCTTCACTGCCCTCCACATCGATTTTGATAAAATCTAGCCTCTCAAAATGCTCCATAGGAGCCCAATCGTCTAGGCGCATGACTTTCACCCTTTGGTAAACTCCTGCCTCTTCACCTTCTTCTTTTAAGTGGGTTTGTAGGGTGCCCCTGGATTTCACTTTGCTGCCACGAATCACAGGAACTTTAAATTCTGCCATTTGGTTTTGATCTGAAAGTGCAAGCGGAAAAATTGGAAGCGTAGGGAATAGTCTCTTTAAACGTTTGTAGAGAAAGCGGTTCGGTTCAAATCCGTATAAATTATCCGATTTCAGGGTTTTTTCGAGGGTGTATAAGTAGGCTCCGACGTTGGAACCAATGTCGAGAAAAACATCTTGTTTTTGCACCTTGCTTTTTAACCAATAGAGTTCGGGTTCTACCTTGCTCTCTAAACGGTTAGATGCGTCTAGATGTTTAAGTTTCTTAAAAAATCGCTCTTTGTAAATCGAGGGAGCGATGTAAGAAAGGGTTTCGGCCAATTGACTGTATAGAGACATAAATAGGCTAGTTCTTTCAAACAAAGATAGCATTTTTGGTTAAAAGATGTTAAATAAACCGTATTTCTAAACCGATTCACTTTGGGCTTCTTAATAAGCATAAAAATCACTAAATTACCCTCTTGAAATGGAAAGGTTAGCTTTCCTATGTTGGATAGAAATTCTATTTTCCTATGACTTTAAAAAAGATTCTAATCTCCTTTGTAGCGCTACTTAGCTTTAGTTCTTGTAGTGTGAATTCATCGGTGTCCTCCAAGGGGGATTCCTTTAATTGGCAAGCCGCCAATCTCTATTTTGTGCTTCCAGACCGCTTCTCCAATGGGGATCTTACCAACGACAAATCCTTTGGGCGCACGGAATCTACCGCTGCATACCGCGGATTTGAAGGAGGGGATCTAAGAGGAATGATTCAAAAATTAGATCAAGGGTATTTTACAAACTTAGGGATTAATGCCATTTGGCTTACGCCGCTTGTGGAACAGATTCATGGTGCGGTGGATGAAGGCACAGGTCTTACGTACCCTTACCACGGGTATTGGGCAAAAGATTGGACTTCGCTTGATCCCAATTTTGGATCGAAGGCAGATTTGAAAGAATTTGTCGAGAAAGCGCACAAGAGAGGAATTCGAATTGTTTTGGATGCGGTGATTAACCATACAGGACCCGTGACTTCTACCGATCCGGTTTTTCCAACTAGTTGGGTGAGAACGGAGCCGATTTGCACGTATGAGAATTACCACTCTACCGTTTCGTGTACGCTCGTGGAGAATCTTCCGGACCTTCTAACGGAAAGCACTCTTCCGGTGGAGCTTCCTGCGAGTCTAGTTGAAAAATGGAAGAAGGAGAATCGCTACGAAAAAGAAGTAGCAGAACTAGACGCGTTCTTTGAGAAAACTGGGTATCCGCGTGCGCCGAAGTATTACGTAATGAAATGGCTTAGCGATTACATCAAAGAGTATGGAATCGACGGGTACCGGGTGGATACGGTGAAACATACGGAAGAAGGAGTTTGGAAAGACTTTGAAAAGGTAGCCAAGAGCGCTTTCTTAGAATACAAAGCGGCGAACCCCACAAAGGTGCTGGATCAAAAGGATTTCTTCCTCGTAGGGGAAGTGTATGGGTATGGGATTTCTCAAGAAAAACAGTACGATTTTTCGGATCGCAAAGTGAATTACTTTGACAACGGATTTGATGCGCTCATTAATTTTGATTTTAAATCGGATGCAAATAAGGAGTATGAGGATCTCTTTCATTATTACGATCAGATGCTATCCGGTCCTTTGAAAGGGAAAACCGTGATGAATTACGTAACCTCACATGACGACAGTACGCCTTTCGACAAAGAGAGAAACAGAGGGTTTGAGTCTGCAACCAAACTTCTGCTCACTCCCGGGATCGCTCAAATTTACTATGGAGATGAGTCGGGTAGGAGTTTAATTCTAGAAGGCGCCGTAGGAGATGCCACCCTTCGCGGCACCATGAATTGGGAAGAGATTCAAAGCAGTCCATCTACGCAGGAACTTTTAGCGCATTACCAAAAACTAGGTAAGTTTCGCGCCCAGCACCCTGCGATTGGAGCTGGCAAACACCAAATGCTTTCAAAAAGTCCGTACTATTTTTCAAGAGTGCTTGATAAGGACAAAGTCATTGTCGGTCTTTCTCTTTCGCCTGGAAGAAAACAGGTGGATGTGAAAGGGGTCTTTGCGGAAGGAGCTGCGCTGACAGATGCGTATTCAGGTGCAAGTGCAAAAGTGAAAAACGGACAGGTAAGCTTTAACTCTCCGGAAGAAATAGTCCTACTCGAACTTAAAAAATAAATGAAATGATATCAATAAAAACGTGCTCTAAACAAATTCTACTCTTGAGTTTTGTCCTTGTTTTTTCCTTAGGTTATGCTCAAAGAGCCCCTGAATCTCCAAAAACCTCCTTTTCGAAAGAGGCCTTAGCTGAAAGTTTGACCGCGAAAAGCGGAACGAAAACCAGCGTGGGGGCTGTGCTTGAAAAGTACAAAGGAAAAGTCCTTGTAATTGACTTTTGGGCAAGTTGGTGCAAAGACTGCATTTTGGCGCTTCCCAAAACCCAAGAAATCAAACAAAAATATCCCCAAGTGGATTTTGTCTATTTTTCCTTAGACCGCTCCTACGAGCAGTGGAACCGAGGACTCGCAAAATACAATATGGAATCGTGGGATCATTACTGGTTTGACCAGGGGTGGAAAAATCCATTTAACGTATACATTGAACTAAACTGGGTTCCTCGTTTTATGGTGGTAGATCAAACTTCAGACATTGCACTTTACTATGCAATCTCACCCGAAGATCCAAACTTTTTGGAGGTTTTGGAGCGATTATCTGTGGCAAATGGAAATTAAAAAGAAGGATTTTCAATACTTTTTTGACTCAAATTCAGGGCGTTAAAGTCAATATAAAAGCTCGGATTAGCAAATCCTTAAAAAAAAGTGAAGATTACGAACTGGGCTCTAGTGCACTATAAGGGGTTTTCTCTTAGAGAAAGGAAGGGGCTAAAGATCGCAATTGCAAGGGACTGAGAGAGGTAGGCGTAGAGCGGCGAGTTTCTGTTCCGTAAATTACTTATTAGCTGTTATTCAATTATTTGTTGTACTTTTGCAAAAATTTTTAAATTACTGAATGAATTTATTTTCCGAGTCCAATTTAAGTCCTGATTTAATAAAGGCAATTGGCGAACTGGGCTACGAAGCCCCGACAGAAATCCAAAAACAGACTATTCCTTTCATCTTATCAGATACACGCGATTTAATCGCTCTAGCGCAGACGGGAACAGGCAAAACAGCAGCGTTTTCGCTTCCGATTTTGGATATGATTGACGATACGAGTCGTAAAATCCAATTTTTGGTTCTTTGCCCGACACGCGAACTATGTCTTCAAATTACGAAAGACATAAAAAATTACTCCAAGTACATGAAAAACCTCAAAACCACAGCGGTTTATGGAGGTAGCAGTATTGTGGATCAAATGCGCTCACTTCGAGACAAACCGCAAATCATTGTGGGAACTCCCGGGAGAGTGATTGACTTAATTAACCGTAAAGCCCTTGATTTTTCAGAAATTCAATGGATGGTGCTTGACGAAGCAGACGAAATGCTTTCGATGGGTTTCAAAGACGATTTAGAAACGATCTTAAGAGAAACCCCTGACACCAAGCTAACGTACCTTTTCTCTGCCACCATGAGTAAAGAAGTGGAACGTATTTCAAGAAATTACTTGACCCAACCTCATCGCATTGCGGTAGGATCTATCAACGAGGTTAAGAAAAACATTACGCACGAATATTATGTCGTAGGGTACCGTCAAAAGAAAGAGGCTCTTAAGAGACTTATTGACGCAAATCCTAACCAATATTCAATTATTTTCTGCCGTACTCGTATGGAAACGCAGGAAGTGGCTGACTTTTTAATGCAGAACGGCTACGCCGCAGATGCATTGCACGGTGACCTTTCCCAAGCCCAAAGAGATACGGTGATGAAGAAGTTTCGTTTGAAAAACATTGACATTCTTGTAGCCACAGACGTAGCGGCGAGAGGACTTGATGTGAACTCACTTACGCACGTAATTCATTTTTCGTTACCGGACGATCCTGAAGTTTTTGTTCACCGTAGTGGTAGAACCGGAAGAGCAGGGAAAAACGGAATTTCGATGGCTTTAACCAAACCAGACGAAACACGTAAATTGAAGCAAATCAAGTCGGTGACGAAAATTGATATTCAAGAAAAGCAAGTTCCGACTAGCGACGTGATTATCAAGTCTCAAGTGGAAGGAGTCTTTGAGAGACTTTTCACAGAGCACGAAGAATTTTTCACATTTGATGATTCTTTAATTCCAGACTTGTCTGAATTTACCAAAGAGCAACTTGTTCACCAACTTTTACAATTTCAACTAAGAGATTTGGCTTTATTCTATCAGGATAAGAAAGATCTTAAAAGCGAAAGGTTGTCTGACGAGAGAGACGCTCCATCCTCAAGAAAAGACCGTCGTAGAGACGATCGCGACAGAGGCGATAGAGGCGGTAGAGACGATCGTAGAAGAGACGACTTTAGAGGTTCGGATCGACCTAGTAGAGATAGAGACGGGGGTCGCGGTGGAAAACGTCGTAGCAATGCAAACATGACCCGTTTTTTCTTTAATTTAGGAAAAAAGGACAACCTAAGAAAGATGGACTTACTGGATATTATCAATAAGGCGACACAGAAATCTCGCAAGAGACCGGATGTGGGAGACATTGAAATCCTAGAAAAATTCTCTTTCTTTGAAGTAGACAAAGATTTCCAACAAGAGATACTAAGCAATTTAGGATCGATGAAGTTTAAAGGAAAAGACATGAGAGCCGAAGTGGCTGGATAAATTAAGAAATGCCGGAACGTAAGTTCCGGTATTTTTTTGGCTTATTTTTTAATGTTAACAAAAATTAATATTAAATTTTAAATCTGCTCTTGACTTATACCGATATTTGCACCCTGAAAAATAATCACAATTACAATGGGAATAGGTAACATATTTAAAGCATTCCAACCAAAGGACAAAGTGTTCTTTGTCTTGTTTGAAAAGGTCGCAGATCAATTGGTTCAAATGTCAAAAGAATTCCACGAGGGACTCCTTGAGTTCGATACAAACGACGATACGCTCCTAAGAAAAATGAGTGATTATGAGCATCAAATGGATGATCTCACCCATGAAATTTTCGTACAACTAGGGGAGAATTTTATTACTCCTTTTGACCGTGAAGACATCAACCTACTCGCTTCCGGACTCGACGACATTGCAGATTACATTTACGCTTCTGCAAAGTATATCTTCTTATACAAAACCCCTGAGATTAAAGAATTTAGCGAGCTATCGCTTCTGATTCACAAATCTTGTATTGAAATTAAAACCGCTATTGTGAATCTGAATCGATTCAAAGACCCGGCGGCTGTAAAAGAATCTTGCATTAAGATTAATTCTTTCGAAAACATTGCGGACGACGTACTTAGTCAAGCATTAGTTAAATTATTTGAGAACGGTGATCCTATCACGATCATTAAAGCAAAAGACGTTTTAGAGTATCTAGAAGTGGTTACTGACAAGGCGGAAGATGTGGCGAATACCATCGAGAACATCGTGATCAAATACGCTTAATTTACCCTAGATCAATTCCATGGACTTTCCAGTACTTTTAATTATCATCATTGCGCTTGCTCTGATATTCGACTTCATTAACGGGTTTCACGATGCGGCCAATTCCATTGCCACCATTGTATCCACCAAAGTTTTAACACCCTTTCAGGCTGTTCTTTGGGCTGCGGTATGGAACTTTGCGGCCTTCTTTCTTGCCGCGTACGTCATTGGAGAATTTAAAATTGGGAATACGATTGCCAAAACCGTGAATGAAAATTTCATTAACCTTGAAGTGATCTTTTCCGGTTTAATTGCCGCGATTTTTTGGAACTTACTTACCTGGTGGTTTGGGATTCCTTCCTCGTCTTCGCACACGCTCATTGGAGGGTTTCTAGGGGCTGCTTTAATGCATGCCTTTTCTCTGGACTATGCGCAGGTACAACTGACAAGCCCGGATTTATCCTTCTTTGAAACCTTTAGGCAGGCCATTATGCAGCTTATGACGCAGGACGTGGTTATGTACGGCAAAGTGATCCCGATCTTTTTGTTTATTTTCCTTGCCCCAATTATTGGGATGATTATCTCGATAATCATCACACTTATTATTGTCAACTTAGCCAAGAATGCAAAACCGCACAAGGCGGAGAAACAGTTTAAGAACTGGCAATTGGTTTCTTCTGCACTTTTCAGTGTGGGACATGGACTAAACGATGCGCAAAAGGTCATGGGGATTATTGGAGCCGCAATCATCTTTTACCACGTAAATATGATTGGAGGGGACGATGTATATGCCGTGATGGACTCCTCAGAAAGATTTAATTTTTTTGCTCAGCATTACCTTTGGGTTCCCCTGGTATCTTTTCTAGCCATTGGGCTTGGAACGATGAGTGGTGGATGGAAAATTATTAAAACAATGGGAACTCGTATTACCAAGGTAACTCCTCTAGAAGGAGTGGCTGCGGAGAGTGCAGGAGCCATTACACTATTCTTAACGGACCATTTAGGGATTCCCGTATCTACAACCCATACCATTACAGGATCTATCATTGGGGTGGGACTTACAAAAAGGGTGTCGGCCGTACGTTGGGGCATTACCATTAGCCTTCTTTGGGCTTGGGTAATTACCATTCCGGTTAGTGCTCTGATTGCAGGAGTAACGTATTATTTAGTTACTTTATTCACGTAAAGAAGTACACAAATTTATATCGATAGCGAGCCCAGAAGGCTCGCTATTTTTTGTAGGTAGAGAAGAGAAGAAGTCTAGAATTCTACAGCCTTTGAGATCCGGTTGGAACTTTCTATTTTTTTCAAAAGGAATCAAATGGTTTGTTTTTTTACCCGCTGAATTAGTCTTATTTTTGTGTCTTATTAGAAATCTATGGAATTTATACAAGAATATCAGAATGTCGTGGCAAGTGCGATTGAAAAATTCAAGTTCACGCAGGAGCCTCAGGAGCTTTACGATCCCATCAACTATATTATTTCGCACGGAGGAAAACGCCTAAGACCAGTGATGGTTCTGATGGGAAATGATCTTTTTGATGGAGAGCTAGACAAAGCAATCAAACCTGCATTAGCCATTGAGTTTTTCCATAATTTCTCTCTTATTCATGACGATATTATGGACGAAGCTCCTCTACGTAGAGGGAAGCCTACGATTCATACGCTGCATGGAATAAACATTGGGATTCTATCGGGAGATGCTCTTCTTATTAAATCCTATCAGTTTTTTGAGGACTTAGAACCTGAGCTTTTTAAAAAATGCACGATGATTTTTTCACAAACCGCGGCCATTCTTTGTGAAGGTCAGCAAATGGATGTGAATTTTGAAACCAGGGCAGATGTAACCTATGAAGATTACCTTCAAATGATTACGAGCAAGACCGGTGTTTTAAGCGCCGCATCCTTTAAAATAGGAGCTCTGATTGCAGGGGCGAGTGATAAGGAGGCAGAGAACCTTTACCAATTTGGAAAGCATATTGGAATTGCCTTCCAAATCATGGACGACTACCTCGATGTCTTCGGCGATATGGAACAGTTCGGAAAACGCCAAGCAGGCGATATCTTTGAAAATAAGAAGACCGTTTTGTACCTTCTTGCCATGGAGCATGCAAACGCAGAAGAACGCGAGGAACTAGAATACTGGTATTCCAAAAAAACAGAAAATATTGATAAACTACATGGAGTTCTAAAAATCTTCCGTCGTACAAAGGTGGACGAGAAAGTGCTTCGTTTGATTCAAAAGCATAACGAACTGGGCCAACAATTCTTGGGGGAAATTAATCTCTCTGAGGAAAAGAAAAAGCCTTTCATTGAACTTGCCAATTATTTACTTAAACGCGAATCTTAATTTTTCCCATGCAGTTCCGTACGCCTGTTCCGATTCCAGAATCTAGCATCAAGTTAGAAGTAGAAGACCCTGTGTTTTCCATCGGTTCTTGTTTTTCAAGTGAGATCTCTAGTCTTTTGAACAAAGGCCAAATTCAGACCTGCCACAATCCTTTTGGGACTCTATTTAATCCCTTTTCGATTGCCAAGGCCGTGAGGGCGGCGCACGATTCCAAAGTATATACCGACGAGGATTTAATTCAGTACCAAGACAAAGTCATCTCCTTAGACCACCATTCAAAATACAACAGTGGATTTGTGCACAAAACCTTGGAAAAAATCAATGCAGATATTGAGGTTTCCAATCGGTTTTTGCAGTCCGCGAAGTGGATTATCGTGACCTTTGGAAGCGCCTATGTCCACGAGTTTTTGCCGCGTCCTCAAATTGTGGCCAACTGCCATAAATTGCCGGCAACGTATTTTAAGAAACGCCTATTAAGCTCAGAGGAAATAAAATCTGCCATGCAGCAAACGGTGGAGGATTTGATGGATATTTGCCCCTCCGGCGTTCACATCCTTTTTACCCTTTCTCCAGTGCGTCATACGAAAGAGGGCATCGTAGAGAACCAACGAAGCAAGGCTCTTTTGCTAAGTGCAATGCACGAAATAGTGGAGCAGTATGAGGAAGTGACGTATTTGCCTGTCTATGAACTGATGTTGGACGAACTACGAGACTATCGTTTTTACAAAGAGGACATGCTGCATCCCAGTGCGCAGGCCGTAAATTATATTTTTGAAAAGTTTGGCAATGCTTACTTTTCAGAGGCCACGATGGAGTTTATTGAAGAGAACTTCAAAATAATGCGCTCTTTGCAACATCGCCCCTCCCAGGAGCAGGATCCTAAATACCTTGAATTTAGGGAAGCCTTAAAACGAAAAATTCAGACGCAAAGAGAAAAAGTGAACCATCCTATTTTTTTGGACGATCTCTAGGAATAAGGAATTAGCTTAGAAACGATGATAGATACCCATACCCATTTGTATTCAGAGGCCTTTGAGCAAGATCGCGATCAGGTCATAAAGAGAGCTCAAGAAGTCGGCGTAGAGAAATTCTATTTGCCTGCCATTGATTCGAGCACACACGAGTCTATGTTGGCTCTAGAAAAGAGGTATCCAGATAGCATTTACGCGATGATGGGACTTCATCCTTGCAGTGTAAAGCCAGAAACCTACGAAACTGAATTAAAGCAGGTAAGAGCCTATTTGGAGAAGAGAGCGTTTTGTGCGATTGGAGAAATTGGAATTGACCTCTATTGGGACAAGGAAACCCTTGAAATCCAAACTCATGCTTTTGAACTGCAAATTGACTGGGCAATCGAGCTCGATATCCCTATTGTGATTCATGCTAGAGAAAGTTTTGATGAGGTCTTTGAGGTGTTAGAGAGAAAACGTCATCCTAAATTAAGAGGGATTTTCCACTGCTTCACGGGTAGCTACGAGCAGGCACTGCAGGCAATTGACCTTGGTTTTTTGCTTGGAATTGGAGGCGTGGTTACTTTTAAAAATGGAGGAATATATAAATTCTTAGGGGAGATTTCCCTTAAGCATATCGTTCTTGAGACCGATTCCCCCTACTTAGCACCGGTTCCCTACAGGGGAAAGCGAAATGAGTCCTCCTACTTATCTCTTGTCGCAGGGAAATTAGTAGACGTATACCAAGTGGATTTTGATCAAATTAAAAAGCAGACTACTAAAAATGCAGAAATTCTTTTTGTCAAATCGTAAGAGTAGACAAAAAGGAAATAAAAAAAAGACCGCTGATTTTTTGCGGTCTTTTTGTTTGTGCTCAAAGATTATCTATTTCTAGTGAATCCCTTGTTCTTAGGTTTTTTATATCCAAGGTCTTTTTTGGCTTGAGGCCTCGGTTTTGGCGTAAAAGGTTTGTTATTGCTGTCTCTTTTTTCAGCCACCAAATTGTCCACGTGGTAAGGATGGTCTCTTTCTACCGGAATTTTCATTCCTATGAGTTTTTCCGTGTTCTTTAGGTTGAGAAGGTCAAGTCCGTCTACAAAAGAAATGGAACTACCGGAAGAGCCTGCCCGACCGGTTCTACCAATACGGTGAACGTAAGTTTCCGATACGTCAGAGAGTTCAAAATTGATTACATATTTAAGTTCATCAATGTCAATACCTCTTGCCGCAATGTCCGTAGCCACCAAAACTCTTGTGGTTTTGTTTTTGAAATTGCTTAGGGCATTTTGACGTGCATTTTGAGATTTATTCCCGTGAATGGCCTGAGCGCTAATGCCAGATTGATGAAGTTTCTTTGCAATTTTATCTGCTCCGTGCTTTGTTCTGGCAAAGATAAGGACCTGGTCAAGTTTTGGATCCTCCAAAAGGTGAGTAAGGAGGTTAAGTTTGTTGTCCTTGTCCACGAAATAAACCGCTTGGGAAATGGTCTGAGCCGTAGAGGAAACCGCTTGCACTTCTGCTCTTACAGGATTATTAAGCATGGTTTTCGCCAAGTTCTGAATTTCTTCGGGGAACGTAGCGGAAAAGAAAAGAGTTTGTCTTTTTTGAGGAAGCATTTTTACAAGACGCTTCACGTCATGCACGAAGCCCATGTCGAGCATTCGGTCGGCTTCGTCGAGCACAAAGATTTCAATATGCTTTAGGCTAATAAGCCCTTGAGAAATAAGATCGATTAGACGACCGGGTGTAGCCACAAGAATGTCCACTCCTCTTTTTAAGGCGGTTTGTTGAGCGCCTTGCTTCACTCCTCCAAATATCACGAGGTTCTTAAGCCTTAAGTTCGCCCCGTATTCGTTAAAGTTTTCTTCGATCTGAATCGCGAGTTCACGCGTAGGGGTTAAGATAAGGGCTTTGATTTGACCCGGTTTCGAGGGCTTTTCATTTAAGAGCTGAAGAATTGGAATCGCAAAAGCGGCCGTTTTCCCAGTTCCCGTTTGCGCCGTTCCTAAAAGGTCTCTCCCTTGCAAAATGGAAGGAATCGCTTTTTCTTGGATCGGAGTGGGCTGGGTGTATCCCTTTTTTTCGAGCGCTTTAAGTATGGGGTCGATAAGGTGTAAATCGGTAAATTTCAATGAGTAGTATTTTAAATTAAGATAAATCCTTTCTCCTAAAGAAAGGACTATTTTTGAGGGTGCAAAGGTAGTTTATTTTTTTTTGTCCTACGAAAGACTTCCTTAGTCTACTTTTACCCAGTTTTCCGAGAGTCTAAGACCTTCGATGGTCTGATAAAACTCTCTTAACTCTGGTGTTCCTCTTTTGCCATAGTCGTCCCACTGCACTGCTTTTTCAGCTGAAAGCCAGATTTTCACTTTTGCTGTGGGAAGATCCGTTACTTGTCTATTGCCGTAGTGGTCTTCCAACGAATTTAAATTCAGCTTTGCTAGAGATTGCTGAACGGCCTTAAACGAAGCTTCTGTTAGAGTGGTTTTAAAGGTTCCTTCCGGTCCCGCATTGGGGTCGTAATCTTTGGTTTGAGGATTTGAAAACGTAAAACGCTCCGCTTTAATCACGGCGCTTCGGTCCGGATTAATCGTGATTTCAAAGATAGGACAAAAGCCAAAGCATGCGGTTGCTTCGTATTGAAGGGTTTGGAAAGATTTAGTTTGCGTCGTGCAACTTGCAAGAAGAAGTAGGCCCATGAAAAAGGAAAGTAGTTTCATAATTTATTTTTCTTTCTCACGTTCAATAATTGTACCCAATTGCACTCTTAGCCTCTTTTTCTTCTCCCATTTGAAAAAGAAAAAGAGACAGGGGTGGATTTTAAAAGAAATAGGGGAGGTTTTAGGTTCCTTTTTAGCCGTGAAGCTTCTTCCAAAGGACATCCTTAAGTTCCATAAGGCCCTGTTCGCTGACTCCGGAGAAAAACAAAAGAGGAACTGTCTCTGGGAATTCTTTTCGGATTTCTGTTTTCAATTCCTCATCGAGCAAGTCGGCTTTGGAGATGGAAACGACAAAGTCTTTTTCTAGCAATTCCGGATTGTACTTAGAGAGTTCATTTTTGAGAACTTGGTATTCTTCAAAATGATCGGGAGAATCGGCTGGAATTAAAAAGAGCAAAATGGAATTTCTTTCAATGTGTCTTAAAAATCGGTGGCCAAGTCCTTTTCCTTCGGCAGCCCCTTCAATAATTCCAGGAATGTCTGCCATTACAAAAGATTTGTAATTTCTATACTCTACGATTCCTAAGTTAGGCGTTAGGGTGGTAAAGGCATAATTGGCAATCTTCGGTTTTGCAGCGGACACGGCCGCAAGCAAAGTGGATTTTCCTGCATTCGGGAATCCCACAAGACCTACGTCTGCTAGGACTTTTAATTCAAAAACAACATGGCCTTCTTCGCCGGGTAGACCAGGCTGTGCGTAGCGCGGGGTCTGGTTGGTGGACGACTTGAAGTGCTCGTTACCAAGACCTCCTTTTCCTCCTTTCATAAGGATGATTTCCTGTCCGTTCTCCATGATTTCTCCGAGAACTTCTCCTTCTTCATTTTTGGCTACGGTTCCCAGGGGAACCTCGATGTAAATATCCTCACCGTCTGCACCGGTTAATTGGCTTTTGGCTCCATTGACTCCTCGCTGCGCCTTAATATGTCGCGTATAACGTAAGGGCAAAAGGGTCCACTCTTGGGAATTGCCACGCATGATGACATGCCCGCCACGTCCTCCGTCACCGCCGTCTGGACCTCCTTTGGGAATGTATTTTTCCCTTCTAAGGTGTGCGGATCCAGCACCCCCGTGACCACTTTTACAGTGAATTTTTACGTAATCTACAAAATTTGACATATAGGTCTTTTAGCTTGAGGAAAAGGATGGTTTTTAGTGAAAAACCAAACTTTTTTAGTCCTGCTGTGTTTTAATTTTTCTTACTTCGCGGTAAAGCGCTTCTGCAATTTGTGGAATTTCTCCCACGCCATTGATCTCCACGTACTTTCCTTGTTTTTTATAAAGTTCCGCTACTTCCGCGGTCTTTGTATAATATTCTTTGATGCGATTGCGAATGATTTCTTCATTGCTATCGTCGGTTCTTCCGCTCGTTTTCCCTCTGTTGATAAGACGTTCCACTAGGATTTCATCTTCTACAATAAGCGAAAGGCATAAATCAATCTTTGCATTTAATTCGGTTTTAACAATCTCTTCCAGGGCAAGGGTTTGTTCTGCCGTTCTTGGGAATCCATCAAAAATAAAGCCAGCCGCATCGGTCGGTTTTTGTACCTCGCTTATGAGCATATCAATAGTCACTTGGTCTGGAACAAGCTCTCCTTTGTCCATGTAGGACTTGGCTAATGTTCCAAGTGGAGTGCTATTTTTAATGTTGAATCGAAATAAATCCCCTGTAGAGATCTGCTTGAGATTAAAAGTTTCGATTAAATTTTGTGCTTGTGTGCCTTTTCCACTTCCTGGAGGGCCAAAAAGTACGATGTTGATCATATCTTATAGTAGTTGTATGGCGGATTAGTGATTGATTCGTCCTTCTGCAAGTTGATACAAATCGGGAAGGTTACGACCGAGTTCATCGTAATCCAGTCCGTACCCTAAAACGAATTTGTTTGGAATTTCTTTTGCCACATAGTCGATTTTAAAATCCTTTTTAAAGACATCCGGTTTTAAAAGCAAAGTGGCCACCTTTAAAGATTTAGGTCTTTGGGTATTTTTGAAATATTCAAAAAGACTTTCAATCGTTCCGCCTGTATCCACTATGTCTTCCATAAGGATAATGTGACGGCCTTCGACTTCTTTCGTGAGATCCATCTTTTTGTATACGATTCCCGTAGATTGGGTTCCGGAATAAGAACTTACTTGCAGGAATGCAATTTCACAAGGGCCTGGATAGTGCTTCAAAAAATCGGCGAAGAACATAATTACCCCGTTTAATACCCCGATAAACACAGGGGTTTCGTCTTTGTACTCCTCATAAACTTCAAGGGCGAGGGCTTTAATGAGTTCTTGAATTTCGTCGTTCTTTAAATAAGGGACGAATTCTTTGTCGTGAATCTGGACTCTGTTCATAGTGAATTTCAAAATGCAAATTTACGAATTTTTAAGGAAGTGGCCCTAAAGGAATCAAATCTGCATTTTAGTAGCCTCGGGGCTCGTCTGTCGCTCTTTTTATGGGACCGCTCAATTTTTCAAAAATTAGGTTTGGGCTCTAAACTTAGCCAAGAAAGGGAGAATATGGATCTTCCAGGAGCGCATTTGAAAAAGCAGGCCAATTTGAGGGTAAAATCTTAACTCAATTGTTTGTACAGCTTTTATATTAGAAGTAAATTTGTCCGAATCTAATAAAAAGTAATAGTTTATGTCTACTTATGTGGTTGTAGGTCTTCAATATGGAGACGAAGGAAAAGGGAAAATCACTGACGTGCTTTCCGCTAAATCGGATTATGTTGTGCGCTACCAAGGCGGTGATAACGCAGGTCATACGGTGTATGTAGGAGAGGAAAAATTTGTACTCCATTTGCTGCCTTCTGGTGTTTTGCAATGCAGAGGGAAATGTATTATTGCCAACGGCGTGGTAGTGAACCCGAAATCGTTCCTAAGAGAAATCGAACAAATTGAAAGCAAAGGAATGCGTACGGACCATGTGTTCATCAGTAGAAGAGCGCATGTGATTATGCCTTATCACATTATGTTAGATACCTATAGAGAGGAAGAATTCGGAGGAACTGAAATTGGAACGACCAAAAAAGGAATCGGACCTTGCTACGAGGATAAAATTGCTCGTGTGGGTATTCGTATGGTCGATCTACTAAACCCGGAAGTGCTTAGAGAGAAAATTGAAAAAAACCTTCGAGTTAAAAATTCTCTTTTTGAAAAGTATTTTGAAAAGCCGACGATGGATATAGAAGAAATTTACCAAGAGTTTTTAGAACTTGGGAAAAAACTTCAAGACCGTATCGTGGATACCGAAGTGGAACTCAACGATGCGATCAAAGCAGGGAAAAACGTGCTTTTCGAAGGCGCTCAGGCTTTAATGTTAGACATTGATTTTGGTACCTATCCGTATGTGACCTCTTCTTCCCCTTCCACTGGTGGAGTCTGCTCTGGAGCTGGAGTACCTCCCACGGCACTTGAAAATTTAATTGGAGTTTCCAAGGCGTACACGACTCGAGTAGGAAACGGACCTTTCCCTTCTGAGCTGCACGATGAGCTAGGAGAGAAGATGAGAAAAGTCGGAAATGAATTTGGGGCGACTACGGGAAGACCAAGAAGAACCGGATGGCTCGACCTCGTTTCCTTGAAGCATGCTTGCATGATCAATGGGATCAACAATTTGGTGATTACCAAACTGGATGTATTGTCCGGGATTAAGCCACTTAAAATCGTGACACATTACAAAACAGAGGATGGGAAAATCAATGATTATTTCACATCTTCTACCACGAAATTAGATCTGTACGAACCGATTTACGAAGAGCTTGAAGGATGGGACGAGGACATCTCCCATGCGAGAACCTACGAGGAACTGCCTTTGAATGCGAAAAAATACATAGAATACATCGAATCGTATTTAGGGAT
The DNA here is from genome assembly GCF_054489425.1 of Chryseobacterium sp. A301. Taxonomy (NCBI): domain Bacteria; kingdom Pseudomonadati; phylum Bacteroidota; class Flavobacteriia; order Flavobacteriales; family Weeksellaceae; genus Chryseobacterium; species Chryseobacterium sp. A301. Next base: position 312,969 of record NZ_JBTMWY010000002.1, read on the forward strand.
TAATGTGTATTTGGTGTCTGTAGGACCCGAAAGAAGCCAGAACATTATTAGAAAAGAACTTTTCTAATTTTCTATACTAAATACCCTCTCTAACCGGCCTTTTCCTTGGAAAGGGCCGGTTTGTTTTGTACGTACTTGGGAGAATTTCGTGTGAAATTTATCTTCAGATTGAAATTTTATACTGATTTTGGATTTATTGTGCGCTTGTTTCATGAATTTGGCAAGCTTGTTGAATATATTTCTACGAATTAGTCTATGGGGTGTAAAATATTACTTTTTACATAACGGGGATTAAAAGTATAAACCTTAAATCCAAACACAATGAAAAAATTTACTCAATTCAAAATGAGCCATTCACTAGACGAAGTGCTCTTTGAAAACCGAAACAAGGAGTACGGAGCTTACCTCCTAAGGCAGCAAGCGGACTCGGTTTTAGCCAAATCCCTATTTGTAGGGGTTAGTCTTTTTGCCGTGGCTACTTTGCTTCCCATTCTCCTATCGACTAGTTTAGGGAACAATCGCCCTGAGCAAATCCCAGCTGAGGATCCGGTTTGGATTTTAAGGGAACCGCTTAGTCCAAAGCCGGCTGAGGCGCAAAAAACTTTGCCTGTGCAAAGTACAAAGCCCTTAGAGACGCCCAAGCAAATCGTTCCAAGTGTTCCCATTCCTACAAGAACACCCGAGGTGAGTAAGGAGGCTACGCCGGTAACTCCTTCTCCCGTTATTACGGGAGCTGATACGGGTCCAAGCATTCCTTCTTCAGCCGTGGGCGTTGGGACAAACGCGGGACCTACGCAAGGACCAGGGAAAGTGGAGTCAACTCCCACGGCTCCCACGCAAGAGATCGATCCGAATGCCATATACGGTTCCGTGGACATTGCGGCGGATTTCAAATCGGGAATTGAATCGTTTCGTTCTCAAGTACTGCAGCGTTTTGACAGTTCAGGATTTACAAACGAAGCGGACGTGTTAAAAACGACTGTAAGTTTTGTCGTGGAAAAGGACGGAACTCTTTCCTCCATTAAAGCAAGCGGTCCAAGCGCTGAATTTAACAAAGAAGCCGAAAGAACCGTGGCCTCGATCAAAGGGAAATGGAAACCTGCGAAAGTGGACGGAAATTGGGTTCGTAGTTCGTTCCGATTTCCAATTTCAATGCGTATCGAATAAAGAGAAGCCCAAAGCAGAGAGAAAAAGGAATTATCCACGTCCAATTTTGGATTGTGGATAATTTTTTTAGAGTTTAATTCGCTTGTTGTTAGGGTGTTGACTTGTTTCACGTGGGGACGAATTAGGCGCACGATAAAAAAATTGTATTTTTGAAGAATAAATTAAATCAGATGGCAAAAATCATTGGGGTAGCCAATCAAAAAGGGGGCGTGGGAAAGACCACGACGGCGGTAAATTTAGCAGCCGCACTAGGGGTGCTAGAAAAACGCATTCTATTAATAGATGCAGATCCTCAGGCCAATGCCACCTCTGGACTCGGGGTAGAGCAGGTGCAGTATTCCACCTACAATTTACTTGAACATAGTGTCGAGGTGGATCTGTGCATTCAAAAAACGAGTTCTCCTAATGTGGATATTATCCCTTCTCATATAGACCTAGTGGCAGCGGAAATTGAGCTTGTGGACAAAGTCAATAGAGAATACATGCTTAAAAACGCGCTGGAGAGCGTAAGAGATAGGTACGATTATGTAATCATTGATTGTGCGCCTAGTTTAGGACTGATCACTGTCAATGCATTAACCGCAGCCGATTCCGTGATTATTCCGATTCAATGCGAATACTTTGCCCTAGAGGGTCTTGGAAAGCTTCTTAATACCATTAAGAATGTACAAAAGATTCACAACGGAGAATTGGACATTGAAGGTCTTCTACTTACCATGTTTGATTCGCGTCTTCGCCTTTCCAACCAAGTGGTTGAGGAGGTGAATTCTCATTTCCCAGAAATGGTTTTTGACACGATTATTTCTAGAAACGTGCGCCTGAGTGAAGCGCCAAGTTTCGGAGAAAGCATCCTCATGTACGATGCAGAGAGCAAGGGAGCGATCCAATACATCCAATTGGCTGAGGAAGTGATTTTGAAAAATGAAACCAGTAGTCCATCCTTAAAAAAACAAAAAGTTGAAAGATAAAAAACGTGCCATGGGCAGAGGGCTTGGGGCGATCCTAAGTTCAGAGTCCAAAGTTTCCATTAATTCTGCTACGGACAAAGGAGCGGAAGTTCTGTTGGGTCAAATTGTAGAGGTTCCTATTGAAGATATTTATCCCAATGCCTCGCAGCCTAGAACTTATTTTGATGAAAAAGCATTAGAAGATTTAGCGCAGTCTATTCAAGCGCTGGGTGTAATTCAGCCCATCACGGTAAGAAAGGACGGTGAGCGCTTCGAAATTATATCGGGAGAAAGAAGATACCGCGCTTCCAAAAAAGCAAAGTTAAAATCTATTCCCGCCTACATTCGACTGGTCAACGACCAAGAGCTTTTAGAAATGGCGCTGGTTGAAAACATTCAAAGAGAGGATTTAGATTCGATTGAAATTGCCCTTACCTACCAAAGGCTTTTGGATGAGATTGGCATGACCCAAGAAAATTTAAGTCAAAGGGTCGGAAAGGAAAGAAGTACCATTACCAATTCCATTCGACTTTTAAGACTGACCCCGGCGGTACAAAACGCAATTCGAGGCGGTGAGATTTCAGCAGGACACGGAAGAGCCATATTAAGCATTGAGTCGCCCGAGCTGCAGAGAGAACTTTTTGAAACCATCGTAAAAGAAGGGTTAAACGTAAGACAAAGTGAAGTCCTCGCAAACAGCCTTAAATCTCCTTCTACCAAAGTGCAGAAACCCATCAAGGTGCTTTCTAACGAACTCAAAAAAGCGCAAAAGCGACTTAGTGATGTTTTGGATGTGAAAGTAGAGATAAAAACCGTGGGCAATGGAAAGAAAGGGAAGATTGTTTTAGATTTCAAGGACCAAGAGGAGCTCGATACCATTCTGGCTCATTTTAAATAATGAAGAGTGTAGTTCTACTTTTAGCGATTTGCTTAGGAGCCAGCTTTTCTGCGCAGGTGCAAAGGCAGGATACCCTTTTGATTTCTAAAGACACCGCTACAATTCGGGAACAAAAATCTCAAGACGCCGTATTAGAGGAAATTCAGGAGGCAAATGAGGCGCCACGCCCTACATTTAATCCGACCAAAGCGGGACTTTATTCCGCTGTACTCCCAGGTCTAGGGCAGTATTACAACCGGAAATATTGGAAGATCCCTATTGTTTGGGCTGGGATAGGAACGGGAATAGGAGTTTCCATTTACAACGACAATATGTACAAGCGGTATCGCGATGCGTACGTGGCGGAATTAAATGGACTTCCTCATGAGTTTTCGGACATTGAAGGCATTACAAAAGAGGCTTTAGGAAGAACTCAAGACCGTATGAAAAGGCAGAGAGATTATTCCATGGCCATCACAGGACTCGTGTATATTTTGAATATCATGGATGCCGTCGTAGATGCGCACCTCTACGACCAAAGACACGATCCGGATCTCGCGATCAAACCGACTGTGATTTACGATCCTTTCGGGCTTAACAATGCAAAAGCGGGACTTAGTTTTAATTATAATTTTTAGAAAAGATGAAAATAGCACTTGTAGGCTATGGCAAAATGGGAAAGATCATTGATGAAATTGCAACGGCAAGAGGTCATGAGATTTGTGCGAGGCTAACGCAGACCCCAACGAAAGAAACGCTAAATGCTGCAGAGGTTGTCATTGAGTTTTCTCAGCCAGAAGTGGCCTTTGAGAATATCAAGACCGCTTTAGAACTTGGCATTCCGGTGGTGAGTGGAACCACGGGTTGGCTTGATCAGAAGCCTAAAGCAGAACAAATCGCCTTAGAACATGACAGTGCTTTTCTTTACGGCTCTAATTTTAGCCTTGGCGTAAACTTATTTTTTGCCCTAAATGAGAAATTGGCTCAACTCATGAAAGGGGTCGATTCCTATACGGTACAGCTAGAAGAAATTCACCACACCCACAAGAAAGACTCCCCGAGTGGAACCGCTATTTCTTTAGCAGAGGGCATCATGGAAAACCATCCTTTGTACGAGAGTTGGAAATTGGAACAGACCCGTGGATCCGAAATAGGTATTTTCGCTTTAAGAGAAGACGAGGTGCCCGGAACCCACAGTGTTCGCTACCAAAGTGAACAGGACGAAATTGAAATCAAGCACACCGCCTTTGACCGTTCAGGCTTTGCCTTAGGGGCCGTAGTGGCCGCGGAGTGGATTCAAAATAAGAAAGGGGTTTTTTCCATGAAAGACGTACTCTCGCTTTAAAGTGTAACAAATACCAAAAGGATTTAACTAATTTGAAAAGCCCAAGGGCATACAAAAGACTATGGACTATTTTCTGATCTACGCGTTATACGTACTTATTCTTTCTCTTCTTATGGGAGTTTCTTCCTGGAAACTTTTCCAAAAATTGGGATACAAACCCATTTTTGCGTTTGTCCCTTTTTATAATTATTATCTGATTTTAAAGGAGTCTAAACATTCTACTTGGTGGTGCCTACTTTCGTATTTGCCTATTGTAGGTCCCATTATGATGTCTGTGTTTCATCTTTATTTAGTGGGCCTTTTTGGAAAACGAAGCTTCGGACAACGAATTTTATGTGTCGTTCTTCCTTTTGTGTATTTAGCGCTTGTCAATTATTCAAAAGATTCGCAAAAAGAGAAACCCGAGTTTCTTCTTCCAGGCGAAGAGCCAAGCAATCAGAAAAAAGAAACGTTTTTAGGATCCGTGACCTTTGCCGTCGTGTTTGCCACTATAATTCACGTGTTTATTACGCAGCCGTTTGGGATTCCAACCGGTTCCATGGAGCGTACAATGCTCGTGGGAGACTTTTTGTTTGTCAACAAACTGAATTACGGATTCCGTATGCCCATGCGACCTGTAGCCATTCCGTTCTTGCAAGGAACCATTATGGATACGGGAGAGAAAGGCAATCCGATTGACGATCCTAAATCGTACGTAGAGGCTATTGATCTTCCTTACCTTCGTTTACCAGGTTGGGAAAAGCCAAAGAAAAATGACATCGTCGTTTTCAATTATCCTGACGACTCTGTGCACGTTGCAATTGATCGGAAGGATCCTTATGTGAAACGTCTAGTGGCAGGTCCTGGGGACACGATGGAATTTCGTGCAGGCCGCTTATATATCAACGGGAAACCAGAAGTTCGAATGGGGGATGCGCAGGTGCAACATGCTTACACTCTATATACGAGCTCACAGCTAAACATTCCGGCGCTGTACGACCAATACGGATTCTTGCCTGTGGTTGAGCAGCAATTGCAGGGAGGCTTTTATTATCGTTTCCAAGGTCTAACCGAATCTCTTGCAAAGGAACTTAAGCAAATGCCACAAGTGGTCAAAATGGACGAAATCGTGGAACCTAAAGGAGAGCACGAAATTAGTTATTATCCGGATATGCCACGATCGATGGAGGCGGGTGAACTGGTGCCTAGTTCGAAAGTGAATTATTCAAACACGATATTCCCTTTTGGTAAGCTTTGGAATGTAGATTGGTACGGTCCACTCAAAATTCCTTACAAAGGTGAAGTTTTGAATTTGACAGCAGAGAATATTGTAGAGTACCGAAAGCTTATCGTAAAACACGAGGGCAATACCTTAGAAGAAAAAGACGGGAAATTTATCATCAACGGAAAACCTGAGTCCACCTACACGGTGAAATACGATTACTACATGATGATTGGTGACAATCGCGATGCCTCTTTAGATGCTCGTTTTTTCGGGTATGTACCTGAGACCCATATTGTGGGAAAACCGATGTTTACCTGGCTTAGTGTCGAAGGACTGTTTGCAGATCAGAGCTCTTCTTACCAAGCCAATGGCAAGAAGATTCGTTGGGATCGAATGTTTAAAGCGAGCAACACGGGAGAGCTGCATAAAACCTCCTACGCATGGGTAGCCGCCCTGCTTTTAGTCCTTTTCTTCGGTTGGGATTATTTCGTGAAACTCTTTCGAAAGAAAAAAGAAGACTAACCCCTAGGTTCTTAATAAACCAAGTGAGAAAAGAGCCCTAAAGGGTAATTTTCTCACTTTTTTACGTATAGATAGATGATGAATAGCCACTCCCTAATGCCCGTATTTTATTTGCCGCCGATTTCTTGGTTTCATTCTTTTTTGAAACCGGAATCTTTGGTCCTTCTAGAAGCATTTGAGAATTTCCCGAAACAGACCTTTAGAAATCGCGCACATATCTACGGTGCCAACGGAAAACTACCCTTAATTATTCCGATTCGCCATACAGGTGCGCGGGTTTATCGCGATATTGAAATCTCGTACGCAGAAGACTGGCAAGCCCTGCACTGGAAGTCGATTAAAACGGCCTACCAGAGTTCCGCTTATTTTGAGTTTTACGAAGACCGCTTACAGACTTTGTACGAAAAGAAGGAACCCAGCCTTCTGCTTTTTAATTTAAGAGCCTTAGAACTGATTCTAGAACTCTTAAAAGAAGAGAAACCGCTTGAACTCTCAAAGCACTATGAGAAAAGCATCCTAGGTAAGGATCTGCGTTCGGAGTTTAGTGCAAAAAAGCCTTCTCGCTTTGAAAATAGACCCTATTATCAGACCTTTAGTGATAAATTAGGGTATTTAAATGATCTCTCGGTACTAGATTTGCTTTGTAATCTCGGACCTGAGAGTTCCCTTTATATTAAAACGACTAATGAATAGTAAAATAAAAGAATGAAAAGAATAATTATAGCAGCTAGTTTTCTAGCCGGACTTAGTTTTGTCTCTGCACAGTCTGATTCCCTTCAGGCTGCCCAGCAGGAAAAAGAACTAAAAACTTGGTACCATATGGACTTTGCAAGCTCCCAAGTTTACGGAGTGAATTCCCAAAATGCGTACACCTATTTAGAATCAAAAGGACTTAAGCCCACTTCTGTGGTCGTAGGCGTTCTTGATAGCGGAGTTGAGGTGGATCATCCTGGCCTTTTAAAGAACCTTTGGACCAATTCTGGAGAGATCGCTGGAAACGGGATCGACGATGATAAAAATGGATACATCGACGATGTGCATGGATGGAATTTCTTAGGCAATAAAACCGGCGACGTCGATGTCGACAACATGGAGGTAACGCGCATGGTTAAAAAGTACAAACCTATTTTTGAAGGAGAAAACTCCAGTGAAAACAAGGCAAACCAAGCCAAAATGCCAGAGGAATTTGCCGCCTATCTTAAGAGCAAAACCATCTTTAACGAAAAATCAATCACCGCGCAGCAAGGCTATGCGAATTACGCTCGGATTCAAGCGCTAATTCCTTCTGCAATTAAGCTTTTAGACGGGAAGAAATTAACGCCCGAAGTTCTAGCTGCAATCGTGCCTTCGTCTCAAGAAGAGGCCATGGCAAAGCAACTGCTTCTTGGAGCCTCGCAAGATCCCCTTTTAGCAGGGAAATCTGGAGAGGAAGTACAGAGCGTTCTTTCCGCACAAATTAAAGAAGCGGTAGATTACTACGGTCCTCAAGCCAAGAAGCAATACAATCTTGATTTTGATCCAAGAAAAGAGCTTGTGGGAGATGATTATGAGAATTACAATCAGCGCGTGTATGGAAACAACCATTACGAAGGACCGGATGCCGAGCACGGTACGCATGTAGCCGGAATTATTGCAGGACTTCCCCAAGGGCAAGAGGCTCAGTATGGAGTGGCTTACAAAGTCGCTAAAATCATGAGCGTAAGAACGGTTCCAAATGGAGACGAAAGAGATAAAGATGTAGCGAATGCCATTCGCTACGCAGTGGACAACGGAGCCAAGATTCTCAATATGAGTTTTGGAAAACCAGTCTCACCCGGCAAAGAGCATGTTTGGGAAGCTTTCCAATATGCGCAAGACAAAGGAGTTCTTTTGGTCAAAGCTGCAGGAAATGAAAACGAAGACATTCAGGTGCATACGTACTATCCCACGAATTTTAAAAAAGCAACTGATTCTACGGCCTTTGTAGACAATATGATTGTGGTGGGAGCAAGTACCAATTCAAGCGATGCGCTTAGAGCAGGTTTCTCTAACTACAATGCCAAAATGGTGGATGTGTTTGCACCGGGAGAACAAATTTACTCGACCGTACCTGATGGAAAATACGAATATTTGCAAGGGACCTCTATGGCCTCGCCCGTGGTAGCCGGCGCCGCTGCGGTTTTGCTAGCTTATATGCCCGAGTTAACCCCTGCACAAGTAATAGAATCGCTTGTAAAAACAGTCAATGTTTCCAAAGGAAATGCGATGCTTCCAAATGGTGAAACAAACAAATTTGATAGCATTTCTAGAGCCGGCGGGGTAATTGATGTCGCCAAAGCAGCGGAATATGCCTTCACGAAATTTTACAAAGGGAATTCTGCAGACTCGAAGAATCTACGCAGAAAAGCGGGCGTTCAAAAAAGCCCAACGATGAAAAAGCACCCCATGAAAAGTAAATCTTAGAGATTTTTTTTTAAGACCCTACTAGCGGCTTTCCTTCAACAGAAAGTCGCTTTTTTCGTTTTGAAATCTTTTCAAGTGGAAATTTTGAAACATTTTAATTGGGGATTGTGTGCGTCTTGGCACAGTTTTGAATGTATCTTTACCAAGTAATACAAACATTATGAAAAACCTTATTATAGCAGGAATTGTAGGCGCGGCACTGAGTGTCTCTTGTTCTACAGCGAAAGTGGCACAAGACAACCGCAAAGAATTTTTACAATTAAAAGGAGACTGGCAAATTACCAGTGTAAACTATGACAAATCGCTTCAAGTACGTCCGTTTGACGACGGTGCGGATGCGCAGTGCTTTGTAGGTAGTACCTGGCATTTGGTACCGAATAATTATTCGGGTACCTATAGCCTAAACGGAGGTGAGAATTGTCCAACCTTTACACAGCCGATTAAGTTCGAAGTGGTAGGAGGATCTACTTTCCAGTTCAAAAAAATCAACGAAGGTGAAAAAGCAAAAACCGTAACCGAAGGCTATCAATTAAGTTTAGTGGACCAAGGAGAAAATGCTTTCACACTTGAGCAAAATGTACCTTTTGAAGGCAACTTAGTGAAAGTTGTATACCAATTTCAGAAAGTATCCAATTAAAAAATAGAAATAAATCAAACTATCTTAGATTATGAAAGTACTAAATAAAACCAGTGTAGGAGCGTTATTGTTTTCTACAGCGCTAATGCTAAGCAGCTGTGAGGCTGTTAAGAATTCCAATAACCAACAAAGAGGCACGGCCATCGGAGCGGCGGCAGGTGCAGTTCTTGGAGGTGTCCTAGGAAACAACATCGGAAAAGGAGGTAGAGCTCCTCAAGGGGCAGTGCTCGGAGGTGTTATAGGAGGCGTGGTCGGAAACGTGATTGGAAACAAAATGGACAAGCAAGCCAAAGAAATTGAACAAACTTTGCCTGGCGCTGAAGTAGAGCGTGTAGGAGACGGTATTCGTGTGTCGATGCCAGAAAGTATTGTTAATTTTGGATTTGACTCTTCCAATTTAACTTCTGCTGCAAAAATGAACCTTGACAAACTATCTCAAGTTCTTAAGAACAATCCGGATACGAACATTAATGTCTATGGTCATACCGACAGCAAAGGAACGGATGATTACAATCAGAAACTTTCTGAGCGTAGAGCGAACTCTGTGAAATCGTATCTAGTTTCCACTGGAGTTGCCTCGAATCGTCTATTCCCAATGGGAATGGGAGAACAAGAGCCTATTGCAACGAACGATACCGATGCAGGTAGAGCGCAGAACCGTCGTGTGGAATTTGCAATTACTGCAAACGAAGACATGATTTTGGACGCGCAGAAAGAAGCTGCACAATAGTCCAAAAGGATATTGAATATACATACGACCGCCTCTTAGAGGCGGTCGTTTTGTGATTTTAGAGGTGGTGAAAAAACATTAAGGTAAAAATTCCTATTTTTGCCTTGATTTCTGCTAACCATGACGAACATTTTCAGGCTCCTACGAGTGGAGCAGTGGGTGAAGAACCTTTTTGTTTTTTTGCCTCTTTTCTTTTCCGGAAATATTTTTGATTTAAGGCTCGTGCTTTATAGCGTGTTTGCTTTTGTTCTTTTTTCCCTTGCCGCGAGTAGTGTCTATATTGTAAACGATTATTCTGATATTGAATCGGATCGCAGACATCCGGTGAAAAGGCATCGCCCGCTTGCCAGCGGTGCGATTTCTAAATCAAAAGCAAGAGGGATTTTAATTGCTTTAATTGCCCTTGTTTTGCTGCTGTTAGTGAGCGCTTATTTCTTTTTAGGAACTGAATTCCATTTGTGGGAAGTGGTGGGAGTGATTGCTTTTTATTGGGTGATGAATATAGCCTATACCTTTACTCTCAAGCATGTAGCCATTGTCGATGTCTGTCTCGTATCTCTAGGTTTTGTTCTGAGAATTCTAGTAGGAGGGTATGCGACAGGAATCCCTATTTCACAATGGGCCATTCTATTGACCTTTATTTTAGCACTCGTTCTCGCTTTTGGAAAGCGCAGAGGGGAATTAATCAATGCTCAAATTTCAGGGACTACAAGGCGTTCCTTAGACGGGTATAACGTACAATTTGCAGACATTGCGCTCTCCATTTCTGTTACCCTTGCCATTGTAAGTTATCTTATGTTTACCGTGACCCCCGAGGTGCAGCAGAAATTTGGATCTCGAGTTTTTTATACAGTAATTTTTGTGGTGTTTGCTCTTTTGCGTTATTTGCAACAAACCTTAGTTTACAACAAAACAGAATCTCCTACACGGGTGATTTACAAGGATCGATTCATTCAACTTACCGTTCTGCTTTGGATTGTTTCCTTCATGTTACTAATCTATTATAAGCTCTAATTGGATTTTATTAGCCCTTAATTGCATTTGATGAAAAAACTTTACTGCTTTGATTTTGATGGAACCCTCACGAAGAAGGACACTCTTTTTCTTTTTCTTAGGTCTTACAACTCCTCTCGTTATTTTTGGGCATATCTAAAGCATTTGCCTCTGTTTTTCTTATTGAAAATCAAACTTTTGGAAGCTCAGCCTGTGAAAAGAAGCTTTGTGAACGCTGTCTTAAAAGGGGAGAAGAAGCAGAAGCTCGAACAAGCTGCAAATGCATTTTTTGAAGAGGTATACCCGAGTTTAATCCGAGATGCTGCCCTTGAATTTATCGAGTCTATTCCCAGGGAATCTGTGGATTCTGTTCTCGTGACCGCGAGTTTGGATTTATGGGCACAGCCCTTTGCAAAACATTGGAATATGGAACTGCTTTCCACGGAAATGTTGTATGAAAACGGAGTCTACTTAGGAGAGTTTAAAACTAAAAACTGCAACGGAAAGGAGAAAGTAAACCGGCTCGAAAATTTCCTAGAGAATCGAAAATACGATAAGGTGATTGCGTTTGGAGATTCTTTGGGGGATCAAGCGATGTTTCGGTTTGCATCTGAGAGTCATTTCAAATTTTTTCATTAATTTGCAGGAGTTAAAAACGCCTAATACTCTACTACTTAGGTAGGGTTTAGAAATTAGATACACGAATTAGAACCACCAGAAATAGGCAATGAAAACGAAAGTTTACTTAGACAATGCAGCGACCACGCCGCTTGATGAACGAGTCATTGAAACCATGGTAAGTGCCATGAGAGAACAATACGGAAACCCTTCTTCAACTCACAGTGTAGGACAGGAAGCTAAATCTTTAATTGAGGGTGTGCGTCGTAAGGTGGCGCAGTACCTCAAAGTACTCCCGGGTGAAATTATTTTCACTTCTTGTGGGACCGAATCCAATAATTTAATTATTCAATCCTGTGTGGCTCATTTGGGCGTCACCCGAATCATTTCTTCGCCGATGGAGCACAAATGTGTGGCAGAAGCCATTCGCGATGCGAAAATTCGTCATGGAGTAGAGGTAGTTTACTTAAGACCTGACTCTAACGGCGAGATTAGTGTGGAGTCCGTAGAAAATGCTTTAAAAGGTTCTGATAAAAAGACGCTCGTTTCTCTTATGCATGCCAATAATGAAATTGGTAATTTGCTTGATCTACAAGCGGTAGGGGAAGTATGCAAAAAATACGATGCCTATTTTCATTCGGATACAGTTCAAACAGTAGGGCACTTAGATTTAGATTTTTCGAAAATGAATATCGATTTTGCCTCTTGCAGTGCACATAAGTTTCACGGACCGAAAGGAGCTGGCTTTGCTTACGTGAAAAAGACTTCGCGTTTGCGTCCGATGATTCTTGGAGGAACCCAAGAGAGGGAACTGCGCGCAGGAACTGAAAATGTAATAGGAATTGTGGGTTTAGGGAAAGCCCTAGATCTTTGTATGGAGAACTTAGAGGATTACTCGAGTCATATGACCATGATTAAGAGTTACGCCGTAGAAAAGCTTAAAAAGGCTATTCCCGGTGTGAAATTCAATGGGTATTCGGCCGATTCAGACAAAAGCCTTTATACAGTGCTCAGTCTACTCTTGCCATTCAAAAATCCTTTGATTGGTTTAGAGTTAGATATGAAAGGAATTGCAGTCTCTCAAGGAAGCGCATGTTCTTCAGGTGCTTCTAAACCTTCTATGGTTATGATGATGCTGCTCGACGATGAGGAATTAGAGTCCACAACGCCCCTTAGAGTGTCTTTCAGTCACCTAACTACTCAGGACGAGATCGATTATTTTGTAGAGGCTCTACAGGGTGTTTTTGAGCATTCGAAAATAGAAAAAACGAATGTAGAACATAGATGATTCTATAGGGACTATATCAATAGATTTAGTACTTTTGTAGAACTAATTAAGAAATAAATAGAAGTTATGGCATTAGAAATTACAGACAGTTCATTTAAAGAAGCTGTATTAGACTCCGATAAACCTGTGTTGGTCGATTTTTGGGCGGTATGGTGCGGTCCATGTAGAGTACTAGGACCTATCATCGAAGAAGTAGCTGCAGAATTCGAAGGAAAGGCTGTGGTTGGAAAGGTAGATGTAGACAATAATCAGCAGGTTTCTGTGGATTATGGGATCCGTAACATTCCTACCGTACTAATCTTCAAAAATGGAGAAGTCGTAGACAAAATAGTAGGAGTAGCTCCAAAAGAGCTAATTGCAGAAAAGCTTTCTGCTCACTTATAGAAATTAACCTCCTTGAAAATGAATGCCTTCCAAAACGGAAGGCATTTTTTTCAGAAATAGTTTGTAAAGTACGGTAAAAGTTGTATTTTTGCACTCACCAAAAAGAAAGAAGTTCTTTGTTTTTTTTGATCCGGTAGTTCAGCTGGTTAGAATGCCGCCCTGTCACGGCGGAGGTCGCGGGTTCGAATCCCGTCCGGATCGCAACTACAATTCACAGTAGTACAAAAAGCTTTAAAACGTATGTTTTAAAGCTTTTTTTGTTTTATCTGTCATGAAATGTACAAGATCTCTAATTTAATTTTCTGTTTAAAAAAAGCCAAAATTAATTCTACGCGAGAAGCTGCTATTAGGAATTACGGATGAAATCAACATTTTGATATTGTTATGTTTCATCCAAAGGATAAAGAATAAAATGTTTTAGTTTATAATGAGTTGCAGCATTCATAATTAATGTCCTGTTCCCGTAATTTTCAATTCATTCAAATCTAATTGCAATTCGGCTTTTCTGATTTCTTCATCACTAAAAAACTTTTCTTTACGTAGTAGAAATAGCTCTGTTCGTTGCAATGCATAGGTGTCTAGTAAAATTTTGTGATAGGCGTCTATTTCTCTTTGCTGAGATTCTTTACATTCTAATGAGTGTAATTGTAGTCCCATGTTACTCATGTCGGTTTCTAAATTGGATTTGTAAAATTTCACTAATTCATTTTCTGATAGGTAATCAGCGTATCGTTCGTTCAACAATTTTAATGCAAGATTATTCAATCTTAATTGTATACCAACTTGTTGTTCTTCTTCGGGAATTAAGTTGTCTATCTCTTTTAGTTTTATGAATTTTAAAACAAATGGTAAGGTCAAACCTTGAAAAACCAAGGTAACAAAGATGACTACAAATGTAATGAAGACGATCAGATTGCGTTGCGGGAAAGTCGTACCGTCTGTCATCAGCAGTGGGATAGACAGTGCTGTTGCTAAGGATACTACCCCTCGCATTCCTGCCCAGCTAATAATTAGCGGACCTTTCCAACCAGGCGATGGATCCTTTCTGACTTTGACACTCAACCACCGGGGAACATGTGCCGCAGGATATACCCAAAGAAAGCGCAATACTATTACGATGGCACTTACAATTAATCCATATTTGATTCCATCAGCAATCGAATAGTCGCCCAGCCCGTCGATGATTTCAGGTAATTCCAGACCAATCAAAACAAACACCAATGCATTCATCACAAAAATCAATGTTGTCCACACGCCAAGCATATTCATTTTGGTGCTTCCTGTTTTGAAAATTTCGTGTGCACGATATGACATAAATAAGCCGCCACTCACCACTGCCATCACACCTGAGAAATGAAATTGTTCTGCCGCCAAAAACAAAATATAGGGTGTCATTACCGTAAGTGCTGCATCAATAGCAGGTGTTGTAGGTAAAAAGCGATGAATAACATACATGATATGTGCCCCTACAAGTCCAACTACAATCCCCATTCCGGCCACTAAGAAAAATTGTCCTACAGCTTCTTGCATTGAAAATGTCCCGGTAAGAATGGCTAATAAAGCAAATTTGAAAACAATCAAAGAGGAAGCATCGTTTACCAAACTTTCACCTTCCAAAATCGTCATCACTCTTTTAGGAACATTCATTCCTTTTAAAACTGTGGCTGCCGCTACGGCATCAGGTGGTGAAACAATGCCACCCAATAAAAAGCCCAATGCCAATGTAAAGCCAGGAATAAGAGATGATGTAGCATAAGCTACCACCATAGAGGTGAAAAATACCAAACCGAAAGCTAATAAACTAATCGGGCGTTTCCATTTCCAAAAGTCGTTCCACGAAGTGTACCAAGCCGCTTCGTATAATAGCGGTGGCAAGAAGATTAAAAATATCAGCTCAGGGTCAAGGTGCAATTGAGGAATATTGGGAATGAAACTGATTCCTAAACCTGCTATAACTAGGAAAATAGGATACGCAATTTTGATACGTTGTGCCAACATTACCAAAAGGAATATAACAAACAATAAACTAAGTATCAATAGTAAAGTGTGGTGCATAAGCTATATTAATTTTATTCTGAAGTTTTTTCACAAAAACAGGCGTACATCAATCCTCCATAAACTGATTTTAATTCCCCCATTTTTGGTGTATTGTTCATATTCAACGATAATAAACCTTGTTACAATCTTAAAGTTTTTTTCTAATTTTTTAATTAAGTTTTCTTTGTCTTTCACAAAATGTAAGGCGTTTGCCATAAGGATACCCTCTACCGTTATTAAGGACAAATCATCTGTAACAAAATCGGCTTTTTGGAAAGTGGTGTTTACTCGATTCCCCAATTCTACTTTAAGTGTATCCGCAAAGCGCTAATCTTCAAGCAATTTTTTAAATAAGGGATATAATTCCCGGGCCATCGTTTGGTCTTCTTCGATTGCTGGATGATTGCCGCACCCTTTGAGCGTCATGGGTTGGTATTCGAATACTGTTATGGGTTTGTGGCTTGTATCGTTTTCGAAGTTCTTTTTGACCTTATCCAAAGCATTCCTTAGAACGGTATTCTGCTCTCCAGAAATCATTGGACTAGTTAAAAGAACGATTCGCGTGTTAGGATATCGCTTGTAAAGCATATGGATGAATTCGGTATAGGACTTTACAAATTTATCTTGGCTAAAGGGAGGTCTGAATTTTTGACCGTCTCCCCCGGAGAGGTCGTTTGTGCCTAAGGCAATGGAAACAAGGTGAGGTTGGAATTCAGAATTAAATGGGGTTTGGTTTTCGCGGATTAGGTATAGGTTGTTGTAGACGTCCGGCATAATGGCTTCGTTCAAATGCTCGTCGTTCCAATTCCGATAGATTCCAATCCCAGATACTGAACTTAATAAAAAGTCGGCATCGAGTTTTCTAGCCAAAATTGGACCGTAAGAAAAATAGGCGTTATGTTGATCGAACCATTCCCCTTGACCACAAGGAATCGTTAAGTCGTTCCCCATTCCAGAAGTAATGGAATTTCCAATGAATTCAATTCTTTTCTTTGGTGAAATCGTCATTTCGCGAGATAGGTTTGGGGTCTTGGAGGCGTCAAATAAGAGGGCACCTTTGTTGGCTTCGGTGGCTTTGTAAAGCTTAACTGAATGATTTCCCGCTTGATCGGCCTTAATGACGAAATCTTTAGGCGCTCCCGCTTCAACGCGGAATCGTCCTTTGTAGATTCCATCGAGTTCTAAGTTGACGTAATCGTGACTGTGGTACGAACCAAGCTGCACAGTGGTCTCTTTGCCGCTAAATTCAAATTCAGCAATAGAAGCGGGACCTATAAGATTCGCTTTGTAGGGAGTAAATAGCTCGGTTCGCCCGTGAAAGTTAATGGGTAACTCGGGGTTGGACTTTGGTACGGCCTTACAACTGCATAGGATGGCAAGACCAAGGAAGAGTAATAATTTTAGATGTTTCACCGGATGTAATTTTCTAGGGTAAAATTACCTTAAAAAATTTAGTTATTTCGCAATCTATCCCTAAAAATTAACCTTCATTAGTTCCTTTATAGTAGAAAGTATCAAAGGAATGAAGATTAGAACCGTCCTTGCATACGCGTATAATCTTCCGGTATCGATTGTCTATTAACAGTATTAAAGTACAATTTAAAAATAGAGTTGCAGCGTTATAAAGCACAACCATACTATAGCCAAAATAGAGTTCTCGAAAAACGATTTAAAATGCAATATTAGAAACTTGCCAATTTAAAATTGCTGATTCCGATTTTAGCATCGTTGCTTAGTTCAGTTCCAGTGCTAATGTAAAAGTATTTTTTTTCGGAATCATGTAGGAACATTTCCGTGTCTAAAACCTTTACTTTATCAAGGTAAACAGCCATCATTTTACCTTTGACTTCAATGGAAACATGCATAGTTCCCACTGCATATTGCGCTAAAGGAAATTCGATCGTATTATAAATTTTTGTATCGCTACTCGAATTGGTGATTTCTTTGTTCCAATAGTGGACTGAAGTTGAAGTGATAGCATTGTCATTATAGGCATCACTTATGTATGCGTTTATGGCGTTGTCGTGCGCGAAGCCAAATTTGAGTTCTTGCAAATCTTTGGCCCCGGTATTACTGCTAGTAGCAATGTCAAATTCTAGGGTGAAGTTGTCAGGTAGTGGGGTATTGCTTTTCAACTTGTAACTAGTGAATTCTTTTAGTAGCAACCAATTTCCACTATGGTCTGGTAAACTAGAGACGCTACCACTACCACTCGTTTTCCAATTTAGTGCCATACGTCCCGATGGATCCTTCGAAAAATCATCTTCAAAAATTATCGTGGTTGCCGTTTTAAAATGGAAATTTTTATCCGCATTTGCGAAAATATCGGATGAGCTGCGCTCTGCCTTACGGCTAGCGGAACCCACTTGTTCCGTAGTTTTGCTCTTTCCCTCGAGGACTTTGTCTACTGTATTCTCTACTTTAGAACTAACCGCGCTTTTTATGCGATTGAATATTTGCGCATTGGCATGTGGAGCAGCGAAAAGAAGAACTGCAGTACTAAGGGCAGGAAGGAATTTTTTCATAATAGGATATTTAGGCATTAATGATGGAAATGGGATCGAATTCGTTTTTTTTGAAACAAGTATTGTTCCAAAAATTCAACAGGGAGTTCCTTCTTTCAAACTTTGTGAAAATCGGATTCTAAAATTATACGCAATAAGAAAGTGCTTCCCTTTTTTCAATTAACTTCCAATTGAAAGTAGAACAAAAGGTTCTTTACGCCTTAATACCGTGAACAAATCGCTTGGCCTTCTCTTCCCAATTGTCCTTTTCAAGTAGGATTTTAACAAGTGCAGTCCCAATAATTCCTCCTTGAGAAAATCGGGTCGCTTTTTGAAAGTCCTCTTGGGATTGGATTCCAAACCCAATCATCACGGGATTCTTCAATTCTAAACTCGCAAGGGTTTTCAAATAGGATTCGTTTGTTATGTTTTTAGTTGAATTTCCTGTAGTGGAAGAACTTGAAACCGCATACAAAAAGCCAGAACTAAGCGAATCCAAATATTGGATTCGCTCCACTGGCGTTTCAGGAGTGACAAGAAATGTGAATTCCAAACCGTACTTCTCTATCAAGGGTCGGTACGTTTTTTCAAATTCGAATGCGGGTAGGTCTGGAATGATGAGTCCTGTGACTCCAGATTCTTCGCACGCCTTACAAAAGCGTTCGAAACCAAAACTTAAAACAGGGTTGATATAGCCCATTAATACGATGGGGATATGAATTTGCTCTTTTACAGATTTTAATTGATCTAGTAGAATTTGAATGGTCATTCCGTTTTTTAAGGCAAGTTCATGCGCTTTTTGTATCACCGGTCCGTCTGCGACAGGATCAGAATAGGGCATTCCTATTTCGACTCGGTCCGCACCTGAGTCTTGAAGTAGTTTTAGAATTTGCGTAGTATCTTGTAATTGCGGAATTCCAGCTGTAAAGTAGAGATTCAGTTGTTTCGTTGGGGAAGGATCCTCCTTGCTGCTTAAATTTTTATTCGTTGTATTCATGGGTTTCTAATTGTAGTTGCGATTGATTTTTAAAGGTGGTTAAGAAAAGTTTCCATGTCTTTGTCCCCACGTCCGGAAAGACAAATGACAACGGTATCGGTTTTCTTAAATTCTATTTTTTCTAAAACCGCCAAGGCATGCGCACTCTCTAGGGCAGGAATAATGCCTTCGAGTTTTGTGAGTTCAAAGGCGGCCTTAAGTGCCTCTTGATCCTTGATGCCATAAAACTGTGCACGCTTTTCTTTAAAAAGATGGGCATGAAAAGGTCCGATTCCAGGATAATCGAGACCTGCGGAAATAGAGTAGGGTTCGATCACTTGTCCATCGCTAGTTTGCATTACGAGACTTTTACTTCCATGGAGTACCCCTAAGGTTCCTAAGGCTGTTGTGGCTGCTGACTTCCCCGAATCGGTACCTAATCCCCCTGCCTCTACGGCAATTAAATTAACTTCTTTGTCGTCTACGAAGTGATAGAACGCTCCGGCTGCATTGCTTCCACCTCCCACGCACGCAATCACATAATCGGGTGATTCAGCTCCGGTTTTTTGCAAAAGTTGAGACTTTATTTCTTTAGAGATGATGCTTTGAAATCGAGTCACGAGATCGGGGAAGGGATGAGGTCCTACCACACTCCCAATGATGTAGTGCGTGGTGGTCGGGTGGTTTATCCAATCCCGAAGCGCTTCATTTACGGCATCTTTCAAGGTTTTTGAACCCGAAGTAGCGGGCGTCACGCTTGCGCCGAGCATTTTCATTCGAGCGACATTAGGGGCCTGTCTCTGCATGTCCACTTCTCCCATGTACACGATGCATTCTAATCCCAGTAAGGCGCAAGCAGTAGCCGTCGCCACGCCGTGCTGTCCGGCACCGGTTTCTGCGATAATTCGTTTTTTACCCAGTTTTTTTGCAAGCAAAGCTTGCCCTAGTGCATTGTTGATTTTATGCGCCCCCGTGTGGTTTAGATCTTCACGCTTAAGATAGATTTGTGTCTGGTACTTTTCACTTAGATTTTTAGCGAAATAAAGGGGAGTTGCTCTACCTACATAGTCCCTTAATAATTCTTGGTACTCGTCTTGGAATTCTTTAGACTCCATGATTTCTAAGTATCGGTTCTTTAGTTCCTCTACATTGGGGTAAAGCATCTCGGGAATGAAAGCGCCTCCAAATTCACCGTAGTAGCCTTCAGCGTCTGGGTTTTTATAAGTTTTCATAGAATTTTTTAATTTTATCAAGGTCTTTGAACCCTGGTTTTGTTTCAAATTTTGAATTGATGTCTAGTGCAAAAGGGCTTAAATTTAGCATCTGTAACTCACTTAGATTCTCTGGCGAAATTCCTCCGCTTAAAAAATAGGGTTTTGGAATCGTAACCTCGTTTAGAACCTGCCAATTAAAGCGTTTTCCTGTTCCGCCAAAGTGTTTTGAATCCGTATCGAAAAGAAAGTACTCCACGAGTGGCGCAAGCTCACGCAAATGGGCTTGCAAAAAGGTTTCATTTCCTGAGATTCGAAAAGCCTTCATAATTTGAGTTCTGGTACCTAGTTCTTCTGAGAGCTCCCTTATATAGGCTATAGTTTCGTCACCATGGAGCTGAACGAAGTTCAACTTGGCCGTATTTGCAATCTGAGTGACCCTTTTTACAGATTCATTTACAAACACACCTACTTTTGCAGGATGATTTACTTTTGCAATCTCCTGTAAGGTTAAGTGGTTTAAAACATAACGGGGCGAATGCTCATAGAAGATAAACCCAAGGAAATCTACATTTATTTCTTCCAACTGGTGGATTTGAGTTATTTGCGTAAGACCACAGACTTTCAGTTTCATATCAAATTGGATTTACAAATTCTTGAAAGGCAAGACCCGGACTCACGTGCTTCATGAAGTATTCTCCCATCAAAAAGCCGTCAAATCCTTTCTCTTTTAAAAAGAGAAAGTCCTCGCGGCTGCTTATTCCACTTTCCGCAATGGACAATATTCCCTTTGGTAAACTATCTTTAAGCCTTAAAGAATGCTCAAGGTTTACTTTGAAATCGCTTAAGTTGCGGTTGTTGATCCCTACTAGATCGATGTCTTTGGTAAAATGATTCAGTTCTTCTTCGGTATGAATTTCGAGAAGCACCTCTAAACCCAGTTCATGAGAAAGTGCCGTGAATTCATCCACTTGGCTTGGAGAGAGGCAGGCCGCAATTAGAAGGATTAAATCAGCACCCAAGGCTTTGGTTTCAAAAATCTGATAAGGATCTAGAATGAAATCTTTCCTAAGAATGGGAATCTGAATCGAAGCACGCACCCTTTGGATGTCTTCAAAGCTTCCTCCAAAGAATTCTTTGTCTGTTAAAACGGAAATAGCACTTGCTCCATAGGCTTCGTACTGGGGGGCAATGTCTAAGACCTTCGCATGTTCATTGATAAGTCCTTTGCTTGGTGATTTTCTTTTGAATTCCGCAATAATTCCAGATTTAGATTTGAGTGTTTTTTTAAGGGAGATCTTCTCGCGTGAGAAAAAAGGGGAATCCCTCAGCTCTTGAAGAGTCGTACTTTTTTTTGAGTCCGCGATTTCTGCTTTCTTTTGTTCTACGATTTTTTCTAATAGGTTCATGGTAGGATTTAGTTTACAAGATTCTTAAAACTCTGAAGCGCTTTACCCCCTACTAAACTTTCTTTTGCAAGATCCAGGCAGGTTTCGTAGTCGCCATATTTGAGTGTGTTTTTTAGAGCCATGGCTGCATTGGATAACACCACTGCATTTTGCTCATAACTTCCTTTTCCCTCTAGAATGCCTTTAAAGATATCGGCCGCCTGTCTTTTGCTGTTGCCTCCAAAAAGGGCCTCCGGTGCTAGGGTTGTAAAGGAAAGTTCCTCTGGACTTAAAATAGACTCTCCCGAGTTGTCAAAAAATTTCGTGTCCGCGGTGAGAGAGATTTCATCGTATCCATCGAGGGCATGAACCAATAGAAAGTTTTGCTTTTTCTTCTGCAATAAGTACTGATACAAACGTGCGATTTCTAAACTGTATACACCAATCAGGGTATGTTTAGGCTGCGCAGGATTGACCAGAGGACCCAGCACATTAAAAAAGGTTCTTAGTCCAAGTCCTTTTCTTAAGGGAGCTACTTTTTTAAGTGCAGGATGAAACAGGGGGGCGTGGATAAAGCAAATGTTTGCTCTGTTTAAATCTTGATTTAGCCCTTGGGAATCGCTTTTAAATTTATAGCCTAGTTCTTCTAGAACATTTGAAGACCCCGAAACCGTGGAAACTCCGTAGTTCCCATGTTTGGCAACTTTTTGTCCCGTGCCTGCCACGACAAAACTAGCAAGGGTAGAAATGTTAAAGGTGTTTTTTCCATCCCCACCTGTTCCGACAATGTCCACTAAATCCTCGGATTCGAGTTCGATTTCCGTGGAAAGGATCAGTAGGGCCTCACGGAACCCTTCCAATTCTTCTAGTGTGATGGTTCGCATTAAAAAAATCGTAACAAAGGCGGTGACTTCATTTTCATTGAATTTGTTAAGGGAAATTTCCAGTAGTATCGATTTGGCTTCCGCTCGCGAGAGTGTATTGTGATTTAATAAGTATTGAAGTATTTGTTTCATGGGTAGGGGACTTAGGTTGATGGTTAGTTTTAAGCCTATTTGGTAATGAAGTTCTCTAGGATTTTTCTTCCCTCAGGCGTTAAAATGCTCTCAGGATGGTATTGAACGGCGTGGAGATCATAAGTCTTGTGTTTTAAACTCATTGGAATTCCGTTTTTGTCCACACTTGTGATTTCAAGTTCCTCTGGTAAATCCTTTGGATTGACAGCCCAAGAATGGTAACGTCCCACCTGAATCGACTTAGGTAGACCCTTTAGAAGATCGTGCTCTTTGACTTGGATGGCCTCCGTAGAAACACCGTGGAAAATTTCCTTAAGATTATATAAACTGCCGCCAAATGCCTCGGCGATAGCCTGCTGGCCTAAACAAACTCCAAGAATGGATTTTGTACTGGAGTAGGTTTTTATCACCTCGAGCAAATTCCCGGCATCTTTCGGTAGTCCGGGCCCTGGAGATAGAATGATTTTATCGTATTTCTCAACGTCCTGCAAAGGAATTTGGTCGTTTCTAAAGACTTCCACCTTCTCAAGGGTGAGTTGTTCAAGGATCTGAACCAGATTGTAGGTAAAGCTGTCGTAATTGTCTATTACTAGTATTCTCATGTCTATCTCTTTTAAACTAATTTTTCCGCCTTGTTAAGCGCCTTCTTTAAGGCTCCTAATTTGCTGTTGACTTCTTGAAGTTCATCCTGAGCACTGGATTTTGCTACGATTCCAGCTCCTGCCTGATAAATAAGGGTGTTGTTTTGACTCAAAAAGCTTCGAATCATAATGGCCTGATTGCAACTGCCATCAAATCCAATGAACCCAATGCAGCCACCATAGAAGCTTCGTGCTGTTTTTTCGTACCGATCAATCAGTTGCATGG
The DNA here is from genome assembly GCF_054489425.1 of Chryseobacterium sp. A301. Classification (NCBI taxonomy): domain Bacteria; kingdom Pseudomonadati; phylum Bacteroidota; class Flavobacteriia; order Flavobacteriales; family Weeksellaceae; genus Chryseobacterium; species Chryseobacterium sp. A301. The sequence continues at coordinate 336,122 of NZ_JBTMWY010000002.1, forward strand.
CTCTGTATTTAGGAGCACCGCTTAGAGTTCCTTGCGGGAACGTGGTGGCAATCATTTCGTAGGGGTTTTGATCCTTTGAAAGTTCCGCGGTGACTTCAGAGACCATGTGAATCACATGCGAAAAGAACTGGATTTCTTTAAGTTTTGTGACTGTGGTGTTTTTTCCAAGAATGCTTAAATCGTTTCGGGCTAAATCCACAAGCATGGTGTGTTCTGCATTCTCCTTGGTGTCTTGAAGTAGTCGCTCTGCAGCTTCTAGATCCTCTTTCATCGTTCCTGTTCTTTTGAAGGTGCCTGCAATCGGGTGAATGGTTGCCTTGTGGTTTTTGATGATGAGTTGACTTTCCGGACTCGATCCCATAAGTTTGTAATCCCCGTAATCAAAGTAAAATAGATAGGGAGAGGGATTGATGCTTCGCAAGGCCCGGTACACATTGAATTCATCTCCCTGAAATTTTTGTGTAAATCGTCTGCTTAAGACCAATTGGAATACGTCGCCTTGATAACAGTGGTTTTTGGCGGTTTCGACCAGGGACATAAATTCTTCATCGCTTAAATTGGACTCTTCGTGACCGCTTTTCTTAAACGGAAAAACCGGCGCATTTTTTTGTTGGATTAAATTTTCGAGTAGGGACAATTCCGATTTTAACCCTTTTATTTTGTTCTCAATTAAGAACATTTCATCCGTGTGATGGTTAATCGCAATTACGTATTGGTACAAACGGTAACGTAGAAGCGGAACTCCATTTGGCTCTTCTCTTTCCCTAAAGGGAATCGATTCAAAGAAAGGGATGGCATCGTAGGAGGTATAGCCAAAGAACCCCTGCGCAGATTTTCCAATTTCCAGATTGGGCTCTTCACAGTGAAAGACCTTTGAAAAGGAGTGGAGAATCTCCGTAAGAGATTCATTCTCGATGGGTAGAGTCTGAGAGTTTTCTAGTGGAAATTTTACATGGGCTGTCTGTTGGTTTTTAATTTCAATTCCGGCAATGGCGTTCACAGCAAGAAAAGAATAGTTATTCTCTGCGTTTTGGTTTCCCGCACTTTCCAAAAGAATCGTATCTCGAAATTGATCGCGAAGACGAAGATAGATTCCAATAGGGGTATAAAGGTCTGATAGTTGGGTCTTTACGTGAGTTTGAAGTTTTATTGTTTGAGTGAATTTCATTGGATTTCAAAGATTTTAGACATAAAAAAAGACTTTAACATTCCGTCAAAGTCTTCTTAGTATTTTGGATTAACTATAGTTTTTACACAAAAGAATAAGGCTCAAGACTTTGAAAGTTTTGAGGCCACCACCAATTTGTATTTTTGTTGCTATTCATTGGAGCAAATATAGAGAGGAATTTTTAATCACCAAGAAAAAAAGAATAAAAAATTTGAAGGCCATGCGATTTTAAATGAAAAACAGCGAATTGCCTTGGTATGATTTATCCTATATGTTATTGAGAATAAACAAAATAGAATTTGCGATGGAATTTTATCTAGGGACTTAAATTTTTTTTATTTTCAAGGGGTGGCAGATCTTATTTGTCAGCATTTGCAGGCGCTTTTGAGAAATTCCAGTAGGAATCCACTTGACGGCAAGGCCAGGATTGCACTAAAATGCCCCTTTTCATTGAGGCTTTAAATTGTATTAATATTTTCGCTCATTCTATAATAGGAAGGCAGTGGAATCTATTGAACTTCGTAGCAATTCAATTTTAATGTTATGGAACCAATGAACAAACCAACACAAAAAGGTAAAAACAAACCACCAGCCGGGTATTTAATTGCCCTTGCGATTATTGTAGGACTTATTGTTTTCTACTTTGTCCTTAGTGCAATATTTCCAGAGCTGTTTGAAGATTTAAGCCAAGGAAAAGAAGTTGCACTACTTAAAAGCCAAGTTTTCTTTTCTTCAATATAGTCTCTAGGTAGCTCTGTACCTGAATTACCCGTTTACAATTTCCCCTCCGTTGGGATGAAGTACCTGTCCCGTAAGGTATGAGGCTGCTTCTGAGCCTAAGAATAAGAAACAATTGGCCACTTCGCTCGGTTCTCCTGCTCTTTCCATCGGTGTGTCGCTCCCAAATTCGGAGATTTCTTTTTTTGAAAAGGTAGAAGCGATCAGAGGAGTCCAAATAGGACCAGGGGCGACCGCATTGACCCGAATGCCTTTGCTTACTAAATTAGCAGAAAGACTGCGGGTAAACGATAAAACCGCACCTTTGGTCGCCGCATAATCGATTAAATGGTCGCTTCCCCGATACGCTGTAACCGAGGTCGTATTGATAATAGAGCTTCCTTTTTTCATAAAGGGGAGGGCATATTTTGTAATCCAAAACACGGAGAAAACATTAGAATGAAAGGTTTTAAGTAACTGCTCAGTTGAAATGTCTTCCAGACTATTTGCTTCCCAGTGATTGCCTGCATTGTTAATTAGAATGTCTATTTTCCCAAACGTTTCGATTGTTTTTGAAATCACCTTTTTGCAATGGGCCTCGCGTCCTAAATCCCCTTTGATTAGGATGCATTTGCGATTTAATTTTTTAATTTCTTTTTGAGTTTCTTTTGCATCGCGAGTCTCTGAGAGATAGGCAATTGCAATGTCCGCTCCTTCGTGAGCGAATAATAGGGCCGTGGCTTTGCCAATTCCGCTATCGGCTCCTGTGATTAGAGCTACCTTGCCTTTTAGCCTAACTTGCCAGTTCTCCAAGGGTTTGCTTTTAGCCTTGGGTTTCAATTGACTTTCTTTTCCAGGCTTCGCCTGCTTTTGAAGGGGACGTATTTTTTGGCTTTCTTTTTTTTGCATACTCTTAGAGATTTAAATTAAACAAGTTTTAGTTGAACTATAGTAAAAAAGTAGGCTAAACCTACTTTTTTACTTATTTGTTACTTCCACGGGTAAAGAGCCAGAAAAGTAGGGCAATGACTCCTATCACCACAAGAATCCCCCACCACATTCCTGCCTTGAAAACGGTTTCTACAGCAGCGCAGCTACTTAGAGAGGCTAAAAATAGGACAAAGAGCGTAAAGAGTTTTAAATTTTTCATCGTGCTATGTATTGGTTAGACTACAAATTTAGAATTCATGCGATGAAATTTCTTACAGAGTGATAATGAAAAGGTTACAAAATTTCAAGTGCGCTTCTTGGTCAGGCGGGAGCATGGCATTGAAAAGAGAAAGGTAGGGATTGTCATTTTTGGGTACTTTGCTACCTCTTAAATCAGGGAGTCTACAAAATATACGAAACTAGTATAATTTTTATAGTGGAAAATAGCGGAACTTTATTTCTAGAAGCTACTAATTTGCTAAGAATTACTGAGTATCAAATGTACGATTTGGAATTGATTTTTAAAACTGTGTTTTGCTTTAGCCCTCGTATTTCAACTTAATTGAATCTGTATTTTTAAACGTGAATGCCGATGGACTATAAGTTTTTATCATGGAGATAGTGCGTTGGTCAGAAATTATTTTATATTTGCAAGTCTAATTAACCTTTAAATTAAACCCATTATGAAAGAACTGATTGCAAAAATCAACGAAGAATTTGAGGCTTTTACAAAAGAGGCTGAACTACAAGCTGAGAAAGGAAACAAAGCAGCTGGAACCAGAGCTAGAAAATCAGCATTGGAACTTAGCAAATTGTTCAAAGATTTTAGAAAAGTTTCTGTAGAAGAATCTAAGAAATAATTCTAGATTTGGATAAATTAAATTAAAGACTTCTGAGGATTTTCAGAGGTCTTTTTTGTTTTTAGTATTTCAAGGATTCGATTTAATTCAATTCATTTCAAAAGCCAAAAAGTTCTCTATATTTGCATAAGTAACACTAGAACGTATGCGTAATTTTTCTTGCTTAATTTTGTTTATATGCTTTTATTCTCAGGCTTATGCTCAAGAAAAAGTCAATTCAGATGAACTGTTTGGACAGGCTCGCTCAGCCGCTTTTGAAGACAAAAATTATCCACTGGCCATCGAAAAAAGTAAACAGGCCTTAGAGCTTTCACCTAACTACACCGACATTCGAGTGTTTCTAGGTCGACTTTATACATGGAGTGAAGATTTAACTTCTGCAAGAGAGCTGTTTTCTCAAATGAGAAAGGAAGATTTGAATGATGCAGATTTTTATTTAGCGTATAGTTCGTTAGAATACTGGAATGACAATTCCCTATTTGCCTTAGAGCTTCTTGAAGAGGGTTTAATTAAAAATCCAGCCCATTCCGATTTGATATTACTGCAGGCGAAAATTTTATATTCTGAAGATCGTTACGAGGAAGCTAGCAAAGTGCTGGAAGAAGAACTTGCACGAAACTCGCAAAATGCTTTGGCGCGTGAACTTCTAGAAAAAGTCTCGAACTACAATACAAAAAATGCCCTTGGTTTATCCTACAGTTATTCTCATTTCGATAAACAATTTGAAGAGGATTGGCATACGGTCTCATTAAGTTATAAGCGCGCAACTCCGATTGGATCCGTAATTTTCAAATTGAACCACGCCAATAAGTTTGGCAATAACGGACTTCAAGCAGAAGTAGAAGCCTATCCTCGTATTAACGATTTGTTTTATCTTTATTTAGGAGTTGGCTACTCAGGTGATGTAGGAATTTTTCCAAAATTTAGAACGGGAGCTTCACTCTATGCCAACTTACCTAAGAGCTTTGAAGCGGAAGTAGGATACCGTCATTTGCAGTTCGACTCCACGGTATGGATGTTTACAGGATCTGTAGGGAAATACTACAAGAACTATTGGTTCAATCTACGAACTTATTTAACTCCAAGCACGGAGAGAATCTCACAATCTTACACGGGGACCGTGCGCTACTATTTAAAAAGCACCCATGATTACATAGGTTTTCAAATCGGAACCGGTATCAGTCCAGACGATACAAGAACGATACTTTTAGGAGATAGCGTTTACCGTCTGAAAACATTTAAACTAGGGCTCGATTACAATTTTACATTAAGTGAAAAAGATAGGTTTTCTGTTTCCACTATGTATTTTAATCAGGAATACCGTCCTGGGGTAAAAGGAAATCAAGTGGATGTATCCTTAGGATATAGCCGACTTTTCTAAAAGACCTTATTTCGTTTTTTGAAAGAAATTCTCCACTACTTTTGCGGGTAGAAGCTCAACTCCCTCTCGGAATTGTTGGTTTCGCTGTTTGTAATTCCTAAAGCTTTGCAAGATTTTTTCTTTTTCTGTTCCCTGAATTTCCGAGCTAGGCTCTAATTCTTTTAGTCGGTACACTTGATCGCGATGAACATAGTGGTTTTTATACAGGTAATCTTGCAGTAAGAATTTACTTTGCATCATCCCAACACCAGAGTGTAGCGGATTGTATTCCCCGGTCAGACCATCACCCAACCAAGTCACAGTAGAGGGGGTGGACAGTCCATAGCTTGTTTTATAATAAGCAAGTAAGGTAGGCGCTAGATCAAAATGACTCACAGGATTCAAGAAGCGTTTGCCCATTTTGATTAGAGGAGAGTAAATTAAAAGAGGAACTCTAAAACGATCTAAGGTAGTTTGTAGATCAATTTCCGGCATGCTGTGATCGCCCGTTATCACAAAAATGGTGTTTTTGTAATCAGGTCGTTTTTCATACTCTTTCATAAAATCTTGCAGGGCCTGATCGAAATTGAGTACCGTTATAAGTTCTTTCTTATGATGAATGGAGCGTTCTTTTTGTTCCAAGGTCAAAGCACCCCCGCTGATTCGCTGCTCAAAGCGGGTTTCAAAAAAGGCTTGATTACGGATTAAAAAGGGGTTGTGAGTGGATAAAGTGAGTACCGTGTTAAAATAAGGTGGCGGCGCCACTTTTTGCTCCGTAAGCAATTTCTTAAACACGGCTTGGTCTTCATACCCCCAACTTTCTCCCCCTAGGCTTGAAGGAAGTTTTTCTGCAGGATTTGTGAAGAGACTTTGGTCCACAATCCGATCAATTCCACTTGCTTCAAGATAAGGCTTCATACCATCAAACTCCGCATTGCCACCATGGAAAAATCCAGTTTCAAATCCGTTCGCACCCAGTACGTTCACTAAATTGAAATGGGCTCGAAATGGAGCTTCTAAAAAGCCATTTTCTCCAAAGGGAAGGGATCCTAGTAAAGTAGGAAGGGCTGCAAAAGTCCGCCCAGAAGAACTAACAGTGTTAGGCCAATAGAGTCCCTTCTTTGTTAGGGATGAAAAATACGGTGTGAAATCCCCTAAATATCCTTCAGGAGAACTGTAAGCTTGTCCTAGACCTTCTACGACAATTAGCACTAAATTGGGTGGCGTACTGCTTTTTTCAAAGTAATGAGACAGGAAATCCGAAGTGTTTTCTTTACGCCAAAAGGGATATCGTTTGTCAAGAAGGGTTTGTGTGTTGAGTTCTAATTCGGGTTCAAACCAAGCCGTAAGTTCGGGATGACGAGTTAAGTAGTCGTTCCAATTTGTAAAGGCGAAGTATTGCCATTTGCTACTCGATTTGCTCTGGTCAAACTCACTTTCGGGGCTGCCCAATGACAGTTTCGGTAGTGCAACGCTTAATAATCCTAGGCCTATCAACATAATTCCGATGGACGCAGATTTTGTACTTTTTAGCGAAAACTTCCTAAAGAGGTCGATTAGCATTGCTAAAATTAAGATTGCACCTAAAACATAAGGGATGGACAATTTGCCTGAAGATAGGGCCACTATTTCTAACTCTTGTATTGAATAGTACCTAAGGTCAGCGCCTAATAGATTGTGTGATTCTAAAAAATAAGCGACTAAGATCCATTGCAAAACTACCAATACGACCGAACTAGCGATTAGTAAAATTCTCGAGAAGCGATCGGAATACATTTGAATTAAAAAGAAAACCAAAGCGCCCAGAGATAGAAACGAGAGAATAAACTGTGTGTTGGAGAGCCACAGATTGACTGCGAGATGGGGTGCCTCTTTACTTGGTTCAATGTATTGGTACCACGCCCATTCTCCTAATATTCCTATTTGAAATAAAAGAAAAAGAAGTATGCCTGTGGGCGCCCACTGTTTTACATTAAATTTGAATTTTTCCCAAAGCAGAGTCCATGCACTTGTTTTTCCCGAACTAGGGCTAAAGCCTTGGCGTTTCATTTCCCCCCATTGGTGCCGTTTTTTGAAATAATCGACAAATCCTTGAACCCCGGCCTTCACCACAATAGGATGAAAATAGATCGGTTCGACAAGGGCCGTGACGAAAAGTCGGGTGAGGTCCTTTCGTTTTGTATAGACCTGCTCGCTCAAAAGATCCACTAGGATGGCAAAAACCGAGAAAAGTATTCCCAATGCAGTGACCAGTGCAAGTAGAATAAAAAAGATGAACCAATTAATGAGTCCAAGAATTAGAAAAAGGGTAAAAACAAGGTAACCTGTAAATTCGACGAGTGGACCCAGAAATTCGAACGTTAGCCAGTAGGGTAAACTTATTGTCCCTAGTTTGCGGTATTTCAGATTGAACATTAATCCACGATGTTTCCATAAGGTTTCCATCGTTCCTCTCATCCAACGATTTCTTTGACGAGCCAAAATTTCCTTTGTTTCTGGTGCTTCAGTCCAGCACAGAGGATCTGGAATGGTGATCACTTCGTAGGGTTCCTTCTTTTCCTCCATGTATTTTCGCATGCGAACTACCAATTCCATGTCTTCACCTACGGTTTTGGGATCGTATCCTCCACATGCCACTACAATTTGACGCTCAAAAGCACCAAAAGCACCCGATATTAGAATGAGTCCGGAAGCTCTTGACCATGCCATTCTTCCTAAAACAAACGCACGAATATACTCAAGCACCTGGTTTCTAGCTAGCCAGCTTGTAGGCATCCTAACTTCAACCACCTTTCCATCGACAATTTTGCAATTGTTTACCAATCGAATAACCCCACCGCAGGCAATAACACGTTTGCTAGTTGCTTGCAAAAAGGGTTTGGCGAGTTTGAGTAATGCGTCTTGCTCTAAAATACAGTCGACATCTATACACACCAGATAGTCGCCACTTGAGAGATTAATCCCCACATTTAGTGCATCAGCTTTTCCACCGTTCTCTTTATCCACTACGATTAGTTTGCTAAAGGCCGCATTCGTACTTTTGTAGACCGCTTTAATGGGTTGAGTTTCAATTTGAGTGTCGACAAAAAAACGCACTTCTTTTAGTTGGTAGGCCGCAATCAGTTTCTCGATTGAATCGTCTTTACTTCCATCGTTTACAATGATGATTTCGAGGTTGGAATAATAAAGTGAAAGTAGGGAACGTACGTTCTCCACGATCGTCATCCCTTCGTTGTAGGCTGGGGCAACCAGGCTGAATTTGGGCGCTTGAGATGTGCGGGCAATGATTGAATAATCGGTGAGTGTATTTTCTTTGCGATAGCGCAGTACAGCCCCTAGGGCATACAAAGCGATCCAAGTGTAGACGGCAATTACGCTAATGGCATATATAAAAAACAGCCACGTTACAATAGAAAAAACAGTTGACAGAAATGCGATCATAAAGCTAAATCTAAGGCATGGTAGGCTATTTTTTTCTCAATGGACTCTGGGCTTACTTCCTGCGTAAAACCTATTAGGAATTCTTTCTCCCCAAGTGCCATCAAGGATTTGGCAGCCTGAAGCTGTAATTTAGTATTTGAATTCGATGTAAATTGCTCTTTTAAGAATTGAATAACCAGAACATCGTTTAAAGTAGCCATTTCAGAAAGAATTGTCTGTTGCACCTGCGGATCTACGGTAGGGAATTCTTGAATTAAAGTAGATACCGTCGTTTCATTTTCTAAAAATACAAGCGTTTGTACCACTTCGCACTGCACTTCGTAATTGGAATGATGTAGTAACGCGAGGGCGTGGTTGTATAGGGAAAGTGTCTGATATCGTCGCATGAGGACTAAAGAAAAGATCACAACCGTGGGTTGATCGTTCTGCAGCCAATTGATGAGTTTGGATTCATCCGTGAGCTTGACATCATTTAATTCAAAGGAGAGTCGTATGCGGTGCCACTTGGAAATATTCCATTGAATATCACTTAGAAACTCGAGTCCATCAAATCCTTTGAAATGGATTAAGGCCAGTTGTGCCTCATGTCGTACTGTTTCACTTTTATGGAACGCTAGTTTTTGCATTCGAATAAGTGCGGATTCTACGTTCATCGAACGAAGTTCATTAATGCCTTGCGAGATTTTATAGTCTTTTGAACTATACGTTTTTTGGAGGGCTTCTTTTTCTAATCCGTAGTCCTTGAAAAGCTCAAGTATTTGTGACTCTGCAGACCCTGAGAATTTTTTTTGCGCTTGCACCAATCGGTGCAATAGAAGTTCTCGAAAGTCTTTACTACTTAGGAGGGAATCGAATTCGAGAGATTCTTCCGCTTGCATTTCCTCTATATATTCTAATACAGCAGTGGTGATTTTCGAGTCAATCAGCGCGAGCCATTTAACCTCCTTGTTTTTTCGTCGGTATTCCCTCAAGCTCACGGTAATCACCATGGCAATTAGCACCAATACCAAAACGAGTATAGTGAAAAAAGTAACAACGTAATAGTAAACGTTTCCTTCAATCATACTTATATCTATTTCTGGAATCTTTTGACTCGCAATAGCAACTCATTTGGACTAAAAGGTTTAATAATAAAATCGGATGCACCTAACGAAAATGCATTCAAAACCACATCTTCTTGACCCAAGGCGGAGAGCATAATAACGGGAACGGTTTTGCCCATTTCTTGTAGTGCAGTCAGAATTTCTAATCCCGAAGCAAAAGGCATCATAATATCACTAATAATTAAATCCAGATCAAGGATTCTAATCATTTCAATGGCTTCTTTCCCATTGCTACTTACATAGACCTCCCAGCCTTCTCTTTTGAGGCGGTGTTCGACGGTCTTTTGTATTAATTCGTCATCCTCGGCAATCAATATTCGCATAACTGCATTTTTTAATCGTTCAGTACTATTTTGGATTTTGCATTTGAACCACCGCAATTAGGGTTTGCTCAATTTCATGCACTAAATCTTGTATCAAATTCTCATCATATAAACCTGTGCTAAATTCGGTATCGTATCGGTGGGCAAGGGCAGCCAACCGTGCGAGGCCAGCGGTTCCTGCTGTGCCTTTCAATTTATGAAGGAGGGGGCCGAAAGTTTCTATGACAGGATCTTTCATTTTCAGTTCCTCAAGTGCTTTGTTCAATTCTTTGACCACTAAAGTAAGGAAAATATCACGGAATTCCGGATCATCAGCTACTTGAAGGTCTAATTTCTTCATATCCACAAAAGGGAGTTCATCCGTTGAGTCTTTCGTCTCGGAATCGGTAGAAATCGCAGCATTTAAGTACTTTTGAATGCATTTTTCTAGTTCGGTGTTGCGAAGTGGTTTTGGCAAGAATTCATTCATCCCTGCCTCAAGGCATTTTTGTTTTTCCCTTACCGTATTTCCCGCTGTGACCCCGATAATGGGGGTTTCGCCGTTACGCACACCCTTTCGGATTTGCATTGTGGCCTCTATGCCGTCCATTACGGGCATTTGCACATCCATTAGAATAATATCGAATTTTTGCTCCTCACAGAGCTCCACAGCAAGCAAACCATTGACGGCTTCTTTGATTTCGGCAGTAGGATAAAGCGCGCGGGTATAATTCTGTGCTAAAATCATATTCACAGGATTGTCATCGACAATTAGGATGCGAACTGCTATGCTATCGGGTATGGGCTCAGACTCTATGGGCTGGATTATTTGTGTTTCTGCTTCTATTTCTGTTTGTGTTGCTTTCCGAAGTGTGGAATAGAGTTCGTCGGATTTTATAGGTTTTAACAAATAGAGGAAGTCTCGGTCTTTTTGAAGTTTTGTTAGAATGTGGTGTTCTTCTGAAGACGTTTGTAGAACGACAACAGGCATTTCTTTATTTTGCGTGGCATACCACTCTTTTATTTTCTCGATGGTTTCCACTCCTGAAAGTATGGGCATGTGGTAATCCATTAGAATTACGTCAAATTCTGCTCCTTCCATGACGATTTGCAAGGCTTCCATGCCGTGACTGGCTTGCACAGAACTGATATTTTTAAAGGAAAGCATATGCTGGAGAATGATACGGTTGTTTTCATTATCATCTACAATTAAAGCGGACTTGAATTCAATCAATTCTGGTTGCTCGTGTTGGGCTATAAAGGGAACCTTTAGATCAAAACTGAAGGTTGATCCTTCCCCTAAAGTACTTTCGAGCGAAAGATGACTGTCCATATAGCCCAATATATTATTGGATATGGTTAGGCCAAGGCCGGTACCGCCGTACTTTTTACTTACAGAACTGTCCTCCTGGGTAAAGGCATCAAAAATTCGTTGCTGTTTTTCAATGGGAATTCCAATTCCTGAATCGCGTACGGAAAAACGGATGGTGAGATGTGTGTCGTCTATTTCTTTTTGCTCAAGTTTGAGCTCGATTTCTCCTTCTTCCGTGAATTTAAGGGCATTTCCAAGCAAATTGATCAAAACTTGTTTTGTTCGTGCTACGTCGAGGAATACCGTGTGTGGAAGCGTGGGCTCGATATTAAGAAGTAGTTCAAGGTTTTTCTTTTGCGCTTGATAAAGAATGATGTTAATAACCTGGCTCGTAAGAGATTGAAGTTCGAATTTTTCGATGAACAACTCCATTTTTCCAGATTCTATTTTTGAAAAATCCAATATATCATTTATCAAATTCAATAAGGTCTCTCCTGATTCGTTAATGTATTTTAGATACTGAGATTGAATCTCATTTAGCGGCGTTTGGAGTAGTAAGTCGGAGAATCCGATCACCCCGTTGAGTGGGGTTCGTATTTCATGACTCATATTGGCCAAGAACTCCGATTTGGCTTTACTTGCTCGTTCTGCCAATACCTTGGACTCTTTCAGTTCTTCGCTCGTTTTCACTGAATCTGTATTGTTTTGTGCCGAAATCATGACCCCCGCAATTTCCTTATTTTGATACATCCAAGGTGTCACAATCAGACCGAAGGTTTGTGCGTTTGATTTGCCCTCGAGTTGAACCCGTACATTTTCCTCCTTATAAGTGATTCCTTTCGTGGCATCAAGATAAATCTTTTTTCGCTCCTGAGGGATGTTGGGGTAAATCTCCAGAAGATTTTTTCCAATTAGTTCGTGGGATCCTAATCCAAATTCCTGACCCCATCGTTCCGTGGCTATTAGATAATTTAACTCTTTATCCAACATGACGATGGCCACAGGTGCGTGTCGAATAAAAGAAGAGAGCATTGCCTGTTTTTCTTCGAGTTCAGTTACAATCTGTTTTTCTTTACTTATGTCTTGAATAACACCGAAAATTCCCACGCTTTGTCCTTCTTCAATAACGGCCCTTCCTTTAAGTCGAACCCAAATGCGGGAGCCGTCCTCACGAACAAGATTCACTTCTGCATCGTAATTTTCGTGCTGTTCTATGGCACGTTTCACTAATTCTTCTACTTCTTCACGCTGATTCATAGGGTAGAATTCTAGCGCTTGCTCCAAAGTAGGGTTGTAGTTTTGGCTTACGCCATGTATTTCTTTTGTAATCTCAGACCAGCTTAGCTTTTGGGATTTGATGTCTAATTGCCAAGACCCAACTCGCGCAATTTCATTGGTCTGCATAAGCATTTCTTTCGTAAGTCGAAGATCTTTCTCGAGCGCCATGTGTTCGGTCATATTAACCGCCATACAAAGAACAAATGCATTGCCCCTGTCATCATGCTCTAAAATATTTTGATACAACCACGTGATGTGCTCTCCCTCTTTAGAAACAAGTACCATCTGGCCTGTGTCTTCTTTAAGGTTCTTTATGCGTTCTAAGTAGGGAGCAATACGGGCATGATTTTCTTTTGGAAATAAGTCTCTTAGATTTAATTTACGAACTTCTGAAGATTCATAATTTAAAATTTCTCGACCTTTTCGGTTGACCTCCAGGATATTGCCTTCTAGATCGTGCATGCTTATAAGTCCCATCGCATGTTCAAACAAATCATCGAATCGTTTGGCTGAAATAGACGATTTCTTTTTTTCTTCACTAATTTGCGTGAGATCTTTTCCAAAACAAAAGTATTCTTGCTGCTCAATATTTTCAGTAATGTCCCATTCGTAGGTTAAAACCTTTCCTTCAATAACGGGCTGGGCCGTAAACTGAAAATCGCTCTTTTGTGCACTGAATTCTTTGCAGAACTTTTCCCGATTTTGAATTTGGAGAAGATCGAGTAGATCCCTATTTAATTCCTTCTTGTCGGCTTTATAGAAAATGGATTCAAAACATGGATTCGAATTTTTTATGCGAAAATTCTTATCGACAACCACGACCGCATTTTTTGTCACGTTGAGGATGGTTCGAAAATAATGGCTTTGAATTTTGTTGTGTTCTTGAGTCGCGAGATCACTCACGATGCTTGCCATTTCCGCAAGAGTTATTTGGACGTTTTCTGCTTGGACTTGGGATTCAGTGCCCGCTAGCATAAGCCATCCGATGGTGCGGCGGTTGAAATCGTGAATTTCTGAAATTAAGATGCCTTGAATTTCTTTAAATATGGGACCTTTTTCGTGCTCATTGTGCTTTATTTGAACTCTGGTGAAGCCTTCCTCTATGGAGTTTTTTGTAAGAATAAGCATCCCATTTAATAGAATATCCCAATCCTCAATCGAAAGTCCGGTGCTTTGCAAAGTGCGCGTTGTATTTCCCATATCGAGTACAATGGCACATGCAGAAATGTCCGTTAGACTAGCAGTGGCCTTACAGATGGTTTCTAAGCGCGGATCGGCGCAGAGATTGGTAAGGTCTAGAGGACTTGGGTTAGAGTTGTTGTTTCCAACCAAAGAGGGTTTGAAATTGGCATCCATTGGGATAATGTGGGGTTCTAATTTGCACTATTAAGCTCTACACAGCACAAGCATAGAGAAGATAAAATTAGTTAAATTAATCGACTCTTTTGCAAGAAATTAAAGCTTACTTGTAAATCGGTGATTTCCTAGACTATCCAGATTTACTTCGCGCTACTTAGCTCTATCAGGGTTATTTCTGGGTTAATTCCCACTCTACCCGGATATCCTATCACACCAAATCCTCGGTTGACATATAAGTATTTGCTGCCTACTTGGTATAGGTCAGCCCATTTTTTGTAACGATACTGGACAGGCGACCATTTGAGGTTTTTTAAATCGAGGCCAAACTGCATACCGTGGGTGTGGCCCGAAAGGGTTAGCTGTACATTCGAAGGATGGGATTGTACTACATGGTCAAAGTGCGTAGGGTCGTGACTCATTAGAACCTTGAAACTTTCCCTAGGAACTCCTTTTGCAGCCAAGTCTAAATCGCCTAATTGCGGAAAGGGTTTTTCTCCCCAATTTTCAACGCCCAAGAGGTAAAGGGAAGAAGCGCCTCTTTTGATTTCTCGGTTTTCATTTCGCAAAAGGGTTAATCCTGCTTCTTTCTGGTCCTGGATTAGACGCGCAAGATTTTCTAGTTCTTCTTCCTTGCTGTTCCACTGATGGTACTGTCCGTAGTCGTGATTTCCTAATACGGAATACAGACCATCCGTAGATCGAAGGGTTTGAAAAAGAGCTTTGAAAGGTTCAAATTCGCTGGCTAAATTGTTGACAGCGTCTCCGGTGAAGAGAATTAAATCGGGCTTTTGAGCATTAATGAGTTCAAAAGCGGGTCTTAATTTCTCAGGATTTAAAAAGCTTCCCGAATGGAGATCGGAGATTTGCACAATGCGATAGCCTTCAAATTCTTTTGGTAAATTTTTAAATTTCAATTTTACTTTTCGGACCCGGTGTCGATACTTTCCATTAATGACTCCATCTAGAAAGAGGATGCTAAGGGCAGCCGCACTGGCGATTCCTATATAACTAAGGAGTTTTCGTCTTTCGGGATAGAAGACCTCAGCCGTGGGGTGTAGTGAGCGATAAGAAAATTCTCCGAGTCGCAGTACATCGTCAATAAGCAGATACACTGCAATTAATAGTTTTGGGAGTAGCATGGCTATAAAGAGGGTCACTATTATTTGAAGTTGCAGCGTACTTAGGCTCTTTTGAGAAAATAGGAAATATTGGTAAAATAAATAAAGGTATATACTGAGCGATATTCCAATGTACAGACCTCGGACTAACGAACTATTCGTCACAGTTCGGACCGCTTGATAGAGATAGATCTCTAAAATAAAGAAAAGTATGGTAAAAAGTAAAAAAAATCGCTGCATGGGCTTACGTATATAAAATCGAAAAACACAGACTAGTAATGAAAGTCTGTGTTTGTATGTGATAAGTCTTCAAAAGAACGAGCTTAAGGCAATTTGTAGACAATTGCATTGATGTTCATTCCGGCTCCTACGGAGGCGAAAAGTAGATAAGAATTTTCTTTTAGTTCATGCCCCTTGAAGTTTCCTTTTCGAATTAAATCGAGCATGGTAGGAACCGTGGCGACGGAAGAATTTCCGAATTCTTGAATGGTCATAGGAGCGACACTTTCTTCGTATTTAGAATGACCGTATAGCTTGAACAGCCTTGCAATAATGGCATGATCCATTTTGGCATTGGCCTGGTGAAGAAGAATTTTGTCAATATCTTCAATGCTTAATCCGGCCTGGTCAATGGTGTTTTTCATGGCGGCAGGCACTTGGGTAAGTGCAAACTCGTAGATTTTACGACCGCGCATGCGGATGTATTTTTTGTTTTGGTCAGCCTCTGGGTTAAGACTGTGAGAGTTCTCTAAATACTGCAGTTCCTCTCCGTTAAAACAAAGTGTATTGGTGTTGATTATTCCTACGGTTTCGTCCTCGGTGGCAGTCACTACTACGGCGCCCGCACCATCCGCAAAAATCATTTTGTTGCGATCGTAAGGATCGGTGACGCGGCTAAGCGTCTCAGATCCGACCACAAGAATGTTTTTGGCTTTTCCAGATTTAATTAGGATATCCGCTAAATTTAAGGCCTCAATCCATCCTGGACATCCGAAAATCATATCGTAATTGATGCATTTGGGATTTTGGATTCCTAATTTGTTCTTTATAATGGCGGAAAGCGAAGGCATAAAGCTTTGCTGACCATGCAGATCAACGTCTCCAAAGTTCGTAGCACTAATGATGTAATCGAGGGATTCTTTGTCGATTTTCGAATCGTCAATGGCAATCTGGGCAGCCCTTGCGGCTATGTCTGAATTTAGCTCGTCGTCTTCTATATAGCGCCTTCTTTCAATTTCAGTAATCTCAACGAATTTAGAAATAATCTCCTCGTTGGGTTTGGTAATGGGCTCATAATTATCGTCGTAAAAGGCAGAGTCTTTAAAGTGACTGCCGTCAATCACGCGACTAGGAAGGTAACTTCCTGTACCTACGATTAGGGTGTTTGGCATAAGGCTATACGGTTAGTTAATTCTCAATGGTGCAAAGTTAAGAATTAATACGCAATCCGAGTGAGAATCAAAATTATTATTAAATTTGCAGTGCGCTAAGCTTCGATATGAAAAAAAACCCTGCTCTTTACGGACTCATTTTTGCCCTAGCTTCCTTTGCGGTGGCTTTTGGAATTTATTTTTTCTTTTTGGCAAAAACCAACACCTACCTGGTTGACAACCCTACGCCCGACACCTTTTATTTTAAAATTAATGGGTCCGAGGAAAAGATTCTTACCTCCGGACAGTTTTTGAATGTCGATCTTAAGCAAGGAACCAACCGAATTGAGGTGAAAAATCACGAAAAGGAGCTTATGTACGATTCTACCTTTACGGTAAACAAAGTGCGTGGATTGGTCAATATTACGCATAGCGATTATTACATCCATCGTCAATACTATGGCTATAACTTGAATAAAGATTCTCTCATCGCAACGCTTCCTCAAACGCAAATTGATGGAAAACAGTTTTACGGCGGCGCTAAAAAATTTAGTTCCCTGTACAGCGAAGATTTCTACTACAATATTGATGAAGACTACGACGAGGTTATTAAAAATATAGACAAAGTGGAAAGCCGCGTGAAAATCTTCCGAAAACAAGATTTCTTAAATTACTATAAGAACTATTACAATTTTTAATTTTGAAAAACGTTACCCCCTACCACTCTAAAGAGAGTAAGAAAAACCAAGTGGAGGACATGTTTGATAACATTGCTCCCAAATACGACCTTTTGAACCATGTTTTGTCAATGAAAATTGATGTTTTATGGCGCGAAAAGTTAGTCAAGTGGATGCGTCAGGATCAGCCCAAGGAGGTACTCGATGTGGCCACTGGAACAGGGGATTTAGCCATTGCGGTCCACAAAGGCACGAAAGCGCGAATCGTAGGCATGGACCTTTCTCAACAAATGCTTAATGTAGGGATTGAAAAAATCAAAAAACTAGGGTTGGATTCGCAGATTTCCATGCAGAAAGGAGATGCAGAAGACTTAGACTTTGAGGACAATCGTTTTGATGCACTTAGTGTGGCTTTTGGTGTTCGTAATTTCGAGAATTTACCTAAGGGTCTCTCCGAAATGCGACGTGTTATTAAACCGGGAAGCAGTGCTTACATACTTGAATTCTCGAAAGTAGAAGGGATTTTAGGTCCGATCTACATGTTTTATTTCAAAAACATTCTTCCACTAATCGGCCGACTTGTCTCTAAAGACAACCGTGCGTATACCTACCTTCCGGATTCCGTGAATGCATTTCCCTACGGAGAGAAAATGAAAACGGTTCTTCTTGAAGCGGGGTATTCTAAAGTAGAATATAAGACACTTTCGCTAGGAATTGCAACGATTTACAAAGCGACAAAATAGCCCTGAGGAGTGCTATTTAAACAGGCGAATTTTTAATTCGTAAGGCCTTGATTTGATATGGCTTATAGGGGGAAATCTCAAGGTTTCCTCCTTATTGTTTTAAATCCGATTAAAATAGCCTGCACATTATGACTAATTCCTATTAATTTTTTATATTTTTGCAATAGTTAGAATTGATACCTGAAAATGCTCAAAGATTTAGAAAGCAATTTTTCGCTGTTGGAAAAAAAGATTCTGATGCTCAAAAAAGACTATCAGACCCTAAGTGAACACCATGTGACACTTTCTAAAGAGTATGAGGATTTGAAGCTGCGTTTCGAATCGGAACGAAAAGTAAATCAGGAATTAGCAGAAGAATATAAAAAGATAAAACTTCATTCCGCAATCTCAGGCAATCCCGAACACAATCGTTTGATGAAAAATCACATCAATCGCCTTGTGAAAGAAGTGGACCAGTGTATTGCACAACTTCAAAATAGCGGTTTATAATGGAAGTAAGACGAATTACGATCAATATTGCCGGGAGAACTTACCCCCTAAATGTGCCTTCTTCTGAGGAGGAAACACTGCGACGGGTAGGAAAACAGATTGAGACGATGATTAAAGATTTTGAAGCCAGTTTTGATGTGCGTGATAAGCAAGATGCTCTTGCCATGTGCGCATTAAAGATGGGAACCAACGCCGAAGTTTTTCAACAGAGTAACGAAAGAAATATAGCAAGTTCGACACAGAAAGTAAAAGATATGTGCGATTTGCTTGACGAAAAGGAAATGTAGATTTTTCATTTCCAAATAGACTGCCTACAATAGTTCTAACACATTTAAGGTAAACTCAACGCTAAATAAATACCGGGCGAATGTTTACGGAATGGCGCGCCGCCCCCTGGGGCGGATTACAGACCGTAAAAAACAGTCCAAATCGTGTTGATTAGGAGTTTACTCTCAATCCGTGGACTATTGTAGGTTTTTTTTGGTTTTAAGAACATTATAATTTTAAATATACTATGGATATACTAACATTAGGAATTGGCCTAGTTTGTCTGGTGATAGGAGCGGTTGTGGGAATGTTATTATCAAAAAGCGCCTTAAACTCGAAAGCTAAGTTCATTATAGAGGATGCAAGGAAAAATGCAGAGAATCTTCTCGAGAAGGCAAAGGTGCAGGCGGAGTCCGTGAAGAAAGAAAAGCAACTTCAAGCCAAAGAAAAATTTCTAGAACTTAAGTCTCAACACGACCAAGACATTCAGGGTCGCGAAAAGAAGATGCAAGAGGTTGAAAAGAGAATCAAGGACAAAGAAGGAAAGCTAAACGACGATTTACACAAAACGGGTAAATTAGAGAAAGACCTAGACCGTCAAATCAATGACTACGCGAAAAAAACCGAAGTCCTTGATCGCAAGCAACAAGAGCTAGATGCCATCACTGCGCAAAAAGTAGAGATCTTAGAGAGAATCTCTGGCTTTAGTGCAGAAGATGCAAAAACAGAACTTGTAGAGGCCTTGAAAGCGGAAGCGAAGACCAAAGCGCGTGCACACGTGCAAGGAATTATGGAGGAGGCGCAGTTAAATGCGAAAAACGAAGCGAGAAAGATTGTGATTCAAACCATTCAAAGGATTGGTACAGAGCAGGCTATTGAAAACTCGGTGTCTGTATTCAACATTGAATCGGATGAAATTAAAGGACGTATCATCGGTAGAGAAGGGCGTAACATTAGAGCTTTAGAAGCAGCCACAGGAGTGGAGATCATTGTAGACGATACCCCAGAGGCGATTCTACTTTCTTGTTTCGATCCTGTACGTAGAGAAGTCGCAAAATTGTCTTTACATCGACTCGTGACGGACGGAAGAATTCACCCGGCCAGAATTGAGGAGGTTGTAGAGAAAACCAAAAAACAAATTGAAGAAGAAATTATTGAGATTGGTAAGCGTACCATTATGGAGCTTGGAATCCATGGTCTTCATCCTGAACTTGTGAAAATAATAGGACGTATGAAGTATCGTTCTTCTTACGGTCAGAACCTTCTTCAGCACTCGCGTGAAGTAGCCAATATTGCAGCCACGATGGCGGCGGAGTTAGGATTGAATGTGAAACTAGCGAAACGAGCCGGTTTGCTGCATGACATCGGGAAAGTTCCAGAACAAGAATCCGAACTTCCTCACGCACTACTAGGAATGCAATGGGCGGAGAAATACGGAGAGAATGCAGAGGTTGTAAACGCAATTGGAGCTCACCACGATGAGATCGAGATGGTCTCTCTTCTTTCCCCAATCATTCAGGTAGCCGATGCGATCTCAGGGGCAAGACCAGGGGCAAGACGTCAGGTACTAGAATCTTATATCCAACGATTAAAGGATCTAGAAGCGGCCGCACTTAGTTTTGATGGCGTTTCTAGCGCCTATGCAATTCAAGCGGGTCGGGAACTTAGAGTGATGGTAGAAAGTGGAAAAGTAAACGACGAGGTTGCTTCGCAGCTTTCTTACGATATCTCAGAGAAAATTCAAAACGAACTGACCTATCCAGGCCAGGTGCGTGTCACGGTGATTCGGGAAACCCGAGCGGTGAACATTGCAAGATAAAGTTTTAAAGAAATAAATTACAGATGGCCACTTGATCTTAAGATTAAGTGGCTTTTTTGTAGGTTTTCTTAAGGCAAAGAAAGGAGCTTTCTTTTTGCAAAACGTTATCGTATCTTTGAACTATGAAGACCGTCTATTATTTAAAAACGTGTAGTACAAACAAGCGCATTATGTCAGCGCTAGATTTGAAGGATTGGAAGCTTAGAGAAATTAAGTCCGATCCGATCACCAAGCAAGAATTAGAAGAACTTAAAAAGAAAGCGGGATCCTATGAGGCTTTGTTTAGTCGGAAATCCACTCAAATTAAAGCTCGAGGGATCGATCTTAGTACTTTAAAAGAAAAGGACTTTAAAGAGCTTCTACTGGACCACTATAGCTTTTTAAAGCGTCCCGTGTTTGATTCGGACTCACAGTTATTTGTAGGGACAGACAAGGGTAATTTAGAAGCTTTAAATGCTTATTTTGATAAAGAGTAAGTTTCAGCCCAGTCTAGTTTAGGTCAAAATGGCCGACTTAAAAAGAGTATGGTTTGTATTTTAAGACAAAACGGCATTAAAATAATGTAAAAACGGCGATTTTGCCTCCAAATGCGAAAGGGTCTTTTATTTGTGTGTATTGGGAGAGAAACAACCCATAAAACAAAATAAAATGTCAAACATTACAAAACCGCATTTTTTATTCGACGATTTTTTCACCAAAGATTGGTTTGAGAACGAACGTAACGTGAAGAGAACTTCTTCAATGCCGAAAGTAAATATTTTGGAAAGCGATACTCAGTACACCATTCAATTGGCTGCACCCGGTCTTAAGAAAGAAGATTTTAAACTTGATTTTAAGCAGGGACAGTTGTCCATTGCAAGAGAAGTGGAAGAAACTGAAAACTTGAGTGCAGAGCGTTACACACTCCAAGAGTTTACATACGCATCCTTTAAGCGCAATTTTACCCTTCCGAAATCAACCACGAAAGAGGATATCCAGGCTTCTTATGAAAATGGGATTCTAACCATTGCCATTGAAAAGAAACAGCCTGCAAAAATTGAGGCTTCGCAAATCGAAATTAAATAAAGCCAAATCATTTTTCATATTAAATTAAATCAATAATTGAAAAGCTCGGATCTCTTTAAAGGGATCCGAGCTTTGTTTGGTATGGGTAGTGCCTTTAAACGAAAGGAGTTTTAACTACTTTTGCGCTTACCGATTTGTTTCGAATCTGAATGAAGATTTCAGAATCGATTTTGGAATGAGCAATCTCTACGTAAGCCAGTCCGATTCCTACTTTTTTCATAGGAGACATCGTACCTGAGGTTACTTTGCCAATGGTATTTCCATCCTTGTCAACCACAGGGTAGTCATGTCGTGGGATGGCTTTTTCTTGCATTTCAAAACCCACGAGTTTGCGAGTGATTCCATTTGCTTTAAGTGCTGCAATTTTGTCTTTTGCCACGAAATCTCCTTTGTCTAGTTTTGTAATCCAACCTAGACCGGCTTCTAGAGGGGAGGTGGTATCGTCAATGTCGTTTCCGTAAAGACAAAAACCTTTTTCTAGTCTTAGGGTATCTCTCGCACCAAGACCGCAAGGTAGGATTCCAAATTCGCTTCCGGCTTCGCTTAAAGCGGTCCATAGAGCAACTGCGTCTTTGTTTTGGAAATAAAGTTCATATCCACCGCTTCCGGTGTATCCTGTATTGGAAATAATGACGTCTTTCACGCCGGCTACTTCTCCCTGTGTAAAACTATAGTAAGGTAGCGTAGAGAGATCTACTCCTGTTACCTTCTGCAACGTCTCTTTTGCTTTAGGACCTTGGATGGCGATGAGTGCCATCTGATCTGAAGCATTGGTAAGAGTAGCTTCAAACTGATTGTGTGATTGAATGTGTTCAAAGTCTTTTTCAATATTGGAAGCGTTCACTACCACAAAGTACTTTTCGTCGTTCATTTTATAGACAATAAGGTCGTCTATAATTCCACCTTCTGCATTCGGAAGACAGGTGTACTGCGCTTTTCCGTTTTCAATAAGCTCGAGGTTGTTCGTGGTTACTTTTTGAAGTAGGTCTTTCGCCTCTTTCCCTTCCACGAAAAATTGACCCATGTGAGAAACATCAAACAGTCCCACACTTTCTCTTACAGCAAAGTGTTCTTGGGTAAGACCCGAATATTGCACGGGCATTTCAAATCCAGCAAAGGGAACCATCTTCGCACCAAGCGAAACATGGGTGTCAAATAGGGGAGTTCTTTTCATTTTTAGTATTTGATTTTAGATATTTTCTTTAGAAAGCTGCTTTTTTACGCAAGATGTTCCTTGTATTCGTTTAGAATGATTTTAAACCAAGGCGTAAAGTGATCGGGATGATCCTGAAGCTCCTTGTCTAAATCTTCCAAACTTACATAACGAACAGAGTCTACTTCTTCTTTATTTAACTTAAATTCACCCTCGTAAGTGCCGAAGAAGACATGGTCCAATTCATGCTCAGTGAGATCACCCCCTACGTTCGCTTTGTATAAGAAGTGAAATTTGGGTTCAATAGGAACCTCAATTCCTAGTTCCTCCACCAATCTTCTTTTGGCCGCCTCTTCATAGGTTTCTCCTACGCGAGGGTGCGAGCAGCAAGCATTGGTCCATTGACCAGGCGAATGGTATTTGGTAAGCGCTCTTTTTTGAAGCAGCATCCGGTTTTGATCGTCAAATAAAAACACAGAAAATGCACGATGCAAAATGCCCTGCTGATGAGCTTTTAATTTTTCCATCTGACCAATAACCTCATCCTCTGGAGTGATGAGTACAACGAATTCTTCCATACCGCACAAATTTACACAAATTTTTCTGCTTGCCCTAGTTTGAAAGAAGGCAAAGAGGCATAAGTGAGAGACAAATAAATGAAATAATACCCTTCAGAAATGAGATTTATAGGTTCATTTAGAGGGGTAGGGAAAACTTATTGGAATTGAGGGGCGATGGATTTTCTCGCCCCGTGTGATTTTTGTAATTTTGCCCCCTTAAACCCTGGTTGTTATGAATCTCAATTTTAAAGCGGATGTAAGCCCAAGTCTAAGGGAGGGAGTAAAAAATTATTTGATTGATATTGACGGTACCATTACCGAGGATATACCAAACGAACAGCCAGAAAGAATGACCACGTGCGAGCCTTTTCCCGATGCGGTGGAGCAGATTAACCGTTGGTTCGAAGAGGGGCATCAAATATGCTTTTTTACCTCTCGAACGGAGGATCAAAAAGAAATTACAAAAGAGTGGCTCGATCGCCATGGGTTTAAATACCATTCCATCCTTTGTGGAAAGCCTCGAGGAGGCAATTACCATTGGGTGGACAACCATATTGTTCGCGCGACGCGCTACGAAGGCAAATTCACGGATTTTGTCGAAAAAGAAGTAAAAATTCAAGTATTTAAAGACTAGAAATTAATGAAGATATTAGCAAACGACGGCCTTGATCCGTCTGGGGTTCAGGCCTTACAGGCCAAAGGATTTACAGTCCTAACCCAAAAAGTAGAACAAGATAAGCTGATAGAATATATCAACGATAACGATATTAAAGTACTTCTGGTGCGAAGTGCCACCAAAGTAAGACAACCGCTGATTGATCAGTGCGAGGGTTTGGAGATCATTGGACGAGGGGGAGTTGGAATGGACAATATCGATGTGGATTATGCGCGTTCCAAGAACATTCATGTGATTAATACGCCCTCGGCCTCGTCCGCCTCTGTGGCAGAACTTGTATTTGCACACCTGTTTTCGGGTGCGCGTTTCCTCGAAGATAGCAACCGTCAAATGCCTGTGTATGGAGATACGAAATTTGCGGAGCTAAAGAAAGCGTATGCGAAAGGGATCGAACTAAGAGGAAAAACCATTGGAATTATCGGCATGGGCCGAATTGGACAAGAAGTAGCTAAGATTGCACTAGGAATGGGTATGCGCGTGGTTGCAGCCGACAACAATGTGGGCCGCGCATCGATCAAAGTGAAGTTCTACAACAATCAATACATTAACGTGGACATTGAAACCGAACCTTTAGAATCGGTTCTTGAACATTCGGATTTCATTACCTTCCATGTACCTTCTCAAAAAGAAGGATATATGATTGGAGCAAATGAATTTGCCAAAATGAAGACCGGAGTGGCCATTGTCAATTGTTCTAGAGGGGGAATTATTGATGAGAACGCCTTAATCGAAGCTTTGAATACAGGAAAGGTCCTGTTTGCAGGATTGGATGTATTTGAAAACGAACCTACACCTTCTAAAGAAATTCTAACCCATCCGAAGATTTCTTTAACGCCCCATACAGGTGCCTCTACCTTGGAAGCGCAAGATCGAATTGGTCTTTCTTTGGCAGAACAAATCTGGAGCATCTTGCAAACGGAAGGGTAGTCAACGTTCGTTTTTTTGCATTCCAAGAGTGATTTCTCTGGGTTGTGATTCCTTTTGAGGAAGTACAGAGCAAAAAATACAGCTTATGTTAAAATATCGAAACCGCCTATATTTAGGCGGTTTCGATATTTTTACTTGGTTGATTCTAGATTAAGCTTTTTGTCTTAATAGATCTCTAATCTCGATCAGCAGTTCTTCTTGCGTTGGACCAGCAGGAGCAGCCGCTTCTTCTGGTTTTTGCAGTTTGTTTGCCCCTTTGATGATCCAGAAAAGAACCAGTGCTATACATAAGAAGCTGATGACAGCCGATAGGAAGTTCCCATAGGTTACACCATTCCAACTAAGCGATGCAATGTTTTCCGCTCCTGCTGCCTTGAGTGCAGGGTTAAGAAGTAGTGGCGTGATTACGTCATCCACTAAGGAAGAAACTATCTTTCCAAATGCAGCTCCAATGATCACCGCAACGGCCAAATCAATCACATTACCCTTGAATGCAAAAGCTTTAAATTCTTGTACAAATCCCATAGTTTATTTCTTTTTTAATTGTGTTACATCTACAAAAGTAAAAAAATAAATGATTTATTAACTATCTGTTTTCATTTTTTTTGAAAAATTCATAACAGCTAGAGTCTGATTTAAGGATTCCAAAGGAGGAAATTGAGTACCTGATCCCGTTGGCGAGGAGAAGAATCAATCAAATCGTTAAACGTTTGGTAGGGGTATGGAAAGGTGAGATGAAATTGATCTCTTTTCAGGGCGTCTGTAATCTTGGCCACAGGACTAAACACGGAATTAGGCATTTTCTTCCATACGTTTACCACCTGCTCTGAATAGGTCTTAACCTGCGATTCGGTTAAAGTGGATTTATTTAGTAAAACCTGAGCAATATGCGGATACATTCGAAAAGCCTTTTGTTTGGCGAGATCGGGTGTTTTTTGGAGGTTTAGTTCTTTAAGATACGCTGTTTTTAATCCTTGGAGCTCTTTTTGGAGTTCCACAGAAAGAGGAATGCTTTTGCGAAGGGGCAAATAATCAGTCGTAAGTAGAGCTTCCCATCGTTGCAAATAGGAATTTCTAAGGTTTTCACTGTTAGTAGTTTGAGCCTCCATTGGGAAGGGGATTAAAAAGAAAAGTCCGAAGAAAAATAGAGTCAATGTTCGCATTGGATAAAAATAGAATTTTTTTTTGTATTTTTTCGCCGTTTTTTAATTTATGATATACACTCTACTTACGCCCACCTTTTTTGAAAAGGCAATTGTCTGGACCAACGATGTAATTTGGTCTTACGCTTTCATTCTATTATGCATTGGCACAGGACTTTATTTTAGCATTCGAACTGGATTTGTTCAAGTTCGATTTTTGCGAGATATGATTGGTCAATTGTTTAAAGAAAATTCGAACGAAAAAGGAGTCTCTCCTTTTCAAGCTTTTTCCATCGCCATTGCAGGTCGAGTCGGAACCGGAAACATTGCAGGGGTCGCGACAGCGATTGCAATGGGAGGTCCGGGCGCCGTGTTTTGGATGTGGATGATTGCGTTTTTAGGCAGTGCAACCGCCTTTGTGGAAGCAGTTCTAGGTCAAATCTATAAAGAAGAAAAAAATGGACACTATCGAGGGGGACCTGCCTTTTATATTGAAAAGGGAATCGGTAAGAAATGGTATGCTGTGCTTTTTGCCATCAGTACCATCTTTGCGTGCGCATTTTTTCTTCCCGGGGTTCAATCCAATAGTATTGCAGAGAGTATGTCCAGCGCCTTTGGCGTTGATAAATTTTGGGTCGGGCTTGCGGTCGTTTTTGGACTCGTATTAATTGTGATTGGAGATGTGAAACGTATTGGAAAGTTTGCAGAAATTACGGTGCCTTTTATGGCAGGGGCCTATATCTTAATGGCTGTGGTCATCATTGGATTAAATTTTGAAAGAATTCCAGAAGTTTTTAACCTTATTTTCAGTTCTGCTTTTGGAACTGAGGCTACCTTTGGAGGGATTGTAGGATCCGCCGTGGTTTGGGGAGTGAAGAGAGGGCTGTATTCCAATGAAGCAGGGCAAGGGACCGCACCGCACGCGGCTGCGAGCGCTGCCACCTCCCATCCTGCCAAACAAGGAATCCTTCAAGCATTTTCCGTTTACATCGATACTTTATTTGTCTGTACGGCTACTGCCTTTATTATCCTCTTTTCGGGGCTATACAACGTAGGAGATGGAGCAGGTGGGTTTTTAGTAAATAACCTTCCAGGCGTGGAAGAAGGACCGCTCTTTACGCAGGCTGCGATTTCTTCTTATTTCCCAAAGATAGGGCATGCTTTTGTGGCGATTGCTCTACTGTTTTTTGCATTCACTACTGTGCTTGCCTATTACTTTATCGCAGAGTCCAATCTCTATTATCTTCGAAAAAAGAAAATGAGCAAAGTGCTCTTATGGGGTCTTAGAATCTTATTCTTTGGTAGTGTTCTTTATGGAGCGGTAACCAGCGGGGGTACCGCCTGGGGTCTTGGGGATATCGGTGTTGGAATCATGGCATGGTTAAACATTATCGCCATCCTTATTCTACAGAAAAAAGCCTTTGTGACTCTCAAGGACTATGAAAAACAGAAGAAAGAAGGAAAAGATCCTGTCTTTGATCCTAAGAAGTTGGGAATCAAAAACACCACCGAGTGGTAAAGTTTCTTTCCTTATAAACACAAAAAAAACTCCAGTCACGCTGGAGTTTTTTGTTCTTGGTATAGGAATTGAGGTCGCTTAATTGATCTCTACTCCGTTGTCAACCTCGATTTCAGGGTTTACAAAAGTAAGCTTCCCATCAGGCTTTTGCGTGAGCAGTAGCATTCCCTGGCTTTCGATACCGCGGATCTTACGAGGCGCTAGATTCAGGAGGATGCTTACTTGTTTTCCAACACATTCTTCCGGTGTAAAGCTTTCCGCGACTCCAGAAACGACCGTACGGATGTCAATTCCTGTATCGACCTTAAATTTTAAAAGTTTGTCTGCTTTCTCCACTTTCTCTGCCTCCAAAATAGTGGCGGTACGAATGTCCATTTTGACAAAATCGTCGTATGAGATTTCTTCTTTCATAGCACTTGCGTTAGGGTTGGTTTTGGTATTGCCTTTTTTGGTATTCTGAAGCTTCTGCATTTGCGCCTCTATGGCTTCGTCTTCTATTTTTGAGAAGAGAAGTGCGGGCTCACCTATTTCGTGTCCCTTCTCTAATAGTACGGAAGGTAGCTCCTGCCATGGCAACTTCTCTAAATTGAATTGAGAGAGTAGCTTCTGGGAAGTGAAAGGAAGGAAGGGTTCTGAAAGGTGCGCAAGAGCAGCCGCAATCTGGCTAGAGACGAAAAGAGTTTGCGCCGTTTTTTCCTCGTCCGTTTTAATGGTTTTCCAAGGTTCGTTCGTTTGAAGATATTGATTTCCAAAGCGAGCGAGATTCATAAGGGCGCTTAGTGCATTACGGAACTCGTAATTTTCTAAGAAATTTGAAATTTCTGATTTCGCTTTTTCAATCTCTTGAAGTTCCTCTGTTTTCGGTTCGTAAGCAGGAATTTTGCCTTCGTAATATTTATGGACCAGAACCGCAACTCGGTTAATGAAATTTCCAAAGATGCCGACTAGTTCTGAATTGTTTTTCGTTTGAAATTCTTTCCACGTGAAGTTGTTGTCTTTGGTCTCTGGAGCTGACGATAAAAGGGCATAGCGAAGGGTGTCTTGCTGGTCTTTAAAATCCTCTAAGTATTCATGCGCCCACACCGCCCAATTTCGGGAAGTGGATATCTTTTCGTTTTCTAAATTAAGGAATTCAAAAGCAGGGACATTGGTGGGAAGGATGTAATCCCCGTGCGCTTTAAGCATGGAAGGGAAAATGATGCAGTGAAAAACGATGTTGTCTTTTCCAATAAAGTGCACCAGGTCACTTTGCTCACTTTGCCAATAGTCTTTCCAGTTTTTCCCTCTCTCATTCGCCCATTCTTGGGTAAATGAGATGTACCCAATAGGCGCGTCAAACCAGACGTAGAGAACTTTCCCTTCCGCTCCTTCTAAAGGGACGGGGACTCCCCAGTCTAAATCTCGGGTCATGGCTCTTGGACGAAGACCTTGATCGAGCCAAGATTTTACTTGACCGTATACGTTGGATTTCCAATCGGACTTATGCCCTTTTAAGATCCACTCATCCAAAAAATCTTGGTATTCTTCCAAAGGAAGGTACCAGTTTTTTGTTTCTTTTAAAACCGGAACTTCGCCTGAAAGCATGGATTTTGGATCTAAAAGCTCACGAGGGGAAAGCGTGGACCCGCATTTTTCACATTGGTCTCCATAAGCGCCTTCTTGTCCGCAATTGGGACAGGTGCCCACGATGTATCGATCGGCAAGAAACTCTCCTGCTTGGAGGTCGTAATATTGCTCGGAGGTTTCTTCTTGAAACTTGTCCTTATTATATAGTGTCGTGAAAAAACCTTGACTTACTTCAATGTGTTTTGGAGACGTGGTTCTTGAGTAGTAATCAAAAGAGATTCCTAATTGCTCCAAAGAGCTTTTCAAAATCTCATGGTATTTGTCCACGACGTCTTGAGGCGTAATGCCTTCTTTTTTTGCGCGTATGGTAATAGGGATTCCGTGTTCATCACTTCCCCCTATAAAGGCCACTTCTTTTCCTTGGTTTCGTTGAAACCTTGCATAGACGTCCGCGGGTATGTAAACACCTGCCAAATGTCCAATATGCAATGGTCCATTGGCATAAGGGAGAGCAGCGGTAATAAGTTTTCTTTGCGACATGCGATTTTCGTATTTCAGGCAAAGATAAGGTATCTTAAGACGGTTTTAAAATTTTCAAATAGAAGACTCTTAATTTTTTTTTTTAACAGAGTAGTGCTATTTTTCCCAAGTAACGTTAAGTTTTGGTTAAATGTTTGTTTAATGTTTTTCTATATGGTAAATATTATGCTAAAAATACGATATTTTGTAAAATATTAAATATCAATCTTTTAATTTTATATTATTGACAAAAAACAGATAATTATCATAATTTTTTAACTTTATTTATATTAATGATTTGTTAATGTAATTTTGATTAAATTAGACCACTGATTCCTATGTATTCAGATTTCATACATGACCCAACCATGATTCACGAGATGAAAAACAATAGAATATTAATCCTTAAACTTTATATTTGTGAGAAACTATAGTACAGTTTTGAAAATTGCGCCCGCATTTTTGCTTGCTGGAACAATGCTACAAGGACAAACAACCGATACCTTGAAAGGGGATCGTGAGACCGCCATTGAGGAGGTTGTTTTGATTGGTTACGGACAACGAAAAAAATCAGATCTGACAGGATCGATTGTTTCTGTATCCGAGAAAGATTTTAATGGAGGTGCTACTTCACCTGAACAATTAATTCAGGGAAAAGCGCCCGGTGTTGCAATTACTGGAAACAGTGGAGCACCAGGGGCTGGTTCTACCATTCGTATTCGAGGGGGAGCTTCCCTTAATGCAAACAGTTCTCCATTAATAGTGATAGACGGTGTGCCACAGGACTTTAACGGAGTGTCTGGTGCCTCGGATCCACTTTCTTTAATTAACCCGAACGATATCGAGACCTTTGATATCTTGAAAGATGCTTCGGCAGCGGCCATTTATGGGAACCGTGCATCCAACGGGGTTATTTTAATTACAACCAAAAAAGGAAGAGGGGGTGCACTTCGAATCAATTTCTCCACAATGGCCTCCGTATCAACCAAAATGGGGAATGCGGATGTACTAAGTGCAGATGAGTACAGAACCTTCGTAAATCAAGTAGGATCAGATGCAGCGAAAGCTTTGCTGGGAACGGCTAATACGAATTGGCAAGACCTAATCTATCAGTCTGCATGGGGAACCGACAATAACCTTGCAATTTCGGGAGGTATTAAAGGACTTCCGTACCGTTTGTCCATTGGATACAATGAGCAGAACGGGATTGTGAAAACCAACGAGTTTAGAAGAACGTCCGTCGGGTTGAATTTAAACCCAAAATTCTTTGACAATCACTTAACCGTGAATGCAAGTATTAAAGGATCCTTCACAGACAACCGTTTTCCAAACGGAGGAGCGATTAACAACGCGATCTATTTTGACCCTACGCAGTCGGTCTACATGGACGATCCTCGTTTTGGAGGCTATTTCGAATGGCTGAATGCGGACGGTGGACTTAACACGGTATCGAATAGCAACCCAGTGAGTCAATTAAATGCGACGGTAAATAAGGGATCAGTGTATCGACTAATGCCAAGTATTCAATTAGACTATAAATTTCACTTCCTTCCTGATTTGCGATGGAACGTGAATTTAGCGTACGATTATTCAAAAGGATACGGAACTAACCGTACCGCAGGTTTAAGTGGAGCCGGTCGTGGATTTGACAGTGTAGGTCCTTACGAACAAGAAAAGAAAAACAAATTACTAGAGACTTACCTTAACTACGTTAAAACCATTACGTCTCTTGATACCAACATCGATTTAATGGCAGGGTATTCCTACCAAGATTTCTATCGTGAAAATCCTGCAGGGGTTTCTGTGAGAACTAACGTGGAAACAGGAGTAGCCGAATTAACTCCTTTTAGAGAGTATGCAGATCAACTGACACTACTTTCCTTCTTTGGTCGTGCCATCTTTACGATCTCCGATAAGTATATCGTAACGGGATCCATTCGTCGCGATGCTTCTTCTCGTTTCTACAACGGAACGACGGACAATTTATGGGGGAATTTCCCAGCGGCTGCTTTTGCATGGAAAATTAACGAAGAAAATTTCCTTAATGAGTCGAAAGTCGTTTCTAATTTGAAATTAAGATTAGGATACGGGGTGACAGGTCAGCAGGAAGTAGGAGGTTCTTATCCTGCATTCGCTCGTTACAATTTAAGTAACGATACGGCGGAGTATTTATTTGGAGATGCATTCTACCCAATGTACCGTCCACAACAATACAACCCGTACTTAACTTGGGAGAAAACTTTAACAAAGAACATTGGTCTTGATTTCGGATTCTTAAACAACCGCATTAGCGGTTCGGTAGATGTATTCCAGAAAGACACAGAAGATTTGATCGCTTATGTTCCAGAGGCTGCGGGTGGACTTAGTAATTACAACACCAAAAACGTGGGAGATATGACCAACGAAGGGGTGGAGGTAATTCTAAACTTCACGCCAGTGAAAACGGAAAATGTAACTTGGGATGTGAGTGTGAATGCAACGCATTACACTTCAGAGATTACGAGTCTTTCAGACCAAGTGGCTGCGGATTTCAAAATCCAAGTGGGAGGACTTTCCGGCGGAGTTGGAAACAACATTCAAGCGCACAGTGTAGGTCGCGCACCGTATTCTTTCTACGTCTTCAAACAACTTTACAACGACCAAGGAAAACCTGTTCCTGGAGCCTATGTTGACATAAACCAAGACGGAGTTATCAACGATAGTGATAAGTATTTTTACAAATCCACTACGCCGGATGCGCAGTTGGGATTCTCCACAAGACTTGCGGTTGGAAACTGGGATTTAAGTACTTCGCTTCGCGCTGTACTTGGAAATTACGTGTATAACAACGCGGCTTCCAATAGTTCCATGGCTTCACTTAGAACCAATGGCTATTTGCAAAACGTGTATAGCTCTACGGTGGATTATCAATTCCCACAATTAAACCTTTGGTCTGATACCTTTGTGGAGGATGCTTCCTTCTTAAGAATGGACAATCTTACTTTAGGGTATAACTTTGGTGAAGTATTTGGCAACCGTAGTAGTCTTCGTGTTTATGGTATGGCACAGAATGTCTTTGTGATTTCGGATTATACAGGAGTAGATCCTGAAATTTTCGGGAACATCGACAATGGATTCTACCAAAGACCGAAAGTGTATTCACTAGGACTTAATTTTCAATTTTAATTAATTTACAGACAGATGAAACTTTTTAATATAAAAGCCAAACGTATCGTAGTAGGAGCTCTAGGTCTTTTGCTGGCCTTTTCCGCAGCGTCTTGTATGAAAGATTTGGAAAGGGAACCTATCACAGATCCTTCTTCTACGAACTTATATACCGACTTTAACAATTACCATAGTCTTCTTGCGAAACTTTATGGCGGTCTAGCTGTAGGGGGACAAGAAGGAGGTGATGGAAATTCAGATATTGGCGGGATTGATGGAGGATTCTCCAGCTACATGCGTCAAATGTTCTACCACCAAGTGCTTCCCACAGACGAAGCGAAAATAGCTTGGCAAGATGGAACTTTGCCTCAGATGAATACACAGACTTGGACTGCGTCCAATGAATTTGTAGCCGCATTGTACTACCGTATCTACGGTGAGATTGCCTTTACCAATGAGTTTATTCGCAATACAACGGATGAAAGATTAGCCGCAAACGGAATTACAGGCGCGGATCTAGAGGAAGCGAAAACGATGCGTGCAGAAGCACGTTTCCTAAGAGCTCAATCTTACTACCACGCCCTAGACCTTTATGGAAACGTTCCTTTTGTGGACGAAAACTACATGTCCGGTGGCCCAGAAAAACCAGCAAGAATCGAAAGAGCTGCTTTGTTTGATTGGGTAGAGAGCGAACTTCTAGCGGTTCAAAATGACCTTAAGGAGCCAAGAAGCAATGTGTACGGAAGAGTAGACAAAGCAGCAGCTTGGGCTGTTCTTGCTAGACTTTACTTAAATGCAGAAGTCTATAAGGGAACCCCTCGTTATGACGATGTCATTACGTATACAGAAAAGATCATAAATGCAGGGTACTCTTTGAAGAAAGATGTTGTGGATGCAGTGGATTACGGATACCAAAATCTCTTTATGGCGGACAACCATTTGAACAACCCAGAGGTGATTTTTGCGATTAACTACGATGGAAACAAAACCAGAACCTTTGGAGGAACTACTTTTTTAGTGCATGCTGCCATTGGGGGATCGATGCCTGCATCTGACTTCGGTGTGAACGGAGGTTGGGGAGGTCTTCGTGTGACCAAACAATTTGTCGGGTTATTCCCAGAGGATGGATCGGACAGAAGAGGTCGTTTCTATACAAACGGACAATCTCTTGACATTTCTGAGATAAGCGATTTCAAACAAGGATACGCTTTTATCAAATACAAAAATATCAATTTCTCTGACGGATCTGCTGGATCGGATACGGGAGGTGATTTCGTAGATGCGGATCTGCCCCTTTACCGTCTTGGTGATGTATACTTAATGTATGCAGAAGCCACCGTAAGAGGAGGAAATGGAAACATCGGTCTTGCAAAAGAATATGTGAATCAGTTACGCACAAGAGCAGGAGCTACTCCTGTGGTAAGTCTTAACTTAGATTTCTTACTAGCCGAACGTGCCCGCGAGCTTTCTTGGGAAATGACGCGTAGATCCGACCTTATCCGTTTTGGTAAATTCACAGGTTCTAGTATGCTTTGGCAATGGAAAGGCGGCTCGAAAGAGGGAGCTTCCGTAGCGGATTACAGAAAACTGTATCCGATTCCAACGAACGACGTGATTGCCAACTCGAATCTTATTCAAAACGACGGTTATTAATTCGAACCCAAACGATAGTTACAATGAAAAAACAAACGATAATACAAAAGGGGTTACTCGCATTAGTGATGCTGTTAGGCCTAATGGCCTGCCAGGACCGAGAGGAACTCAACATAAGCAATGAAACGCCAGCCATATTGATGGACCTGAGTTCTGAATCTTTATTTTTAGATCAGAATTTCCCAGACAATCCGGCGCTCAACGTTTCTTGGCAACAAGCGAAATATACGCAACCTACCGAAGTGAAATACAAAATTGAGGCTTCGACTACAGAAGGGTTTGAGGAGGCCTATACCCTTGGAACGGTGACCGGATCTATCCGAACTGTAACCTACACGGTGTCAGAAATGAACAAAGCGGCTCAAACCCTAGGGATTCCAGCCGGAGAAGAAGGACCTCTGTATTTAAGAGTGTCTTCTTACATTGGAGAGGGTGGTGAATACCTATCTGTACTTTCTAACGTGACGCAACTCACGATTACGCCGTATAATTTGGTGTATCCAACCTTCTACCTCGTTGGAGATGCTTCGTATGTGGGATGGAATGCAGGCGATGCGCAGGAGCTTTACAAATCGGAAAGCAAGTCGATTATCTATACCTACATGGAAAAAGACAAAGGCTTCCGTTTCTTAGCTCAGAAAGACTGGAACCCAATAAATTATAGTATTGATTTAGCCGGAACCAAAGAAGGATATCGTTACTTTAAACAAGTATCCGATAACATCGTACAAGACGGTGAAGAAAACATGAAATTCACGCAGGAAACTGGGATTTACAAAGTAGAGATCGACGCTGCAACAGGGGTTCAGTCCCTTACCGTTGAAGCCTCTCCTGTAGCCGGATTCGATTTCCCAGAAATTTATTTAGTAGGTAGTGTAAATGCATGGACTGCAGAAACTGCACTTCCTATGGCGAAAGTTTCTGCCGGTGTTTATTCAATTGACATCACGCTTGCAGACAACGAAGAATTTAAATTCCTCGGCCAAAAATCTTGGGGTGATTTAGAGTGGGCAAACATCCTTAAGGACAATGCGGGACACTCTGGATTCCTAGGACCGAAAGGAGACAATGGAAATGTCCAGTTCTCTGGTGGTGGCGCAGAGCATACGATCACTGTGAACCTTAAAGCAGGTACCTATACAATTGTTGCTAAATAATAAATAGAGAAGAACAATATGAAAACGATATTTAAATTTATAATTCTCGCTTTGGTATTTCCAATCGTCTTTCAGGCGTGTCGGGACGATGAGTTCACCCTGGGCGAGAAAGAGCCTAGTTTTGAGCTCTACAATACAACCCTAGCGAGCAATGTTTTGTACCCTACCATGGAAAATAACAGTTTCCGTTTGGTTTGGGACAACAGTTTAGGCGGTGGAAATAGCTACGTAGTAGAACTTTCCAGTGTGGAGGACTTTAGTACAAAAGTAGAATTAGGAAGTTCTGATACCACGAGTTTAACCACTACGATTGGAGCCTTAAACGAAGCTGCAATTGGAGCAGGTTTACACCCGTACGAAAGTCAGAAAGTGTTCTTTAGAGTGGTTTCTGGATCGAATGTGTCCAATGTGATTTCAACGGACCTTACCACCTATCCCACTGCGAAACCCGTCATTACAAGTCCTAGTGCAGGAGCTGAATTTGTACTGGATATAAAAGCTCCCGAAGAAATCGCAACGACGGTTACTTGGAGTGATTATGCCTACGGTACCAAAGTAGACTACCTAGTGGAAGTGGCCCTTGCGGGTTCTACGGACTATGTAGCGGCTGGAACGGTGGCTGATGCGACGAGTTTAGATCTGACCAACAAGGTGCTAAACGATGCCTTAATGAAGTTAGGACTGTCTCCAGACGTAGCCGCAGAGGTAGAGCTTCGCGTATCTGCGAACACAAGCTCTGTAGGGGGAACTTTACTTGCAGTCTCCGCTCCGGTGGGGATTACTGTAACTCCGTACGTAGCTTATAAAGATTTATTCTTTGTGGGAGAAGCCGTAGAGGCAGGATGGAGCACAAACAATAACAACCACCCACTTTATAGAGATTCACAGAACACAAATAAATTTTATTACACAGGGTATTTTAATGCCGGTGGATTTAAAGTTCTTGAGCAGTTAGGAGACAATACTTGGCATCCTCAGTGGGGAGTAACCAATGGAGTGGTTCATGCGAGCAACCCAGATGCTACCAATGAGCCTGGAACCTTCGTGATTCCTACGGCTGGATTCTATACGTTTGAGCTTGATATTCTTGAGAAAACCTATAGCATTGAAGCGTACACAGGCGCTCAGAAAACCTATCCTGTTATGGGGGTTATTGGAAACAGTACGCCTCTAGGTTGGGACGCGCAAACCGCGATGGTTAACTCTACGTTTGATGTACACCAGTGGAGCCTTACCGATGTAAGTCTTTCTGTAGGTGAAATCAAATTCAGAGCGAACGACAAGTGGGATGATAGTTGGGGAAGTTCTAACCCGATCTCGGGCGAAGGTCTTTATGGAGGACCGAACATTCCTGTGAACGAAGCGGGCGTCTATGACATCTTTTTCAATGACTTAGACGGTCGATATATACTTATCAAAAAATAGGGGAGAAATCTTTCTGTTAAAAATGAAAAACTGTTGCTTTTAGCAGCAGTTTTTTTTATCTTTCATGTTCATTAAAAAATCTATAATGCATAAATTAAATCTGAGCATCGTGGCTTTGCTTATTGGAGGCATATCCCTTAATGCTCAAACACTTAAATCACCAAACGGAGAGTTTGAAATGAATTTCAAGCTGAAAGAAGGTGTGCCTTATTACCATTTAAAATACAAAGGGGAGACGGTCGTTGAAGATTCAAAATTAGGACTCAGACTTTTCGATGACAAAGGAATTGAATTTGCAAGTGCAATTGATAAGAATTCTTCTAGTCCCACG
This sequence comes from Chryseobacterium sp. A301, assembly GCF_054489425.1. Lineage (NCBI taxonomy): Bacteria > Pseudomonadati > Bacteroidota > Flavobacteriia > Flavobacteriales > Weeksellaceae > Chryseobacterium > Chryseobacterium sp. A301. The sequence goes on from NZ_JBTMWY010000002.1 coordinate 373,272, forward strand.
GACCTTCTAAGTGGCTTCGAGAAAACGGCAGAAAAAACGGATTCGAAAAACGAAGTATGGAAGCCTATTCTTGGAGAGAAAAAGGAGTATGTGAACCATTACAATGAACTTGCCGTTACGCTGGATCAACCTGCAAACAAACGCCACATCGTGGTAAAGTTTAGACTTTTTAACGACGGACTCGGATTCCGTTATGAGTTTCCAGAACAGGAAAATCTAAATTATTTCCGTCTAAAAGAAGAAGACAGTGAGTTCGACCTTCCGTGGGATACCAAAACGTGGTGGATTACGGGAGATTACGATTCTCAAGAATACAAATACATGACCACCAAACTCTCAGAGATTCCAGCTCGTTGGGCGACTTCTTTTGATAGCAATGCGTCACAAAAACCGGTGGAAAACTCGGTTCAGTCTCCGGTCATGTTGAAAAAAGAAGGAAAAAATCCACTTTATTTAAACATTGCTGAAGCTGCGGTGATCAACTATGCCGCTTCCCATTTGGAAGTAGACGCAAATGAATTTAAATTCAAAACCCATTTAACTCCAGATGCGCAAGGCGTCAAAGGGTATTTACAGACCCCGGCTGTTTCTCCTTGGAGAACGGTGATTGTCTCGGATAAAGCAGAAGAGGTTTTAGAATCGAAAATGCTTTTCAATTTAAACGAACCTACCTCGTATACCGATACCTCTTATATCAAACCTACGAAGTACATGGGTGTATGGTGGGAAATGATTATTGGAAAGTCCAACTGGGCGTATTCCACGGCTAAAAATGTTCATTTAGGTAAAACCGATTTCTCTAAATTGACGCCGAATGGCAACCATGCAGCCAACACCACGAAAGTGAAAGAGTACATTGATTTTGCTTCCAAACATGGATTTGATGCCCTTTTGATTGAAGGTTGGAACGAAGGATGGGAAGATTGGTTTGGAAATTCTAAAGAATATGTTTTTGATTTCATTACTCCTTATCCTGATTTTGACATTGACGAGCTTAATTCGTATGCCCATAAAAAAGGCATGAAGCTTATGATGCACCATGAAACTTCAGGTTCCGCTACGAATTATGAACGTTGGGCAGACAAGGCTTTCGCCCTTATGAACAAATACGATTATCCTTCTGTGAAAACAGGGTACGTGGGCGATATTATTCCACGTGGAGAGCATCATTATTCTCAATGGACCAACAATCATTACATTCGAATTGCGGAGAAGGCAAACGAATATAAAATCATGGTGAATTCACACGAAAGTGTACGCCCTTCGGGACAAAGCCGTACCTATCCGAACTGGGTGGCTGCTGAGGCTGCTCGAGGAACTGAGTATGAGGCTTTCGGTGGAAACGATCCTGAGCACCAAACCATTTTGCCGTTCACTCGTTTCATGGGAGGGCCGATGGATTACACGCCAGGAATCTTCCAAACGCAACTTAATTACTATTTTCCAAACGATTCCCGTTTTGTAAAAACCACGTTGGCCAAGCAATTAGCACTTTATGTGGTGATGTATTCTCCCCTACAAATGGCAGCGGATTTACCGGAAAATTATGAAAGACACCTCGATGCATTCCAGTTTATAAAAGATGTAGCTGCGGATTGGGACGATACGAAAATTCTATCGGCAGAGCCGGGAGATTATATCCACACGGCTAGAAAAACCAAAGGAAAAGACCAGTGGTTTGTCGGAGGGGTAACAGACGAAAACGCAAGAACCTTCACTGTGGATTTCTCTTTTCTTCCTAAGAACAAGAAATACGAAGCGGTTATCTACAAGGATGGAAAAGATGCGGATTACATTACGAATCCCCAAAGCTATGAGATTGTGAAAAAAACAGTCACAAGCAAGACAAAACTTCCTATTCATTTGGTGAGAAGTGGCGGATATGCCATTTCTGTGAATCCGATTCAATAAATTCCATTTTGCAATGAAAGGCGCCGTAAGTAGCGTCTTTCATTTTTTAATTCCGATTTAGATTATGAAAAAATTATCCCTCCTTTTTCTTTTGCTTTCCTGTAGCCTTACCCTGGCTCAACTCAAAAAAGTGGAACCCGCTTTTTGGTGGAAGGGCATGGAAAACACAGACCTGCAGATTCTCCTTTATGGCCCTTCCATAGCGAACCAAACCCTTGAACTTTCAGGCGGTTTAAAACCAAAAGCGGTTGAGAAAGTCGAAAACCCTAACTACCTATTTGTCACAATTGATACAAAAGAGGTTAAAGGAGAGGACTTTAAGATTACCTTGAAAGAAAACGGGAAAGTAAAAAGTACGTACAATTACGAACTGAAGACCCGAAAAGAAGGCTCAAAAATGCGCAAATCCTATACCTCTGCAGATGTGATGTATTTGATTATGCCGGATCGATTCGCAAATGGCGATCCTTCCAACGATTCGCAAAAGGATTTGATTGAAAAAAGCAATCGCAATGCTCCTGGCGGACGTCACGGTGGGGATTTAAAAGGCATTCTAAACCAACTCGATTATTTAGAAAACCTAGGCGTGAGCGCCCTTTGGCTGACGCCTGTGAATCAGGACAATGAGAAAGGGTATTCTTACCATGGATACGCTCAAACGGACCTTTATAAGATTGACGCTCGCTACGGGAGTAACGAGGAGTACAAAAAACTCTCTCAGGAACTTAACAAACGCGGGATGATGCTCATTCAGGATTACGTGACCAACCACTGGGGAATTTCTCATTGGATGATTCAAGACCTACCGGAACAAACTTGGATTCATCAGTTTAAAGACGGAGAAGGACGCTATGGATTTAAGCGTTCCAACTACCGAATTACCTCTCAAATGGATGGGAACGCATCGGAAGTGGACCGCAATGGGGCTCTCAACGGGTGGTTTGATACCACAATGCCCGATTTAAATCAAGCAAACCCCCGATTGCTAACTTATTTGACGCAGAATGCCATTTGGTGGATCGAATATGCAGAACTAGGAGGACTTCGAGTGGATACCTATCCCTACAATAACAAAGAAGCGATGGCGAACTGGGCAAAAGCTCTCACGGACGAATATCCAAACCTTAACATTGTAGGAGAGGCCTGGATGCAATCGCCAGCGCACATTGCGTATTGGCAGAAGGATTCCAAAGTAGGGGAAATTGACCAGTACAATTCCTATTTACCCTCCGTAATGGATTTCGCTCTTTATACAGAGCTGCCTTCTGCTTTGAAAGGACCGGCGTCATGGGACAAAGGAATGATGCAGATTTACAATTCCTTAAGCAATGATTTTCTTTATCCCGATGTAAATAACCTTTTGGTCTTTTTTGAAAACCACGATACGGAAAGACTTAATGAAATTTTCGGTGGAGATCCCGCCTATTATAAACTTGCCTTAAGTCTCATTTCAACCGTTCGAGGAATTCCTCAAATTTACTACGGTTCTGAAATAGGGATGCGCGGAGAAAAATCAAAAGGAGATGCGGACATTCGTCGTGATTTCCCTGGCGGATGGGCGAGCGATACGCAAAATGCCTTTACGGAATCTACACAGACACCCGAGCAAAAGGAATACTACGCATTTACCAAAAAGCTTCTCAATTGGCGTAAATCCGCCGAGGTGATTCATTCCGGAAAAACCACGCATTATATGCCTACGGAAGAGGTTTATGTCTATTTCCGGTATACGGATAACAAGAAAGTAATGGTGGTACTAAATAACAACGAAAAACCTGTCGATTTATCCTTAGCGCGCTTTAAGGAAAGTCTCGAGGGGATTCGTAGCGGAAAGGATGTGCTTTCTGAAAAAACCTTCTCCATTTCTCCTGATCAAACCCTTACGGCCCCTGCTAAAAACGCGCTTATATTAGAACTAAACTAGAGCTTATGAAACCCTTTTGTTTTATCCTTATCCTTTTTCTAAGTTCCACGCTTAGCGCTCAGTCTTCTATAAGTAAAGAAGCACAAAAAGAAAAAGAAGTGGGAGTCCTTTTGGACCGCTTTCATAAAATGGCAGCAGAGGCGAATTTTCAGGAGTACTTTAAACTCTTTGCTAAGGACTCTGAGTTTATCGGTACAGACGCCCTAGAAACCTGGAACAAAGAGGAATTTATGGCCTATGCGAAGCCTTATTTTGATAAGGGCAGAGGATGGAGCTATTTTCCCCTTAAACGAACGATACACCTAAGTGAAGATTCCACGTGGGCTTGGTTTAGTGAGGTGCTCGAGAGTCACTATGGGCTCTGCCGAGGTTCAGGGGTCTTGGAATGGCAACAGGGGGAGTGGAAACTTCGTCAGTATGTGCTTAGTTTGACCGTGCCTAATTCGGTGGCCGATCAAGTGGTGGAAATAAAATCGTCACAAGAAGCGCTGCAAAAGGAAAAACTTAAGTAAATTTGACTTCCTTAGTCAATGATAATAATTAGTCTTTATGTCCAAATCTATAAAACCAAACCTGTCCCTTGCTCAGATTATTAACATGAGTATGGGATTCTTAGGAATCCAAATGGCCTTCGGCCTTCAAAATGGAAATGCCAGTCGTATTCTACAAAGCTTTGGTGCGGATGTGCACCATTTGTCCTGGTTCTGGCTAGTCGCTCCGATTACGGGCTTAATTGTTCAACCCATCATTGGCCATATGGGCGACCATACTTGGAGCGAAAAATGGGGCAGACGCAAACCCTATTTCTTAATAGGAGCCATTTTGACTGCCGTAGGACTTGTCTTACTTCCTAATTCCGCTTCTGTAGGGGTGTTTTTAGCAGCAGGAGTGCTGCTTTTTGCGGTTCTCTTCCTCGCACTAATGGATGCATCCATTAACGTGGCGATGGAACCCTTTAGAGCTTTGGTAGGCGATATGCTTCCCAAGCACCAAGGAACCATTGGCTTTTCGGTTCAAACCATTTTGATTGGAATTGGTGCTGTGATTGGCTCTAACATGCCCTTATGGTTAACAAAACTGGGGGTTTCCAATGTCGCTGCAGAAGGATTTGTTCCTAATTCTGTAATCTACTCCTTTTATGTAGGAGCGGTTATTCTCATTCTTACCATTCTCTATACCATTTTTACCACAAAAGAATACTCCCCAAAGGAGTTCGCTTCCTTTTCGAAAGAGGTTGAGGTTTCGCTGGAAAAACCTAAATTTTCAGATATCGTGAAGGATTTTACAAAAATTCCTCCTCTCATGAGAAAACTTGGACTCGTTCAGTTCTTTTCCTGGTTTGCGCTCTTTACGATGTGGGTTTATACGACAAGTTCCATTGCCACTCATCATTTTGGGCTTTCGCCCTCTGATGCCTCGTCTGCCGAGTTTAATGAGGCTGGGAATTTAGTAGGGGTACTCTTTGGGTATTACAATCTATTTGCCATTGGATTTGCTTTTTTACTCACTCCACTGGCAAGGAAAATTGGGAAGAAGCAAACCCATGCCCTTGCCCTGTTTTTTGGAGGATTAGGACTTATCTCCATGTATTTCATTAAAGACCCAGGGTATTTGTGGATTTCCATGATTGGGATCGGGTTTGCTTGGGCAAGTATTTTGGCTATGCCTTACTCGATGCTTATTCATGCCATTCCGCAGCACAAAATGGGTGTGTATATGGGAATCTTCAATTTTTTCATTGTCCTTCCTCAGATCGTGAACGGAATTATTGGTGGACCGATTGTGAGCTCGTTTTTTGGAAACCATACCATGGGCTATCTAATGGTGGGAGGGATTGCGATGTTCGTTGCCGCCGCTTGTTCCTTAAGCTTAAAAGGAGTAGGAAAGGAAGGGGAAATTGAGAATTCTGTAGAGCTTTCCTAAGAGAAAAAGCTCCCTTTTTTCGTACTCATAAGATTTGTTAAACTCCGGTATTTCTTTGGTTTTGAGTGAAATCGGTCGTAACTTTCCTATGTTCCTTTCGATAAGACAATCCCTTGTTTTAGGGGGTCTGGGAGGGGAAGTAGATAGAGTTTAACAATTAAAATCAAAGGTATGAGTTTATTAGGTGGAAAAGTAGCGCTTGTGACGGGCGCAGCCTCTGGAATTGGAAAAGCAATTGCAGAAATTTACGCCAAAAACGGTGCGAAAGTAGTGGTCTCTGACATTGATTCCAGAAGTGGAGAGACCTTTGTGGAAGAATTAAAGGCCCAAGGGGCTGAGGCCTTATTTGTGAAGGCCAACACGGCGGACGCAGGTGAGGTTGAGCAGCTTGTTGAAAAAACAGTGCAACATTTTGGTCGTCTTGATATTGCTTGCAACAATGCGGGAATCGGTGGCGAACTAAACCCTACAGGGGATTTGAGTTTAGAGGGTTGGAAAAAAGTCATTGACATCAATCTAAACGGTGTGTTTTACGGAACTAAATTCCAGATTAATCAGATGCTTAAGAACGGAGGAGGAGCCATTGTGAACATGGGATCCATCCATAGTATTACGGGTGTTTTGGGATCGAGCGCTTATGCAGCGGCTAAGCATGGAGTCTTAGGCCTTACCCGAAGCGCAGGTTCTGAATATGCCTCGAAAAATATTCGAATTAATGCAGTGGGCCCAGGGTACATTGATACGCCGCTTTTGGATTCTCTAGATTCACAGACCAAAGCCCTGCTCGTAGAGAAGCATCCTCTAGGTCGTTTAGGGAATGCGCAGGAAGTGGCCCAATTTGTACTGTTTTTAAGTTCCGATCTTGCCACGAACATCAATGCAGGGTATTATGCAATTGACGGCGGGTATACCGCTCTTTAAAGCTTAAATCACATTCTCAGGAAAGGCTTTTGCCTTCTCCGGAGAATGTGATTTTTAGATTCTTTTATATCTTTAAAGAAATTCACTGGTATTTTTCAATAAACTCCTTTAAGGTCGGAAGTTCACTTTTTTCAATCGGTTTTCTCGAAGTAAGTAGCGTGATTGTATCGTGGGCTTTAAGTAGGTCTAAAAAGGGAAGAGAATTAGGATTCGCTTCTAACTCCTCCCGGTATAGCATCGAGAACTCTTCATAAGAAACTTCCTCCTTATGGTAGGACTGCCTTAAGGCGGTCGTAGGAGAAATTTCTTTGGCCCAGTAATCAATTTGGGCATCGGATTTTTTGAGGCCTCGAGGCCACAATCGATCCGCCAGCACCCGAAACTCATCCTGCGGTTCGACATCGTCATAGGTTCGTTTGGTTCTTATTTTCATTTTTTCTTACCCTTAGCGGTTTTCTTTACGAAAGTTACGATTTTGATTTTAAAAGGGGGGATTACGACCGTGCTTTCTTATCGTAGGTCAATGCACCGCAGGGATCTAATGCGCATCTTTGCAGTACCAAATTAACCTATATACATACATAATGAAATCAACAATTTTTAAAGCAGACTCTAGAGGAATGGCTGACCACGGATGGCTTAAGAGTTTTCATACGTTCAGTTTTGCGAATTACTACAATCCAGAGAGAATGAGTTTTGGCGCTTTGCGCGTACTCAATGACGATACCGTAACTCAAGGGATGGGTTTTGGAACTCACCCGCACCGCGATATGGAAATTATTTCCATTCCTTTAGAAGGAGATCTTGAGCACAAAGACTCGATGGGAACCAAGGCGGTTATTCGCAAAGGTGAAATTCAGGTGATGAGTGCCGGGACGGGAATAATGCACAGTGAGTACAATAAAAATGCAAACCAACCTGTTAAATTCCTTCAAATTTGGATCGTACCTAATAAGATGGGGGTGACTCCTCGATACGATCAAATCAACATTGAGAAAGAGGCAACGCCGAATGAATTTCAACAAATTCTTTCTCCAAGTCCAGAGGACGCGGGGGTTTGGCTTCACCAAGATGCTTGGTTCAATCTTGCAAAATTTTCAAGTGGAACTTCTAGAAAGTACACCTTAAACAAAGAAGGAAACGGCGTTTTTGTCTTTGTGCTCAAAGGAAGTGCGAAGATTGGAGATATCGAACTTTTAGAAAGAGATGCCGTAGGACTAGAATCTTTACTTGATTTTGAATTGGAAGCACTTGTGGATTCAGAAATCCTTCTAATGGAAGTACCTATGCAATTCTAATAGGAGTTAAATCACAAACTAGTGACTAAATAATAAGCCGTCTCGATACGTAATCGGGACGGCTTATTACTTTAGCTTCGCATTAGAGTAGTCTTAAGCCTTCTTTTTTGGAAAAAGCTTTTTTCCAAATCCGAGAACGAGGACCATTAGGGTTCCCGCTACAATCCCCAATAGAAATTGCTTTATCATGGCCGGTATCTCTGGAAAGAGGTGGTGGATAAATTCCACATTGTGATCGAAGATTCCTCCAGAAACAAGCAGTAAGGCAATGGTTCCAATGATACCAAGTGCCTTGATTACGATGGGTAGAGCTTTGACTAAAATTTCACCGAATGTTTTAAAGATTCCTTCGCCCTCCGATCTTTTGATCAGCTTGTAGCCCACATCATCCATTCTGACAATCACAGCCACGATGCCGTACACGCCAAGGGTCGCTATAATGGCAACAACGGAAACCGTGATGATTTGAATCATTAAGGACTGATGTAAGACCGTTCCTAGTGCAATTATGACAATTTCAATCGACAATATAAAGTCTGTAGATACTGCCGATTTGATTTTCGCTTTTTCGTTCTCAGAGTTGCTCGCGTCTTGTTCCTCGATGACCTCCACAGCCTTTTTAGATCGGTGAAAAAGAAACTCTACAATTTTCTCCATTCCTTCGTAGGCAAGATAGAGCCCTCCAAAAATGAGGATCACGGTGATAGCAGGAGGGTAAAGTGCTTGAAGGACAAAAGCAATGGGAACAATAATGAGTTTGTTCACAAAGGATCCTTTCATAATAGAAAGGAGTACAGGCACCTCCCGTGAGGAGAGGAATCCCGTTGCCTTTTCTGCATTGACCGCTAAGTCATCGCCAAGGATTCCTGCGGTTTGTTTGGTTGCTACTTTGGAGGCGACGGCCACGTCGTCCATTAATGCTGCGATATCGTCAAGTATTGCGAAAAATCCGGATGCCATAAATTTGAATATGTGCAAAAATAACTTTTTCTTGGGAAATTAGTTTACAAAACCTCGCAAAACACTTCTAAAATCCAGGGTTCCAAATTCAAAGTGGATTAATTGCCGTAATTATTTTTTAATGAGCCTAAAAACCCTTATTTTCGCAGAAGTAAAATTTAAGAGTTTTGAATCAGTCTCCATGCTATTTTCAGTCGGTGAAATTCCATACGAATGAGTCATGCATATGTGCTGAGTAAAAAATGACGCCGATGGTCTTAGGATAGTCGGCTTTTTTATTTAAGGTACCTGAACACAGGGCAGGTTCAAGAATCCTGATTTTAGATGAATTTAGTAACTTTAATGCGTCCTTTCAAAAAAGCAAAGGCGAGAAAATGAGCATTTAATATGAGCAATACGTACAAATCCGCAGGTGTAGACAAAGAGGAAGGGTATAAAACAGTAGATAAGATTAAGTCTGCAGTCGCAAGTACCCACAATAAAAATGTCCTTAACAATTTAGGAAGTTTTGGAGCGTTTTATGAAATTGCCGGGTATAAAAATCCAGTCTTAGTATCGGGTACCGACGGAGTCGGAACCAAATTAAAAGTGGCCTTAGATACAAAACAGTACAGTTCCATCGGCATTGATTGTTTCGCGATGTGTGCAAACGATATTGTATGCCACGGTGCGAAACCTTTGTTTTTTCTCGATTACCTCGCTTGTGGGAAGCTCGACTCGGAGGTAGCTGCAGAAATTGTCATGGGAATGGTCCATGCTTGCAAAGACAATGAATGTTCCCTAATTGGAGGAGAAACCGCAGAAATGCCAGGTATGTACCAAGTAGGAGACTACGACGTAGCAGGATTCTGTGTAGGGATTGTGGAAAAAGATGAAATTATTGACGGCTCCGCTATTAAGCGTGGGGATAAAATTATTGCCTTGCCGAGTTCAGGATTTCATAGCAATGGGTTTTCACTCGTTCGAAAAGTATTTCCAGACTTCCATGAAACCTTTGAAGGGAAGCCTTTGCATGAGACACTTCTAGTCCCAACCAAACTTTATTACCAATCCATCAAGACCCTTCGCTCTGAACTTGCGTTATGTGGAATCGCTCACATTACCGGTGGGGGACTTATTGAAAACGTACCTCGCATCATTCCAGAAGGATTGTGCGCTCGCATTGAGGAGAATTTGATCCAAGTGCCAAGCGTAATGTTAGAGTTAGAAAAACGAGGCGGAATTGAGCGCCTAGAAATGCACGGTACCTTTAATATGGGAGTGGGCATGGTCGTTGTAGTGGATCCTAGTTTAGAATCGAAGGTGCTTGAACTCCTTCCCGATTCGTACACAATTGGAGACATCACAGAAGGCACTGAAAAAATTGATTTGGTTTTTGGAAACCAAAAGGCATAATGAAAAATATAATCGTACTGGTCTCTGGAGGAGGAACCAATTTAGAGCAAATTCTTAAATGCATTGAAACGGGTGAAATTTCAGGGGCAAGAGTGAGTCGTGTGATTGCGGACCGGGACTGCTACGCATTAAAAAGAGCGGAAAAATGGGGAATAGAATCCTTTATTGTACCGCGCGGAGAAGAACTCAGCGAAAGAGTGAGTGAACTCATTCCTGAAAAGACGGATCTTATTGTATTGGCAGGGTTCTTGTCCATACTGAGCAAAGAATTTTGCGAGCGTTTTGAAAGGCGCATCATCAATCTTCATCCCTCCCTTTTGCCTAGGCATGGAGGCGCAGGTATGTGGGGGCCAAAAGTACATCGGTCTGTCCTAGAATCTGGCGACAAAGAAAGTGGGGCCTCTGTTCATTACGTGAGCCCAGAGGTCGATCTAGGAGAAGTCATTCTACAAGAAGCCTTTGCTCTGGAGCAGGGAGAGACTCCTGAATCTTTGGCTGAGAAAGTACATGCGGTTGAGTACCGAATCTTTCCTTTGGCCATTCAAAAGGTTTTAAACCAAGAACGAAAGTAAAATAGAGAAACTATCTTATTAAAAGTAAATATTGAATCGAATGAAAAAACGCGCGTTATTAAGCGTCTCAGACAAAGGGGGACTCGTAGAGCTTGCTCAATTTCTAGAGGCGAACCAGTACGAACTTATTTCCACAGGAGGAACTTTTAAATTTTTGAGTGAGGCAGGACTTCATCCGATCGGCATTGAAGAGGTGACCGATTTCCCTGAAATGCTAGACGGAAGAGTCAAAACTCTGCATCCTAAAGTTCACGGAGGCCTACTCGCGGTTCGTGACAACAAAGAACATATGCAAACGGTGATCGACCATGAAATTGGTCTGATCGACCTCGTGGTAGTGAATTTGTATCCGTTTTTTCAAAATGTAAACAAGGACATTTCTCTAGCAGAGAAAGTAGAATTTATTGATATTGGAGGTCCCTCTATGCTTCGTTCGGCTGCGAAAAACTTCGACAGTGTGACGGTTTTGACGGACACTGCGGATTACGCAAGGGTAATGGAGCAAATTGCTTCTAAGGGAAATACCACGCAAGACACGAGAAAAGAATTGGCAGGAAAGGTGTTTAATTTAACCTCTGCGTACGATGCAGCCATCGCAAGTATGCTACTGGACGACCCGTCCCCAGCTTATTTAAATGCATCCTATCAAAAAGTAGCCGATCTTCGCTACGGAGAAAACCCTCACCAAGCGGCGGCCTATTATGTGTCGACCTTTGAAAATGGGGCGATGAAAGATTTTAAGCAGTTGGGAGGAAAAGAACTTTCGTTTAACAATCTGCGCGACATGGATCTTTGTTGGAAAGTCGTTCAGGAATTCAAGGACGAGAAAGCGTGCTGCGCCGTAAAACATTCCACTCCTTGCGGGGTGGCTGTAGGAGAGTCGGCAGTGGATACGTATAAGAAAGCCTTTGAATGCGATCCTGTTTCCATTTTTGGAGGGATTGTGGCCATGAATTACAAAGTGGATAAAGCCACAGCAGAGGAACTTAATAAGACCTTTTTAGAAATCGTGATGGCCCCTGAGTTTGACTCAGATGCACTTGAGGTTTTAAATCAAAAGAAAAATTTAAGAGTCATTCAAATTACCAATCCACTTGTGGATCAAAAAACATGGGTGAAGATCGACGGAGGAATGTTAATACAAGACACCGATTCCAGCTTCTCTCAGGATTTAGAGGTAGTGACTGTATTTAAGCCCTCAGAGGAGCAGAAGAAAGCACTTCTTTTTGCTCAAAGAGTGGTTAAGTATGTAAAATCCAATGCGATTGTGGTTTCGAACGGAACCCAGGCCTTAGGCATTGGCGGCGGGCAAGTGAATCGAATCTGGGCGACAGAACAGGCAATCACGAGAGCGAAAGAAAAATTCGACGGAGAACTTGTTTTGGCTTCGGACGCCTTTTTCCCTTTTAGAGATGTCGTAGATTACTGCGCTAAGATGGATATTAAAGCGATGATTCAACCGGGTGGAAGTTTGAGAGATGAAGAAAGCATCGAGGCTGCCAATGAACATAGCATTCCGATGGTGTTTACAAAAATGCGCCACTTTTTGCATTAAGCTTTCCAGATAAAACAACAAAATCCGTAAGTTTGTCTTACGCAAAAATGAATACAATAACACTATGAGAGTACTAATAGTAGGAGAAGGCGGTAGAGAATCTGCCCTCGCAGTAAAATTAAAAGCCGATCCAAGAGTCACCAAAATGTTCTTTGCGAAAGGCAACGCAACGACCGATGCTTTAGGAAAAAACGTTCCTGAATCCAGTGTCGTTGAACTACGAAACTTAGCCATAAAAGAACAAATTGATCTTACGATTGTAGGACCTGAGGCTCCCTTAGTGGAGGGAATTGTGGATGAATTTAGAGCGCACGGATTAGCGATTTTCGGAGCCAAGCAAAGGGCTGCCCATTTGGAAGGAAGCAAGGCTTTCTCTAAGAAATTCATGCAAACCTATGGAATTAAAACAGCCTCCGCTCAAATAGTGGATTCCTATGAAGCTGCGAAAACGGCGATTGAGAAGCATGCGTATCCCCTCGTGATCAAAGCCAGTGGACTTGCCGGAGGGAAAGGTGTTGTAATTTGCGATACTTTGGAAGAAGCGCAAGCAACGATTCATGACTTTATGATCCGTAGAATTTACGGAGATGCAGGAATTCAGCTGGTCATTGAAGAATACCTAGAAGGCTTCGAAGCCTCTATTATTGGTTTTTCCAACGGAAGTAAAATTTTTACTTGCATCCCTGTAAAAGATTACAAAAAAGTGGCAGACGGAGATCGCGGTGCTAACACCGGAGGAATGGGAAGCGTAGCTCCAAGTCCTCAATTTACAGCTCAGCATCAGAAAGACTTTGAAGAGTTAATTCTAGCCCCTACGATGGAGGGATTAAAAGCAGAGCTTTTGGATTTTAAAGGATTTATCTTCTTTGGTCTTATGATCACGAAAAAAGGATGCTATCTTCTAGAATACAACATGCGTATGGGAGATCCAGAAACGCAAGTGATTTTACCCCTTATGGAAAACAAATTACTTGATGTGATCCAGGACTGTCTTGCAGGAAAAGAAGTGGAACTTAAATTCTCTGATAAAAAAGCGGTATGCCTTGTGATGTGTTCAGGGGGCTATCCTCGAAACATTGAGACCGGTTTTGAAATTCACGGGTTAGACCATGTGAAAGACAGCCAAGTTCTTTTTGCAGGGGCAGCGCGTCATGCGGACCGAGTGGTTACCACGGGAGGTCGAGTTTTAAACCTTGTTGCCACAGGAGATACGTATGAGGAAGCAAGAAACAAAGTATATAAAGATGCCTTGCCTGTAAACTTTGATTACGGTTTTTACCGTGAGGACATCGCTAAATTTTAATTTTAAGGATTCTTAGGAGTTCCAATCGAGGGACTCCTAAGGATTCTTCTTTATAAATCACCAACTTTTACCTATGAAAAATGGTATTCTTATTCTGGATTTTGGAAGCCAGTACAATCAGTTAATTGGACGTCGAATCCGGGAGATGGAAGTCTATTCGGAAATTATCCCTTACTATACGCCAATCGAAACCATTCTTGAGAAAAACCCAGTGGGAATTATTCTTTCGGGAGGACCTAGTTCCGTGAATTCAAAAGAAGCGCATTTGATTGACAAGGCTCTTTTCGATGCAGGTATTCCGATTCTTGGAATTTGCTACGGAATGCAGCTTACTACGCACCTTCTAGGAGGGAAAGTAACCAAGGGAGAGAAGGCGGAATATGGGAAAAGTGAGTTCGAAATCATTCGAAGTAGCCCCCTTTTCACAGGCATTTCAAGAAGATCCACTGTGTGGATGAGTCACTTTGATGAAGTAGAAGAGGTGCCAGAAGGATTTGAAATCTCAGGCCGAAGTGGCGTGATTGCCGCGATGGCAAACGAAAAGAAAAACATTTTTGCCATTCAATTTCATCCGGAAGTAACCCATACAGAGGAGGGAGCAAGAATGCTTGAGAACTTTGTTTTTCAAATATGCAAAGCCAAACAGAATTGGAAACTTACGGGCTACATTGAACGCACCATTCAAGACATTAAGCAAAAAGTAGGGGATCAAAAAGTGATTTTAGGTCTTTCGGGAGGAGTCGATTCCTCCGTAGCTGCGGTCCTTATTCACAAAGCGATTGGCGATCAACTTCAATGTATTTTTGTCGATACCGGACTTTTGCGACTAGACGAAGGGAAAAAGGTCATGGAAAACTACGGTGCCCATTTTCAAATGAAGATTGATATGGTGGACGCCTCCGAGCGCTTTTTATCCAAATTGGAAGGCGTTTCGGATCCAGAAGCGAAACGTAAGGTCATTGGAAATGAATTTGTAGCCGTATTCGACGAAGAGGCTAAAAAATTTGAAGGAGCTAGCTTCTTGGCGCAAGGAACCATCTATCCCGATGTCATAGAGAGTCAGTCTGTCAATGGACCTTCCTCGGTCATTAAATCTCACCACAACGTGGGAGGACTACCAGAAGAAATGAAATTACAGCTTTTAGAGCCCCTTCGTGAACTCTTTAAGGACGAAGTAAGGAAAGTAGGTGAGGAGCTCGGCATTCCGCACCATTTGGTGTACCGTCACCCGTTTCCAGGACCGGGATTAGGAATCCGGATTCTTGGGGCTGTCGATTCAGAGAAGGTTTCTATCTTGCAAAAGGCGGATGATATATTTATTGAAGAACTCTACAAAGCAGATCTTTACGAGAAAGTATCTCAGGCCTTTGTGGTGCTTCTTCCGGTGAAATCGGTCGGAGTAATGGGAGACGAACGAACGTATGAATATACCGCGGTCGTTCGCTCTGCAAACACGATTGATTTTATGACGGCAACCTTTAGTAAACTCCCATGGGACTTTTTAGAGAACGTTTCCAACCGAATCATCAACGAAGTAAAAGGAATCAATCGGATTGCGTACGATATCTCGAGCAAACCGCCTGCGACCATTGAATGGGAGTAATTCTGAAACAATAATTTAAAATTAAATAAATCCTTTGAAGTTTTTCGAAGGATTTGTTTTTTTGTCCTCGTAAAGGCGTTTTGAGGTAGGTTTGGTATCAAAATTGAAACCATGATTCGAAACGGAAATAGATGAATCATAGGAAAAAACTTTTCGCCATCGGAGCCCTTATTTTAGGACTTTGTGTCACGCTTATCGGTTGCAAAAAGAAGACGCAAGAGCTCCCGAAACCAGAGCCCAAGAAAGAGACGCCCGTACCAAAAAAGAAAGAAAAGGAATTAATGAACTATACGAGTTTTGTTTTTCCCAAGTCAAAGCATGCAAAAGATTCAGCGATGGCCGTTTTTACCCAAACCTACGACAAATCTCAGCAGCATACCATCTTAGCGTTAAACCGTTTGGATTTAAAAAACAAATGGCGAGCAGACTCGCTTATTATTCCCAAAAGCATAGAGAGTGATTATCTGAAGTACACTCCATTTCCATTAGAAGTGGAACTGTTGAAAAAAGTGGATAAAATAGCTCTGTTTTCATATCCTCTTATGGCCTACGCCCTTTATGAACACGGCAAACTTGTCAAATGGGGCCCCTCCAGTATGGGAACAAAGCGGGCCCCCACCAAAAAGGGGCTTATGTTCACGAATTGGAAGAAAGAAGTGGCCATTAGTACAGTGGACTCTAGCTGGAAACTGCGTTGGAATTTCAATATTCACAATACCCTTGGTATCGGATGGCATCAATATGACTTGCCGGGTTTTCACGCCTCGCACTCGTGCCTTCGTTTGTTAGAAGAAGATGCGAAGTGGATGTACTCATGGGCGGATATGTGGGTGATTACTCCTGACGGATCCGAGGTGGTTGCAAACGGTACGCCTGTGATTGTATATGGAGATACGGATTTTAAGACTAGACCTTGGCTCAACCTTGTGGAGGATCCTGGCTCGAACGAAGTATCCGAGAAGCAATTGGCAGACGAAATCTCCCCCTTTTTAGAGGACATTCTTTCCTCCCAAGAGAATCGACTCAAAGTTCGTGAGGAAAGAGAAGCTAAGATATAGAAAGCAAAGAATTTAAATAAGACTCCATCACTCTCTATAGGGGATGGGGTCTTCCAAATAGAAGAAGATCGTTTGAACCTGGTAGTCTCGCTCAATTTCAAAGGTGATTTTGCGACCCGCTTCGGATTTTAGAACTTCAAAGATTTGTTTAAGGGAATAGGTACTTGCTTTTTTCCCATTGATAGAAAGTATTTTATCTCCTTTTCGAAGGCCTGCGATATAGGCAGGTGAATCGGGGCGAGATCCTGAAATCGAGTACTCAGGTTTTAAAACAAAGCGATATTGAAAAGCAGAGGGAGCGGTATAGACTCGATCCCCACGCGAACTGGAAGTGGGCTTTTGCTGGCTTTCCACTTTAACCAAATCCTCACCCCAAAACATTCCGTCGTGCTTAATGTCGAGTCCACTCATGTTAAAATGAAAAGGATCGGAGAAGAACTTGTTTCTCTTGAGAGAAATCGTTTTTTCAGGGTAATTGAGTACCACGGTAAATCTCCTTAGGGTTTCACTTCCGACGGATCCTTTGCGGTCGGCTACTAATTTTAAATGTTGAATGGAGAACTCATCGGGCATGGCTGTGAGAGGGTAGAGCAGTTCATGGCCTGCTAAAACTAAACGGTGGATGCGACTTCGTTTTCCATAAATGTCTCCACTAAAGCCTCGTCCTAAAAAATCATCGATGTTTGGTCGGTTGTACTCAAACCCCGGAATGACACTTGGGAATAGCCATAGGGCATCACTGTTGCCTAAATCGATCAGCATTTTTGAATCGGTAAGTTCGCGGGTTTGCTCGATGCCTGCCTGCACATACGGCTTGTTTAGTTCAATACTTAAATCGAGGCTCGAGTATCTTCGATTCAATTTTGGAGGATCGCTAGGGTCGTAAAGCGTTATTTTTTTTCGAACGTAATCAATTTTAACCACATGGTCCTTAAAGAAATGGTAGCCTATGATTCCATTGACGGGAATTCCTACATGTGAGGAAAAATTGAATTCTTCGTCTAGAATCAAATAGATCCTATGCCGAAGGTCGACTAAGTTTTCTCCAATTTGTACGCGGTTGTTTACCGCCAGTAAGCCTTCGATTTGGACATTGTCTCCAAGTCCTGAAAATCTCATTTTTTCCACCTGGTTAAAGTCCACATCCTTATTTTCTAAACTAAACAATAGAGTCTCGTTTATGCCCGAATCGAGAAGGAAAGTGAGCTCCACTCCGTTCACGGTCACGGGAATGAAAATAAGGTTGTTAATGAGTTGAAAGGGAATCTCAATTTTGGATTTCCCACCCAATAACTGAAAATGACTTTGCGAAAACAAAGTGCTTGCAAGGAGCAGAAAAAGCAAACGAATCCATTTCATTCTTTGAAATTACAAAATAATTCCAAGGAATGATAGAGTTTTCGTATTATTTACTAGGAACTAGAGAATGGATTTGGAGCAAAGGAGGCTTCCACTTCGGTCCCTAGGCCGTTTCTGATTCTTACTAAAAAAAGCGATTTCATTTTTTGAAATCGCTTCGTTATATAAGTTATAAAAGTTACCTAGGTATCTTAGTAGCGGTAGTATTCTGGTTTGAAGGGTCCCTCTACTTCTACACCAATGTAATCGGCTTGCTCTTTGCTTAAAGTCTCTAGTTCTACTCCTAATTTATCTAGGTGGAGTGCAGCTACTTTTTCGTCTAGATGTTTAGGAAGCATGTAAACCTCGTTTCCATAACGATCGCTATGTAGCCAAAGTTCAATTTGAGCTAGGGTTTGGTTTGTAAATGAATTGCTCATTACAAAACTTGGATGGCCTGTGGCACATCCTAAATTCACCAAACGACCTTCTGCTAAAAGAATTAACTCAGTTCCATCCACATTATAAATGTCTACTTGAGGTTTTACGGTGGATTTTGTGTGTCCGTAGTTTTTGTTTAACCAAGCCATGTCTAATTCATTGTCAAAGTGACCAATGTTACACACGATGGTTTTGTCTTTCATGGCTCTAAAGTGCTCTTCACGAACGATGTTGAAGTTTCCTGTAGTGGTGATCACGATGTCTGCAACCGGAGCTACAGTTTCAAGTCTTTTCACTTCGTATCCGTCCATCGCCGCTTGAAGGGCACAAATAGGATCGATTTCCGTAACCGTCACAATGGATCCCGCTCCACGGAAAGAAGCTGCGGTTCCTTTTCCTACGTCACCGTAGCCACAAACCACGACACGTTTTCCGGCAAGCATGACATCGGTCGCTCTACGAATGGCATCGACAGCCGATTCTCTACATCCGTATTTGTTATCAAATTTAGATTTAGTTACAGAATCGTTCACGTTAATGGCGGGCATGACAAGGGTTCCGTTTTTCATTCTCTCGTAAAGTCTATGAACTCCTGTAGTCGTTTCTTCAGAAAGACCTTTGACTCCTTTAGCTAGCTCAGGATACTGATCGAAAACCATATTGGTTAAATCTCCTCCATCGTCCAAAATAAGGTTTAACGGTTTGCGGTCTTCTCCAAAGAACAAAGTCTGCTCAATACACCAGTTGAAATCTTCTTCGCTTAGGCCTTTCCAAGCATAAACAGGAATTCCAGCAGCAGCAATTGCGGCGGCAGCATGGTCTTGAGTAGAGAAGATATTACAAGAGGACCAAGTCACTTCCGCTCCTAAGGCCACTAGGGTCTCAATTAAAACCGCAGTTTGGATGGTCATGTGTAGACATCCTGCGATGCGAGCTCCTTTTAAAGGCTGCTGCTCACCGTATTCTTTACGAAGAGCCATTAATCCGGGCATCTCTGCCTCTGCCAATTGAATTTCTTTGCGACCCCACTCTGCTAGGGAAATGTCCTTAACTTTGTAAGGGACGTATTTAGTTTCCGTACTCATTATCTCGAATATTTTTTGCAAATTTACGAACTAAATCTCGCGCAGCAAAATATGCCATTTTATCAGGATTTCACCACCGAGGATGCTCAAATTCTTTTTTGGAAGTATGAACCTACCGATGCGTTCGATCTTCCTAGTCTTCTGGGTCGAGAAACTCAACAGCAGGTAGAGAATTACCACCCGAAGAAACGATTGGAATACCTAATGGTGAGACAAATGCTAAAATTAAACCGTCCCGGGCATCGCATTTTATACAAAAGCATAGGACAGCCTTATCTCGATCCAAAAGATGCTTTTGTGTCCATCACCCATTCGTTTCCTTTTGCGGCCTTGGCGATATCGCAAAGGCGTGTAGGGATTGATATTGAACAGATTATGCCTAAAATCAAACGAATTGAGCATAAATTTTTGCACGATTCGGAGATTTCTTGGACTCGAGGGGAGTTTCAAGTGGAATTCTTAACGGTGATTTGGGTGATTAAAGAAGCGCTTTACAAGCTGCATCCGTCCAAATATTGGTCTTTAAAGAAATACTATCGAGTCGAACCGTTTTCCCTTGAGGATTTATCGAAGGTTCGCTGTGAGGTCTTCGATACGCATTTTAAAGACTCGTACATAGCAAGGGTGCAAAAAATAGAGGACTATTATTTTGCCATCATTGAAGAGCACCACGAGCTGAATTTTCCGTTAAAACCCAATGCGCTGTTTTAATTGATTTTCAAATACAATTCAATCGTTTTTTTCTGTTCGTGCGCAACGTCGTAAATAAGTTCTAGAATTTCTTGAATGCTGCTTAACTGCGTTAAGTAGGTGATTTTTTGAGGGTCTCTCAGGTTGTGAAATTCTTTTTCTTGAATTTCAGATTGTCTTTTTTCGAGTAAGGGTTTTACAGGATCTCGGGGTTTAGGATCTTGAACTGGAGTGGGGGCGTGGGCTAAAGAATCTCCCTTTAAAAGCCATTCCGTCATTTCTAGTTCAAACACGATTCGTTTGTGCCAATTCTCAAAATCAATTTCAGAAAACTGAGGCTCCTGCGCCGCGTATTGGGCTAAGGAAGCTGTATAGGCCGTCAGCAGATGTGAGGTGGTCACAAATTGATGCACTTTTTGAAGTTTGTGCTGTTCTTTTTTCGGATCGGAAAGCATTCGCTGAAAATTATCCGAGAGATTTGCAAGGTCAATCATAGCCTCCTTTCGTCTCAATTTGTAGAGGTGAACATTGGTTTGTCCTTTTTTTAGTACGTCGACTACGTTCGAGAAATAAGCTTTGTTGGAGCGACTTAGTTTTTGCATCAAATCTAAATTCTGCGTATGCTCCCAAAGAGGCAAAACAAAATAAGAAACCAAAAAAACGAGTAAAGCTCCAATGGCCGTATCCAAAATACGGTCTTTGAAGATTCCATTTACATTGCCAGGATTTAAAAAATTAAAGGCAATAAAGATGTACACCGTCATAAAGAAGACGGCCCATGAATATTTTCCTTTTAAAAGAGCAAAGCATAAAATCATGCATCCTAGCATAAGGGCAAGTAAAACGCCAGGAGATACCACAAACTGAAGAAGAACATAAGCCGTGATGGCTCCGAGTATGGTGCCGTACAATCTGCGAAGGTTTCGGTGTTTTGTGGCGCTATAGGCAGGACGCATTATCGCAAGAATCGTAATTAAAATCCAGTAGGAGTGTCCAATGCCGAGAAAGGAAAATTGAGAGACTAAATAGCCAAGGACAAGTGCGACCGTAAGACGAATTGAATGCCGAAAGTGAGCCGATTTTAAAGAGAGGTTGTCCCTTAGAATACTAAGTTTTAAAGGAGCTTCTTTCGGCACAAATTTCTCTAAATCCAGACCCGAAGATAAACTCTTGGCAATTTTGGTGTCTTGTTCAAGAACTCGATAAATCGTTTTGATCTGGTCTTTTAATTCTGTAAGTCGTTTTAGAATGAGACGAAGCGCCATGAACTGAGACAGATTCTGGGCGGTCAATTTCTGGTTTCGCAGCTCGAAATACGCGTTATACACCAGATCATGCTCGTGTTCAATGTCGTGGATAGGATGGGTTTTAATTCCACTTTGAAGCGCAAGTCCAATGTTGGTTATTTCCTCAGACAGTCCCATTAAATAATGACGAATGTAGGGGAGGATGTTTTCATCGTGGAACTGCTTTTGAATCTTCTCGTAGTTTTGGTCTGTCGTAAAGAGCTTCTCGTAGAGATCGATCGAATTTAAGAAAACAAGCATAAGTACACGGCTTGTGGTCGTGGATTCGTTCACCATCGTTCGGGTCTTAAAAACAAGTTCTCGGGTTTCCTCCTGCAAATTTTTGATTTCGATCTGTTTGGTAATGACCTCGCTATAGAGCGACTCATAGTTGGGAAGAGGAAGGTAGAATTTGGCTCTAATTTGCAAGTATTCCGCAAGCTGCAAATAGTTTTCTCCAATCATTTGCCCCGCGAGTTTATAGGGTTGAAGTTTGCTCATCACAAGAAAGACGAGCACAAACCATAGACTGCCTAGGGTGTAGATGAGGATGCTTTTTAGTAGGTTCTCCCCAATGAGATGTCCATCGAGGAAGATCGAGAAGACCACAAGGGATAAACTCCCAATGGCCATTAGTCGCTGTCCGTAGATGCCCACAATGGAAAAGGCAAGACCTAGGATTACAATTCCGACGAGTGCAAGAGACGGATGGCTTTTAAAAATAGAGGCAAGTAAGGCTGCTACACTAAAGGCCAAAACGGCTAAAATAAGGGAGTTTCGACGACGGATGAAAGGGCCTGGTTGGTCTGCAAAGCCGATGAAACTCGTGGCAAGTGGGAATAAAAAATAGTCTTTCAAGAGACCAAAGTAGGCCAGAATGAGGCTGGGAATAACGATGGCAAGTGCCATTCTTGTCCCTGCGTAGAGATATTGAGAGAATAAAAATTTTTGTAATTCCGCTTTGTAGTTCACCTAGGCAAATTAAGGATAATTTATCCTATATAAAAATCTCTTGCCGGCTTTTTTCAAAGGAATTTAAGGTTCGAAAAAAGCAGCGGAACTTCCGATCCAAGAGTCCTCTTTTTTGGCAAAGCTCATGCCGGCCATCGGGCTTTTGGTCATGCGTACAAGCGTATCCCACAAAACGGGTCTTTCCTCTTGGGAAGGGCAGAGGTACAGGAGCCTGATTTCCGCTTTTGAAAAGCCTCCGTCTAAATCTTTGAAAAGATCCGCGTACGTTACTTTTTTCTGCAGAATGTAATTTTCAGGATCCCGAATCTCCAAAAGGTCTGCTGGGCTGGGCGTTAAATTCACCCCTGCACCTGCGAAGGAATAAAGGGGTTTTAAAACGAAATCAGAAAGGGATTCGTGCGATGGAAAATCACGAGCAAAGTAGCTCTTGGGAATGTAGCGATCTCTTAGCCTAGGAAGTAAAATTTTAGAAATCATGAAAAACCAGTTGGGGTGGGTCACCCATTCTACGTCTAGTTCCTCTTGGAATTGAAATTCTAGCGGTAACCCCTTATGCTTAGCAAGTTCATCAAAAATCACGCGGTTGTAAATACGTCGAATTGGAATTTTCTCGCCCTTGCTTTCATAGAATAAATTTTTTCCTTCTTTCTTTACTTTCGTGATGCAAATCGTGGGAAAACCAAAATGCTTTTGAGTAAGAGCAAAATCAATATTCGTTTTCTGATTTTCAGGATACATCTCTAAGAGGACAACCTCCCTCGGGTCATGTGGACCCAAAAGTACTGATTTTAAAAGAGCAAGAGGATCTTCTACATCGGTGGATTTTTCTAAACTTTTTAAAAAAGGGTAGGTGCGTTCATAGGCCCCGGTTAACTCGTATTGAAAAGAAAGCAAAGAAGGAAATCCTTGCAACTCAATTAGCTGCGGCTCTAGTTCTCCCTTTTTGTTTTGACAGATTGCAAAGTCAATGGCCAGAAAATGAGAGAATGAATTGCAATTCGGAACTTTGAGCTCTTCGGGTATCGCCTGCTCGAGCGATTCCTTAGAGAAATGCTTGATCTGAGCTAAGATCGACTCACAGGTGGACCTTAATTGGTCCTTAAATGAAAGGGGTAGAAATATGGGGGTTTCCGAAATTCGAAAAGAAGCAGACTGCTTCGCACGTTGTTGAAGTTCCTCTAGCACGCGCGCCTCAGATTCCTTGCTGTAGGCGGAATTGAATCTATTTCGTAAGTGCTCAATCATTTTTCAGCAAGTTTAGGAATCGTAGTGGCTTTCCGATTCTTTCGTTAAGTCTTTGATACTATCACTTAAAAACTGGGGCAAAAGTGTGCTTTGGGTGAGTTTGATTTTATCGGGATCCTGTGCCTGCTCAAGAGTCAGGTCTAATTTTTCCTGTCCGAAATTTTCAATCATGGCCTTTCTGTTTTCTTGATCCTTTAAAACCTCGAGTATCGCTTTATCCTCGGCTTCTGGATGAAACTGCGTCCCTACAATATGAGGGGAGAATCGAGCCGCCATCACAGCGCGTTCGAAATCGACGTGGGGACGAATCTTTTCCAGGGCAAGGATTTCAACTCCCCGTGCTTCTAGAACAGGGTAGTTCGGTTCAATAAATTGATAGCCTCTGGAATCAACTGCATAAAAAGGATCAGGTAGGTAAGCGAAAAGGGGCTCTTTGTCTCCCTTTTCTGTTTTGTGTACAGGCATGATTCCAAAGCCATAAGAATGTCTTTTGCTGATCGTTCCTAGTTCCCAATGCAAAATGGCCAATTGGAAGGAGTAGCAAATTAAAAAGAGAAACTTTTTCGTTTTCTGGTTTTGGTTGTGATTCCAAATCTCATCTAAAAACTGAAAATAAGGAGCCTCCCAAGCTTCTCCACTTGGATGTGGACTTCCAGGTCCACCTGAAGAGAGGAAGATGTCAAAATCCTCTACGCGAGGTAGCTGCTTTTCGACTCGTACTTCAAAAGTTTCTACTTGAATCTCCCGAGAACAGGACAACTCAAATTTTTGAATGAGGTCTACTACGTTTTTGATCCCTTGGTTAGGGATTTGGTTGTTTAAATCAAGCAGGGCGATTCTTATGGGTTTCATCTGTACGGGATTGCAAGGTTCTACTCGGTACTTGAAATGGGGATGTCTAGGGGCGTGGGAATGCCAATCTGGGTTTCTTCAATCATATAATCCACCACTTTTTTTAAATCGTTTGTCTCTTTATACACCTGCAAGATTCGATCGGCTCCTGTTCCATGCCTGAGAATTTCTCGAGCGTACTCAACCTCCTCTCTAGAACCGAGTTCATCAACGACATCGTCGATGAATTCTAAAAGTTCCTCTAGAAGCAGTTCGTAAGGAACGGCGGATTCCTTCCCAAAGTCAATGAGTTCGCTGTGAATTCCTTCTTTAGCAGCGCGCCATTTGTTTTCACTTATGAGCAGACGGCGGTAGGTTCGAAAGGTAATATTCTGCTGATGCAGTTTGTAAAGCTTTACGGTGAGGGCCTGCATGATGGCGGCCAAACAAACCGTTTCCTCCACACGAAGGGGCATATCGCAAATGCGAAATTCAATGGTAGGATAAACGGGATGAACTCTTAAATCCCACCATATTTTTTTTGCGTTATCGATGGCTCCCGTTTTTATCATGAGTTCAATGTACTCATCAAGTTCTGCGATAGAGTGGAAATAACTGGGTATCCCGGTTCTGGGAAATTTTGCGAAGACTTCTTGTCGATAGGATTTAAAGCCTGTATTTCTGCCAATCCAAAACGGAGAGCTTGTGGACAGAGCATAAATGTGCGGTAGAAAGTACCGCATTGCATTTTGGATTTTGAGCCCTTCGCTTCGGGAAGGTATACCGATGTGCACATGCAGCCCGAAAATCAGGTTGCTTCGCGCCACATCGCCCATGTCTTCCACAATCTTATCGTAACGAACCTGACTTGTAATGGTGCTAGCTCGCCATTGTGAAAAGGGATGGGTTCCGCCTCCGCAAACTCGTAAATCTTGTTCGTAAGCAGTTTTAATAAGCTTATAGCGTAAATCGTAGAGTTCTGCTTTGGCCTGTTTTATACCTTCACAAATGCCGGTTTCCATTTCTACGACGGATTCGTGCATCTCGTGTTTTAGGTGCTCTTGCAGAGTGGCCTTTCCACCCTCAATGATTTTTGAGACATGAGAAATCAGATCTCGACTTTCTTTGTCAATGATCTGGTACTCTTCTTCTATGCCAATGGTAAAGGTATGCATGCTTTGGGCGATAAAGTTATTAAAAGTCTTTTAAAGAATCCTTCACAAATTCACCCCAAGGGATAAAGGGTTTTCCTTCCCTATGCAAATTCGCTTTTTCAAGGGCAAACTTTGCTACGTGCTCCACAACCCACTCAAAGTTTTGATCTCCTACGCTTGTTTGATCCGCATCCGGTGCGGGGTTGCAAAAGTCGATGGCATAGGGAATCCCATCCCTGATTGCAAATTCAACGGTGTTAAAATCATACCCTAAAGCTCGATTTATTCGCAAGGTTAAATCAACGAGTTGAGCATAAAGTTCGGGGTGGGTGTCTTTAGAGAAGACTTGGTGGGTTAGATAGCGGGAAGAAGGCTCGTTTCTAGGTTCGTAAGGCATAATGTGAACATAGGTTTGCCCTACACAATACACTCGAAAATAAGAATCAAATTCAATTTCTTCTTGAAGCATCATCACCAGTTCACCGGTTTGGCCATAAAGGGTCCAAAACTCTTCTCTGGATTCCAGGCGATAAACGTTTCTCCAACCCCCGCCATCATGGGGTTTTAAGTAGCAAGGAAAGCCAATGCGATTGAAAATGCTCTCCCAATCTAGAGGATAGGATAAATTCCGAAAGGAGGTTTCTGAGGTGTTTACCGGTCTTTTGTGGGAGGGGAGCAGCATGGTTTTAGGCACAGGAATAGAGAGAGTGGTCATAAGCGTATTGTTGAAAAATTTTTCATCGGCACTGCTCCAAAAAGGATTGTTGATGACGTAGGTGCCTAAGGCAGCTGCATTTTTTAAATAGGCTTTGTAGAAGGGTACATCGTGGGAAATGCGATCTACAATGACGCTGTAGCCATAGTCCTTTCCTTGTTCTAACTGGTCTATTTTTACAGGTTCGGCAAGGACTTCCCCCTTGGAAAGTGTTTTGATTCGCTCGAGAAATGCCCAGGGGAAAGAATCTTCCATCCCAAACAATATTCCTATTTTCTTCATTCTTTGTGCTCTAATGGGACCCGTGCGGAGCCCTAAAGGTTCGTGTAAAGCTAAGGTATTGCTTTTCCCTTGTTTGGCAAAGTCGAATTCGGGGAATTCTGTGCCTGGCCGATTTTCTTTCTAATTTCCAAGCCACGATCGAGAAAATACTTTCTTTTTGATCCCCAAAATCTTTTTTTCTTTTTTGTCTCCATAAGTGCGATATATTCGTAAATTAGAGTCTTATTATTAATGCGATTTGAGCGATATGGGACCAGTCAAAGTTTATTCTTTATTTTCAGACGAGGATGTTTATCTTTTTCGCCAAGGAAAGCATTATCGCCTTTATGAAAAGTTTGGGGCACATACCCTTGAGCACGAGGGCAAAAAAGGTACTTATTTTGCCGTTTGGGCGCCCCATGCAAAAAAAGTTTCTGTCATTGGAAATTTTAATTCGTGGCATTCGGAGTCCCATGCACTTTTCCCACGTTGGGATGGATCGGGGATTTGGGAAGGATTTATTGAGGGCCTCTCTTGGGGTACACTCTATAAGTATGCGATTCGGACCTCGAAAGAAGAACTCTTAGAAAAAAGCGATCCTTTTGCCCTTAGTTGGGAGCAAAATCTACAGGCCTCTTCCTTGATTTCAAGTACCTGGTACGAATGGAAGGATAAAGCGTGGATGGACAGGCGTGGGGAGATAAACAGTCTAAAGGCACCACTCTCTGTCTATGAACTGCATTTAGGATCTTGGAAGCGAGATCCCAGTAGTCCTTCTCGCTTTTTAAGCTATAAAGAGATTGAAGAATCTCTCGTACCCTATATTCTCGAAATGGGCTTTACCCATGTCGAATTTATGCCTGTGATGGAGCACCCTTACGAACCGAGTTGGGGCTATCAAATCACGGGTTTTTTTGCGGCCAACTCTCGCTTTGGTTCACCTCAAGATTTAATGCATTTAATTGAAACGCTGCATCAAAATGGAATCGGAGTCCTTTTGGATTGGGTGCCTTCCCATTTTCCGGGCGATGCCAATGGACTTCATTACTTTGACGGTACTTACCTGTACGAACATGAGGATCCTCGCAAAGGATTTCATCCCCAGTGGAATTCTCATTTGTTTAATTACGGAAGACCTGAGGTTAAGTCCTTTTTGATTTCCAATGCCCTGTTTTGGCTAGATCGGTACCATGTAGATGGACTTCGCGTGGATGCGGTCACTTCCATGCTTTACTTGGATTATGCAAGAGAAGAGGGTGAGTGGATACCCAACGAGCACGGAGGCAATGTGAATTTAGAGGCCAAAACCTTTTTAGAAGAATTTAATACGGCTGTGGGAGCGTATTTTCCCCACACCCTTACAATAGCAGAAGAAAGTTCCGATTTTCCTCAGCTCACAAAACCGGTTTCAGAGGGAGGCGTAGGCTTTCATATGAAATGGATGATGGGATGGATGCACGATACACTTAGCTATTTTTCGAGTGAGTTTTTCGCTCGAAAAGAATTGCATCATAAACTTACTTTTTCAAGTGTCTATAAGGACAACGAAAGGTACATGATGCCCCTTTCGCACGATGAGGTGGTGCACGGAAAAAGTCCCCTGATCTACAAAATGCCGGGAGACGAATGGCAAAAGTTTGCAAACCTAAGGGCGCTCTACACCTATATGTTTACGCATCCGGGTGCAAAACTACTTTTTATGGGTGGAGAATTTGGGCAAACGAGTGAGTGGGATTTTTCCCAAAGTTTAGATTGGTCCTTGTTAGAGCACAAGGTTCATCAGGGGCTTCAGTTTCTCGTGAAGGATTTAAATATGCTGTACAGGAGTCAAAGAGCGCTCTTCGAAGCGCAGTTTAGTCCTGAGGGCTTTGAATGGGTAGAGGCAGACGATCTTGAGAATTCAGTTTTTGCTTATCTTAGGAAAACGTTCTCAGAAACCAAGGAGTATGAGCAGATCCTCGTGATTTTGAATCTTAAACCTAATGTCCTAGAGTACCGTTTGGGAGCAGATTATGGAACTTCGTGGGAGGTTTTACTGAATTCGGACGATCCTAGATATGGAGGAAGCGGACAAAAAGTGAAGTTCTCGAACGTAGAGTCCCACGATTGGAAGAACCAAAAGGAGAGTTTTAAAATTAGTCTTCCTCCTTTAAGTGCTGTCGTGTTAAAACAAGTTTAAGCGCCAATAATAAAGCAGTAGGCTCTCCCTGCTTTTCGAAAGTGAAAGCATGCAGTATTCAACTATAAAGAAATAAGGTATGAGAATTTACCATCTTTCAATGGAATGTTACCCAGTCGCCAAAGTAGGCGGCTTGGGAGATGTCGTTGGGGCACTTCCAAAATACCAAAATAAAATTCCAGGAATAGAGGCCCGCGTAATTATGCCCTGGTACAACCGAGACTATGTCCACAGCCATGCGTTTGAATTGGTCTTTGAAGGATGGATTCATCAGAATCAGAAGGGGTATTTTTTTGAGGTTTTAAAACAAAAAGAGTGTACTCTTGGTTTTGAACTATACCTTGTTCGAATTCCCGGTCTTTTGGACCGAGAGAATCCCTACGGGTATTGGGATGAGAGTCAGCAATTTTTAGCATTTCAGCATGCGGCCCTTCATTATTTATGTGAAAGTGGCGAAAAAGTGGACGTACTGCATTGCCACGATTACCACACAGGTCTTATCCCCTTTATGGTGGAGCACTGCCCTGAATTTGAAGCGCTTCGGGGAGTCCTTACCTTTGGAACCATTCACAATGGAGAATACCAAGGACAAATGCATTGGGAGATGCTTTCTTACTTTCCTTTGGTTCGCGACCGATCTCACTTGGGACTCTTAGATTGGGATGGGAAAATTAATCCCCTTGCATCCATGATCAAATGTGCCCATGCCTTTAATGCGGTTTCGAGCGGGTATATGGAAGAATTGCTCTCGGAGTTTAAAGGCTTAGAGCATTTAATTCGAGCGGAAAAATCCAAAGCGTTTGGGATTATCAATGGCATTGATACGGAGCTTTGGGATTCGCAAACAGATCCTTATTTGCCTTATACGTTTTCCAAAGAAAATGCCCTTAAAGGCAAAGCAAAAAACAAAGCCAAAATTTGTGAAGAGTTTGGTCTGAATCCTGAGCTTCCACTCTTTGGGTTCATTGGGCGTTTTGCGGGTGAAAAAGGAGCGGATTTTCTACCCGAAATCATCGTAGAAAGCATTGTGAAAACGTATGGAGCGCTTAATATTATCGTATTGGGCTCAGGAGACAAAGCTTTAGAGCATTCCCTTGCAGAGTTAAATGAGAAGTTTTCTAATTTGGCTCTTGGACTTGGGTACAATGAAGGACTTTCCCATCAAATTTATGCGTCTTGTGATTTCCTGCTCATGCCCTCAAGAGTAGAACCCTGTGGGCTGAATCAAATGTACGCAATGCGCTACGGTACCGTACCGATTGTTCGCTACACCGGGGGGTTAAAAGATACCGTTCAGGACGTGAGTACAGGAGGAGCAGGATTGAATTTCACTTATGCGAGCGCAGAGGCCTGTGTGGATGCGATGATGAGAGCCTTAAGTCTCTACCAAGATTCTCGAACGATGGAGTTGCTGGTTTACGCAAACATGAATTTTGATTTTTCATGGGAGCGTTCCGCACATAATTATGTAACTTTATATCAGAAATTTGAAGCGTAAAATGCAATTAATTGTGGATTTTTACGAGCACAAACGACACCCAAGTTTTTTAAAACCTTTACACAAAAGTATACCCTATGAAACCGAATGTAATTTCCATTGTTTTGGGCGGTGGGCGCGGAAGTCGCCTCTTTCCATTGACGCAATCCAGAAGTAAGCCTGCCGTTCCTATCGCAGGGAAATACCGTCTCGTGGACATTCCGATTTCCAATTGTTTGAATTCGGGATTTAACCGAATTATGGTGCTTACTCAATTTAATTCGGCCTCCTTAAACTCTCATATTAAGAATTCCTATCACTTCGATATCTTTAGTCGAGGTTTTGTGGATATTCTGGCGGCGGAACAAAATATGGATAGCGAAGAGTGGTTTCAGGGCACCGCCGATGCGGTGCGTCAAAGTATGCGGCACCTGGAAAAGTACGATTTTGATTACGTGCTCATTCTTTCCGGAGATCAGCTGTATCAAATGGATTTTAGAGAGATGATTGATTTTCATATCGCACAAAAAGGAGACATTACAATTGCAACCATACCGGTGAACGCAAAAGATGCGCCTGGTTTTGGAATTTTAAAATCTAATGAGGATAGTGCCATTGATTCGTTTGTAGAGAAACCCAGTGAGGAGGAACTGTCCGAATGGAGAAGCGAAGTCTCTGAACAAAATAAAAACAAAGGAAACCATTATTTAGCCTCGATGGGGATCTATGTCTTCAACAAAGGCATTATTAGAAAAATGTTTGAAGAGGATCCCGGCGATGATTTTGGAAAGGACTTAATACCGAATGCCATTGCAAAGGGATACAAAACCCTTAGTTTTCAATATGACGGGTATTGGACCGACATAGGTACCATTGAATCTTTCTACGAGGCCAACATTGATCTCGCACAGGATTTTCCAAAATTCAATCTCTTTAGTAGCAAACCGATTTATTCAAGAGCGAGAATGCTACCACCTACCAAAATTTTAGGCTCCTATGTGCAGCGCGCTGTCTTTGCGGATGGGTGCATTATTATGGCCGATAAGATTGAGAATTCCGTCATTGGAAACCGAACAAGAGTCGACAAGGGAAGTACGGTTCTAAATTCCTATATGATGGGATCGGATTTTTACCAATCTACGATGGATATTGTAGAAAATGACCGCACGGGTGAACCCAATCTTGGCATTGGAAAATACTGCTATATAGACCGCGCGATCATTGATAAAAATGCGCGCATTGGTAACCACGTGAAGATCATTGGAGGGAAGCACCTCCAAGACGGAGATTTTCATACGCATTCCATTAAAGACGGTGTTGTGGTGATTAAGAAAGGTGCTGTGATTCCAGAAGGAACTCAGATTGGTTGATTTAAAAATTAGTTACACAATTATTTTTCGTTAGCGGGGGGCAGGAGTTGCTCACTCGCTAGCGAATTGTTATTTTTGCCCATGCGTTGGATTCGATTTGCCTTTATTTTTGCGGCTCTTATTTTGCTAGGATACGGCCTGTCTCTTCTTTTTGAGAAAGGCAGCACACAGTATACGATTGAAAAAAATGTCGACTATCCCCTTGAGAAAGTGTTTCCGATGTTTCGAGACTTAAAGCAATTTGCAAGATGGAACGTTTTAGTAAAAGGCTCAGAGTCCTCACAGATTCATTTTTTTCGTCCTTACGAGGGGAAAGGCGCCTCGCTTCATTATTTTGATCCGAAAAACAACCATACGATGGAAATGTTTCTTCGTTACGAAAATCCCAATTCCACCCTTCGCTACCAACTTTTTGAAGGGACGGAGAGTCTTCCCTATCTGATCGATTTAAAGTTCAAAGAATTGGGTCCAAATCAAACCAAAATTCGTTGGAGCGTCAAGACCCCGAGTCGGTCTGTTTTTAAAAGTTCACTTAGCCGATGGAACGAAGAAGAATTTAGAAAGATCGTGGACCAAAGCGTACTGACGCTTTCTTCGGTTTTGAGTAATCGCGTAGATAGGGACCAATTGCTCTCCAAAATCACCTACGATTCTCTTATGGTAGAGGAGCAGCAGGGAGCCTTATTGGTGGGCGTCAACGTGAGTACTTCCAACCATGGCGACGCCCTGTTTAAAAACATTGTTTTGAATCACAACAAAGTCTTTAATTACATTACTACCGATTTGGGCAAAGACGAGGAAGAATTTGGCTTTCCAATCTTAGTTTCGCAGGCTCAGAATACAAAATCGAGCGAAGTCTCGTACTTTTATGGGTTTCCGGTGTCAAAACGCAGTGCGCTTTCCGACAATAGTTTTAGTTTTAAAACGCTTAATGCCGCGAAAACCTATGTGCTTTATTACAAAGGACCTTTTGAAAAAAGACAAAGGGCTGTGGCGAAATTAGTGGCAAAAGCAAAGGCAGACTCCCTTCGTTATGGGGAACTCTCGCAGCGATTTTTTCAAGCGCCGAAAGAAAACGCAGAGGTGAATTTAAAATTGTCACTACCCGTTTTTCGCTAAGGCGAAAAAATGGGAATTCACGCATAATTATTTTAGCGCTTTCATTCCCTTTGGGTCATAGAAATTTATTAAATTTGTAAACTAACATTTTTATTGAACAGAAACTGTAAATAATGGATCGATTTTCCTTTCTAAACGCAGCACATTCTCAACTCATTGAGGATTTGTACCAAAAATATTTAAAATACCCGGATTCTTTGGAGCCTTCTTGGAAGGCCTTTTTTCAAGGTTTTGACTTTGCCTTAGAGAATTATGGGGAAGATGGGCCCCCGGTAGTTTCTAGTTCCTCCTCACTTAATACGACTCAAAGAGCTGTAAGTTCAAATCCGGCGGTGGGTCAGGGAGAAATTCCTGAAGAAATTGTCAAAGAATTTAAGGTTTTGGATTTGATAAATGCGTACCGATTACGAGGGCATCTTTTTACACAAACCAACCCCATTCGTGAACGTCGCCATTTTGAGCCGACTTTAGCGATTGAGAACTTTGGCCTTAGCCAGGGGGATTTGTCTTTAAAGTTTAATTGCGCCACCCAAACCGGGATGCCTAGCGCAGCCACTCTTCAAGACATTCTTACGCATTTACAGAAAATTTACTGCGATTCCATCGGAGTGGAGTATATGCATTTAGACAATGTAGAGGAAAAGAGCTTTGTTCAACAATGGTTGCAAGTCAATGAAAACCATCCGACGCTTTCTGCGGACGAAAAGGTCGAAATTTTGCAAAAATTAAACCAAGCAGTTGCCTTCGAGAATTACCTTCACACGAAATTCGTAGGGCAAAAAAGGTTTTCCTTAGAAGGAGGAGAATCTCTAATTCCTGCTTTAGATCAACTCATTACACGTTCCTCTCAACTCGGTGTGGACGAAGTCGTACTAGGGATGGCTCACCGAGGAAGATTAAATGTACTCACGAATATATTTGGAAAATCCTACAAACAAATCTTTTCTGAATTTGAAGGAAAAGAATTTGAAGAGGATGTTTTTTCAGGAGACGTAAAATACCATTTAGGTTCGTCCAAACGAATTGTGACGGCAAACGGAGAAGAGGTTTCCATTAACCTAACTCCAAACCCGTCCCACCTTGAAACTGTAGGATCCCTTGTCATGGGTATTTGCCGTGCGAAAGTGGATCATTTGTACGGGGGCGATTTCTCCAAAGTACTTCCTATCGTAATTCATGGAGACGGTGCGATTGCCGCGCAAGGAATCGTATACGAAGTTGCACAGATGATGTCACTTGAAGGATACAAGACAGGAGGAAGTGTTCATATTGTCGTGAATAACCAAGTTTCCTTCACCACGAACTATGTGGATGCCAGATCGTCCAACTACTGTACGGACATTGCGAAAGTAACGAGTTCCCCGGTGATGCATGTCAATGCAGACAATGTGGAATCGGTCGTGCATGCCATTCGCTTTGCGGCAGAATTTAGAGCGAAATTTGGAAAAGATGTATACATTGACTTACTAGGATACCGTAAATACGGACATAACGAAGGGGATGAACCTCGTTTCACCCAACCGAATCTCTATAAGGCCATCTCAAAACACCCCAATCCACGTGAAATTTACAAGACTCAACTTGTGAAAGAAAATGTGGTTTCGGAAGAGGTACTTAAAGCGATGGAAACGGACTTTAAAGCCCTACTTGATGAGGATTTTGATGCCTCAAAACAAATCGAGAAGAACGTCATGGACATTTTCATGAGCGAAGCTTGGAAAAAATTCCCTCTGGGGAAAAGAGGGGGTCTACAAGAGCCGGTGAATACCAGTTTTAATTTAGAGACTTTAAAAGACTTAGCCGTAAAAATGGTAAGTCTTCCGAAAGATAAAAATTTCATTAAGAAAATTACGCGTCTTTTTGATCAGCGACTTAAGATGATTGAAACGGATTCCTTAGATTGGGCGATGGGAGAGTGGCTTGCCTATGCAACCTTACTTAACGAAGGCCATGACATTCGAATTTCAGGGGAAGACGTAGAGAGAGGAACTTTCTCGCACCGTCATGCAATCGTAAAAACAGAGGACACGGAAGAAGAATACATCCCGTTAGATCATTTAGGAGATACCTCCTTCCAAATCTACAATTCCCACCTTTCTGAGTACGGAGTTCTAGGATTTGATTACGGATATGCCATGGCTTCTCCAAACACCCTTACCATTTGGGAGGCGCAGTTTGGTGACTTTGTCAACGGTGCCCAAATTATTATTGACCAGTATTTAGCGGCGGCTGAAGAAAAGTGGAAAACACAAAACGGCCTCGTGATGTTACTTCCACACGGATCCGAAGGCCAAGGGGCGGAGCATTCCTCTGCAAGACTTGAGAGATTCTTAGGATTGGCTGCGAATGAAAACATGGTGGTCGCCAACATTACTTCACCTGCCAATTTCTTCCACTTATTAAGACGTCAATTAAAGTGGAACTTTAGAAAGCCTTTAATTGTCATGTCTCCAAAATCTCTGTTACGTCACCCGAAAGTGGTTTCGAAATTAGAAGATTTTGCGCAAGGTGGATTCCAGCCTATTTTAGACGATCCGATCGCGAAAGCCGAGAAGGTGAAAAAAGTAGTGCTTTGCAGTGGAAAACTATACTTCGAGCTTTTGGCTAAACAAGAAGAACTCGGAAGAGAGGATGTTGCGATTGTTCGTTTGGAACAGATTTACCCAATTCAAGAGGATAAAATGCAAGAAATTCTTCAGAAATATAGCTCAAGAACAGAGCTTGTTTGGGCTCAGGAAGAACCAGAGAACATGGGAGCATGGTCTTACATTCTTCGAAATTTCCGCAAGGAAAATATTGAAGTGGTCGCTCCGATTGCAAGTGGATCGCCTGCACCGGGTAGCCATAAGATGTACGACAATAACCAAGCCGATATCCTTCAGCGCGTGTTTACTTCGGCTTAAATTAAAAAGTACCGTCTTTAGAAAATCAATAAAATAATTAACGAAAAAAAACATTCAAATATGTCAATTCTAGAAATGAAAGTTCCTTCACCGGGCGAATCCATTACAGAGGTTGAAATTGCAACCTGGTTAGTGAAAGACGGTGACTACGTAGAAAAAGACCAGCCAATTGCCGAAGTAGATTCTGACAAAGCGACCCTAGAACTTCCTGCAGAGGAAAGTGGGATTATTACCTTGAAAGCAGAAGAAGGTGATTTGGTAGAAGTGGGTCAAGTGGTATGTCTTATCGACCGATCGGGACAAAA
This sequence comes from Chryseobacterium sp. A301, assembly GCF_054489425.1. Taxonomy (NCBI): domain Bacteria; kingdom Pseudomonadati; phylum Bacteroidota; class Flavobacteriia; order Flavobacteriales; family Weeksellaceae; genus Chryseobacterium; species Chryseobacterium sp. A301. Next base: position 409,066 of record NZ_JBTMWY010000002.1, read on the forward strand.
ACCGCAGGCAGGTGCAGAGGCTCCAAAAGCAGAAGCACCAAAAGCGGAGGCACCAAAACAAGAAGCTCCGGCACCCGCAGCACCGAAACAAGAAGCACCTAAATCGGATTCTTACGCAGCAGGTACGCCTTCTCCGGCCGCTAAAAAAGTACTAGACGAAAAGGGAATTGACCCCTCTACAGTATCTGGAACTGGACGTGATGCTAGAATTACAAAAGAAGATGCGGTAAACGCAAACCCTTCTTTTGGAGCTGTATCCGCAACTTCAGGTTCAAGAGAAATGACCACGACGAAACTCTCTATGCTTAGAAGAAAAGTGGCTAGTAGACTCGTTTCTGTGAAGAATGAAACCGCAATGCTAACTACTTTTAACGAAGTAGACATGTCTGAAATTTTTAGAATTCGCAAAGCGCACAAAGAAGAATTCACAGCGAAGCATGGTATAGGACTTGGATTCATGTCTTTCTTTACGAAAGCAGTTACAAGAGCCTTAGAAATGTATCCTGACGTGAACGCTTCGATCGACGGAGATTACAAAATCAATTACGATTTTGCAGACATTTCGATTGCCGTTTCAGGTCCAAAAGGACTGATGGTCCCTGTACTAAGAAATGCAGAGAACATGAGTTTTAGAGGCGTAGAGGCAAACATTAAATCTCTTGCAGACAAAGTACGTGAAGGAAGCATTAGTGTAGACGAAATGACAGGAGGTACTTTTACCATTACCAATGGAGGTGTATTTGGATCGATGCTTTCGACACCAATTATTAACCCACCTCAATCTGCGATCTTAGGAATGCACAACATACTTCAAAGACCTGTTGCCATTAACGGACAAGTGGAAATTCGTCCGATGATGTACCTGGCAATGTCTTACGACCACCGTATCATTGATGGAAAAGAGTCCGTAGGGTTCCTTGTGGCGGTGAAAGAAGCCATTGACAATCCGTTGGAATTCCTACTCGGCGGAGACGAACGCAAAGGACTAGAACTCTAATTTTTCCTTTTTTTTAATAAATAGAAAATCCTGCAGCTAATTAGTTTGTAGGATTTTTTTTGGGTTCGATATCGACTTAGGCAACCTTTTTGCAGCCATTGAACAAAAACCTGGCATGGAGTCTAAAACGAGTTTCAATATTAAGGTAACCGCGCGCCCTGTATACGACAGCAAAAACAGCTATCCACTCGAGAATCGATTTGTTTTTCGGTACGATATTACCATCGAAAATCTGAGCAAAATTCCCATTCAATTGCTAAGAAGGGAATGGTTGATTTACGATTTAGGTTTCGGATTTACCGAGGTGAAAGGAGAAGGGGTCATCGGACTTACGCCTGTAATTTTACCAGGGCATGATTTTGACTATTTTTCCAATGTACTCTTAAGCTCTGGTGTAGGGTATATGACAGGTGAGTATCAATTTCGAAACTTACTCACTCAGGAACTTATCCACGTCGAAATTCCAAAGTTCAAATTGCATTCCTTGGTTCTGTGCAATTAAAAGAGCTAAAGCTTTTTAATCTGCTTTTGAAACACAGGCAGGATTTCCTCGGTCGAGGTAATGATAAGTCTCTCAAAGCCGAGCAGCGCTAATTTAGCGCAAACTTCAGCATCCTCGCCCGCACGGTGGTGTTTAAACTCCAACTGATGTGCAAGGGCTAAATTCTTTAAACTATAACTTGCTAAACCTTTCCATGAACGTTTGGCCACTTGAATGGAACATAGGTAATTTAATTTGGGAGTAAAGAGACCGTAGTGTTCTAGACTCGCTCTTAATACGCCTGCATCAAAGCCCGCATTGTGCGCTAGAATAAGGTTTCCATAAAGCAGGTCGTATATCTCATCCCAGATCTCTGCAAAGGTTGGAGCGTGTGCGACGTCATGAGGCTCAATTCCATGCACTTCAATGTTACGGGGATGGAAATACGGAAAACTGGGCGGTTTAATAAGCCAGGTTTTGGTGTGTACAATTTTTCCTTGTTCCACTACGGTGACCCCAAGCTCACAAGCGGAACTTCTTTCATGGGTCGCCGTTTCAAAATCGATGGCGCAAAAATCAATCATGGCTTCGAGTTTATTTGACTGAGCACTACATAGGCCCAAGGTTCTAAAACTAGGCTTTGGTTAGGCCTTAGGGTTTGTTTTTTGCCCTCAAACACATTTTCGTACTCTCCGCTATGCTCGCGTAGATCTAACGTGAAATTTTGAGCTGTAGGGCTTAGATTTACAACTGTAAGGACTTTGTCTCCGTTTTTTTCTCGGACAAAACTAAGTACGTGGTCTTTTTTTGAGTTGGTAATGCGCTGCATTTCTCCGCCCCATTTGCCATTCCATAAGGCTTGGTTTTGATGTTTCAATCGAAATAGCGTGGTGTAAATAGCGCGGTTCTCATGCGCTTGCCACGAGATCGGATCTTTCTCAAAAAAATCAAGAGAACGAGAAAGTCCTGCTTCTTGTCCATTATAAACTAGGGGCATTCCATCGAGGGTGGTCATGAGCACCATCGATGCTTTAAGTGCTTTTTTGAAATTGAGGTTTTGATTGCCTTCCCATGAATTTTTGTCGTGGTTGTCCGTGAATTGAAGTCGGATGGCTTCTCTGGGAAAGATAGACACATGTTCTGCAATATACCCTTCCGTGAGCGGAAAGATAGGCGTATGCTTGGTTGCAATCTGATGAAGTACATTGTAGAGCTCCCATGCGTAGGTGGCATCAAACGCATGGCGATGGAGCTCCTTGTCCTGCGCTTCCGCGAGAAGAAATACCGGCTTTATTTCTTCTAGTTCTGCTCTTGCATTTTCCCAAAACTCAAGAGGAACGAAACTAGCCATGTCACATCGATAGCCGTCGATATCAAACTCCTCGACCCAGTAGGCAAGGGCTTTAGTCATGTATTCTCTTAAAGCAGGTTTTGAATAATCAAAATCAATTATATCGTCATAATCTCGCCAAGGTGTAGGCTGAAACTCTCCCCTAGAATTGCGCAAATACCAATCCGGGTGGTCCGTCACAAGAGCATTGTCCCAACTGCTGTGGTTTGCCACCCAATCGAGAATGACATGCATTCCTTGGGCATGAATGGCCTCGACCAATTCTTTGAAATCTTCTTTGGTTCCAAACTCGGGATTGACTCCGTAATAGTCTTTCACCGAATAGTAGCTCCCTAAGGTTCCTTTGCGGTTTTTTTCTCCAATAGGGTGAATCGGCATGAGCCAAAGAATGTCAATACCCATTGCTTTTAACTCGGGCAGTGCTTTTTGAACCGCTTTAAAATTGCCTTCTTTCGAGAATTGTCTTACGTTGAGTTCGTACAGTGTAGCGTTTTTAACCCACGAAGGAGTGTTTAGCTCTACATAGGGTTTAGGCTGGTAGTTGGGTGCCCTTTTTTGGGCGGCAATTAGCGTTAGACAGAGGAAAAGGGAAAGGCTAACAAAAGAGCGAAAACATCTCATCGGTTTGGAATTATGAGTTCAATTTACTTAATTCCGAGCGTTATTTCAAAAGAAAATGTCTGAAAATAAGCCATTTGCTTTGGTAGTATTTTTTCATTTGGTAGGCTCCTCTTCTCTTCCAGGTTTCTTTGGCCTCTTTATAGAATGCAAAGTGCGCTCGTACCACGGCCCAAAGGTGAGGCAGTCCGTTTTGGATTCCAAAACGAATGCCTGCAATTCCATCCAGACAAAGGCGAAGAAAAATCAGGCCTAGTAAAGAAGGGAAAGGAAGGTTCTTAAGCAGCATGGATAGGTTGTTGCGGAAGTTTAGATAGGTCTTTTGTGGACTTTGCTTATTTAGGGTTCCACCCCCCACATGGTACACGCTCGAAAATCCCGTATAGAAAATTTTTCTCCCCGAATTTTTGAGTCTCCAGCATAGGTCAATTTCTTCCTGATGGGCGAAAAACCGCTCGTCAAATCCCCCTTGTACCCAGAAATCTTTGCTTCGAATAAAAAGACAGCAGCCAGAGGCCCAGAATATTTCCGTTTGGTCGTTGTATTGTCCTAGGTCTTTTTCAAGGGTGTCAAATTTTCTTCCACGGCAATAAGGATAGCCTAAATTGTCAATCAGTCCGCCTGCAGCACCTGCAAATTCAAAGGTATCCTTTTGCGAATAGCTAAGGATTTTGGGCTGAATTGCGGCAATGTCAGGACGCGCGTAGAAGAGTTCAAGTGGCGCAGAAAGCCAGTCTGCAGTCACTTCTACGTCGGAATTTAAAAGACAATAGAATTTCGCTTTGATCTTTTTTAACCCTTCGTTATATCCTGCGGCAAAGCCATGATTTTGCGCATTGACCACGATTTGAACTTGAGGGTAATTCTCGTTCAAAAAGTCAATCGAATCGTCGCTCGAGGCGTTGTCGATCACATAGATTTGGGCACCTTCTGAGTGCATTGCAACCGAGGGAAGAAATTTTTCGAGCCATTTTTTTCCGTTCCAATTCAAAATGGCAATGGCTAAATCAGGAGTTGAAGTCATAGGAATCAAAGCATTATAGGGGCGGAAGTAGACTTTTAATCTGCTTTTGGTATTTCCACCTGCGGTGGGACCAAAGGTAATTTGCAGGTCTTTTTTGAATTGTATTTTCTAAAAGATGATGGAATTTTTGTACCACTTCGAAAGGAACAAAGTGCTCCTGTTCAGGGTAAATTCTTTTGTAGTTAATTTGGTAATAGCCACGTTTTACCTTTTTCATCTCGCAATAAATGAAGATAAGATCCTTTCGTGTGGCGAGTTTATCGTACCCAATAAACACCGGGGTCTCTTGATTTAAAAAATCAAGACCTTTGTCTACATTCATGTGGTGGGGGGATTGATCCGCGACAAACATATAGACGGAGTCCCCGTCATTGGGATGACTTAAAATATGTTTTATGACGTCTTTATCTTCAAGAGACTGGTTTTGAAATCGGTTTCGGATTTTCAAGATCTGCTGATCCCAAAACGAATTGTTGATTTTTCGATAAACCGGATAGGAGTGGGATTGAGGAAGCGAGGTGGCTAATGCAGAAATCCACTCCCAGTTAAAGACATGACCCGCTAAAAGGATGACGTTTTTCCCTTCCTCTTTTGCTTCTTGAAATAAGTTCTGATTGATATGCTGTACACGTACTCTCAATTCTCGCTCTGTAATGCTCCAAAGCTTTACAGTTTCCACAAGATAATCCGTAAAATTTCGATAGAATTCTTTTTGAATTTTCGAGATTTCTTCTTTGCTTTTTTCTGGAAAGGCATTCTGAAGATTGGTTCTCACTACTTTTTTTCGGTACCCGATCAAATAATAATTTAGAAAGTACAGAATATCAGACATGCCGTAATGCAACCACAAGGGAAGTTTTGAGATCCAAAGGAATAAGCGTAAGAGTACCTTCATAAAGTGTACAAATTTAAGAATTAAATCCCGAGACAAAGTAAAGAGTAAAATAAAAGCTGTATTTTTGATTCCAATTTGAACTTATTAAGATGAAAAAAATCAAAATTTTAGCCCTCGCCGTCTTTTCTTTAACCCTTTTTTCTTGTGCAAAGAAAAGTGAAACGGGCAAGACGACAGTGGACTCTACATTAGTTGAAGTGCAGGATAGTGCGGCAATTGCTGCGAAGAAGAAAGCGGATCAAGAAAAAGAAAAGGCCGCTCTTCCCAAGCCCTATAGTGAGACAGAAGATGCAGAAGCCAAAATTAAAGAACTCGTGGTGCAAGCTCAAAAAGAAAACAAGAACATTATACTTCAAGCCGGTGGGAACTGGTGTATTTGGTGTTTGCGATTTAATCAGTACGTACAAACCACGCCAGAGTTAAAAGAAATAATTGATCAGAATTACCTTTATTACCATTTGAATTATTCGCCAAAGAACAAAAACGAAAAAGTTTTTGCAAGCTATGGGAATCCTGGGGATGAGTTCGGCTATCCTGTTTTTATCGTCCTTGATAAAAACGGAAAGCAAATTCACACCCAAGAGAGTGGAAGTTTAGAGCAGGATAAGGGCTACAGCCTAGAGAAGGTGAAAGCATTTTTCAATGCGTGGAAGCCAAAGGCATAAGCGGCAACGGAAACAAGAAAGATTCGTCTAGGGCTCAGCTGTAAAGCGAGCCCTTTTGCTTTCTTATCCAGTACAAAAGGCGAATTTATAGTTTCGGTTTAGAAAAAAGAGTAGGCATTACTTCCCAAATTAAATTTTAGGTCGTATTCAAAGGATGCCATTTCGGTAGCAGAATCCTAAGCTACGGCGCACACTCAAATTGACATAAGTCTTTTAATCCATTTTAATTTGGACTTCGAGTAGGGAGGATATTTAATTGAGGGCTCTCCCCAAGTGGTTCGCTTAAGTATTGATTTTTCATGGGAAAAAGTGAGAAAGCCCTTTTCTCCATGGTAACTGCCCATTCCTGAAGAGCCCACTCCGCCAAAGGGTAAACTCGGATTGGTGAGATGCATAACGACATCGTTTATGCAGCCCCCACCAAAGGAAAGCTGAGTTAAAAAGGCCTCTTTTTCCACATTTCGATTTGAGAAAAGATAGGCCGCTAGAGGTTTTTCGTCGTGAAGTACGCTCTGAAGAGCCTGTGAAAAAGAGCTGTATGAGAGGATCGGTAAAATAGGTCCAAATATTTCTTCTTGCATTAACGGACTCTCCCTAGTGACGCCGCGAATGACGGTAGGTTCAAAATAAAGGGTTTCTTTATTTCGATTGCCCCCATAATAGGGATCCTCTCCCTCTAAGAGGCCTTCCAGCCTTTCGAAATGAGAAGGGGTGACGATCTTCGCGTAATGCGTACTTTGGGCTTCGTATCGAAACTTCTTAAGGTAATGTGTCACGTGCGACAAAAACTCGGATTCAATTGCAGAGTCTATTAATACATAATCCGGTGCCACGCAGGTTTGTCCCGCATTTAGAAATTTTCCCCACACGATTCTTTTGGCTGCTGTTTTTAGATCGGCAGAACGCGTAACGATCGCAGGAGACTTCCCTCCAAGTTCGAGAGTGACAGGGGTCAAATGTTTCGCGGCAGCTTCGTAAACGATTTTCCCGACTTTGGTGCTTCCTGTGAAAAAGATCTTATCCCATTTGTATTTTAGTAGTTCACTTGCAACTTCTTGTCCTCCCTTTGCGCAGTAAAAGGAATGAGATGAAAATGTGGAGTTGATTAGACTAGTGAGGAGTGCCATCGTGTGAGGTGCATGTTCACTCGGTTTTAGAATCACCGTATTCCCAGCCGCAAGGGCAGCGATTGCAGGGCATAAGGAGAGTTGAAGCGGATAGTTCCATGGAGCCATGACCAAAACTGAGCCTAAAGGCTCTAGATAGATGCGGCTTTGTCCTGGAAGGTTTGCAAGGTTGGTTCTTACTCTCTTAGGCTGAGATAAAGAACGGAGATTCTTCAAATAGTAACCCAGTTCACTATAAACCATAGAAAGTTCGGTTGCATACGTGTCGAATCGGGACTTACCCAAATCTTTCTCAAGCGCTTCATAGAGTAGATTTTCATTTTTCTTGAGCGTAGAATTGAGAAGTTCTAATTGAATTCTTCTGAATTTTAAATCTTTGGTCTTATGCGACTGAAAAAAGGTTCTCTGGGTAGAGATTATATCTTGAAAGTTCATTATATTTAATTGCTTATTTGTAAAATTAGCACTTTTTAAATTCATTAAAGGAAACTTAGAAAAAGGAATTTATATGAACTTTCAACATAAAACCGTCCTGATTACGGGAGGTGCCTCTGGCATCGGAAAAATTATGGCTAGAAAAAGCCTTGAAAGGGGCTGTAAATCCCTTTTGCTATGGGATCTAAACCTGGAGGCCCTTGAGGCGGTTTCGCAAGAATTTGAAAGTCTAGGCGGAAGCGTGGATATCTATAGGGTAGATGTTTCTAAAAGCGAGGAAATTACGCAGGCAGCAAAGCAGGTTTTTGAAAAGCACGGCGCAGTGGACGTTTTGATTAACAATGCAGGCGTTGTTTTTAAAGGCTATTTTCATGAAAACTCGGGTTTTCAGATTGAGCAGTCCCTTCGGGTTAATTCCACCGGCCCTATGCTAATTGCGAAAGAGTTTCTAGGACCGATGATGGCTAAGAACAGCGGCTCCATCTGTAATATTGCCTCTTCGGCAGGACTGATTTCAAATCCGAAAATGGCGGTCTATGCGGCCTCTAAGTGGGCGTTAACCGGCTGGAGTGACAGTCTTCGTCTGGAGATGGAGGAGCTCAAAAAAGAGGTGCATGTCACAACCGTTATGCCCTTTTTCATAAATACGGGAATGTTTGACGGCGTAAAATCGAAGCTACTTCCGATTTTGGATCCGGAAAAAACCTCCGAAAAAATTATGAGAGCCATTGAAAAGCATTCCGGATTACTAGCACTCCCGCTTCCTTATTGGTTCATAAGGCTTACGCAAGGGATTTTACCTGCTAAAGTATACCAATGGGTTATGCGTGATGTATTTGGGATTTACGACACCATGAATGAATTCAAAGGACGTACTCCAAAATAATGCTTACCATTTTCGCCGTTTTACATAAATGTATGTGACAATCACAATGGTGGCCATGACAAGTAGCACCCCAATGTACCCGTACGGGCTACTTAGCTCGGGCATGTGTTGAAAATTCATTCCGTAAAGTCCCACGATAAAGCTAAGGGGTAAAAAGTACATAGAATAGATGGCAAGAACCTTCATCACATAGTTGGCTTTCTGGTCCGAAATGGCCAAGAACAGGGAAATCAAATTTGTGATTTGAGAGAGCATATGCTCATAATCGGTCATGACATCAACGTATTTATCATGTAGGTCGGTCGATTGTGTACTGGACAGCTCAAGATGCGCAAACTTTTCAACCCACTGAGAGGAATTGTTAAGGATACGGATCGAGAGTCCGATTTTTCTCTTTAGTTTGTAGAGTCCTCGAAGTTGGTTGGCTCGGTCCCCTTTCTTCAAAAAGATTTGCTCCTCTTTTTTGTTTAAGATTTCAAAAATATCCTGAGATTCTTGATCAAAGGTTTGAATGACTTCTAGAGCAATCCTAAGGAGAATATCCTCCGCGCGGAGGGGGTTCTTTTTGGAGTGCAGATGCTCTTTTGCTTTTTGTATGCTTGTGTTGGGAAGTCGGTGAACCGTAATGATTTTCGAACCCATTAAAAAAACACCAATTTTTGTCGAGATGTCGCTTATCGCATTGTGCGCACCTTGGGTTGAACCTGTGCTTTCCCGAACAAGGAAGAATTCGAGATTTTCGTCTTTTTCGTATTTCGGTAGGTGATTGGGATCGACGACGTCTTCTAAGAGAAGTCGTCCAATCTTATGTTCCTTGTGGAGATTTTCTAAGTCCTCTGCACTCGGTTTTTCCAGATCTAGCCATTGGCACTGGTCATTTTGATAAAGGGTTTCTAAGGGCATCTTAAAGGGGAATAGGTTGGAGGTGCTGCAAGTTTAGATAACGAATTTAGTACAAATTTTAACATAAGAGATTGCAATGTGTAAATTTATACTGTCTTTTTTCGAACTTGAGCGATTCCCTCGCAATGCGTTTACCCGTCGCCCACGCTTTGCACGTCGTGAAAATTCATAAGAAAGAGTTGAAAAAAAACCCATTCTCACTCTTTTTCTTATATTTACTGTAATTTGTAAGGGGTCTTAAGAATCAACTTACTTACTTAGAAAAAGAAAGAAAAGCAAAACGATAAACGAATACGAATTATGATAAGAAGTATCATCAAAGGGACTGGATACTATGTTCCCGAGAATGTCGTTACGAATGACGATTTGTCAAAGTTAATGACCACAAACGATGAATGGATCACAGAGAGAACTGGGATTAAACAGCGTCATCACCGAAAGGAGCGTAACGATGCCGAAGAAACGACTTCCTATTTAGGGCTAAAAGCAAGTCAAATGGCCTTAGAGAATGCAAAATTAGAGGCGAAAGACCTTGATTTCATCGTTTTTGCAACGCTCTCACCGGATTATTTTTTTCCAGGATGTGGAGTCTTGCTGCAAGAACAACTAGGCTGTGCTACCATCGGTGCACTCGATGTTAGAAACCAATGCTCAGGCTTTGTTTACGCATTAAGTGTTGCAAATGCTTTTATTAAATCAGGTACGTACAAAAACATTTTGGTGGTAGGAGCAGAGGTGCATTCCTTTGGACTTGATTTTTCCGACGAGGGTCGAGGGGTTTCGGTCATCTTTGGTGACGGTGCGGGAGCCGTGGTTCTTTCTCGTGCTAGTGAAGACGAGAAAGGAGACATTCTCTCCTTCAACATGCACTCTGAGGGGAAATATGCCGAGGAGCTGTGCACGAAATTTCCAGGATCTAAGTACGGATGGAGCGATCGAATGAGACTTGAGCCAGAGGCGGTTACAAGCACTGAAATATATCCCTACATGAATGGAAATTTCGTATTCAAGCATGCCGTCACAAGGTTCCCTGAAACGATGCTGGAAGCCCTTGCTGAGGCAGGTAAAACGGTAGAGGATCTAGATGTATTCATCCCGCATCAAGCGAATTTAAGAATTGCGCAGTTTGTTCAAAAGAAATTGGGTTTAAAAGACGATCAGGTTTACAACAATATTGAGCGATTTGGAAATACCACTGCCGCTTCAATCCCTTTAGCGTTTGCAGAGGCTGTGGAAAAAGGAAAGGTAAACAGGGGAGACCTTGTGCTACTTTCTGCTTTTGGAAGTGGCTTCACATGGGGAAGTGTCTTGTTTGAATATTAGAAGAAAATACAATTTAAAAAAAGACTACTTGATTCATTTTCAAGTAGTCTTTTTTGTATAGACGTGTCTATTTGAAGAATTACTTTTTCATTAGTTTGTATTGCGGGTTGAAGGTTCGATCCCCAACTTGGGTTACTTGAAATAGGTGTCCTTCCGCGACAAAGTACACAGAGGGAGTAGGCGTATTGTCCTTTTCGTTTGCCTTGAGGCTAATGTAGGACCCGTCTTTACTAAACTGAAATGTGCCTTCTTCCTTAAATTCTGCCCCATCCTTTGGATCTGCCCCTTCATACACTTGATTTAAGGTGTACTTACCGTCCATATTTAAAGTAAGAGTCGTTTCAATTCCGCTACAAGAAGCGCACGGAAGTGTGCCTTTATAGGTGCCTTGCCAATCTAAAGAGTTCTGCGTGGTATCTCCAGTAGGAATCTCTTGTGCACTTGTGGAATCCTCTAGCGAGGCTATGGTAATGGTATCCGCTGGGTTTGTAGTCGTCTCGGTTTGTTTTTTCTGGCAAGAACCTTGAAAGAGTAAGAATGCTGCAGAAAGTATAATCGGTTTTTTCATCTTGTTTATTTGAAGGTATAGATTCAAAAATTGTGCTAAAGGCCTTGTGCGGGTGCTTTTATTTGCATTTTAAAAGCGCAGTGCATTTCCCGTGTTCTTGCTATTTTGCTTATTCAGTCTTGCAAGAAGTGGGTAAAACAAAAGACCCCGCTTTGCGCGAGGTCTTTCTAAGAATTAATTCTTCTTTGGCTTAGCCTAAGAAAGGGTATTTGTAGTCTTTTGGAGAAACAAAGGTTTCTTTGATTGAACGAACAGAAACCCAACGAAGAAGGTTCATTTTAGATCCTGCTTTGTCATTGGTTCCTGAGGCTCTAGCCCCTCCAAAAGGTTGTTGTCCTACAACGGCACCCGTAGGTTTGTCGTTAATATAGAAGTTACCGGATGCATTTTCAAGTGCAGTGTATGCCTCTGCAATCGCGTAACGGTCTTGAGCGAAAATGGACCCAGTTAGAGAGTAAGGAGAGGTTTGATCTACTAACTCTAAGGTTTCATCCCAAGCTTTGTCTTCGTATACATAAACCGTAAGAATAGGGCCAAAGATTTCTTCGCAGATACTTTCGTACTGAGGATTGGTGGTTTCGATCACGGTAGGTTCTACAAACCATCCTTTCTTACCATCGCATTTCCCTCCGAAAATAACTTTTGAATCTTTTGATTTTTTAGCTCTCTCAATATACCCTTCACATTTGTCAAAGGATTTTTTATCAATCACTGCATTGACAAAGTTCGATGGATCTTCTGGAGATCCCACTTTGATAGTCTTTAATTGAGCGTCCATTACTTTTTTCACGTCTTTCCACAAAGATTTAGGAAGGTACGCTCGTGAAGCAGCTGAACATTTTTGACCTTGGTATTCGAAAGCACCTCTTACAAGGGCTGTTGCCACGGCTTCTACATTGGCAGAAGGGTGAACCATTACAAAGTCTTTCCCTCCGGTTTCTCCTACGATTCTAGGGTAGGTTTTGTATTGGTGGATGTTTTCCCCAATCATTTTCCACATGCTTTGGAAAACAGGCGTGGATCCAGTGAAATGAAGTCCAGCAAAGTCTGGGTGAGAAAGAACGCGTTTAGCGGTATCTGCTCCGTCTGCAAAGACCATGTTGATTACTCCAGCAGGTAGACCAGCTTCCGTAAGCACCTCCATAATTACTTTTGCAGAATAGATTTGCATGTTGGAAGGTTTCCAGACCACTACATTTCCCATTAGAGCCATACAGGTTGGAAGGTTCCCAGCGATAGCAGTAAAGTTAAAAGGAGTAATTGCAAAACAAAATCCTTCCAACGGTCTGTATTCAGAACGGTTCCAAATTCCTTCGTCAGAAACAGGCTGTTCGCTGTAGAGTTCAGTCATGAATTCTACGTTGAAACGTAGGAAGTCAATAAATTCACAAGCCGCATCAATTTCCGCTTGGTGTACGTTTTTACCTTGACCAATCATGGTCGCTGCATTCAATTTATCGCGGTAAGGTCCTGCAAGTAAATCGGCTGCTTTTAAGAAGATCGCTGCGCGGTGTTCCCACCCTAGAGCATTCCATTTTTCTTTCGCATCAAGAGCTGCTTTAATGGCACTGTCTACATGCTTCATGTTCCCCTCATAGTAGAATCCAAGATTGTGCTTATGGTCTTGAGGAGAAGAGATTTTTACCTCGGTTTTGGTAGTCACTTCTTTTCCACCAATAATCATTGGAATTGCCACTTTTTCTTTCCACATTTTTTTGTAGGTAGCAATGAGTGATTTTACTTCCGGAGAACCCGGTTCGTAAGTTCTTACCGGTTCATTCACTGCGAATGGCACCTGAGAAATAGCTTTAGACATATTTTTATTGATTTTTAGATTAAAATTTGAGTATGTACAAAGTTAAGGGATTTAAGTGGAAAGACAAAGTTTCTACGGATGAGAAACGCCGTGAATGGCCTTGCTTTTTTATATCCCGTGCGGGGTAAAACAAAAAAATCCGCCTAGTTTAAAAACCAGACGGACCTATAGAAAATTTAAATTTAGTCAAGACCTCCTTTGCGGGTAGGTTCTGATACTTTTGGCCATTCCATTTGTTTCCCAGTTCTAGGGTTCACTGGAAGGTTGATTTTTTGGTTGGAAGACTTTTCAGGATCCTCGCTTGCCATGTAAGTCAAAATTGCGATTAGAGCGACGTTGTTTTTGATGTCGTCAAATACGATCTTGTCGTACGTGTCTCTTTGCGTATGCCAAGTGTAACTTCCATACGCCCAGTTAAGAGATCCTAGCATAAAAGCAGGGGCGCCAGCCGCTACGAAAGAAGCGTGGTCACTTCCTCCGCCGCCGGGAGTTCCTGGGAAGGTAAAGTTAATGTCTCGGGTCAATTTGGAAGGCGCTGCACTAAACCAACGTCCTAAATAATCGTAAGCATTTAAGAAACCTTGTCCACTTACGTTTTGAACTCTTCCCGTTCCGTTGTCTTGGTTGAACACCGCTTGGATACCGTCCATTTTGTCTTTGTGCATCGATACATAGCCTCTTGATCCATTAAGGCCTTGTTCTTCACTTCCCCATAATCCTACGATAATGGTACGTTTTGGGTTCGGGTAGTATTTTTTAAGAATACGGGCTACCTCCATCATAGTAATGGTACCCGTACCGTTGTCGGTCGCTCCAGTTCCTCCGTCCCAAGAGTCAAAATGGGCAGAAAGAATCACATATTCATTTGGTTTTTCACTTCCTTTAATTTCAGCCACGGTGTTGAATGTCGGTGCCATTCCGTGGTCTTTGCTTGAAGTTACGATGTTAAGTTTTGGAGTAATCCCATTTTGAAGCATACGGTAAAGTTGTCCGTAATCTTCTAAAGAGACGTCTACTACAGGGATTTTTTTCGTTCCTGCTGAGAATATTTTATTCACCCCAAATCCGCGGCTCCAATTGCTCCACACAAGACCTGCAGCACCAGCCTCTTCAAAAGGCTTGTTAAGACTTCTCCATGAGAGTCCTAAAACCGCAAGACTTTCGTTCCATGCTTTGCTTTCTGCGCGAGTTCTTTCTTGGTAAGCCTTGTAAGATTCTTCGGTTGCAAATTCTTTCCAATTGTAATCGGGTCTACCGCTTGATTGGTATTGAGATACCATCACAAGTTTTCCTTTTACTTGGGGAAGCCATTTTTCGAATTCCGCTTTGGTTTTGAATACAGGAAGCATGATGACTTCCGCAGTCACTCCTTTTGAGCTGGTTGCAGGGCTGAAAGCCAGCTGCATAGCTTCTAGAGATTTTGTGTAGGGATACACCATCGTAGCAGAGGAAGTTCCTCTTTCCCATGATTTCCATTCTCCCCACTGCTCATTTTTAGCCTCAATGCCCCAAGTCTTGAACTTGGCTACTGCCCAGTCGTGGGCTTGTTGCATTTTTGGACTTCCCACAAGTCTAGGGCCGATCCCGTCTAGTAACTCAAACGCAAGGGGTTCAAGTTGAGAGTTTTCATAGGTTTCTTTCATGATTTGATCCACCATAGCCTGCTGATTCTGAGCTGCTACGAGGCCTACCGTAAGCGATAGGGAAACCGTCATAATTCGTGTAAAATTCCTCATTAATTAAATTTTTGATGAAGATATTAAAAATATTTGAAATAAAACCCTTACACTGCGCTTGTAGTCGAGCTTTTACGCAATTTGCTTTTTGAATTCATCTCCATGCTTTGTGAAAAAAGGTCTTCTTGAAAAGGATTAAAAAAACTAAATTCCGTAACTTTAACGTTTTAATACTTAAAGAATATGACTTCAAAAGAAAAAGTGGCTTTGCTTCGCAAGGAGATGGAAGCCAAAAATATCGATGCCTTTGTGGTGTTTTCCGCAGATCCACACATGAGCGAATATTTGCCTGAGCAGTGGAAAGAACGTGCATGGCTCACTGGGTTTACAGGATCCGCAGGATTTGCGGTTCTTACTAGAGACAAGGCAGGTGTTTGGACGGACGGACGTTATTTTATCCAAGCCCCTAAGGAGCTGAAAGGATCTGATTTTGAATTGATGAAAATGGGAGCGGATGGAGTTCCCGATTATGTTACGTGGCTTAAACAGGAAGTGAAAGAAGGAGGAGTGGTTGCCACGAACGCCTTTGCAGCCGCCAATAGCAGCTGGGAGGAAATGAGCCAAGGCTTAAAAGACAAAGGAATTACCCTTGTGGACCTTCCTTTGTTAGATGCCGTTTGGACCGAGCGAGGAGAAGAAATCAAAAACCCCGTTTTTGTGCATCCTTTAGAGCGCGCAGGCCAAAGTGTAGAAGATAAATTGAGCGCGATTCGTCAGAAAATGGAAACGCAAAATGCAAATCTGCATGTGATTTCCAGTTTGGACGATGTGGCTTGGACCTTAAACTTAAGAGGAAGTGATGTAGAATGCAATCCTGTTTTCCTAGGATACGTTGTGATTTCTCTAGACTCCGCTTATCTATTTGTAGACGAATCGAAAGTGGATCAGGAAGTAAGAAACCACCTGCAAGCAGCTTCAGTAGAGATTAAACCTTACGAAGAATTTTATCCGTACTTAAAGTCACAAAAAGGGAAATCGGTTTTGGTTTCTCCAAACAGCAACCAAGCTATTTTTGTGGCCTTAGAAGGAAATGAAATCCTTAAAGCTCCAGTTCCTGGAAACTTAATGAAGGCCATCAAGAATGAAACCGAACTAGAAGGGTTTAGAACCGTGATGGTTCGAGACGGTGTGGCGATGGTTAAGTTCTTACACTGGCTTACAACGTCTGTAGGAACAGAGGTAATGAGTGAATATTCGATTGCTCAAAAACTACAAGGTTTCCGTAGTGAAGGGGAGAATTTTGTGGGAATTAGTTTTGGAAGTATTGTGGGATACAAAGGCAATGACGCCATTCCACATTATGCACCTTCTGAAACTGCAAGTGAGATTGTAGAGGCCAAAGGAAGTATTTTAGTTGATTCCGGAGGTCAGTACTTAGAAGGAACCACGGACATTACTAGGACATTTCCTTTAGGAGAGGTAAGTGAGCAGTACAAACGAGACAGTACTCTTGTGCTAAAAGGAATGATCCGACTCTCTCGCGTGAAATTCCCAAAAGGAACGAAAGGCGTGCATTTGGATGCCATTGCAAGACTTCCATTATGGATGGAAGGGAAGGAGTACAACCACGGTACCGGACACGGAGTTGGAAGTTTCATGAATGTTCATGAGGGTCCTCAAAACATCCGTAAGGATATGAATTTTCAAGATCTAATTCCAGGAATGGTCGTGTCAAACGAACCGGGACTCTATATTGAGAATGAGTACGGGATTCGTCATGAAAACCTAATTGCAGTGAAGAAATCCGAAACAACCGCCTTTGGAGAGTTTTACGAGTTTGAAACTCTTACGATTTGTCCTTTCTTTACCAGTGCGATTCAAAAAGATCTATTGGCTCAGGAGGAAATTGAGTGGTTAAATGAGTACCATAGATGGGTTTCTAAAAAACTCTCTTCCCATCTAAATGGAGAAGTAAAAGAGTGGTTCCTAGAAATGGTGAAACCGATCTAAGACCTTTTCTCTAAACTATATATAGAAAGTCGCCTATTTTTGGGCGACTTTTTATTTGTGGAAACTTCCAGAGTACTATTAAACGAAAAACCACCAAAGCGTGAAGCTTAGGTGGTTTTTCTATCGTTGTAGTCTGAATTACCTTATTTCTTTTTGTAAGAAGCGTCTTTAATTCTCGCTTTTTTACCTCTAAGATCTCTGAAGTAAAAGATTCTAGCTCTTCTTACTTTACCTCTACGGTCTACTTCAATTTTTTGAAGTGCAGGAAGGTTAAGTGGGAAAACTCTCTCTACTCCAACCTCACCACTCATCTTACGAATGGTAAATGTTTTGGTACCTCCGGTTCCTCTTAATTGAATTACGGTTCCTTTGAAGAACTGAGTTCTTGTTTTAGCACCCTCTCTAATTTCGTAATACACAGTGATGGTGTCACCGGCTTTGAATTCTGGGAATTCTTTTTTTGTAATGTACTTGTCTTGTACGTACTGTAATAAATCCATTTTTTAATAAAAAAAATATGTCAAAGCTAAGCAACATGCACGTCCTTCGTCAGAGGTTGGTTAACAGGTTGCAAAAATACAACAAAATTTTAATTCTGCAACTATTTATTGTGAGTCTACTTATATTTATTCGTTTTAATTTCAATCATGTCCTAAATAAAATTCTTTAATTCAATATTGTAGCATTTTTTTTGAAATAAGGAGTTTGGTTATATACCTTTTCTATTAAGAAAACTTTCTTTCAAACTACGCTTTAAACCCTAGGCAGGATTGTCAACTTTGTTCCTTAATAGCACCGTGTTGAGTGGTTAGTTCC
This sequence comes from Chryseobacterium sp. A301, assembly GCF_054489425.1. NCBI lineage: Bacteria > Pseudomonadati > Bacteroidota > Flavobacteriia > Flavobacteriales > Weeksellaceae > Chryseobacterium > Chryseobacterium sp. A301. Next base: position 426,657 of record NZ_JBTMWY010000002.1, read on the forward strand.
AAAATGGAACGAACCACTTTTCGGTCACTACAGTGGTATTTTCTTGTTCAACATAGCTACTTACAGCAGCGAAGAAAGCCCAAGAGTTGGTACGCTTTATCAATCTATCGTCAGTACATGGGCTATGGAGGGAGTAAATTACAAGATGACGGCAAATGCCATTTGCCCTGGGTATGCATAAACTCCTTAAGTGGAAGGGCAGATAAAAGACCAAGTAAAACCCCACGAAATGTCCGAGGCCAAGGTGGTAGAAGAGATCATGCTAAAGAAGCAAGCTGTAAAAAGTTTCGTTCCTATAGAGAAAATTGCAGACTTATGCGTATTTTTAGCAACAGATAACGCAAGTGCAGTTTCCTGATCGGCCTTTACCTTAGATGGCCGCTGGAGTGCACAATAAAAGTAAAGACAATGATTGATAAACGAGTTAACAATGCAAAAGAGGCCACGGCGGATATCCAAAGCGGTATGACCCTCATGCTAGGAGGCTTTGGACTGTGCGGCATTCCAGAGAATAGCATAGCCGCCTTAGTGGAATCGGGTATTAAAGATTTAACCTGCATTTCAAACAATGCTGGGGTTGATGATTTTGGATTAGGCTTACTGCTGCAGAAAAAACAAATTAAAAAGATGATAGCCTCCTATGTAGGAGAAAACGCAGAGTTTGAGCGTCAGATGCTAAGTGGAGAATTGGATGTAGAACTCACTCCACAGGGAACTCTTGCTGAAAAATGCAGAGCGGCTCAAGCCGGAATTCCTGCCTTTTATACACCTGCCGGCTACGGTACGGAAGTAGCTGAGGGGAAACAGGTCCAAGAGTTTAATGGTAAAATGCATATCTTAGAGCATGCGTTTGAAGCGGATTTTTCCATTGTGAAAGCTTGGAAAGGAGACCATGCAGGAAACCTTATCTTTAAAGGAACCGCTCGTAATTTTAATTTTCCAATGGCCGGTGCCGGGAAGATTACCATTGCCGAAGTGGAAGAGCTTGTGGAGCCTGGTGAACTAGATCCCAATGAGATTCACATTCCAGGAATTATGGTTCAAAGGATCTTCCAAGGAGCTCAATTTGAGAAAAGAATCGAACAACGTACCACCCGAAAAGATTAGGTCTAATGCTTACAAAAGAACAAATTGCACAACGAATCTCGAAAGAGGTAGAAGATAGATACTATGTCAACCTAGGCATTGGAATTCCAACCCTAGTGGCAAACTATGTCCCTAAAGATCTGAATGTTGAATTTCAAAGTGAGAATGGAGTCCTAGGAATGGGCCCTTTTCCAAGAGAAGGGGAAGAAGATGCGGATTTAATTAATGCGGGAAAACAGACCATTACTACGCTTCCTGGAGCCTCGTTTTTTGATTCCGCTTTTAGTTTTGGAATGATCCGAAGTCAAAAGGTTGATTTAACAATTTTGGGGGCTATGGAAGTCTCAGAAACGGGGGATATAGCCAATTGGAAAATTCCTGGGAAAATGGTTAAAGGAATGGGAGGTGCCATGGATTTGGTGGCTTCCGCCGAGAACATTATCGTAGCGATGATGCACACTAACAAAGCAGGAGAGAGTAAGGTACTAAAGAATTGTACACTGCCCCTTACCGGCGTAAGATGCGTGAAAAAGATTGTTTCTAACCTAGCAGTGATGGAAGTGACTTCCGAGGGACTTGTGCTCTTAGAAAGAGCTCCTGGGGTGTCAGTGGAGGAAGTGATTGCAGCCACTGAGGCGAAGCTAATCATCAAAGGAGACGTTCCAGAGATGCAGTTCGACTAACTCAAAATAGAAGAAACACAAATCTAGATCATAAAGCTCTGTGAAAGCAGATTAAAAATAGGCCAAGTGAAAACTTGGTCTATTTTATATTTAGGTATTTCCTTAGAAAAGAGAGTGTAAAAAAGCAGCCTAACTTACGGCTCAAAACTCTCAAATTTTCCATTTTCATAGAATAGCACAATTCTTTTAACTCTATTTGGTTCATTATTAGAGGGTTGCGCTTCGTTTTCACGAGGCTTCTCGTCTAATGGCTGAGAATCGTTTAAAAGGGAACCGAGTGAACTAGTAGGCGATTTAGGCGATTCTGGCGCTCTCTCTACTTGAGGGTTTGGAAAGGACGAGGGCAAAATACGGTCTTCAGACTCGGTCACTCCAAAGTTTTCATCATTAATTAAAGCAAATAAATCAGGCATCGATGGGGTTGAAGGGGCCTCAATCTCGCCTTGATCTTGCTCTGGTTTCGTAGGGGCGAGCATCTCGCCTTCGCCCAGTATGAGCCATTCCCATTGGAGTTCCGGGTATTTTTCTCTCACCTTCATTAAGAAGTCGAGTGAGGGTTTGTTTCGTCCCGAGGTAATGTGGGAAATGGAGGAGCGTTGAACTTCCACGGCATCTGCAAATTCAGAAGGAGAAAGCTGAGTGTACTCAATAATTTCAGAAATTCTCTCATTTAAGCTCATAACAATTGCTTTTTTACTAATTACAAATGTAAAACAATCTTTTACAATATTAAAATACAAATGTAATCAGGTGGAGAGATTCACAAGTTACAAAAGTAAAACCAACGCTTAAAGCATTGGTTTTACTATATTTACGTAATCTGTAATTGTAAATTAGTGGCGGAAATTCTCATCATTCTCTGGATCGTACTTAAGTTTACGCTGCTTTTTCTGGTCTGGGAATATCAGAGATGCAAGTATGCTTAACGCTAGAATCGAGACGATAATGATTAAGGAATGGAAGGTTTGGAAGCCCCATTCTTCAAGCGTATGATGAAAGATCATCTTGAGTCCAATAAAGGTTAATAGGAAAGAGAGTCCTACTTTTAAGAATCTGAATTTGTCGATAATTCCAGCTAGAAGGAAGAACATAGATCGAAGTCCTATAATGGCGAATATATTCGAAAAGAACACGATGTACGGGTCGTGGGTTACTGAGAAGATCGCAGGGATACTATCCACAGCGAAGATTAAATCGGTGGCTTCTATGATTAATAGAACCAGGAATAGGGGAGTCATTTTCTTAACTCCATCGATTACGACAAAGAAATTATGCCCTACAAACTGATTGTGAACCTTAAAATACTTGTTGGCGAATTTAACCACAGGGTGCTTTTCAGGGTCGATTTTATCCTCTTGGTCTTTCTCTAAGAACATCTTCACTCCTGTGATCACAAGGAAGGCCCCAAATACGTACATAATCCATCCGAACTTGGCGATAAGCGCTGCTCCGATGAAGATAAAGATGAAACGTAGGACAATAGCTCCTAAGATGCCCCAGAACAAAACACGGTGGTAGTTCTTTTCTGCTACACCAAAGGCGGAGAAAATTAGGATCATCACAAATATATTATCTACAGAAAGGGCGTATTCCACAATGTACCCTGTTAGATACTCTAAGCCTAGGTTTTGATTGTAGAGCTGTAAGGAATGCTCAAAATTGCCCGGAATGATTTTAATGGGATGTTTATGCTTTATAATGACTTCTTGCAATTGTTGCATGGAATCAATGCCGTGGAGTAGGTGACCGTATGTGGTCAATAGAAAATAGAACCCCATAGAAAGAAGCACAACGAAAAAGCTCATAAGACCCGCTTTTTTCATCGTGACGATTCCTTCTGATTTACGACCCATGTTTAGGTCAATGGCTAGAATAAATAAAATGAAGAGAAGAAATCCTCCCAGAAATAAAAGTTCGTTGTTCATAGAATTAATTATAACGGCAAAGATACTGAAAAACTCAGTTTTATAATAATTTACAAATGTACACAGTATCGAAGTACTAAGGGAGTTTACAAGCTTGCACGTTTAAATTAATAACTCCAAAACGGGGAGAATACAAGTTATAAACACTTAAAGTAAATATGAAGTAAGTATTTAATAGAAGAATGTAACTATTTGAAATTAAATAGATTGATAATGTTGAATTGAATTTAATGCAATCCACAAAATTATCCACAGACATTCTGACATTTTGACCTGTTTGATTAATTTAGGAATGTTAATCATTGTGGAAACTTAAAAAAAATCTATTTTTGATTTTTGTAAATTGAATGACCATGAGTTTTGAATCCTTTTATCGCCCCTGTCCTAATTTCCCTAATCGCTATATATCGCCCGAGAGTGTAGAAAAATTCCTACAGGAGAATCTGAGCGGTTTACGATCGAAGGTGGGAGTCTCGCATGAGGGAAGAGCGATATATAAAGTTTCCTTAGGAACCGGAAGAACTCGTGTGCTTGCTTGGTCGCAAATGCATGGAAATGAGAGCAATTCAACGCATGCGCTGTTTGATATGCTTTTTACTTTACAGGAGCTTCCTGCCCTCAAACAGGATCTTTTTTCTCGAATTACCTTAGATTTCATCGTGATGCTAAATCCTGACGGATCTTTGCGTTGGACACGACGAAATGCACTCGATATTGATCTAAATAGAGATTATTTATACAACTCAAGTCTTGAGTTTCCTATTTTGCGCATGATTGCGCAAAGCGGATCCTATGATTATGGACTCAATCTACATGAACAAAGAACCCTATTTTCCACAGACGGAGTGCACCCCGCAACCCTAAGTTTTCTTGCACCTGCAGAGAATAAAGAAAGAGAGGTTACTCCTACAAGAAAAAAGGCCATGGCGGTCATCGCAGAACTTGGAAAGTTAATGCAAGGATTACTTCCTAATCAAGTGGCACGCTACAACGATGAATTTTATCCGAGTTCCACGGGGGATAATTTCACTAAGATGGGGCTTCCTACGATCTTGTTTGAAGGAGGACATTTTCAGGGAGATTACTTAAGAAAAGAAACGAGAAAGTATTATACCATCGCCCTCTATTATGCTTTACAACTCATAGCGGAATTAAAAGGGAGTACAGAAGGATATGAAGCATATTTTGAGCTTCCAGAGAATAAAGAGTCCCACTATGACCTTATCTATCGAAATGTGAAATTAGAGACCTCTTACGAGTGCATACTCGACATTGCAGTTCAATACCGAGAAGTCAAAAAGGAAGAGAATCCAGATATTTCGTTTGTTCCCATCGTAGTAGAAGTGGGAGATTGCAGTTCGAAAAAGGGATGGGTGGAAATCGATTGCACAGGGAAGAAATTCAAAAGTTCTCGAAAGTACCCGAAGTTAGACGAGCCAATGGATTTTGAAATCATCTAAAGAATGAATCGGTTAGTCGACGACTTCAATGCCGCTAGCCAGGATTCGGATTTGCGTAGAGTCGCTGGATTTAGCACTTTCTTTCGTGCGCTGTCTCTCTTGTGCAATTCCTTCTAATAAGACCTGTTTACCCTGAATGTCTTGAGGCACGAAAAAACCATAATCTTTCATCTGGACTAAGAATTTTTCATTTTTTGGAGTTTTAATGACGATCCAACACCCTTTGTTTTCACAAACCTGAGTGACTTCACCCTGAAGGGTTATTTTTTTGCTGGATTTTCCGTCTTTAACCGTTTGTTGAATAGAGTTTAAGGATTGCGTACGAGGAGAAGAACCTACTTTTTCACCAAAAGTTTGGCCTTTTTGTACTGATTTGGAGGGAATTAAATTGGAAGAATCCACCTTTTGCGCAAGTACAAAGGTACTCAGGCCCAAGAGTAAAATGATTAGTTTACTTTCAATATATTTCATGGTGGGGCAAAAATAGTTAAATTTTTAGAAGTCACCATGCCTATTTTTTTAATTATTTGATATATTTACGTCTCCAAACTAATTTTATGAAAAAACAATTAAAGCTGTGGGACGGAATCATGCTCGTGATGGGGTCTATGATCGGGAGTGGGATTTTTATCGTCAGTTCCGATATGATGAGAAATTTGGGTTCCGGCTATTGGCTTCTCGTCGTATGGGTGATTACGGGGATCATGACCATCTCGGCTGCAATCTCTTACGGAGAGCTTTCTTCTATGTTTCCTAAAGCGGGCGGGCAGTACACCTACATGACGGAAACTTTTGGCAAAAGGACGGGATTCTTGTACGGATGGGGTCTTTTTACCGTGATTCAAACCGGTACGATTGCTGCAGTGGCCATGGCTTTTGGAAAATTTACCGCTTATTTAATTCCGGCACTGAACGATTCTGATCCTTTGTTTCAAAGTGGAACCTTTCGAATTACTTACGTTCAAATTCTTGCGATCGTCGTCATTTTATTTCTTACTTATATCAATACGCGAGGCGTAAAGAACGGAAAGCTTCTGCAAAATGTATTTACCGCGAGTAAAATTTTAGCCCTGGTGGGAATCATTATTTTTGGGTTCTTGCTTATTAAAAACTCCCATTGGACGGAAAACCTGAGTATGGGATGGAATGCCTTTCAAAATTTAGGAGAGCAGGTTGGAAACGATTTAATTTCCACAAACTGGAAACCCATTAGCGGAATGGCTTTAATGGGCGCAATTGCAGCTGCAATGGTAGGCTCAGTCTTTAGTTCGGTTGCTTGGGAAAACGTAACGTTTATGTCGGGGGAGATGAAAAACCCAAAGGTGAATATAGTACGCTCGATGGTGATTGGAACCAGCGCAGTGATGGTGCTTTATTTGCTTGTGAATTTTGTGTACTTAAATGCATTAGACCGCGATGGAATGGCCTTTGCGGATAAAAATAGACCTGCTGTCGCCGTGGCTGAAGTCATGCTTGGAACCGGCGGAACTGTGGTCATGGCCCTTTTGGTCATGATTTCCACCTTTGGATGCATTAATGGACTTGTGCTCGCAGGTGCGCGGGTGTATCAATCCATGGCAAGAGACGGTCTTTTCTTCAAATCTGCGAAAGAAAACAACCGTTTTGATGTTCCGGGCAAATCGTTGTGGATGCAAGGTGCCTGGGCCTCTGTGCTTGCCCTCTCGGGGCAGTATGGGGATCTTCTTGATATGATTTCGTTTGTCATTGTGCTGTTCTATATGATTACGGTCTTTGGGGTCATTTACCTTCGCTATAAAAAACCAGAACTTCCACGTCCATACAAAGCCTGGCTTTACCCCGTAACTCCGATTCTCTACCTCTTGATTGGATCTGCATTCTGTATCTTACTTATCCTCTATAAACCTCAGTATACATGGCCCGGATTTTTGCTCATTTTAGCAGGTCTGCCTGTGTATTATTTTGTGAATCGAAAAAAATCCAAATAGGAGCTGCCCTTAAGGCGCGCTCTGCCTTCGAATCCCTTCCTTTGGGTAGGAATAGGCCCTTTTTTACGCACTCAATAGAGTTCTCAGGAAAGTAAAGGTCTTAGTCCATGGTTAAGTGGGATTCTCCATATAGAAAGCCTTACGAGCTATCGTTCTAAGGCTTTTTTCTTTTGCGAAGCTCTTTTGCATGGATTTCTTCTTTTAAATTGGTCTTCTTTTGCCTATTTTTACCAAAAATTTATCGACATGACGAATTGGAAAACTGTGAAGGAGTTTGAGGACATCACGTATAAGAAAAGCGGTGGGGTAGCCCGCATTGCTTTTAACAGACCAGAGGTTCGCAATGCCTTCCGACCAAAAACGACCTCAGAGCTTTATGAGGCGTTCTTTGATGCCTCAGAAGACCCGTCTATCGGAGTCGTTTTGCTCACTGGAGAAGGTCCCAGTCCCAAAGACGGAGGCCATGCATTTTGCAGTGGAGGAGATCAAAAAGCCAGAGGCCAAAAAGGCTATGTAGGAGAAGACGGTAGACACCGACTCAATATTTTAGAAGTACAACGACTTATTCGTTTTATGCCCAAAGTCGTGATCGCTGTGGTCAACGGCTGGGCCGTAGGAGGAGGGCACTCTTTGCACGTGGTTTGCGATTTAACGCTGGCGAGTGAAGAGCATGCTATTTTTAAACAAACCGATGCCGATGTGACTAGTTTTGATGGAGGGTACGGTTCGGCTTACCTAGCTAAAATGGTAGGTCAAAAGAAAGCCCGAGAAATCTTTTTCCTTGGACGCAATTACAGTGCTAAGGAAGCTTTTGAAATGGGTATGGTGAATAAGGTGATTCCTCATGCTGAGCTTGAAACTACAGCCTATGAGTGGGCTCAAGAGATTTTAGGAAAATCCCCAATGTCGATTCGCATGCTTAAGTTTGCAATGAACTTAACGGACGATGGGATGGTGGGACAGCAGGTATTCGCTGGCGAAGCCACACGTCTTGCATACATGACCGATGAGGCCAAGGAGGGAAGAAATGCCTTTTTAGAAAAAAGAGATCCTGACTTTGGTAAAGACCAATGGATTTCATAAAAAAAACTTTTTAAGTAGAGAATACAAGAATGACAGAATGGATTAAAGCTGCACGTCTAAGAACACTTCCTTTGTCGGTGAGTGGAATTATCGTGGGCTCGTTTATCGCCAAATGGCGTTTGGAAGAAAGAGGAGAGTTTTGGGATTGGAGCCTGTTTGCACTTGCACTACTCGTCACACTCCTTTATCAAATTCTATCGAATTTTGCCAACGACTACGGCGATGGCATCAAGGGAACCGATGCACTTCGCTCTTCGAAAGCAGAAGCAAGGGCTGTAGGTTCGGGAAAAATTACAGCCGACCAAATGAAAAAAGCGGTGATCGTCTTGGCGGCACTTTCGCTTTTGGCGACGCTAGCACTCTTATATCAGGCCTTTTGGCGCTATGGACTCAACCAAGAGTTCTATACCTTTTTGGGACTTGGAGTGGCCTCTATACTTGCTGCCATCGGATATACAGTAGGCAAGAAGCCTTACGGATATTTAGGACTTGGGGATCTGATGGTCTTTTTGTTTTTTGGACTTGTGGCCGTAATGGGAAGTTACTTCCTTTTCACCAAATCCTTTGACTACGATGTACTTGTGCCTGCAGCGGCCATTGGCCTGCTTGCCACAGGGGTATTGAATTTAAATAACATGCGGGATTTTGAGAGCGACAAAGCTTCAGGAAAAAAGACCTTTGCTCAGAAGATTGGGTATCGCTACGCAATGGTCTACGAAATGGTTCTTTTGCAACTGCCAATTATTCTTATTTTGGTGTTTTTGATGCTCAATCAATTCCACGAAAAAGGCCAATATTATGCATTTATCGTCATGATTATGCTCTTTCCTATGGCGGCCTTACGACGACGCATTTTGCAAACCAAATCCCCAGAGGAACTTGATCCGTTCCTAAAACAATTGGGCATTCAGACCCTAACCGTAAGTATTTTACTAGCGGCAGGGCTCACCTTTTTTAATTAATACTGCGTTCACTTTTTTGGCTTTTAAAATCAAGGGAGTGAACTAAAAATAAATACAATGAAAATACAATTTTTAGGACAAAATTGCTTTTTGTTTACCTACAAAGACCAAGTAATTTTAAGCGATCCTTTTTATTCGTTTCAAGAGAAGCTCTCAGGTTTTCAACTTGAGAACCAAAAAATCGATTACATTTTAATTACCCATGCGCATGGGGACCATATCGCGGATGTAGACAAAGTTTTAAAGGCGTATCCTGAGGCTGTGGTCATAGGACAACCTGAAATTTGCGATTATTTCAAAAGCAAAAACCAAATTGACATCAATTTGGGCGGTTCTGCAAAGCTGGAAGATCTAAAGATCACGATGCTTCCTGCGCAGCATACGAGCTCGTTTCCGGACGGATCGTATGGAGGAGTACCTTGTGGGTATATGTTCCGATACGAAGGCAAAAATCTATATTTTGCGGGCGATACGGGCGTGATGGCAGATATGGCCATCTTCCCAAGAGAGTTCGGAGCGATTACAGCCGCTATTCTTCCGATTGGGTCGCATTATACCATGTGCGCGAACAAAGCTAGTTTTGCTGCGTCAGAACTCTTAAATACGCCCCGAGTGATCGGATGTCATTTTGATACGTTTGATGCAATTAAAATTAACCATGAGTCGGCTCAGGCTAGTTTCAAAGAAAAAGGGGTGGAACTTATTTTGCCTAAAGTAGGGGAAAGTTTTGAGGTATAGGCATAAAAAAACGGCAAGCGATCTACATCACACCGCTACAACCAATTACCTTTGCTGCGTTCCCGCCCTGGAGGATTCTCAGGAGCTGGTTGTGTAGGACTTGCCGAGTGCAAAGATAAGGCAATTATTTAAAATTCAAAATATCCATTCAAAATTATTAATCAATTCTTATATCACTTTATGTTCAAAAATGTTTATACCACTGGATTCATGCTCTTTATCGTCGTCATGATCGGTTTTTTCATTACCAATATATTTTTTCGAGACATCAATTACTACCGAACTTCGATCACACTTAGTGCTTTTTTCTTACCCTTTGTCTTTGCTTTAGGGGCCTTTTTCTCCGTCACTACCTTTGTGAAAAACTCAGAGAAGGTAAGTTTTAAGGAAGCCTATGGAAGAGCCTTCATGCCTATGTTCGTAGGCGGTCTGCTTTCCATTGCCTCTATTTTTGTGTACTTAAATTATGTGGATAAAGACAGTAAGGATCTTTTAAATTACCAATACATCGAGAGCTTTGAACGCTCACTCGATGAAGAATACAACAAAGGAAAGAATGTCTTTAAACCCGAGAGTGAGGAGATGAAAGACATTGAAAAGAAGTACGCTCAAGGGAAAGAGCGGATTGAAAACAAAAGACAAGTAGGGGAAGATATGTTCTCCATGAAATACTTTGGGTATGTTTTTGCTGGCTACTGCGCCTTTTTCCTTTTGTTTTCTTTATTTTTTGGATCTTTTTTCAGAACGAGAACTTATGCGTAAATTTGCGTAAGTCAAGTTTTTTAATCGCTTGTTAAATTCTAAATATTATCGTTTGAATCTGTCTCTAGTAATTCCGCTACTCAATGAAGAAGATTCCCTAGAGGAACTCTTTACACGGATCGACACGGTCTGCCGCACTGAAAATCTTAGCTATGAACTGTGGTTTGTAGACGACGGAAGCACGGATCTTTCGTGGAGCATTATTGAAAATATTAAAATACAGCACCCCCAGGTGCACGGAATCCGTTTTGCCAAAAACTATGGAAAATCGCAGGCTTTGCATGCGGCTTTTCAAAGGGTCGAAGGGGATGTCGTGATCACCATGGATGCGGATTTGCAAGATTTCCCTGAGGAAATTCCGGAACTCTACCGAATGGTTCTCGAAGGGGGATACGATATTGTTTCCGGCTGGAAGAAAAAGAGGTTCGACAACGTGATGACTAAAAATCTGCCTTCCAAGCTTTTTAATGCGGCGGCAAGAAAAGTGTCAGGCGTCAATTTGCATGATTTTAATTGCGGATTAAAAGCCTATCGAAAAAAAGTAGTGAAAACCATTGACGTGCATGGAGATATGCACAGGTACATTCCGGTCCTCGCAGCCAATGCAGGGTTTAGGAACATTACGGAAAAACCGGTTCAGCACCAAGCTCGGCCTTACGGAGTCTCTAAATTTGGGACCGAACGTTTCATTCGAGGCTTTTTGGACTTAATCACCTTATGGTTTATGAGTCGATTTGGAGCAAGACCGATGCACTTTTTCGGAGCCTTGGGAACTCTAATGTTTGTGGTGGGACTGCTTAGCGCTTTAGGGCTAGGTATCTCCAAATTGATTAATGTTTCCAAAGGAATTTATGGGAGCTTAATTGCCCAAAATCCATGGTTTTATATTTCCCTTACCATGATGACTTTAGGAACCTTACTTTTTATTGGAGGTTTCCTTGGCGAACTTTTGATCCGAACCAACCGAGATCACGAAAATTACCATATTGAAGATGTAATCTAAAATGAAAAACAGTCCATTTTATCTGATCCTACTGCTACTTCTAAGCGCCTGTGGAGAGGTTTCACCGAAAGGCGATTTAGAAAGTAAAGAAGTTCCAATCGAAAGTTTTAAAACACTTGAATTGGATGGGAAATTTCGTGTGTTTTATGTTCGAAACAGCGCGAATGAAATCTATATTGAAACCTACGGGAACTTCATCAAAAACTTAGACATTAGTCAAAACGACGGGGCGCTCTCCATCAAAGAAAAGAGAGAAACAAAAGGAGGAGACTTTTACAATATAACGATCTTTTCGTCCTCTGTGCCAACCTCTATTGAAGTGGGAGATCAAGTGGAGCTTTCCATTTCAGGCGCCATCAAGGGGGAGTCCTTAGCGCTGAAATTAAAAGACCAAGCCAAATTTATTGGAGCGCTGGAATTTTCAAATACTTCTATTGATATGAGCAGTTTGGCGAGAGCCAATTTCTCAGGTTCCTCGAATTTAGCGCAAATTAAGATTCAAGATACGGCTCACATCATTGCTCCTTATTTTGAAATTGGTACGCTAAAACTAGAGGCTCAAAACGGTCCTTATGTCGAGGTGCACGCTGTGGATACCTTGAAAGGGGAGATTAAAAACACGACAAAGCTTTTGTATTACAATACGCCTACCACAGCCTTGAAGAAAGAATCCACGGTTCAAGTAGAGCAAAAGCAGTTAAATTAAAAAACCAAGTGATATGACAACATTGGAAAAAGCAAAATTATGGCTGAGCGATCCTTTTGATGCTCAGACCCAAGGACTCGTACAGGCACTTATTGATTCCAATTCTCCGGATTTAGAAGATAGTTTTTATAGAGAGTTAGAATTTGGAACCGGAGGCATGAGAGGTATCATGGGGGTAGGGACCAATCGTCTCAACCGCTATACGCTTGGGCAGGCCACACAGGGTCTTGCCAATTACCTGCACGAGCAATTTCCTTCGGAAGAAATCAAAGTAGCGATTGCGTACGACGTACGTCACAAATCAAAAGAATTTGCAAAACTCGTAGCGGATGTTTTAACGGCCAACCGAATTAAAGTGCTTTTGTTCAAAGAGCACAGACCGACACCTGAGCTTTCCTTTACGGTAAGAAATAAGAACTGTAATGCAGGTATCGTACTTACCGCTTCGCACAATCCTCCTGAATACAACGGCTACAAAGTATATTGGAATGACGGAGCTCAAATCGTACCTCCGCATGACGAAGCGATTATAAGAGAAGTTTACTCTGTGAAATTTGATGAAATCAAGTTTGGTGGAAACGACGCCTTAATTGAATGGCAAGATGAAACCGCGGACGAGGCTTATATAAAGGCCTGTATAGAGAATTCCATTTACCAAAAAGTAGGCTTTGAAGATTTAAACATCGTCTTTACTTCTATCCATGGAACGACCTATACAACCGTTCCCCAAGCCTTAGAGAAGGTGGGATTCAAGAAAGTAGACCTAGTCAAAGAACAGATGATTCCTAGTGGGAATTTCCCAACGGTGAAAAGTCCAAATCCTGAAGAACCTGCAGCCTTAGAAATGGCTTTAGATTTAGCGAAATTGACCAATGCAGACATCGTCATTGGAACGGATCCGGATGGAGACCGATTAGGCATTGCCGTTCGAAATTTAGAAGGAGAAATGCAACTTCTCAATGGCAACCAATGCAATACAATCCTTACTTATTACATCCTAGAACAATGGAAAAAGAAGGGCAAGATTAAAGGCAAAGAATTCATTGGTTCCACCATTGTAACCTCGGATATTTTCTTTGACATTGCAGAGAAATTTGGAGTGGACTGCAAAGTGGGACTCACCGGATTCAAATGGATTGGAAAAATGATTCGGGATCACGAGGGAGAGGAGAAATTTATTTGTGGAGGCGAAGAGAGTTTCGGCTTTATGACGGGGGACTTTGTTAGAGACAAAGATTCCTGTGGATCCATCCTTTTGGCCTGTGAAATTGCCGCTTGGTGCAAATCGAGAGGGACCACAATGTTCGAATACCTAATTGAAATTTATGAGGATCTTGGCCTTTACTACGAAGGACTAATAAACGTTGTAAAGAAGGGGCAACAAGGAGCCTTAGAAATTCAAGAAATGATGCGTGAGTTCCGTGAGAATCCTCCAAAAACGCTTGCCGGTTCTCCTGTGGAAGAAATAAAAGACTTTCAGTCTCAGAGCTGCACTCGGGTATCCACTGGGAAAACCGGTCCAATGGACGGGATTCCAAAGAGCAATGTACTTATCTATTATACGATGGACGGAACCAAAGTCTGCGTGAGACCTTCAGGAACCGAACCTAAAATTAAGTTCTATGTTTCGCTAAAAGATACCTTGGATAAGAAAGAAGAATTTAACTCTAAAATAGAAAATTTAGAACTTAAATTGCAAGAAATAAAAACAGACTTAAATCTGTAAATGATTTTTAAAAGAGCGGTCTTCTTAACTGAAGACCGTATTTTTTTGATAAATCTGAGGGCTAAACACTAGGAATGACCTCTCGGTTCAGAATTATTTTTGTATTTTTGAAAGCCTGAAATTTATAGATTAATCAATTGATTTAGAATAGGATAGGGCTTAACCTGCCTTTTTTAGAATTTCAGAATGAAGAGAGTAAAAAGTAAACGTGTTAGTCAAAAGATAGAAAGTAGTACAAAACAAAATCCCTAAAGAAGTGAAAGTATCTCGACTCGCCGCCCATTTGATCGGCTCGGAAATCATTAAGATTGGAAATCAAGTGAATGAAATGAAAGCCCAAGGGGCCGATATCGCCAATTTAACGATTGGAGACCTTAATTCGGATTTGTATCCCATTCCTAGTTTTTTAAAAGAAAGGATTGAAATTGCGTACGATCATAATTTGACAAACTATCCTCCTGCAAACGGAGTAAAGGAGCTCCGAGAGGCCATTTCTGGAGATTTAGATTCTCGTTATGGGTTAGACTACAGTCCAGAGGATATTCTAGTGGCCGGAGGGTCAAGACCTTTAATTTATGCAGCGTTTCAAACGTTAGTAGATCCAGGGGATAAGGTGGTCTATCCGGTTCCTTCCTGGAACAACAATCATTATTCTTACCTTTCCCAGGCGGAAAAAATTGAAATTCAAACCTCAGAAGAAAATTTCTTTCTCCCTACCGCGAGTGAGCTAGAGCCGCATTTAAAAGGCGCGACCCTTTTAGCACTTTGTTCTCCATTGAACCCGACAGGAACTATGTTTTCGAAATCACAATTGGAAGAAATTTGTGAGTTGGTCGTGAAAGAAAACGAATCAAGATCTTCAGATCAAAAGCCTCTTTATCTTTTGTACGATCAGATTTATGCCCTTCTCACGTTTGATAAAACTCATTTTAACCCTGTATCGCTCAATCCAAAAATGCGTGCGTACACCGTTTTTATTGATGGGAGTTCCAAATGCTTTGCCGCCACTGGACTTCGCGTGGGATGGGGCTTTGGTCCGAGCGAAGTCATTTCCAAAATGAAAGCTCTGTTAGGTCACGTGGGAGCTTGGGCACCTAAACCTGAACAGAAAGCGGTGGGTGAGTTTCTAAATGAAAGTGAAAAAGTAGATACCTATGTAGAGGAGTATAAGGGCAAATTAAATGAAAGTCTTAAAACGCTTCACGGGGGAATTCAAACGCTTAAAGAAAAAGGATTTTCGACGGACAGTATTGAGCCGATGGGAGCTTTGTACCTAACAGTGAAGCTTGATTATATAGGAATGAAGCAGCCTAGCGGTAGTTTGATTGAATCTTCCAGCGATTTGGTTTTCTATCTAATAGAAAACGCAGGCGTAGCCTTGGTTCCTTTCTCCGCCTTTGGCGCGAGCCCTGAGATGCCCTGGTTTAGAGCCTCGGTTGGAGGGCTAAGCCTTGAGCAAATTAAAGAGCTCTTTCCTCGATTGGAAGCGGCACTTTCTAAATTGAGCTAAGTTTATATTCAATCGATCGTGCGCAAAGTGCGCACCCTATTTTAAAATTTCTATTTATGAAAACCATTGCAGTGATCCCCGCTCGCTATGAGGCGAGCCGTTTTCCAGGCAAACTCTTAGAAAAACTAGGCGATCGGTCTGTTATTTTAACGACCTATCAGAACGTGGTGGAGACAGGACTGTTTGATCAGGTTCATGTGGCCACGGACAGCCCCCTTATCTATGAGGAAATTGTTTCCCACGGAGGAAATGCGGTGCTCACAGGGGAGCATGAAACCGGTAGTGATCGCATTGCAGAAGCGATTAAGGATTTAGACTGTGATATTGTGATCAATGTGCAGGGTGATGAACCCTTTTTGAAAGCAGGTCCTCTTGAACAACTCATTTCTGTTTTTGAGAAGGATGCGAATAAAGAAATCTCTTTAGCTTCGCTAAAAATTGAGATGAAAGAGTGGGAGGATATTGAAAATCCAAACCATGTGAAGGTCATTACGGATGAAAAAGGGTACGCCCTTTACTTTAGTCGGTCGGTTCTTCCGTTTCCAAGAGAACGAAGTGAAAAAGTCCATTATTACAAGCACGTAGGGGTGTATGCCTTTCGAAAACAGGCGCTTCTGTCCTTTGCCTCGCTGGAGCAGAAACCCCTTGAAATTTCAGAAAAAATCGAGTGTCTTCGGTACCTTGAACACGGTATGAAAATAAAGATGGTAGAAACCGATTTTGTAGGCGTCGGGATTGACGTACCTGAGGACTTAGAAAAAGCGAGAGCCCTCTTAAGTTCTAGGAAGGAAAACAACCCGTTTTAAATAAAATATTTTATCTTTGGTCATTAATCAAATATGAAAGTACTCTATAAAATACTCTTTGTTCTCTTTGTGAGTTTCTCACAATTTGCGTTTTCACAAACAGGCAAGGAAATTATTGAAAAAAATATTGAGCTCTCCGGAGGTCTTCGCAATTGGAAGTTATTGAACTCTGTGATCCTTTCTGGAAAAGTCACCTTAGGAATCAAAGATGAGTATCCGATTCGGATCTATCAACAGAGACCCAATTTAACCAAAACCATGATTACCATTGGTAAGAAGAACATGGCCATTGAAGGGTACGACGGAAAGGACGGGTATGCGATGAATTACGCGGCAAACAAGCTTCAGAAGTATCCAAGCTATAGCCCTGAGAGTTTTGATAATGATTTTATTGATTTTGAAAACAAGGGGTTTCAAGCCAAGTATTTAGGGAAAGAAAAGGTAGGGGATAAGTACTGTTATAAAGTCGAGCTACTGAAGAATGTGAACCGCACGGTGTATTATTTTGATACGAAAACCTACATGCTTTTAAAAGAAGAAAAGAAAGACGAAACTCTTTTGTATTCGGATTATGAAAAGGTAGGCAATTTGCTGTTTGCACATCGTATTGCGAGTGAAACCGAAGGTGAGCAGTCTGATTATGTAATGCTCATTACAAAAATAGAGGTGAATAAGGAGATTCCAGCCTCTGCATTTAAATTCTAATTCAAAACGGATTAGTAGAAACCTAAAAATAAGGAAACGATGAAAAAAGTATTTATTTTATTGTTGTCCGCCTTGAGTATTGTGCAGTCGTGCATGAACCAGAAAAGCGAAACATCAAAGGAAAAAACCAAAGAGCAGATGGGAAAAACAATATATGACTTTAAAGTAGAGAGCCTTGACGGAGGTGAGATTAATTTTGCTGATTTTAAAGGCAAAAATATTCTGATTGTCAATACGGCCTCTGAGTGTGGATTTACGCCTCAGTATGCCGATCTAGAAACCTTAAGCAAAACCTATGGGGATAAACTTGTGGTGGTAGGATTTCCAGCAAATAATTTCGGTTCTCAAGAGCCCGGAACGAACGAAGAAATTGGTGCATTTTGCGAAAAGAATTTTGGAGTAACCTTTCCAATGGCTGCCAAGGTTTCTGTAAAAGGAGACGACACAGCCCCTATCTTTAAATACCTGACGGAAAAAGAACTCAATGGGGTAAAGAATACCACCATTCTATGGAATTTTACAAAATTCTTACTAGACGAAAATGGAAAACTAGTGGATACTTATATTAGTACGACCAAACCTACGGACCAGGCGATTACGAAGCACTTATAATAGAGCACTTTGTCTATCTATACTAAGAGCCTTCCAAAAAATGGAAGGCTTTTTTATGGCTTTTTAGCAAAGCTAAATATGGATCCTAGAGAGATGACCGATTCTCCACTGGATTTTATTTTGGTGCTATGAACCATCGCTTGTGCAAGGGTGCTTGTTTTTAAGGGTCTTAGCTTTTGCAGTAAATGCAATCGATTGAGAAATTTAAGAACCGTGGCACCCAAAACTTCACTGGGTCTATCGCTCTTTTTACGCTCTAGCATGCCCGGTTGAAAAACGGTAAGTTTTTCAAAGTGTAAAGAGCGGATTTCCTGTTCCAATTCCCCTTTCATTTTTGAATAGAAAAGTTTTGAATTTTCATTCGCTCCGTACGAAGAGATTAAAACAAAGTGTGGGACGTGGTTTTCTCTGCATCCTTTTGCAAAGTTGAGTTGATATTCAAAATCGACCTTACGTTGCGCCTGTTTTCCTCCTGCAGCCTTAAGTGTAGTACCAAGACAGGAGAACGCCACTTCGCCCTGAAGTAGGGACTTCCAAGCTTGTGGTTTTTCAAAGTCAACGATCTCTACATGGAGTTTTGGATCCGTATAGTCTAAAGGTCTTCTAGAAAAAACATGGACGGAATCAAAATCAGGATCTCTTAGTAGCTGCTCCACTAAATCTTTACCGGTCGCGCCCGTGGCGCCGATTACAAGTGCTTTCATTTTTTTCTTGGTATAAGTACCGAATTTACTACTTTTGAATTACATTTTGAGCCACTGCCCTTAAACTATAATTTCAAAATTACGTCACTATGGATGCAGAACAGATTCGCACGTATTGTCTCGGAAAAAAGGGAGTCAGCGAAAGTTTTCCTTTTAATCAAACCACTTTAGTCTTTAAAGTCGGAACAAAAATGTTTTTGCTTCTTTCACTTGATGCCGTTCCTTTAAGCTTTGCGGTTAAGACCGCTCCAGATTGGAGCGAGCAGCTACGGGAATCTTATAGTCAGATTAAGGGGGCCTACCATATGAACAAGACCCATTGGAATTCTGTAGAGCCAGAAGGCGTCCCAAGCGACCTGTTATTTAAATTAATAGACCATTCTTATGAGTTGATTTTCAATTCGCTAAGCCGTAAGGACAGGGAAGGGATTTTAGAAGGGTAAGGGATTAACTGAATCTGTTTTTAAGAGGAAACAATCTTTTAAATACAAACGAGATTCAGCGTTACTCCTTAACCAAAATAAGTGAAAGTCTTTATACGCAAAAGCTGCTACCAAGGCATGTTGTACTGGAATTAAATAAAACCTTTTAATCCAGGAAAAAATCTCTGGTTTTACGTTCGTCCTCTTTTAGTTTTTCTACTAGTGACTCAAGGCCTTCAAATTTTATTTCTTCGTGAAGAAATTCTTTAAAATGCACTTCCAGTTGCTGTCCGTAAAGATCTTGGTTAAAGTCAAGCAGATTGACCTCCACTGTGAGACGCTCTCCTCCAACCGTAGGGTTCGTTCCGATGCTGAGCATTCCTTTGTGCGGTATTCCTTTATGGAAAACCTCGACAATGTAGGCGCCTTTTTGGGGAAGGAGTTTTAGGGGACTCACCTCGAAATTTGCAGTAGGGTAGCCAAGGGTACGTCCTAGTTTTTTTCCATGAACCACAGTTCCCGTGAGACTGTAGTCATACCCTAGCATGGCATTGGCCTGCCCAATTTTTCCTTCTTCTAATGCTTCCCTAATTTTAGTCGAAGAAATCGTTTCCAAATGAAGGTTTACGGCTTCCATTTGTTCGACTTCAAAACCTAATTTCGGAGCGAGCGATTCAAGAAGTTGAAAATTTCCGCTGCGGTTTTTTCCAAAGACATGGTCGTATCCGACGATAAGATGTTTCACTTTTAACCGTTTCACGAGGATTTCCTCGACAAATTCGGTACCGCTTAGGTTTCTAAATTCCGGAGAAAAGTCTTGGATTTGGAGAAAATCAATCCCTAGAGTTTCGAATCGATGGCATTTTTCCTCCAAGGTGCTAAGCAGTTTTAAAGAATCATTGGGATTAAAAACGAGTCTTGGGTGCGGCCAAAATGTGAGAATACCAGTTCTTAATTGGCGAGACTCGGCGCGTTCTTGAAGTTTCTTTATAATGGACTGATGCCCTAAATGAACTCCATCAAACATGCCAAGAGAGAGTGCCACAGGGCCACTGCTCATATTCTCCTTTATATTTTGGTATACTTCCAAGCGATTTAATTTAGGTGCAAAAGTAATAAATTGAAATGAGCTTCAAACCATGAATGCGCGAGACCCGTTGGAAGACCCAGGCAAAATCGTCAGTACTTTGATTTTTTGCTTTTTAAGAAAAGAAGGAGCAGATAAAAATCATGATAAAAATCTTGGAAATTGAAATTGCAAATCTGTTAAATATCATTATATTTGCACTCAAGAAAAAATTTAGCAATGGCAAACCAAATTAAAGGAAAAATTTCTCAAATTATTGGTCCGGTAATCGACGTTGTTTTTGGAGATGCTCAAGAGCTTCCCAATATTTATGACGCGCTGGAGGTGACCTATTCAAACGGTGAAAAGTTGATTCTAGAGGTAGAGCAACACATCGGTGAAGATTCTGTACGATGCATCGCAATGGATGCTACGGACGGTCTTCAAAGAGGACAGGAAGTGATCGCCCTAGGAAATCAAATTACCATGCCGACAGGCGAAGGGGTATACGGTCGACTTTTCAACGTGGTGGGTAACGCCATTGATGGACTTCCTTCCCTTTCAAAAGAAGGCGGACTTCCAATTCACCGAGAAGCTCCTAAATTTGACCAATTGACCACTTCTGCAGAAGTACTATTTACAGGGATTAAAGTTATTGACCTTGTAGAGCCTTATGCAAAGGGGGGTAAAATTGGACTCTTTGGTGGTGCTGGAGTAGGGAAAACCGTACTAATTCAGGAATTAATTAATAACATCGCAAAAGGACACGGAGGACTTTCCGTTTTTGCTGGAGTAGGAGAAAGAACCCGTGAAGGGAACGACTTGCTTAGAGAGATGTTAGAATCAGGCATTATAAAATACGGAGACGATTTCATGCATTCTATGGAAGAAGGCGGATGGGATCTATCCAAAGCGAATCTGGAAGAAATGAAAGATTCAAAATGTACTTTCGTTTTTGGTCAGATGAACGAACCTCCAGGAGCAAGAGCTCGTGTAGCGCTTTCGGGTCTTACCATTGCTGAGTACTTTAGAGATGGAGATGGAGAAGGTCAAGGAAGAGACGTACTTTTCTTCGTAGACAACATTTTCCGATTCACTCAAGCAGGTTCCGAAGTTTCTGCCCTTCTAGGACGTATGCCGTCTGCGGTAGGATACCAACCGACCTTAGCATCTGAAATGGGTGCGATGCAAGAGAGAATTACTTCTACTAAAAACGGATCGATTACTTCTGTACAAGCGGTTTACGTACCTGCGGATGACCTTACCGACCCGGCTCCGGCAACAACGTTTGCCCACCTTGATGCAACCACCGTACTTGATAGAAAAATTGCTTCCCTTGGTATTTATCCAGCGGTTGATCCACTTGCTTCTACCTCAAGAATCTTAACTCCTGAGATCTTAGGAGCTGAGCATTACGATTGTGCACAAAGAGTAAAAGAAATTCTACAGAAATACAAAGCACTTCAAGATATTATTGCAATTCTTGGGATGGAAGAACTTTCAGAAGAAGATAAACTTTCTGTAAACCGTGCAAGAAAAGTTCAGAGATTCTTATCTCAACCTTTCCACGTAGCAGAACAGTTTACAGGTCTTAAAGGAGCTCTTGTAGACATCAAAGACACCATCAAAGGATTCAATATGATTATTGATGGAGAGTTAGATCAATATCCAGAAGCGGCCTTTAACCTTAAAGGAACCATCGAGGAAGCGATCGAAGCAGGTCAGAAAATGCTTGCAGAAGCGTAAGAAGTTAAAAGCGCTTTATGCCTAAAGCTTAAAGCCCAAAGCAAAAACGTATGAATATTAAAATTTTAACTCCAGAGTTCGTTGTATTTGAAGGAGAAGTGAAATCCGTTTTACTTCCTGGAAAAGCAGGTGAGTTTCATATCATGAAGAATCACGCAGCCATCGTTTCTTCTTTAGGGTTTGGTAAGATCAAACTTTATACGAATGAAATTAGCGATGAGTTTGCTAAATATTTCACGAAAGAGAATGAGAAAGACTCTGTCTTCTCTTACGAGATCAAGAGCGGTGTCGTGGAATTCAATCATGAAAAAGGAATTATTCTAGCTGACTAAGCTTAAAAGAGTATAAACACAAAAAAGACCTCTACTTATTGTAGGGGTCTTTTGCTATGTGAAAGCTAGGTGATTTTCTAACTCGAAGTTTACGCTTCGTAATCACCCTCCGCTTCCGGTTGGTAAATAATTTGATCAATGATAATCTTAGTGGATCCTGAAGGAAGCTGCCAATCGATTTCATCGCCTACTTTGTATCCGATCAGTGCGATGGCTACAGCTGAGAAAATAGAAATTTTCTTTTCTTTTATATTGGCTTGACTTGGATAGACGAGTTTGATTTCGTTTTGCGTTTTTGCATTTGCAAAATGGAATTTCACTACAGAGTTCATCGTGATCACATCCGATGGAACATCCTTGGGATCTACAAGTTTTGCAGATTTTAGTTCCTTGGATAGTTGTTCTGCTTCCGCTGGTTTTATGCTGCCGTCTTGTTTTGCAGAACTGATGCATTGGAAAATCTTTGCATAGTCGTTTTTGTTTACAATTAGATTGTTCATATTAATTTGGTTTTGGTTTATAGACGTAAAAAAACCGTTTGAATAGTTTCAAACGGTTTTGTATAGTACTTTAAAAAAGTTTACAAGGTTTAAAACTATAAGTTTTGCTTCTCTATTAATTCTGCTTTTTGTTTGTAGTATCCGTCGGTTAGTTTGCTATGGATGGCTTCAAATGCAGCAAGTGTTTCATTGATTTCAGCATCTGTATGAGATGCAGTTGGAATTAATCTTAAAAGAATCATTCCTTTTGGAATTACAGGGTAGATTACTACGGAAGTGAAAATTCCGAAATTTTCTCTTAAGTCTTTCACTAGTAGAGTAGCCTCTACTGTGGAACCTTGCATCATTACGGGAGTTACGCAAGTGTTGGTTTCTCCAATATTGAATCCTCTTTCTTTAAGACCCGTTTGAAGTTTGATTACGTTTTCCCATAATTTCGCTTTAATTTCCGGTCTCGTTCTCAAAAGTTCTAAACGCTTAAGTCCACCAATAACCATAGGCATGGTCAGGGATTTTGCAAAGATTTGAGATCTAAGGTTGAATTTAAGGTAACGGATGATTTCTTTATTCCCTCCAATAAAAGCGCCGAATCCTGCCATTGACTTAGCAAAGGTAGAGAAGTACACATCAATTTGATCTTGACATCCCTGTTCTTCGCCCGCTCCCGCTCCGGTAGCCCCTAAGGTTCCGAACCCGTGAGCATCGTCAACCAAGAGTCTAAAGCTGAACTTTTCTTTTAGAGCGCATATTTCTTTTAGTTTTCCTTGCTGTCCTCTCATTCCAAAAACACCTTCCGTAATGACAAGAACTCCACCGCCTTGCTCTTCGGCCACTTTCGTAGCTCTGGCTAGGTTTTTCTCTAAGCTTGCCATATCGTTGTGCTTAAAGGTAAAACTTTTCCCCATGTGAAGTCTCACACCGTCTACGATGCAGGCATGAGAATCAGCGTCGTATACGACAACATCGTGTCTTGATAAAAGAGCATCAATCGTGGAAACCATTCCTTGGTATCCGAAGTTTAATAAGTAAGCGGATTCCTTCTTAATGAAAGAAGCAAGTTCTCTTTCTAATTCTAAGTGTTGATCTGTTTCCCCAGACATGGCTCTAGCGCCCATTGGGTAAAACATTCCGTATTGTGCAGCTGCTTTTGCATCTGCCTCCAAAACTTCGGGATGGTTACAAAGTCCTAAATAGTCGTTCGCCGACCAAAAAATAACTTCCCGTCCTTGAAATTTCATTCTAGGTCCAATCGGCCCTTCTAGTCTTGGGAAAATAAAGTATCCTTCTGCATAATCTGCAAATTGTCCTAGAGGTCCAGGATTCTGCTCGATGCGATCAAATATATCTACCATTAATTGAGTAATTTATTAAGTTTCAAAGTTACTGAAAATTTACATATTTTTTGGTCTTTTGCTAGGGCAAAGACCTGAGAGTTAACCCCGTTTTTCTCTTAGTCTGCACATTCCGGTGCAAGGGGAGAATCGGCACTGGTCTCAAGCGTAGTTTGAAAGCCTTGCTCAAGCATCCACTCGTCGCTATAAACTTTGGTCATGTAGCGAGAACCGTGGTCTGGAAATATTAGAACGGCAAGATCCGTAGAGCGTAAATCATTCTCCTCACAATACTGCAAAAAGCCTTGCGTTACGGCTCCCGTGGTATAGCCTCCCATAATGCCTTCACGCAGAGCAATCTCTCGCGTGCGGTACGCAGAGTCCTCATCGTTGACGCGAACATAGGAATCAATTTGATCAAAAAGGAGAGCGCCGGGAATTAAATTTTTTCCCATACCTTCAATTTGATAGGGACCAATCTCTTCAGGGTTTATTTTCCCTGTATCAAAATAGCCTTTTAAAATAGAGCCTACAGCATCCACACCAATTACCTTGATGTTTGGATTTTGTTCTTTCAAATATTTTCCCGTACCCGTTAAGGTGCCTCCTGTTCCAGTACAAGCAAAAAGATGCGTGATCTTTCCTTGGGTTTGTTCCCAAATTTCAGGACCGGTAGTGAGGTAATGTGCCTCTGTGTTGAGTTCGTTAAAATACTGATTTATGTATATAGAATTCGGAGTGGCTTTCGCAATGCGTTTGGCCACTTCATAATACGATCTTGGATCCTCAGGAGCGACATTTGCAGGGCAAATGTGTACTTCGGCCCCTAGGGACTTAAGAAATGCGATTTTTTCAGGTTTGGTTTTGTCACTCACGGCAAGAATACACTTGTATCCTTTCACGACACTTACCATGGCTACGGAAAATCCCGTGTTTCCGGAGGTTGTTTCCACAATAATAGATCCTTCTTTTAGAAGTCCTTTCTTTTCTGCGTTCTCAATGATATGAAGCGCAATGCGGTCTTTTGCACTATGTCCCGGATTGAAAGCTTCAATCTTTGCATAGACAGTAGCCTGCGTGTTTTCAGTCACATGATTAAGTTTCACCAAGGGTGTTTTCCCAATCAGCTCCAGAATGTTATTGTAAACTTTTGTCATTTTAAATGGTGCTAAAAAGCATGGGCAAAAATACGAAAAATTATTGATTTAGGGGAACGTTGTCCTTTCTTTTCCCAAGCAAACCTATGCACTTGACAGGATGTATACGAGAGAATAGAAGTCTTAAGAATCGCTTATAGACATAAATTTAGGGAGCAAGAACTCACGCTTTTAAGATAAAAAATCCTATTTTCGCATCATTAATATATAAGAATGAAAAACTGGACGTTTAAGACTTGGAATACGGTCTTAGGATGGGGTGTATTTGGGGTATCTTTACTTACTTACTTTCTTACAATGGAGAGAAAGTTTAGCTTTTGGGACACAGGAGAATACATTTCTTCCGCTGTGAAACTAGAAGTAACCCACGCACCGGGAGCTGCACTCTTTCAATTGGTAGGAGCGGTCTTCGCGATGTTCGCCTTAGGGGATGGAGCCAATTATTCTCTCGTTATTAATGCGATGTCTGCTCTTTTCTCAGCCCTTACCATTCTTTTCCTTTTCTGGACTGTGACTCATTTGCTCAGTCGAATTATAAGCAAAGAGAACGCCACTCTTTCACTCAATCAGCAAATCACCATCCTTTTCTCTGGACTTGTAGGCTCTTTAGCTTTTGCTTTTTCCGATACGTTTTGGTTTTCAGCGGTCGAAGGAGAGGTTTATTCGATGGCTTCTCTCTTTTTAGCCCTGATTTTATGGTTGATCACCAAGTGGGAGTCTCAGTATGGCGAGAAAGGAAATGAGCGATGGCTCATTTTAATTGCCTTTACCGTTGGGCTGTCCGTGGGTGTGCATATGATGGCCATGCTCGTGATTCCTGCCGTCTGCCTTATTTACTATACGAGAAACTATGAGTTCACCTGGAAGAGTTTTCTCTACGCCAATTTAATCACTCTAGGGGTGCTTATTTTCGTGTTTAAGCTGATTTTCCCTGCGGTGATGAGTCTTTTCGGAAAAATTGAAATCTTCACAGTGAACGGACTTGGACTTCCTTTTCACTCCGGTACACTGATTGCGTTTTTGCTTTTGCTCGGAGGAGGCTATTTTGTCGTAAAGTTTGCGAGAAAAACATCCTCGCTCGTTCAAACCACTGCGCTATCGGTGGTTTTCATGATTGTTGGTTTTTCTTGCTGGCTTGTAATTCCAATTCGTGCCAACGCGAACCCGCCCATGAATCTAAACAATCCTGACAACGCCATTGGAATGCTCGATTATTACAACCGAGTACAGTACGGCGATTGGCCTCTATTCAAAGGGCAAAATTACACCCAAGCACTTGATTTTGATGGCATGGCCAAAAATGAGGACGGGTCTTACAAGCAAAACAAAACGGGAGACGTTTATGAAAAAGATGAATCCACAAATTCCTATAGAAAAGTAGGGGAACGTTTTAATTACGTGTATTCTCCCGATCATATCTCCCTTATGCCTCGTATGTTTAACGACGATAAGGATGTCATGGCTAATTATATCTCCATGTACGGAGCGCCAGACTTTACTTTTAATTTCGACAATCCTGATTACGCGGATTCTCAAGAAGCCCATCAGATTTTTGACGAGCTAAGAGCGAAGTACGATAGTGGCGAAATCACGGTAGACGACTATCTTCAAATTAAGCCTTATAACCTAATCAATGTGCAAAGACCTTCGTTTGCCCAAAATCTTGATTATTTTGTCACTTTTCAAAATGGATTCTATTTTGTTCGTTACTTAATGTGGAATTTTGTAGGTCGTCAGAATGATCTTGAAGGCCATATGGAGAACAACCGAGGAAACTGGATCTCCGGTATCTCCTTTATTGACAATGCACTTTGGGGAAGCCAAGACCAAGTGCCTGCGAAATACAAAAACGAAAGTACAGTGGCATTTTATTTCTTGCCTCTTCTTCTAGGACTGCTAGGGATGTATTTTCAATTGAATAAGGATTTTGGTCGCTTTTATGCCATTCTTGCGCTTTTCATTTTAACAAGCGTGGGCATTATATTTTATACCGGGGTGAAACCTTTTGAACCAAGAGAAAGGGACTACGCCATGGTCGGGTCTTTCTTTGCCTTTGCCATTTGGATTGGTCTGGGCGCAGGAGCGATTCTTTTTGAATTGCAAAAGAGAGTTAAATCCAAAGCTGCCGTGCTCGTAGGGGGCGTGGTTTTGTTAGGAGTTCCGGCAATGATGGGATTCCAGAATTATGCATCTCACGACCGAAGCGGTCGTTCCGCGGCGTATGACTTTGCCTATTCCACCCTGAAGAGTCTCCCAGACAATGGACTTCTGTTTGTCTATGGTGACAACGATACCTATCCTGTGTGGGCAATCCAAGAAACTGAACGCTTTAGAGACGATGTGAAAGTGGTTAATTTCACCTTGCTTTCGACTCCCTGGAATATTGACCAAGTCAAAAGAAGAACCTACAACTCGATGCCGATTCCCTCTACTCTGACCCATGCGGAGTACCGCGAAGGCGTAAACGATCAAATCTATGTCATGCGCAAAGACATGTGGCAAGATTTGCTGAGCGATCCCGGAGCCAGAGGACTTTCGAGCGCTGAGATGCAAGAGTTTCAGAAATTCAAAGACATGGACTCCATGCCTATTAAAGAGGCGCTTGCCTTTTTAAAACAAAAATCCCCTGGAAAAGAGGCGATCTTGAAACTTCTTTTTGGAGAAAGCAAATACGAAAGATTCAATATCCTTCCGGTTTCTAAATTGGTGATTCCAGTGAACAAACAAAACGTACTGAAAAGTGGGATTGTAAAGCCTCAGGATCAGGACAAAATCGTGAGTGAGATTACAATCGATTATACGCGAACCAATTTGTTTAAAAACAATTTGATGATGCTGGATATCCTTGCCAATTTTGATTGGAAGCGTCCAATCAATTTCTCCACAGGAGGCGTATATGACAATGAAAACATATTCTATTTAAATGAGTATTTGCAATACGACGGATTCTCCTATCGATTGGTTCCTATACATACACCTGAAAGTGGAACGGGTGAGATTGGTAGAGTAGATGGTGAGTCCCTTTATTCCATTGTCAAAAATTACCGTTGGGGGAACTTCAAAGATCTCTCCGTGCATTTTGATGAGACTTGCACGCAGAATATCATAGGCTACAGAAATTCTGTGGGTCGGGCCTCAGAAGCGCTTGTGAATTCGGGACAAAAAGCCAAAGCGATTGAACTACTCGATCTCGCTTCAGCGGAAATTCCAGTTCAAAAGTATAACGATCCACGTTCATTAAGTACGTTAGTCTACGGGTATATTCTCGCAGGACAAGACCAAAAGGGACTCTCCCTAGCTCAGGACTTAATCAAAGGAATTTTTGAAGAATACGATTACTATACCCGTCTTTCTAAAGAGGAACAGCGTTTTGCAGGCCGTTCTTTGCGTACCAAACCTTTGGAATATTCGATGGTTGTGAGCGCAGTCAGCGAAGCCTACGAAGCGAGGGGTGAGAGTAAAAAAGCCTATGACAATTTGGTTAAAGGGCTTACGCCAATCGATAAGCGTTACTCGGCTCTTATGAAAAATTTAGAAGCCATGGGGAAAGAGAAAGCGTACAGTGAAGCGGATAAGCTTCAGAATATAATTCCTTTCTACCACTATCTATTTGAGGCTTTTAAGCCTTATGACTCGACCTATGGTCCTGAAAAATTGAAACAAATTGAAACGCAGCTTATGCAATTAACCCAGTAATAGCGCCCTAAATTCAATTGACTTACTTAGGAAGTTGCCCAATTTGAAATGTGTTTTCAATTGGGCAATTTCTATTTTGGGCTCCTTAGCGTCACTTTCCAAAA
Organism: Chryseobacterium sp. A301; assembly: GCF_054489425.1. Taxonomy (NCBI): domain Bacteria; kingdom Pseudomonadati; phylum Bacteroidota; class Flavobacteriia; order Flavobacteriales; family Weeksellaceae; genus Chryseobacterium; species Chryseobacterium sp. A301. The sequence continues at coordinate 455,449 of NZ_JBTMWY010000002.1, forward strand.
TTAGCCTTATTTTTGCAGGGTATAAACTTTGATGCCTAACTTTTAAAACTTCTGATGAAATCTCTTGTTCCATACTGCGCCTTTCTTCGAGCCATTAATGTGCAGGGTTCAAGGATAAAAATGCAGGCGTTGGTTCAAGCTTTTGAAGCAGAGCACGTGAGGAATGTGAAAGCCGTATTGGCCTCAGGTAACGTACTGTTTTTAAGTTCACTGCCTAAATCAGAGCTAAAGAGCTTTTTGGAAAACCGCCTTAAAGAAAATTTTGATTTTCAAACCGAGGTGTTTCTCTACACAAAACAGGAAATTGACTCTCTCCTTCAAAGCGATCCGCTGGAACCAAGTGAACAGCTCCATACCTATATGGTTTTGAGTGAAGAAAGTGGAGAGTGGCTTTTGGGGCAGGTGAAGGACCAAACCCTTTTAGAAGGGGAAACCCTTCAGGTATCGCGCAATCACTTGTATTGGCAGGTTCCTAAGAATTCAACCGTCGATTCGAGAGTGTCCAAAAGTCTTGCGAGGCGCGCTATAAAGACGCTGGTTACGACAAGAAATCGAAGTACAATAGAGAAGATAAGTAAACAATTAACGACAATAGAGCCCTAAGATAAGCGCTCCAAAAATGAAATAAACACACCCTATGATTCAATTTTTAGGTACGATCAAGCATAAAGATTCAAAAAACTTTTTTCTCATCGCAGGTCCTTGTGCCATCGAAGGAGAAGAGATGGCCTTTGAAATCGCAGAGAGAGTTATGGAACTCAGTGATAAGTATAAAATTCCTTATATTTTTAAAGGGAGTTTCAAGAAAGCAAACCGTAGCCGTATCGATTCATTTACAGGAATCGGCGATGAAAAAGCGCTTGAAATCATCAAAAAAGTAGGAGACCACTATAAGATCCCTACCACCACGGATATTCATGAGATTGACCATGCGAGCCTTGCCGCGAAGTATGTGGATGTATTACAGATTCCGGCTTTTCTAGTAAGACAAACGGATCTTGTCGTGGCAGCCGCCAAGACGGGAAAATGTGTCACGCTTAAAAAAGGTCAATTCTTATCTCCAGAGAGCATGAAATTTGCGGTGGACAAAGTAAAAGAGTCTGGAAATGAAAAAATGGCCATCATTGAAAGAGGAAACTCTTTTGGGTATTCAGATTTGGTGGTGGATTTCCGTGGAATTCCCGTGATGCAAAACTACGCACCCGTGATTTTGGACGTAACGCATTCCCTTCAACAGCCCAACCAAAGTTCAGGAGTGACCGGAGGACGTCCCGAACTCATCGAAACAATTGCCAAAGCAGGAATTGCGGTGGGCGCAGACGGAATCTTTATTGAAACGCATAAAAATCCAAGCGTAGCCAAATCGGATGGAGCCAACATGCTTCAATTGGATTTGCTCGATGGACTTTTAGAAAGACTTACACGAGTGAGAGAAGCGATTCTTTAAGCCTCTTTTTAACTGTAATAACAAAGAAGCCACTCATTGAGTGGCTTCTTTGTTATTATTTTACGATTTCTCCGTTAAGTTTAAATTTGACTCTAAAAGAATTCTCTCTATTACTTATGCTTTTCTTTATAGTTTCTTCCGTTCCAAGTTTTTTTAAAACTTTATCCCCTCGTTCCGCAAACGAAAAATATTCATCAGAATAAAAATAAAGTGGGATTGATTTTCCTTGTAAAAAAACAGATCTATTACTATATTCAACCCAAATGTTTTCTGAGGAATTCGAGAGTTCATTTAGATATATTATGTAAGTATCTGCATCTTCTTTATCTAAAACTAAATAAATTTCTCTTTTATTGATGGTTCTTTTTTGAAGTTCTCCATTAAGTATATCATTGACAGAACTGGGCAAAAAATATACTATATCTGAATTCGATTTTTGAGAGTAACAGCTAAATAAACAAAAATTTAACAATAACAATAATAATATCTTTTTCATTATGGTGTTTTTTGTTTTTCTACAAAATTCTTTAAAGCATCGTGTCCCATATTGAAGAAGCTCACGGATAGTTTTTAAAAGCGACCGCTAAATTGAAATATGCAAGGTAAATCTACAAATTATTTAATATTCACAATACATATACCTGAATATAATTATATTCTTATCATATCGACCTCATGCAAGTAAAATGATCAATGTCGCACAACGGGCTATCTAAGCGACTTTGAAGATTCCTACTAACGAAATTGAAATGATGTTTAGTCACTGTAATACATCGGTGATAGTAACGAGCAGGACATTCTCTTGGATATAAAAACTACACGAATAGACGTGTTGAAGTTTACAAACTTTAATCATCAGATCCATTAAGAGGTCCTAAAAAACATAGATTATATAGGAAATCTATTTAAAAATACTGATTGTAGTGGAATGTGCTATAGTACGCTTGTTTATAGAGTTTGAACAAAACCATTCCTTTTTCAAATCAACCAATGTATCTAATACCCGGTAAATATTATGGGATGACAAAACCTAAAACCGGTTTATTTGAATCAAACCTTGGTTATCTTACGGTATGTTATAGTGATAAATTACCACATCTTATTGAGTAAAGAACCTACTTACGGTTATGGGTCTTCTAATCCTATTAATAGAAAATATTTGTTAGAGGACTATCCGTTAAATAAAGAAAAGTTTAAGCCTATTATTTATAAAGAAGATGCTAAAAAATTTTCCGATATAAATAAGGTGTCTTCTTTTTCCATATAATCATTCACAAATATACCTAAAAAAGCGCCTTGCGTCACCCAAATTGGTGATGAAAAATTCAACAATAAGCACGAAATAAGATAGTTACAAGAACGATTAAAAAAAGTTCGGAAGTCAAGAAACGAATCCAGGGTTCTTGGTTTACAAGGACTCTGGATTTTTAGTTAAATTCACTTGGTAGAGATCCTGTCTTCGATCGGTTAATGTGCGCACGGCTCCGTTGTGATGCAGTTCTTTTAAAAGATTTAGATCCACATCTACAATCAAGGTCATTTCTGTATTGGCGGTTGCTTCTCCTTTAAGCGCGTTCGAAGGGAACTGGAAATCGGAAGGGGTAAACACGGCCGCTTTTCCGTATTGGATGTCCATGTTGTTTACCTTCGGTAAATTTCCAACGCATCCCGCGATGGCCACATAGCATTCGTTTTCAATCGCCCTAGCGGCCGCGCAGTGCCTTACACGGGTGTAGGCATTTTGCGTATCGGTAAGGTAAGGGACAAAAAGGATTTTCATGCCCATATCGGCTAAAAGCCTTGGGAGTTCTGGGAACTCTACGTCGTAGCAGAGGGCAAGTCCAATCTTTCCACAATCAGTGTCAAAGACTTTTATTTCGTTTCCGCCTTTCATTCCGTAGCACCTTTTTTCGTTGGGTGTGATGTGGATCTTTCTATACTCATCCACTTTCCCATCGCGATGAAGCAAATAGGATACATTGTAGATCTCTCCGTTCTCTTCTAAGGGCATACTCCCCGCAATAATATTGACATTATAACTAATGGCAAACTCGGAAATTCGTTTTTTGATTTCTTCTGTGAGTTTGGCAAGTTCAAGCATACTTTCCCTTTCTGAGAGATGGTTGAAAGGAGCGAGCAGAGGGGTATTGAAAAGTTCAGGAAACAGCACGAAATCCGATTTGTAATCGCCCATGACATTGACAAAGAATTCCACTTGTTCGTAGAACGCTTCAATGGTAGGGAAATGGCGCATTTGCCACTGGACAAGGCCCAGTCTTACCACGCTGTCTTGCATCGTGTTCGGCCTTTTGCTGTAATAGATATTGCTCCATTCTAATAGGACTGCATTGTCTTGCGAGGAACTGTCTCCTGGCAAGTAATTCTTAAGAATGCGGATCGGCTGAAAACTATTGGAGAGCTGAAAGGTAAGTACAGGATCGTAGATTTCTTTCTTACGAACCTTTTGTATGTACTGTCTTGGAGTGAGCTCCTTCATGTGCTCATGGTAGTTCGGAATTCTTCCTCCAATGACAATGGATTTTAAGTTCAGGTTTTCACAGAGTTCTTTTCTGGCATCGTACAGCCTTCTTCCTAGTCGCAAGGATCGGTACTCGGGATCTACAAACATTTCAATTCCATACAGGACATTACCTGAATTGTAGTGCGTGTTGAAGCTAGAGTTGCCTGTGATTTCCGCATAGGTATGGTCATCGCCATAGAGCTCGTATTGTACGATAATCGAAAGGCTGGCGGCAGCTACTTTACCATTGACCGTCACGCAGAGCTGACCGTCAGGAAAGATGGAGGTTAATTTTTGAATGTTTCGCTTGTCCCAAACATCGTCCCGCATTTCAGGATAAGACTTTTTCATTACCTCTATTAAGCTATCGTAATCGTCTACATTTAATCTTCGAATGTCAACTTGCATGGTGAATTATTTGGCTGAAATTTACAAAAAATATGCCGCCTATTCTCTACGAACAAGCGAAGTGGAAATTAAGACCCGTTCTTTTGCAAAGTAGGGCTTAGTGAGAAATCCTATTTTGCGAGAGCTTTAAGAATCGGTACACTAAGAGAACGGCCGAGACGGTGAGACCAAACCCAAGAGCGATCCACATACCCCATGCGCCCATGTTAAGAGTCACACATAAAAAGTATCCCAGGGGAATGGTAAGAATCCAGTAAGCGAAGAAGGTAAGATAGCTTGGGATTTTCACATCTTGTATCCCTCTTAAAATACCAAGTGCCGTGACTTGAACTCCATCGGAGAGTTGGAAGAGAGCCGCAATAATCATAAGCTTAGAGGCAAGTTGAATAACTTCGACATCTTCCTTCTTTGTGAAAAAGGTAGGCAACACATCTCGTCCAACCACAAAGAAAAGTCCACAAAGGAGCATGAAAAGGAAAGAGAGTTTGAGATTGTTGATTCCTACGGCGCGTAGCTCTACAAATTTTCTCTCCCCAAACTTACGTCCTACGAGGATCGTAGAGGCGACCGAAAACCCAATACAAAGGTTGAAGGTAAAGGAAGCCATGCTTAAGGCAATTTGGTGGGAAGCAATGTCTTTTGCACTCACTAGCCCGCAAATAAACGCAGCACCCGCAAAGGCGGTGATTTCGAAAAACATTTGAAAAGCGGTCGGCAGACCGATTTTAAGCATTTTTTGAAACATCGTGGTTTTAAGTTCACTTAACTTAATTCTAAAATCCTTGATATAGCGTTTCGTGGTAGAATGTTTTAAGAGAACATAATATAAGAACACCATCATGAAAATCCTTGCAATTAGCGTGGCTAGTGCTGAGCCTTTTACGCCCATCTCAGGGAAGAAAAACATACCCTTGATAAAGACATAGTTCAAGGCAATGTTGATCACATTCGCAATGATCGTGGCCTTGGTGACCCCAATGGTGTATCCGAGCCCTTCTGAAACTTCACGTAGAGTTTGGAAGGCCATAAAAGGAAGGATCGTAAAGGCCATTACCAACAGATAAGAAATGGTGTCCGGAATAATTTCGGGCGGTTGGTTCATATGATGGAGAAGAGGCGTAAAGGCTAATAGTAAAATCATTAGCGCTAGACCTACAAGCATATTTAAAACAAACCCATGACGAAAAACAGAATTAATTCGTTCGTGTCTTCCTCGACTATGCGCCTGAGAGACAAGGGGAGGAATGGCAAAGGAAATTCCAAGACCAAAAATGAAAATCGAAATAAACAGGGCATTCCCAAGGGATACGGAGGCAAGGGCAGTGGCCCCTAGTAATTTCCCCACAATGATATTGTCAAATAACTGGACCGATACTTGACCTAATTGAGTGACCATCACCGGAAGGGCAAGGGTAAGGGTTTCTTTGGTGTAATTTCGATTTAAAAAAGCCATGTGGATTTCTTTTTGCAAAAATAAGGATTCTCTTAGGACTTCCGTATGTTAATTTTCTTTCCTATTCGGAATTTGTTTCTCTCCAAAAAAAGAGAGTCACTTAGCGTTTAAGTGACTCTCTTTTAAGTTTTGAAGGCGATCGTTTACTTTCGTACAAAAGCACTCACGTCCTCAGCAGTCACAGGATTGTTTCCTAAAATGATTAAACGCTCTACGACGTTTCTCAGTTCCCTAATGTTTCCAGTCCACGAGAAAGCTTCTAGCGCTTTGATCGCTTTGGAATCGAACTGATGAACCGGAACCCCGTTTTCATCTCCAATTAATTTAGAGAAATGCTCCACAAGAAGTTTTATATCTTCTTTTCTCTCGTCAAGGGGTGGTACGTAGATTTCAATTACAGAGAGTCGGTGGTAGAGGTCTTCTCTAAAGCGTCCGGCTTCAATTTCTTTTTGCATGTCTTTGTTGGTAGCGGCAAGCACACGCACATCGACTTTTACTTCCTTGTCACTACCTACGGGGGAAACTTTGCTTTCTTGCAAAGCGCGAAGCACTTTTGCCTGGGCAATTAAGCTCATGTCTCCAATTTCATCTAAGAAGATGGTTCCATTTTGAGCTAATTCAAATTTCCCTTGTTTGTCCTTGATGGCTCCTGTAAAGGATCCTTTCACGTGACCAAAGAGTTCACTTTCAATTAATTCGGAAGGAATTGCGGCGCAATTCACTTCAATCATTGGGCCTCTGCTGCGTTCACTTTGCGCATGAATCGCATGAGCTACCAATTCTTTCCCGGCTCCGTTTGGACCTGTAATAAGTACTCGAGCATCCGAAGTAGCGACTTTATCGATCATGTCTTGGATCTTCTTTAATCCTTGGCTCTGACCGATCATTTGGTATTTTTTGTTAACCTTTTTCTTTAAGGTAACATTTTCTTTTTGTAGGGTTTTGTTCTCTTTGAAGAGTTTCTCCTTGTCTAAGGCGTTTTTCACGCTCGTGATAAGGCGGTTGATATCAATTGGCTTAGAGATGAAATCGTAAGCGCCGTCTTTTAAGCAGTCCACTGCGATGTCAATATCCGCATGCCCTGAAATCATTACGAATGTAGATTCCGGCTTGAGGATTAAAGCCTGCTTTAAAAGCTCTGTACCCGAGAGCTTAGGCATTTTGATGTCAGAAATTACTAACGCAAAATCGTCTTTTTCGATCAGTTTATAGCCTTCGAGACCATCCGGTGCAACGGAAATTTCGAAATCGGGTAATTCGTCCGAAAGTATATTTTGAAGTACGCCTGCGATTGCTTTTTCGTCTTCGACTATGAGGATTTTTTGCATAAGGGCAAATTTACATTTATAATTTGAGGATTTAAAATTTTGAATGAAGTTCTTACAAAAACCATTCGTTTTGAACCCTACTTTCATTAGGGATTATTAAAAGCAACTAATGCGAATAGTCCCGTGCGCCAAACAGAGCGGATCCTACTCGTACCAGGGTAGCACCGCAATCAATGGCTAAGGGGTAATCCCCACTCATGCCCATGGAAAGGGTGTTAAACGGATAATAGAGACTGAGGCTATCGTAAAGATGCTTTAAGAATTGAAATTCTTGCTTCACTTGGTTTTGATCTTCGACAAAAGAGGCCATGCCCATTAAGCCCTTTATTTCCACAAATGGAAACTCTCCATTTTTCCACTGGGCTAAAAGTTCTTTGGTTTCATTGACCTCGAGACCGTACTTGGTATCCTCTTGGGCAATTTTCACTTGAAGCAAAACCTTTATTTTCCGGTCTATTTTTTCGGCCTGTTTGTTTATTTCTCGAAGGACTTTTTCAGAATCAACACTCTGAATGGTGTCTACGAAAGGCACGACGAATTTTACTTTGTTCGTTTGCAAGTGGCCGATCAAATGCCACTGAATGTCTGAGGGCAAAAGAGGCTGCTTTTCGACAAGTTCTTGAACTTTGTTCTCTGCAAAGATCCGTTGTCCTAAAGAGTAGAGCTCCTTAATAGGTTCAATTGGGTGGGTTTTCGAGACTGCCGCAAGAGTCACACCCTCTGGGATATTGCGTTTTACATTTTGAAAATTAGCTTCAATAGACATAGTGAAAAGATTAAGAAAAAGGAATTGCATTTGGGAAAGGGCAAAAGGCCCTTTGCAACAAAAGCAAAAATACAAAATTATTATCCAATTCCTAAAGATAGAAAACTTAGGAGTGGCACCGTTAATACTGTCATGCTCCTGCTCTTTGAGGTCCTTGTCTTTTTTATGGTTCTTGTCACTGTTTGTTCCAAAAAGCAGAAGTGGCGCTCCGTTTTTTATCGGCTTTGAATCGATCAAAGGCGATTTTCACAATTATTAACTACATTTGTAGCAGTTTCTAAGTCCATTACTATATTTCCGTTTCCAATCAAATTGGTCGATTGAACCGAAATGTATTTTTGGGTTTTTTCTTTATTTACATATCGAATGGCGGTATTAATCCGTGATAATTCAGATTTCGCTTTGTCGTGGCGAGACTTCGCTTAATTAATTCCCTTCCTGCTTCACCGTCCGGTCTCTCATCAAATAGCGCACTGTTATCCTGAGAAGGTCTATCACCAAATAAGTCTTTGCTGAAAAATGGTCTAGGTTAGCCTTTGCAGCAGTCACTGCGGCTTTACGTTCTTCTCTAGGTTGAGCCTAGATTGTAGTAAGTACTTCTTGAAAATGAATCATCCCTTCGATAGCATCCTTCTCTATATGGATGTGGTTTCTTCCGATCGACTGTTTTTCTTGCGGATCAATTCGATAAAGGGGAGTTCTGTTTCGAAGTTCTAAAAGAAGGCCTGCTGCAGGATAGACCTGTAGCGAAGTGCCAATGATAAGACAAATATCCGCATTTTGAACGAGCCGAATAGCCTCATCCATAGCAGGAACTTCTTCCCCAAACCAAACAATGTGAGGACGAAGTTGGACGCCAAATTCATCCGTATCCCCAAGCTTTAAGTCCTCCACCCAAGGGTAGAGTGGTAAAAGGTTGTCGGTTGAACGTACTTTCGAGAGTTCACCATGCAAATGCAGAACGCTTGTGGATCCAGCGCGCTCGTGCAAATCGTCCACATTCTGAGTGATAATCTGAACCTCAAAAAAAGATTCTAGTTCAAAAAGGATTTCATGCGCCCGATTGGGCTTCGCGTTCTTTAATTGTGAGCGCCGCATATTGTAAAAATCAAGAACTTTCTGAGGATCTCTTGCAAAGGCCTCTGGTGTTGCAATTTCTTCAATCCGAAAGTTCTCCCAAAGCCCGTCAGAGTCTCGGAAAGTTTGAAGTCCGCTTTGCTGCGAGATGCCGGCTCCGCTTAATACCACTAGTTTTTTCACAACTCGATTTCTCCTCTGTTTTTTAAACGCTCTGCAATAAATTCAATCTGAGTTTTCCCATGCCTAGTGGGTTTTCCCTCCTGGTCCACACCCACAAAAATAAGTTTTTCAATGGTAATAATGGTCTGGCGAGTCATCATGTTTCTCACCTCGCAATGAAGCGTAATGGAGGTGTTTCCAAATTCCGTGGCTTCAATACCGATTTCAATAATATCCCCTTGTTTTGCGGAACTAATGAAATTGATCTCTGAAATGTATTTTGTGACGCAGCGAGGTGTTTCAAGTTGGACGATGGCGTAAAGTGCCGCCTCCTCGTCAATCCACTGCAAGAGTCTTCCCCCGAAAAGCGTATGGTTGGGGTTTAAATCCTCCGGTTTAATCCATTTTCTAGTGTGGTAGTTCATAAGTACTTTTTCACAAATTTAAGGGGAATAATTTGAACTTCCCTAGGCTTTTGAAGGCAAAAGAGAATTATTTAAAAAGAAGTCGAAGTTCGCTTTGGGTTCGAGCGTAGGTACTTCTCTAAACTTTCCTAAATTTGGAAAAAATTTAAAATGAAGTTTTCACCACTTATTGTCGGCACGATGCGTTGGAGTTCTTGGGGGGTAAGCCACCCCAAGCCAGAGATACAAACTTTGATCGAGTCGTGTCTAGATTTAGGATTGTATACTTTTGATTCCGCAGATATTTATGGCGGATATACTTGGGAAGAGTCTTTTGGCAAGGCGCTAGGGGAAATGAATTTGCCGCGTCAATCGTATCAGCTTATTTCCAAAGGAGGCATTAAATACAAGGGTGGGGCAAGACCTTATGAAGTGAAAGCATACGATCTTTCCAAAGACTATCTTATCCAGTGTGTAGAACAGAGCCTAAAGGATTTGAAAACTGAATATTTGGATCTGTTCTTACTGCACAGACCCTCTCCCTTAATGGATCCTGAGGAAATTGCAGCGGCCTTTTCTCTTCTTCGATCAAGTGGAAAAGTCCTTAATTTTGGAGTGAGCAATTTCTCAACCTTAGAATTTGATTTCTTATCGAAATATTTCCCCGCTCTTTGTACCAACCAAATCGAAATTTCCCTTACCCAGAGCGATGCTTTCTTTGATGGGCGTATTCTTCAGCAGCAATCCTTAGGGCTACAGCCTACCGCGTGGAGCCCACTGGGAAGCTATTTTTCGAGTGACGATGAAAAGTCACAACGTACTCGTGCTGTACTTATTCCTCTATCGGAAAAATACGGTGCTAGCGAGGCCGAGCTCTTACTAAGTTTTCTTAGAAAATCTCCTGCGGGAATTATCCCGATCGTAGGTAGCTCCAAAGTCGAGTCTATTCAAAAGCTAGCCCGTTCGCTGGATCTAACGCTCAGCGACGAGGATTGGTTTGTTCTTTTAGAAGCCTCTCGGGGGAGACGAGTTTTGTAGCTTAAAACAAAATCCGGCTCTATCTTTTGGATAGAGCCGGACTCAAAAAAAATCATGAAAACTATTTTAGTGAATTCTAAAATTTTGTTTAGCAATTATCTCATTTATTAACTCGTATAAGTAGTAGCAAATCCTATGACAAACTCGTAGGAATTAGAGCCTTAGGAGCTGATTTAACAGAAAATTAAAACTAAGGGCCCTGATTTAACGCTAATTAACACTCGCTTTTCGTAAGAGGGAAGGACTAATCGTTATGGTAGGGTTTGCCTTTTTGAATTTGGTCTGCTCGGTAGAGCTGCTCAATTAAAAACAGTCTTACCATTTGATGCGTAAAAGTCATCTTGGAGAGAGCCATTTTTTCATTGGCTCTTTCGTAGAGACCTGGGGAGAAGCCGTAGGCACCGCCAATGACCAGATGAATTTTCTTCACAGAGCTGCCCATCCAATCGTCTAGTTTAGTAGCAAACTCTCGAGAGGTGTATTGTTTGCCTTTCTCGTCAAGCAAAACAACCAAATCGCCAGGTTCCATGTGCTCAAGAAGTAGCTTTTCTTCTTGTTTCTTTAAAAGTTCGACACTTAAATTCTTTGTGTTCTTTACATCGGGAATTTCAATAAATTCTGTATTCCAATGCCTTGGCAATCGTTTCAGATAATAGGCTATTAAAGCGTCAATTTCTTTTTCTTGTGTCTTTCCAATGGAGAGAATATTAATTCGCATTTCTTATCTTTGTTGCACAAATATACCCTTAATGAGCATAAAAACCCCGAAATTCATCAGGAAAATCCATGATTTCTTTGAAGGAATTCACATTCCTTTTCTAGGAGTTTCGCTCTACAAAATGTTTGAGATTTACATTGAGGGAATCTTTAAAAACCAAATTGGAAGGAAGTCTGCCGCCATTTCTTGGAACTTCGTATTTTCCTTATTTCCCTTCATTTTGTTTTTGCTGTCCATACTTCCTTATTTGCCCCACTACGATAAATTGCAATTTTACATTTTTGAGATTTTGATGCAAAAGATTTTCCCAGGACGTATTGAAGGGGATGTGGTGAGTTACATCGAACAGAACATTATTCCCAATACCTCGAGTATTAGCAACATAACGATTCTTTTAGCGCTTGTCTTTGCTACCAACGGTACCTTTGCCCTAATCGACGGGTTTAACGAACAGACCAAAGAGAAGTTGAGCGACGTAAAGGAGTTTCTATTGGCCTTTGTTATTACCATTGGGTTTATCAGTGTGATTTTACTAGCCATTTTCGGAATCTATTACTCAGAGGTCGTCTTAAAACTTTTCACGCCCGAATATGCGATTTCGTGGTTTGTGCAAAACCTATCGGCGATTATTGGACTTATTTCGTTTCCGCTTTTTTACTTTGTTCTTTTGGCTCTTTTTTATTGGCTCGGGACTGTGAAATTGACAAGGTTTCGTCAGGCCATTCCAGGCGCCATTTTAACCACCATACTTTTTGTTCTCACCACCTATCTTTTTGCTATTTATGCAAGAAATTTCGCACGTTACAATGTGCTGTATGGATCGATCGGGACTATGATTTTACTTATGGTGTGGGTGAATGTGAATGTTTATTTGCTTTTGTTTGGAAACGAATTAAACTTAGCCATTCGTCGCATTCGCCTAGAGAAATTAGTCTCAGACGAACTCCTAAAAGAAGCAGAGAACTTTTCACCTCAAAATGATCCGGAACTGGAAGCTTCAAGTGAACACCAAATTGACCTTGTTTCCGATTCTAAAGAAAAGGAGGAAAAAAATAGGTCACAGGGTTCAAACTTGTCTACTTAAATGCTTAAAACCCTTATAGAGAGTGAATTCTTTTCCAAGCTCAGATTTGATTCTGTAGGGTGTATTAGACTAAAAGCAAAAAGTCATTCTTAAATCTAGGTTCAGAATGACTTTTTGTTTTGTGGTTAAAATTCGTCTGACTACTTAGGCAGATTCGAGCTCTTTTTTGGCTTGTTTCTTTCCAACGGATTTTAAGATCATATACCCCGTTAACCCTGCAATTAAAGAGGCAACAAGGATTGCGAATTTTGCTTCTGCTTGTAGTTCAGGATGCCCTTTGAAAGAGAGCAAGGCTATAAAGATAGACATGGTGAATCCAATTCCTGCGAGAAGCCCCGTCCCAATCATTTGAGACCAATTGCTTTTGTCGGGAAGGCTACTGAGTTTAAATTTGATCGCAAGGAAGGAAAAGAGATTGATTCCGACCACCTTGCCCACAAAAAGTCCTAGAATGATTCCGTAACCAAAATTGGTAAACAGTCCGTCCACCATTCCTGCCTCGAGTGCGATATTTACATTGGCCAGTGCGAACAGAGGCATGATGATAAAGCTGACAGGCAAATGAAGTTTTCCTTCCAATTTTTCCAATGGAGAAATTTCTGTTTCCGATACGTTCGTAGGAATGGTAAAGGCTAAGATTACCCCTGCGATGGTCGCATGGATACCGGAATGGTGCATGCAGTACCACAAGAAAATTCCAGGGATTAAATAAAAGACATGCTTTTTTACTTTGAAGTAGTTTAATAGGACAAGCAGGACTGTAATTCCAAGGCAAATCAAAAGGTAATTTAGGTGCAGTTGCTCTGTATAAAAGAGTGCGATCACAACAATAGCTCCAAGATCATCCACAATGGCGAGTGCAGCTAAGAAAATTTTGATGGAAGTCGGTACGCTTTTTCCAAGCAGTGAGATAATCGCGAGAGAGAATGCTATGTCGGTAGCCATCGGAATGGCCCATCCGTTTTGCGTGTCCGTTCCCGCATTAAATAGAATGTAAATTAGTGCTGGAACACTCATACCTCCTAGGGCTGCCACAATGGGAAGGGATGCATTCTTGAAACTGGATAACTCTCCTTCCACAATCTCACGCTTGATTTCTAGACCTACCAAGAGAAAGAAAATGGCCATAAGACCGTCGTTAATCCACATGCTAATCGAGTAGGGACCTAGCTCATAATTTAACAGATCTTCAAAGGAAGGACCTAACGAAGAATTCGCGATCATGAGCGAGAGAAAGACACAAAATAAGAGAAGGATTCCAGAGGATTGATTGTGGTGGAGAAAGTTTTTAAAATACTGGGTAATTTTCATGAATATTGATTGAGTTAAAGTCGTTTCACACGACTGATTCCGTTTATGTTTTTTAGTTGCTTAAAGGTTTCTTCTAGTTGACTTCGGTTCCTTACCTCGAGATTAATGGTTCCTGTAAAGAGCCCGTTGTTCGAAGATATAGTCATGCTTTTCATGTCCATGGCCATGGAGTTACTAATGACCTGTGTAATGTCATTAATCATTCCCAGGCGGTCCAGACCTTCAATTTCGATTTTGACTCGGTTCTTGAAGCTTTCTTCGTTGACCCATTTGGCGGGCATGACGCGGTAGTCGTATTGGGCTCGTAGGTTAATGGCATTGGGACAATTGTCACTGTGAACTTTGATGCCTTCCGAGATGGTGATAAAACCAAAGATTTTATCCCCCGGAATGACGTTGCAGCATTTGGCAAAGGTATAGTTGAGTTTCTCCTCGTCTTTACCAAAGACAATCAAATCAAGATTGCTAGTGCCATGCTCTTCGTATTCTTCGTTTTTCGTTGGAGATTTACGAAAGCGATTGATTAAATTATTAAATACGCTTTTGCTCTCGATGTACTTGCGTAAATCTCCGGTGTCGAGAGTGCCCTCTTGAAAACCGAGGAAAAGTTCCTGCGAAGTTTTTAAATTGAAATACTTCTGCATTTTGTTGATTTCCTCGTCATTGAAGGGGAGCTTTGCGTGGCGAAGCTTACGTTGTAGCATTTCTTTGCCTTCAGTGACTGCGCTGCTTTTTTGAGAATTTAAATAGGCCTTAATTTTGCTTTTTGCTTTCGAGGTGACCACGAACTCTAGCCAGTCCAATTTTGGTTTCTGGTTTTGAGAGGAAAGAATATCTACTTGATCTCCGTTTTGCAGCACATGGGAGATAGGCACTAGTTTTCCGTTAATTTTTGCCCCGAGGCACTTGGTTCCTAAATCAGAGTGAACGGAAAAGGCAAAATCTAGCGCGGTAGATCCCACCGGGAGAATCTTAATTTCCCCTTTTGGAGTAAAGACGAAAACTTCTTTTGAATAAAGATTTAGTTTGATATTGTCAAGAAGTTCGGTCGTACTTAAGTTTTGTTGCTGTTCAAGGACTTCTCTAATTTCACTAACCCAGCGTTCAAAATTCTGATCGTCTGAATTGTTCTTAAAGCCTTCCTTGTAGCGGTAATGCGCAGCGACTCCTTTCTCCGCAATCTCATCCATGCGTTCGCTTCGAATTTGAACTTCAATCCATTTTTTGTCTGGACCTAGAACGGTGAGGTGTAAACTTTCATACCCTGTGGAACGAGGCCTTGTAATCCAATCTCGCATTCGAAGGGGATTGCTGTGGTAGAGGTCTGTGACGATCGAGTAGATTTTCCAGGCTAGGAATTTTTCGTTTTTCGCATCGGATTTATAAATAATCCGAATGGCGTAATTGTCAAAAACTTCTTCAAACGGAACGCCCTGCTTGAGCATCTTTCTGTAGATGGAAGAGATGGCTTTTGCTCGTCCTTTGATTGTGATATTGAGACCTTCTTCGCCAAGACGCTCAGAGACTTCTTTTTTAAATTCTTCAACGTACTTTTCTCGGTTTTCCTTCGCGAGTTCAAGTTTTTCTGTGATTTCGTTATAAACCTCGGGATTGTTGTATTTTAGGGATAGATCTTCTAACTCTCCTTTCAAATTATAAAACCCTAAACGGTGGGCTAGAGGCGCATAAATATAGACGGTTTCCGAGGCAATCTTCTTTTGTTTGTCCGGAGCCATGCTCTCTAAGGTACGCATGTTATGAAGGCGGTCCGCAATCTTAATGAGAATCACGCGGAAGTCCTGAGAGAGGGTTAAAAGTAATTTTCTATAGTTTTCCGATTGAATCGAAATGTTCTGGTGGTTCATCACAGAGATCTTGGTCAGACCGTTTACGATGTCCGCGATTTTCTTTCCAAATCTCTTTTCTAAATCTTCATATGTGTAATCTGAATCTTCTACCACATCATGAAGCAGGGCGCACGCAATGGAGGTGGCCCCAAGTCCGATTTCATTGGCAACAATCTTTGCCACTTCGATCGGATGGTAGATATAGGGTTCTCCTGATTTTCTACGTTGATCTTTGTGGGCATCCAGTGCGAGATCAAATGCACGACGTATTAGCTTATTCTGCTCCTCGTCAAGAGTCCGGTATGTGTTGGAAATTAAGTCCTTATACCGGGCAAGAATTTCTTTGTTTTCTTGTTCTAAGTCGTATATCATCTGTGCAGTTCTTTAACTCTACGAATGTAGAAAAAAATGAGCAGAACTCCAACAAAATAGAGAGGATAGAATAGAGGTTGTTTTAAAGCGAAAGTCCAGTTCCTAAAGTCCAGATATGTCTAGGAGTCCATTAGAATTTTGGCAAAAAAGTGGGTAGAAAAACCCAGAGGTTTGAAAAGAAAAAAGTCCACTTGCACTCAAGTGGACCGTATTGAAAAAATTTAATTTGATAAGAAAAACACTGTTATTTGGATCTTTAACGTATGTTCTTTTAAATCGGTGCAAAACTACAGCCAAAAATAGAAAGTTTTAACAGTTTCTAATAGATTTAACAAATAATTAATAATATAGCGCCTCTATAATAACAAAATCGTAATTTTTAGTCTTTTGCTTTGTAAAAAGTTTGAAGGAAAGTCCTTTTCATTTGAAGAGAGACAAGCAATCCTTGCAATTGCCGATTTTTAAGTTCCTTTGGATGAAAAATAATTCATTCAAAAAAAGAAATACAAAGCTCAAATAAGGTCATTATCTGCTTAGTGGGAAGATCCGCGTGCTAGTTTATTCTTTTTCATTCTTGATCTCTTCGACAACTTCTGGATTGAGTAAAGTGGAAATATCACCAAAATCACTTTGTTCTCCTTGTGCTATTTTACGTAAAATGCGTCGCATAATTTTCCCTGATCTTGTTTTGGGGAGAGAGGAGACAAATTGAATCTTATCTAGTTTGGCAATAGGTCCCACGCTGTCTGAAATCAACATGTTGATTTCTTTTTTAAGATTTTCCCGATCACGGGATTCTCCACTTTCTTTGAGTGTTACAAAGGCGTAGAGCCCACTGCCCTTGATCTCGTGTGGAAACCCGGTGATGGCCGATTCCGCTACAGCGGGATGTTGGTTAATGCTGGCTTCAATCGGAGCGGTTCCTAAATTATGTCCAGAGACAATAATAACATCGTCTACACGTCCCGTAATACGGTAGTATCCCGTTTCGTCTCGTAAGGCTCCATCTCCGGTGAAATATTTACCAGGAAAGGCCGTGAAATAAGTTTCTTTATACCTTTGATGGTCTTTCCAAATGGTACGCGCAATGCCGGGCCATGGAAATCGAATGCAAAGGTTTCCGTCTACTTGGTTCCCTGTGATTTCATTTCGTTTTTCATCCATTAGGACAGGCTGTATTCCAGGTAGAGGCAAAGTCGCATAGGTGGGTTTGGTTGGGGTTACAAAAGGAATCGGAGAGATCAGGATTCCGCCAGTTTCCGTTTGCCACCAAGTATCGACAATGGGACATTTTTTGTTTCCTACATGGTCGTTGTACCAATGCCAGGCTTCGTCGTTAATGGGTTCACCCACGGATCCAATTACACGCAGTGAGCTCAAATCATGCTTTTCTACCCAATCGGTGCTTTCCTTAGCCAAAGAACGAATAGCGGTAGGGGCGGTATAGAACTGAGTTATTTTATGCTTTTCAATGACTTCCCAAAAACGGTCCGGCTCGGGGTAAGTAGGGACTCCTTCGAACAATACGGTGGTAGCACCACAGGAAAGCGGACCGTAAAGTATGTAAGAGTGTCCCGTGATCCAGCCTATGTCCGCTGTACACCAATAAATGTCGTTTTCTTTGTAATTAAAAACATTTTTAAAGGTATACCCACAATAAACCATGTATCCCGCGGTGGTATGAAGCATTCCTTTGGGTTTGCCGGTGGAACCCGAAGTGTATAAAATAAACAAAGGATCTTCCGCATCCATAATTCTAGAAACAAAATCGATGGAAGCCTCCTTGTAGAGAGGCTCGAGCCATAAGTCTCTTCCTTCTTTCATGCTCACCTCAGTGCCCGTTCTTTTTACAACCAATACTCTTTTGATTCCTGGCGATTTTTCAAGCGCTTTGTCTACGATTCCTTTCAAATCAATCGATTTAGAACCTCGAAAACTACCGTCTGAACAAATTAAAAGTTTCGCCTCACAATCGTTCATTCGGGAGGAAAGCGCCAAATCTGAAAATCCAGCAAAAATAACGGAATGCACGGCTCCAAGTCTTGCGCAGGCAAGCATGGTTACAGCAAGTTCCGGAATCATAGGAAGGTAAATGCAGACGCGGTCTCCTTTCTCGACGCCTTGGTCCTTTAGTACATTTGCCATCTTGCAAACCCTTTCATGCAGTTCCTTATACGAAATGTGCTGCGCGGGTTCTTTTGGGTCGTTAGGTTCAAACAGAATCGCTGTTTTGTCCCCTCGGACTTGCAAATGACGGTCAATGCAATTCTTTGTGATGTTTAGCTTCGCATTTTTGAACCATTTGATCTTTGCTTCTTCCATGTCAAATTCAAGAACTTTCGTCCAACGCTGGTACCAAACGAAGCCTTCGTCTGCGACTTGATCCCAGAATTTCTTAGGATTTTTGATGGATTTCTTGTATTGCTTAAAATAATCGGGAAGGTCGTCGATATAAAAATTTTTCATTTTATTATTTTCTTGAGTGAATTGGATTTCGTTTGTGTTTTTAAAATTAGCATTATTTTTAATTTATCGCAGCTTTTGCGAGGGGGATTTCGTAGAAAAAAAACAGAGCCCTACACGAGCACCCATGAAAAGGGCCCGTGTATACTGAAGTTTAAGGTCTTTTCGAGAATGGGATATGTTCTTATTTTAAGCTAGATAGGCTAGAGTTGAATAGAAAAACATAAAGACAAGTGCCGCGCTGTACTACTTAAAAGAGAGTCTTTGTTTTGGTATTTCGGATTCGGAAAAGATAGTTGTACTTTTGTATCTCGTTTAGATTTATCTATTATGGCCCAAATTTATATAAAAAACATGGTGTGTGATCGTTGTATCTTGGTGGTACAAGGGGAACTTGAAAAGCTAGGGCTCGAAGCTAAAGAAGTAAAACTAGGAGAGGCAGAGCTCCTAAGGGAACTAAGTCCGGACCAAAGAAAAGCCTTAGATGCCTCTTTAAAACCTTTAGGGTTTGAGATAATCGATGACAAAAAGAAACAGCTAATAGAAGGCATTAAGACGATCATTATTGAGCTCGTTCATACCAAAGACAATGAGAACAAAACGAACTTGTCCACTCTTTTAAGCGAGCAACTAAACCATGACTATAGTTACCTTTCTAATTTGTTTTCCGAATTAGAGAAAACCACCATTGAAAAGTATTTTATCGCGCAAAAGATAGAAAAGGTAAAAGAGCTATTGGTCTATGATGAGTTAACTTTAAGTGAGATTGCGGACCAATTAAATTATTCGAGTGTTGCGTATTTAAGCAATCAATTTAAGAAAATCACAGGGTTCTCTCCCAGTGAATTTAAAAAAGAGAAAACAAACCAAAGAAAATCCCTCGATTCAATTTAGGTTAAAAATGCAGGGCCATTAGGTTAGAAATAAGGATTTAGTCCTTCTATTTTTGGAATCCCTTTTCTGATTCCTTCTATAATCTTACAATTCAATTCCACAAAACTACAACCTTTCTCCCCAGAGGATGTCGCATCTTTGCATTGTAAACAAACCTAGTAAAGCAATGGCTACAAATAAAGAATTAATTTATCTTCCCCTTGAAGATGTAGATAGTGAACACTGCGCTCTTATAGTGGACAAGGGACTCTCGCAAGTAAACGGAGTGGAGAGTCATAAAGTCGAACTTAATAATCGCAGGGCGGTATTGACGACTGAAAATAACGAAGCGGTCACTAGAGCTGTACAAGCGATTAAAGACCTTGGATACGGCGTGACTACCATAAAGGCCACGGTTCCCGTACTAGAGATGACCTGCGCTTCGTGCGCTAGCAGTGCACAAAACATCATAAAAATGCAACCTGGAGTGGTGGATGCATCCGTGAACTATGGAACCGGAAATTTGGTTTTAGAGTATTTGCCGGGTACAACCGATCTTCTAAAGCTCAAAAAGGCACTTCAAAACGGAGGATACGATCTTCTCATCGAAGAGGAATCCTCAGTAAATGAAACCTTAGAGAAGATTCAGGAGAAAAAGTACAAAACCCTGAAGCAAAAAACGCTTTGGGCGGTCCTCTTGTCTTTACCGGTGGTTTTCATTGGGATGTTTTATATGGACATGCCCTATGGAAACGAAATTATGTGGCTTTTTTCCACCCCGGTGGTTCTATGGCTCGGTAGAGATTTTTTTATCGGAGCTTGGAAACAATTAAAGCACAAATCCGCCAATATGGATACACTTGTGGCACTCAGTACAGGGATTGCCTACCTGTTTAGTGTATTCACTCTGCTCTTCCCTGAGTTTTGGACCAGTCGTGGGCTTGAGGCGCACGTCTATTTTGAAGCGGCTGCAGTTATTATAGCCTTTATCCTGCTTGGGAAGCTACTAGAGGAAAGAGCAAAAGGCAATACCTCTAGTGCAATTAAGAACCTGATGGGACTACAACCTAAATCTGTAATTGTGATTTCCCCAGACAAAACGCAGAGAGAAATACCGATTGAAGAGGTGCTAGTGGGCGATGAAATTTTAGTAAAGCCCGGAGAAAAAATTGCAGTGGATGGAATCGTGTCCGTAGGCAATTCCTATGTGGACGAAAGCATGCTCAGTGGAGAGCCTGTTCCGGTTCAAAAGAGTGAGAATGAATCGGTCTACGCAGGAACCATCAACCAAAAAGGAAGTTTTCAATTCAAAGCCCAAAAAGTAGGGAAAGATACGATGCTTGCTCATATTATTAAGACCGTACAAGATGCCCAGGGAAGCAAAGCTCCGGTGCAGAAGTTGGTTGACAAAATCGCAAGTGTCTTTGTGCCTGTGGTGATCGGGATTGCGCTTGTAACCTTTGGACTCTGGCTCGTACTCGGAGGAGAAAACGGTGTGGTACAAGGGCTGCTTGCGGCCATTACCGTACTTGTGATTGCCTGTCCTTGCGCACTTGGACTTGCCACGCCGACAGCCATTATGGTGGGCGTAGGAAAAGGTGCTGAAAATGGAATTTTAATTAAAGATGCACAAAGTCTTGAGCTTGCCAAAAAAGTGAATGCCATCATCCTTGACAAAACCGGAACCATTACCGAGGGGAGACCTCAGGTAACCGCCTCAGAGTGGCTTGAAGGGCAAAAGGACAAGAAAGCCGTTTTGCTTAGTCTTGAAAAGCAGTCTGAGCATCCGCTCGCGGACGCCGTAGTGAAGTATTTGCAGGGCTCTCCACAAATAGAAATCTCCAATTTTGAAAGTATTACTGGACAGGGTGCAAAAGCGCTTTATGAGAAGGAGAGTTATTTCGTGGGCAATTTAAAATTGCTTACTGATCATAAGATTGAAATAAGCCCAAGTTTAAAGCAGTATGCGCAGAACTGGGCTGAGCAGTCACAAAGCGTAATTTGGTTTGCAAATGAGCATCAGGCGCTTGCTGTGCTAGCCATTTCAGATAAAATCAAAGAAACCTCGGTGCAAGCCATCGAGCAAATAAATAAAATGGGCATCGAGCTCTACATGCTGACAGGAGATAACGAGGCAACGGCGAAGGCCATTGCAAAGCAAACCGGCATTGCAAACTACAAAGCTCAGGTGATGCCTCAGGACAAAGCGGACTTTGTGAAAAAACTCCAAAGCGAAGGGAAAATCGTGGCCATGGTTGGGGATGGAATTAATGACAGTACTGCTCTTGCCACGGCAGACGTAAGTATTGCCATGGGGAAAGGATCTGACATTGCAATGGATGTGGCTAAAATGACCATTATCTCTTCTGATCTACTCAAAATTCCTCAGGCGATAAAACTCTCTAAACAAACCGTGGCTACCATTAAGCAAAACTTATTCTGGGCGTTTATCTACAACTTAATTGGCATTCCAATTGCAGCAGGAATCTTGTATCCTATCAATGGTTTTCTTCTGAATCCAATGCTTGCTGGAGCGGCCATGGCGCTAAGTAGCGTAAGTGTCGTAAGCAATAGTTTGCGCCTCAAGTGGAAAAAGTAAATACCTGTAGAATTAAGCAATAATAATTTTAAAATAATCAATAGAACAATGGAAAACAAAGAATTTAAATTTAAAACCACCTTAGATTGTGGAGGGTGCGTCTCTAAAGTGCAAGGCGATTTAGACTCTGCCTCTGGGATTGAAAAATGGAATGTAGATACCTCGAATCCAGACAAGATTCTTACAGTAGAATCGAGTGGGATTACTGAGAAGGAGGTGATGGATATTGTAAAAGCAAAAGGATTCGAAGTAGAATCGATTTCTTAAGCGATAGCCCCCCCCTTAAGGGTGCACGTTTCCCACAGCGGCCGAAGTTTTTTAAGACGAGATGGAGACAGAAATAGAAAAAATTGAGGGGGAAAGAAAATTTATCGCCTCACAATTTTTTACTTTTCAAATTAATTTCTATCTTTGCACTCAATGTGTAAAACGCTACATTTTGATCGCAAATCAAGAGGCATGGATGCCTCAGGAAACATATTTTTTATAACGAACGAAGTCTTTTTGGCTTCGTTTTTTTTTGTAATTTTAAGGAGAAATTTTAATTCAAAATGATAAAACTTTCAAAACTCAGCAAAGAATCCATTGAGAGGATCCTTGAAGATAGCTTGGCATTTGCTAAGGGAACGAAAATACGTGCAAAACAGCCCATTTTTGTGGCCAACTTATTTTTTGAAAACAGTACTCGAACCGTTGTGAGTTTTGAAATGGCCGAGCGCAAACTAGGACTGGAAGTGATTCCTTTTGCGGTTCAAACCAGCTCACTCAACAAAGGAGAAACGCTATTCGATACAGTGAAGACTCTAAAAGCTTTAGGGCTTGATTTACTTGTGATCCGACATCCAGACGATAATTATTACGAAGATTTAAAGTCCATTGAAATCGGGATTGTGAACGCAGGGGACGGAACCGGCCATCATCCAAGCCAAGGTCTATTGGATTTGGTCACGATCAAACAAGAGTTTGGAAGTTTTGAAGGACTCACCGTAGGAATTGTTGGAGATGTAAAGCACTCTCGAGTGGCAAACTCTGATGCAGAAGCGCTTAGACGATTGGGAGCAAAAGTGCATTTTTCAGGACCGGAAGATTGGTTCGACCAAGGAGCCATGATGAACGGAACGTACCGAAATTTTGATCACTTAATTCCAGAAGTCGATGTGTTAATTATGCTACGTATTCAACACGAGAGACATACGACGAAACATCCCATTTCAAATGCAGAGTACTTATCGAAATACGGACTCACAAAAGCCCGCATGGAGGCTATGAAACCCAATGCAATTGTGATGCATCCTGGGCCTGTGAATAGAGGAGTGGAGATGGAAAGCGAACTTGTGGATAGCGAAAAATCAAGAATTTTCAAACAAATTGAAAACGGCGTGTATACGCGCATGGCGATTTTAAAGCATGAGCTTGAATTGCAAGGATTTGAGTTTGAAACGTACAGCTAAAAAAGGTAGAGGTGCTAAGGTCTGAAGAGAGAAGCAGACGAAAGCGACAGAAAGGAAAAGTAATCATACAATAAAGAAAGCAAGTCTTGCCAAAGACGCGCTAAAAAAAGAGAATGAAAAAGAAATTAGTATTAGAATCGGGCGAGGTTTTTCACGGCATTGGATTTGGTGCGGATTTATTGAGCGAGGGTGAAGTGGTGTTTAACACAGGAATGACGGGGTATCAGGAATTAATTTCCGATCCTTCGTATTGCGGTCAGATTGTGACCATGACATATCCTTTAATTGGGAATTACGGAATCAACCGTGACGATTTTGAAAGCATTGAACCGGGAATCAAAGGTTTGGTGGTCAAAGAGCTTTGTGATTATCCTTCTAATTTTAGAAGTCAAATGTCGCTTGATGAGCTCTTAAAATCGAAAAATATTTCTGGGATTCAAGGCATTGACACCCGACAATTGACAAGACTCATCAGAGACAAAGGAACGTTAAGAGGACGAATTGCAAACTTTGATGCCAATGAAAGCGAGATAGTGGCGGAATTAAAGGCGCTTGAAATTGAAAAAAAATTAGTGGAGCAGGTTTCTACAAAAACACCTTATGCGGCACCAGGTAGAGGTTTTAGAGTTGTAGTCGTTGATTTTGGAGCGAAACTTGGTATCATTCGAGAACTCTCCCATAGAGACTGCGATATTATTGTGGTGAATCAAAACGCGTCCGCTTCTGAAATTTTAGCTTTGCATCCCGACGGAGTGATGCTAACCAATGGACCTGGCGATCCCCAGGACGTGGTGGGGGCGCAGGAGATGATTCAAGGACTCTTAGGCAAGGTGCCTATCTTTGGAATCTGTCTAGGGCATCAGCTCATTTCTTTAGCTTGTGGAGCCAAAACCTTTAAGCTGAAATTCGGACACAGAGGAGCAAACCATCCTGTACTGGATTTAGAACGAAACACCGTAGCAATTACTTCTCAAAACCACGGATACGCAGTGGATTCTGCGAGTTTGGAAGGCACAGGCCTTGTGGAAACGCACGTGGCCTTAAACGACCGAACAAACGAAGGAGTTCGTCACACGGAATTTCCTTGTTTCTCGGTACAGTATCACCCAGAGGCCAGTCCAGGTCCAGAAGATGCAAATTATTTATTTGATGAATTTATCAGCCTAATGGAGGCGTTTACAACGAAAAGAGCTTAAGACAAGAAAATGAAGAGAACGGATATAAAAACGATTTTAGTAATTGGCTCAGGTCCGATTATTATTGGACAAGCGGCAGAATTTGATTATGCAGGAACCCAGGCCTGTTTGGCACTAAGGGAGGAGGGATACCGCGTAATTTTAATTAATTCCAATCCCGCTACGATTATGACCGATGTGGAAATTGCGGACAAAGTATACATTGAACCTATTTCCCTTCCTTTTGTAAGTCACATTATTCGCAAAGAAAGACCGGACGCCTTACTTCCTACCTTAGGAGGGCAAATTGGTCTGAATATGGCGATTGAATTAGAAAAATCAGGAATCTTAGAAGAGTGTGAAGTGGAGGTTCTTGGAACCAAACTTTCTGCCATCAACAAAGCAGAGGATAGAGATCTTTTCCGAGAATTAATGAACGAGTTAAACGAGCCGGTTCCAGAGAGTGACATTGTCACCACCGTAGAAGGAGCCATTTCGTTTGCAAATAAAATAGGGTATCCTGTAATTGTTCGTCCTGCCTTTACGATGGGAGGAACCGGGGGAGGAATTGCAGATACAGAAGCCCAATTAAAAGAAATCACAGAATTAGGACTTAAATATTCGCCAGTAACTCAATGTTTAATTGAGCGTTCGATTGCGGGATTTAAAGAAATTGAATACGAGGTGATGAGAGATGCAAACGACAATGCAATTGTGGTTTGTAACATGGAAAACATTGATCCTGTAGGAGTCCATACAGGCGATAGTATCGTAGTGGCTCCTTCACAAACGCTATCCGACAGAGAGTATCAACTGCTTCGAAATGCTTCTTTAAAAATTATTCGTGCCCTTGGCATCGAAGGAGGCTGTAACGTGCAATTGGCCTTAGATCCTCATTCCTTCAACTATTATATCATTGAGGTGAATCCGAGGGTATCGCGTTCTTCTGCTTTAGCCAGCAAAGCGACCGGGTATCCGATTGCGAAATTAGCAGCGAAGATTGCCGTGGGGTTAACCTTAGATGAAATGATGAACCCTGTCACTGGAAAAACCTATGCCTGTTTTGAACCTGCACTGGATTACGTGGTGACCAAAATTCCTAGGTTCCCATTTGATAAATTCGAAACGGCAGACCGTCGTCTCTCTACTCAAATGAAGGCTACAGGGGAGGTTATGGCAATCGGAAGAACCTTTGAAGAAAGTATTCAAAAAGCGATTCGTTCTCTTGAGACGGGTATTCGCCACTTAGGACTTAAGCAAAAACAAGCACAGGAGTTAACGCCGGAAGATATTGAAAGACGCATTCGAGTATGTGATGACGAAAGACTCTTTGTCATCGGTGAAGCGCTAAGACGTGGATACGACTGGATGCAAATTGTAGAATGGAGTAAAATTGATCCGTTCTTCATTTGGAAGCTAAAAAAATTAGTGGATTTTGAAAAGACCATTTCCAGCAGCAAAATGGATCTTGAGGTTTTAAACGATGCAAAAAAATTAGGGTTTTCGGATAAAAACATTGCGTTTCTCTGGGGAATCACCCAAAGAGAAGTTTTCGAGTTTAGAAAAAGAAGTGGACTTATGCCGGTCTACAAAATGGTAGATACGTGCGCAGCTGAATTTGAAAGCGAAACTCCGTATTTCTACGGAACCTACGAACAAGAAAACGAAAGTGTACGAAGCGGCAAAGAAAAAATCATTGTACTGGGTTCTGGACCTATCCGTATTGGGCAAGGAGTTGAGTTTGATTACGCGACCGTACACAGTGTATGGGCCATTAAGCAAATGGGGTACGAATCCATCATTATCAATAACAACCCGGAAACGGTTTCCACCGATTTTTCGATCTCAGACAAACTCTACTTTGAGCCTTTGACCGAAGAAGACGTGATGAATATTATTGAGCTAGAAAAACCCAAAGGGGTCATTGTTCAATTTGGTGGACAAACCGCTATCAACCTTGCGGACAAACTAGCAAGTCATGGCGTTCAGATTCTAGGAACCAGTTTAGAAGACTTAGACCGTTCTGAGAACCGGGATAAATTTGAAAAAGCACTGCAGGAAATGGGCATTCCGATGCCCAAAGGAAGAACCTCCTTTTCGAAAGAAGGAGCCATTGAAATCGCAGATTCGATTGGATATCCTGTTTTAGTGCGTCCAAGTTACGTTTTAGGTGGGCGCGCGATGGAAATTGTATACAACGAAACGGAACTAGCGCACTATATGGAAAATGCGGTAGAAGCCAGTCCTGAACATCCCGTTTTGGTCGATAAATACATGACCGGAAAAGAAGTTGAGGTAGACGCCATTTGCGACGGAGAAACGGTCGTGATTCCAGGAATTATGGAGCATATTGAGCGCGCAGGAGTTCACTCTGGGGATTCCATTGCGGTGTATCCTCCGCAGAATATCAACGAAAAGTGCATGGCACAATTGATTGATTACACAGAGCGTTTAGCGAAAGGTCTTGGCGTCATTGGATTAATGAATGTTCAGTACGTCTTATTTGAAGATCAGGTTTACGTCATCGAAGTAAATCCAAGATCGTCTCGTACCGTACCATTTTTGTCAAAAATCACAGAGGTACCTATGGCGAATTTAGCCACCAAAGTGATTCTTGGAGAGAGCTTAAAATCACTGGGCTACGAAAGTGGACTGGTAGAGGCAAAAGAGGGAGTGTATGTAAAAGTTCCTGTCTTCTCCTTTTCTAAGTTAACCAAGGTTGATACTTCATTAGGCCCTGAAATGAAATCTACTGGGGAGGTCATGGGGAAAGACACGACTTTAGAAAAAGCACTTTACAAAGGCTTTATCGCAGCAGGTCGACGTGTTCCACTTCACGGCGCG
This sequence comes from Chryseobacterium sp. A301, assembly GCF_054489425.1. Taxonomy (NCBI): domain Bacteria; kingdom Pseudomonadati; phylum Bacteroidota; class Flavobacteriia; order Flavobacteriales; family Weeksellaceae; genus Chryseobacterium; species Chryseobacterium sp. A301. Next base: position 482,790 of record NZ_JBTMWY010000002.1, read on the forward strand.
ATTCTCTTTACAGTAGCTGACAAACACAAGGAAGAAGCGGCCGTTTTTGCACGTCGTTTCCACGAAGTAGGCTTTAGAATTTGGGCCACTCAGGGGACTGCAAAATACTTTCAGGAAGTCGGTATCCCAGTAAAAATAGGCTATAAAATTGGACAGGAAGATGTCAACCTAATTGACCTTATTCAAAAAGGAAAAGTTCAATACGTAGTGAATACAACCACGAAAGGAAAACAAGCCGAACGAGATGGATTCCAAATCCGCCGTATGAGTGTGGAGAATGGAGTACCTTGTCTTACTTCCATGGACACGGTAGAGGCAATACTCAAAGTGATTGAGAGTATGAGTTTCAAGATGCAACCTATGTAAAAAACACCCTCATAATAAATAGCACATCCTTCGCATTCGCGAGGGATGTGTCGTTTAAAGGCAAAAGTATTTCAAACTGAACTAGAAATTAGGGTCATTGAAGACCGAATTCATAAAGTTCAGAAATTACGATCCTATTTCGTTTTTGCGAATTTAGGATTAAGGGTCTTATTTATTTCTTTCGGACAAGACACGTTCTATTTCTTCCAAGGAAAGATCTTTAGCTTTCAATAAAATCAAAAAATGATACAATAAATCCGCTGCTTCGTTTTTAAATAATTTCTCATTATCGTCTTTTGCTTCTATCACTAGTTCTACAGCTTCTTCACCCACTTTTTGAGCTACCTTATTGATACCTCTTTTGTACAATGTGTTGGTATTAGAAGTTTCTACGTTATTATCAATTCTTTTGTGAATCGTTTGTTCCAGTTGGTACAAAAAACCTTTTGAAGATCCTGAGTTGAAACAAGATGTATCGCCCGTATGACAAGTAGGTCCCATTGGATTTGCCATAATAAGTAAGGTATCCTGGTCGCAATCCAAACGGATGGTTTCTACGACCAGAAAATTTCCAGACGTTTCTCCTTTCGTCCATAAGCGGTTTTTACTTCGGCTGAAAAATGTGACTTTTCGTTTTTCAACCGTTTGATTGTATGCTTCTTGATTCATAAAACCAAGCATCAATACCTCCATGCTAATGGCATTTTGAATAATAACAGGGATCAGTCCGTTGCCTTTGTTAAAATCTATGTTCATAATTTGACCGGAATATTTTGTGAGTTTAAAAATTGTTTGAGTTCAGGAATGGAAATTTGTCCGTAATGAAAAACACTTGCGGCTAAAGCTCCTGTGGCTTTTGTGTGGTTTAAAACATTTGCAAAATCTTGCATACATCCTGCTCCTCCTGAAGCGATCACGGGTACAGAGACGCTTTCGGAGATTTGTTTTGTAATGTTTAACGCAAAACCCGATTTTGTACCGTCATTGTTCATAGAAGTAAGCAGGATTTCTCCTGCTCCAAGTCTAACACCTTCTTGAGCCCATTGCACCGCATTCCATCCGGTTTCAATTTTTCCACCGCTTCGGAAAACAATCCATTTTCCATCAATAAATTTTGTATCGATAGCCAAAACCACACATTGATTTCCGAATTCATTGGCAATTTCACTGATGAGTTCAGGATTCAGAATCGCAGCCGAATTCACACTTATTTTATCGGCACCTGCATCAATAATCATTTTTGCATCTTCTATACTGTTAATACCTCCACCGACGGTAAACGGAATGTTGATTTTCGAAGCAATGCGATTGACCAGCTGTAGAAGTGTTCTACGTTTTTCCAATGTAGCAGTGATATCTAAAAACACCAGTTCATCAGCCCCTTCTTCCACATACCGCCGAGCCAGTTCTATCGGGTCACCCGCATCCCGAATCGCTTCGAAGTTGATGCCTTTTACGGCTCGTCCGTCTTTGATGTCCAGACAAGGAATGATTCTTTTCTTCAACATAATTGCGATATTTCTTTTAATTGAATTGTTTGTTCATATATAGCTTTTCCTATGATCGCTCCTTCACACCCCATTTCTTTGAGTTGTATCAGGTCTTGAATTGTAGTAATGCCACCACTTGCGATTAGTTGTATTTTAGTTTCAGATAAAATTTCTTCGTACAATCCACAAGCAGGTCCGGAAAGCATCCCGTCTTTGTCTATATCCGTTACAATGCTGTATTTTGCTCCTTTTTCTGCATATTCTGTAATGAATGTCAAAACATCTAATTCGCTGTTTCTTAGCCAGCCGTGGGTCGCTATTTTTCGATTTTTACAATCCGCTCCCAGAATAATTTTATCGGCTCCAATGCGTTCTAGCCAGTCTATCATCCATTCGGGTTTTTGGACAGCAATGCTTCCCACTGTAATTTGTTTAGCACCCGCATTAAAGGCCGTTTCAACATCATTCAGAGATTTTATTCCACCACCGAAATCAATTTGCAGATTGGTTTTTGCAGCCAGCAATTCCAAAGTTTTGTAATTGACAATCTGCCCTGATTTTGCTCCATTCAAATCGACCAGATGTAAATAATTGATTCCAAAATCTTCAAACATTCTGGCCACTTCCAACGGATTTTCATTGTATATCTTTTGCTGATTGTAATCGCCTCTAGTCAGTCGAACACATTTACCGTCAATTATATCTATAGCGGGAATAATTCTCATAATTCAAGAAAGTTTTTTAAAATTTGTAACCCTGTTGAGGCCGATTTTTCGGGATGAAATTGAGTAGCATAAAAATTATCCTTTTGCAAAGCAGCACTGAAGGGTAAGATATAGTGGGTTGTAGCCACTGTGTGTGAACATAATTCGGCATAAAAAAGATGGACAAAATAGCAATCGTTTTCTGACGAAATATCTTGAAACAATTCTCTTTTGACAGCGGTGAAATTATTCCAACCCATATGGGGGACTAAATCTTCAGGAGGAAATTTTCGAACCTTTGTTTTGAAAATTCCCAATCCGTCGGTATTTCCTTCTTCTGAAAACTCGCACAACAATTGCATGCCCAGGCAAATTCCCAAAACAGGTTGTTTTAGATTTTTTATTACTTCATCTAAACCTCTTTCCCTTAAATATTTCATTGCGGAACCCGCTTCTCCAACGCCCGGAAAAATCACTTTTTCGGCGGATTGCAAAAGTGCAATATCATCGGTTACAAGGGGTTTATAACCCAAACTTTTTATGGCGTTTTCTACCGAAGTGGTATTGCCTGCATTGTATCTTAAAATAGCGATCATAGGGTTCCTTTTGTGCTTGGAATGTGGTGATTTTCTGTCTTACTTACTGCCATTTTTATTGCTTTCGCAAAGGCTTTGAAAATGGATTCTATCTTGTGATGTTCGTTGGTTCCCTCTGCTTTTATGTTCAGATTGCACCGGGCCTGGTCACTGAAAGATTTGAAAAAATGAAAAAACATTTCTGTGGGCAAATCGCCTATTTTTTCTCGTTTGAATTCCGTTTCCCACACCAGCCAGGGACGACCACCAAAATCAATTGCGACCTGAGCCAAACAATCATCCATAGGCAGTAAAAATCCGTAGCGTTCTATTGCTTTCTTATTCCCTAATGCCTGCAAAAATGCATCTCCCAAAGCAAGGGCTGTATCTTCTATTGTGTGGTGTTCGTCTATTTCCAAATCTCCTTTTACCTGTATATTCAAATCCAAATTACCGTGTTTGGAGAGCTGCTCCAACATATGGTCGAAAAAGGGCAATCCTGTTTGTATAGCGGATTTTCCTGTTCCGTCCAGATTTACTTCAACCGAAATGTCCGTTTCAGAAGTTTTGCGTTGAGTTTTTCCGGTTCGGGGTTGATTTTTTAAAAAATTATAAATTTTATTCCAATCGGTAGTCGTGAAGGTGGCATCTACCACAGTATTTTCACTGATAAAGATGGACTGTGTTCCAAGATTTTCTGCAAGTTGCACATCGGTTTTTCTATCGCCGATTACAAAGGAATTTCGCAGGTCGTAATTGCCGTAAATATACTTGCCAAGCATGCCCGTTTGAGGTTTTCGGGTAGGTTTGTTTTCGTATTCAAACGACGCGTCAATATAGACGTCCTTAAAGAGTACACCTTCATCTTTCAAAGTTTGAAGTATAAAATTCTGGACAGGGTAGAAGGTGGTTTCGGGAAAAGAATCCGTTCCCAAACCGTCTTGATTGCTCACCATTACCAATTCGAAATCCAATTCCCGGGCTATTTTGGATAAACAACTAATAGCAAACGGTAAAAATTGCAATTTCTCAAAGCGGTCAATCTGAAAATCTGCCGGCTCTTCGATGAGGGTGCCATCTCGGTCTATAAATAATACTTTTTTAGCCATTGCTGATTTGTTTTAAAGCGGTTATTAATTTTTGATTCTCCTCCTGGGCTCCAACCGTTATTCGAAGACAGTTTGGAATTGCGATATTTCTGTTTCGGGTAATTATTTGTTTTTTTATCAATTGAGTATACACGTCATTTGCATCGTTTACTTCAACCAATAGAAAATTGGCCTCGGAGGGATAAATTTTAGAGATGATTTTTATTCCTTGTAATTCCGTTAAAAGGTTGGATTTTGCTTTAAGAATTTCGCTTCTGTTTTTCTCGTATTCTTCCAATTTAGTCAACGCATCTAGCGCTATTTTCTGATTGATGGCACTGACATTGTATGGTGCTTTCACTTTATTGAAATAGGACAATACAGGTTCGTTCATATAAGCAATCCCAAGGCGGATTCCTGCCAGTCCCCATGCCTTGCTTAGTGTTTGGCTGATAATTAAATTAGGATATTGAGTCAATTTTTCCAGAAACGAAACTTGATCGCAAAAATCGATATAAGCTTCATCAAGGATGACAATTCCATTGAATTGTTGTAAAATAAATTCAATGTCCGTTGGATTGATGAGATTTCCTGTGGGGTTGTTAGGCGAGCAGATAAAAATTAATTTCAAATTTGGATCTGATAACCAAGATTCAATCGTTTTTCTGTCTATCTGAAATTCTTCGTTCAAGGGAAGCTTGATGAGCTGCACCGCATTGATATTTGCCGAAACTTCATACATGCCATAAGTAGGTGTAAATGTCAAGGCTTTGTCCTGGTTGGGTTCGCAAAAAATACGCAAAGCAATATCAATTATTTCATCGCTTCCGTTTCCGATAAAGATTCGCTTGGACGGAATGTTTTTAATCTCTGACAATCGCTCTTTTAATGCTTTTTGGTAAGGATCTGGATAGCGGTTGTAAATGCCGAATGGATTTTCATTTGCATCCAGAAAAACGCCTTGCTTTTCGGAGTAATCCTCTCTCGCACTTGAATAGGGAGCAAGAGTACGGATGTTTTTTCTGATTAAATTTTCCATAGTCTACTTGTTTAATTTCTTAAGTCGGATGCTCACAGCGTTTTTATGTGCGGTTAATTGTTCTGCCTCTGCCATAATTTCTACGGTAGCCCCAATGTTTTGAAGACCTTTTGGGGTGATATTTTGAAACGTGATTTTCTTTACGAAGCTATCGTACGAAACACCGCTATAACTCTTGGCATACCCATTGGTTGGCAATGTGTGATTGGTTCCACTTGCATAATCTCCGGCACTTTCACAGGAGTAATTTCCAAGAAAAACGGAACCTGCATTTTGAATTTTATCACCATATTCTTCTGCGTTTTCAAGGGCCAAAATCAAATGTTCAGGAGCATAATTATTGCTAAAATCGATACATTCCTCCACTGAATTGAACCATACGGAAAAGCTGTTTTCCAATGTTTTTCTTGCGAGATCAGCTCTTGATAAAGTACTCAATTGCTTTTCCAAAGCAAGATTTACTTGCTCGATAAGGGGTTTATAATTCGTTGCAAAAACTACCTGGCTGTCCGTTCCGTGTTCTGCCTGTGAAAGTAAATCTGCCGCAATAAATTCTGGGTCTGCATTTTCATCTGCAATAACCAAAACTTCACTGGGTCCTGCAGGCAAATCGATCGCAATGCCGTTCTTTTGAACAAGTTCTTTTGCTTTGGTTACATATTGGTTACCGGGTCCAAAAATTTTATCTACTTTAGGAATGCTCGCGGTTCCATAAGCCAAGGCAGCGATGGCCTGGGCACCGCCGATTTTATAAATTTGGTTAATACCCAAAAAGGAAGCGGTGTACAAAATGGCTGGATTAATCGTTCCCTTTTGATCACAAGGCGTACACAAAACAATGTTTTTGCAACCTGCAATTTGTGCAGGAATTGCCAACATCAGCAGGGTTGAAAATAGGGGAGCAGAACCGCCAGGTATATAAAGTCCTACATTTTCTATAGCCACGTTTTTTCTCCAGCAAGTCACACCTTCCATGGTTTCCACAGGTATTTCTGCAACTTTCTGAGAAGCGTGAAATTTGTAGATGTTGTTATAGGCAATAGAAATCGCCTGTTTCAGTTCGTTTGAAACCTGAGAGTTTGCTTGCTCGATTTCGGAGGAACTTATTTTTAGATTGCCTAAGTTGAATTTATCGAATTCTAAGGTAAATTCCCGAAGGGCAGCATCGCCCATGGTCCGTACTTTGTCAATGATATTGGCTACGGTGTCATCTAAGTTTCTCTTTTCAATCAAAGGTCTTTTGGCTAAATTTTGCCATGTAGATCTTGAGGGATTATTCAAGTATTTCATTATGTTTTTTTTTGAGTTCGTTTACACAATCATTTTTTCGATAGGAATGACGAGAATTCCTTCAGCTCCGGCTTCTTTTAATTCGTCTATGATCTCCCAGAATTTGTCTTCTCTGATAACAGAATGTAAGCTGCTCCAACCTTCCCTTGCCAGGGGTAGAATGGTCGGGCTGTTCATTCCTGGAAGAATTGTTTTGATTTTTTCCAGTTTAGAATCGGGGGTATTCAATAAAATGTATTTGTTTTCTTTGGCTTTCTGAACGGACTGGATTCGGAACAACAGTTTTTCTAAAATCTGTTTTTTGGATTCTTCTAAATTAGGATTTGCCACCAAAACCGCCTGACTTACCAGGACTTTCTCTACTTCTTTTAACCCATTCGAAAGCAGGGTGCTACCGCTGCTTACAATATCGCAGATACCGTCTGCTAAACCGATTCCCGGTGCAATTTCCACACTTCCTGATATAACTTCTATCGTAACTTCGATATTCTGTTTCTGAAAATATTCCAATAAAATATTGGGATAGGAGGTTGCGATGCGTTTGTTTCTGAAAAATTCCAAGCTGTCGTATTGTGTTTCTTTAGGAACTGCCAGACTCAACCGGCAGGAAGAAAAACCAAGCTTTTCAACGAGATTGATAATCTTTTTACTTTCAACCAGAACATTTTCTCCTATGATGCCTATATCAGCAACTTGTTGTTCGACGTATTGGGGAATGTCATCATCTCTTAAAAACAAAATTTCAATTGGAAAATTAGTAGCTTCCGTGATTAATTTTCCACCGCCATTTGGAAATTTAATTCCGCATTGTTGCAGTAGATTGATTGATTTTTCGTTAAGTCTGCCACTTTTTTGAATGGCAATTCTAAGTTTACTCATTTTTCACTAGTATTAAATGTTTGAGTAAATCTTAAATGGGGGATGACCTGTAAAAAAGAAAAATCCCGTTTGATTTACTCAAACGGGATTAGATTTAGATATTTTGAATTTACAGCATATCATTCTCAGCTCGCTTGAGTGCAAGGATGAAAATGATGATGTAATTGATTAAACATTCTTTGTGTTTTAAATTAGGGGGCGAAGATAAATAATTTTTTGTTATTCAAACAATTATTTTTTTTGTTTTCTAATAAAACTATAAAATTCACTACCTTTAAATCCTAAATCAATTCTATGAAAAAGATTCTTATAACCAGCTTTCTTTGCGGTTTTTTATTTTCTCAGGCGCAGTACACGCTTCCAGCGCAAAGCCCTAGGCAGAAAATTGAACAACAATTTTCTCTAACCAGTATTTCTGTAGACTATGGTCGTCCGGCGGTGAAAGACCGGGTGGTTTTTGGAGACTTAGTTCCTTATGATGCTGTGTGGCGCGCGGGAGCGAATTCCTCGACAAAAATTACCTTTGGTGAAAAAGTGAACTTTGGTGGCGTGGATGTCCCTGCGGGAACGTATGGTCTTTACATTGAGCCCTCCAAATCGCAGTGGCGAGTCATCTTAAATAAGGACTATCAAAGTTGGGGAACCCAATACAACAAAGAGCTTGATCTTTACAGTGTAAAAGTTCCTAAGGTGGACTTAGCTCAGAAAGTGGAGTGGTTTACCATTTCGATTGAGCCTGTGGATACAACGCATGCAAATCTAACCTTTGCATGGGATAAATCTTCCGCTACGGTACCCGTCAGTGTACAAAACGCGGATAAGACAAAAGCCATTGTAGAGAAGCTCGGGGAGATTAGATCGATTGAGCGTGCAAAATAAGGTAAGGGTATAGGTAAGACGAGCATCGCAAAAAAAATAGTTGCTTAATTTTCGGTTGCACCTGTAGGCTCAGCCTTTTACCTTTGTGACTAGTTAATCGCAAATGTCAATGAAAAACTTAAGTTCTCAAATCATGTACCAGGCCAGTTTGGACAAAAATTCAGATTTTGAAGGGGTATTTTGGATGGGTGTGAAGACCACAGGAATCTTCTGTCGCCCCACATGCAGCGCCCGAAAACCTAAAGCCGAAAACGTAGAGTTTTTTCAAAACACAAAGGATGCAATTTTAAAAGGATACCGCCCCTGCAAAGTTTGTAAGCCCCTAGAGAATCCAGATGAAACTCCCCAGTACATTCAACAAATTTTGAAGGAACTAAGGGAAAACCCTGCTTTAAAATTTAAAGATTACGATTTGGTAAAACGGGGGATTGACCCCTCTACGATGCGAAGATGGTTTCAGAAGAACCACGGAATGACCTTTCAGGCATTTCAAAGAATGTTTCGTTTGAATACGGCTTTCAAAAAATTGCAACAAGGAGAAAATGTGATGGAAACAGCTTATGATAGTGGTTTTGAAAGTTTAAGTGGATTTAGTGAAAGTTTCAAAAATATTTTCGGGGTTTCTCCGAAAAATTCAAAAGCGCAAAGAATTATTGATTTAAAAAGAATCGAAACCCCGATAGGAACCATGTATGCAGCGGCAACCGAAGAGGGCATTTGTATGCTCGAATTTACCGATCGAAGAATGCTGGAAACTGAATTTAAAGATTTAGCAAAATCCCTCAATGCCACCATTATTCAAGGGGATAATCCCCATTTTGATACCTTAGAAAAAGAACTTTCAGAATATTTTGAAGGGATTCGTAAAGAATTTACGGTTCCACTTTCCCCTGTAGGAACCGAATTTCAGAAAAGTGTTTGGGAGATTTTAAGGAAGATTCCTTACGGTGAAACATGGAATTATCGAAGGCAATCGGAAGTTTTGGGCGATGTGAAGAAAGTCCGCGCCGTGGCCAATGCAAATGGAATGAATAAGATTTCCATATTAATCCCTTGCCACCGCGTAATTGGAAGTGACGGGACTTTAACGGGGTATGGCGGTGGAATTTGGCGCAAACAAAAATTACTAGAATTGGAAAAATCAATTCTTTTTTAATCTCCTTGAAGCTCACGGGTATTTCTAATAAACAAAGATAAATTCTCTTCCCATGATTCCCAATCTACAACCTACTTTAGATACAAAGAACTACCAAGTAGTTCCTCTTGCCAAGTCCGATTTTGAGGCCTTGTATGCCAGTGCAAAGGATCCCGAAACCTGGAGTCAACATCCCAATCCGAACCGCTACAAACGAGAAGTTTTTCAGAACTTCTTTCAAGGGGCTCTCCAAAGTGGAGGAGCCTTTAAAGTGGTTCGAAAAAAGGACGGTGTGGTACTTGGTTCTACGCGGTTTTACGATTACAATCCACTTAATAGCGAGATCTTAATTGGATATACCTTTTACAATCCTAAGCATTGGGGGCAAGGCGTAAATCGGGAAGTAAAGGAGGCCATGCTCAACTATATTTTTGATTTCATAGACACCGTAGTGTTTCACGTAGGGCGAGAAAATGAGAGATCCAAACGGGCAATGGAAAAATTGGGAGCCCTAAAGCGTCGAGAGTTGGAAGTAGCGTACCACGGAGAGTCGCCCAAAATCAATATAGAGTATGAAATCTCTAAATCCAGTTGGACAAAGCGCAAAAGCAGAAGCTGATTTGCGCTTCTTTCTTTTGAGTAAAACGGTCTAAAGTCTTTTTAATGCTAAAAAATTTGTTCATTCCTTGGATAGTTTTTATATTTAGAACCATAGAATTGAAAAATTATGGCAAAAAAAGAATCAAAATTTTCGATTGATAAATCACTAGAACGTTTAGGGATTTCCAAAGAAAATAATGGAGTGAATATGGGGGGCAAATCCTTTGCGAAAGGCGATGTGATTGAAAGCTATTCCCCGGCAGATGGTAAACTGATCGCAAAGATTAAAACCGGTAGCCTTAGCGATTTTGAGAAAGTAATTTCCAAGGCGAAAGAAGCCTTCAAAGAATTTTCCCGTATCCCAGCTCCCAAAAGAGGAGAGCTAATCCGCCAATTTGGAGAAAAGCTTCGTGAAAACAAACAAGATTTGGGTAAACTCGTGTCTTACGAGATGGGGAAATCCCTCCAAGAAGGTCTAGGAGAAGTGCAAGAGATGATTGACATCTGTGATTTTGCCCTAGGGCTTTCTCGTCAACTTTACGGATACACGATGCATTCTGAAAGACCCTCTCACCGTATGTACGAACAGTACCATCCGTTAGGGATTGTAGGGGTGATTTCCGCTTTTAATTTCCCAGTAGCGGTATGGAGTTGGAATACAGCGCTTGCCTTAGTCTGTGGAAACGTGGTGGTTTGGAAACCGTCCGAAAAAGTAGGACTTTGTGCTTTGGCCTGTCAGAACCTATTAAACGAAGTTTTAAAAGAAAACAAAATGCCACAGGGCGTTTGTAGTGTTATTGTAGCGGACCATACTGTGGGCGCAGCGCTTGTAGAAAAAACAAGCATTCCACTTGTGTCCTTTACGGGATCTACCAAAGTAGGAAGAGAAGTAGGGGTCAAGGTTCAACAAAGGTTTGGGAAGTCCATCTTAGAATTAGGTGGGAACAATGCCATCATTATTTCAGAGCATGCCGACATCGACATGTCCGTGATTGGAGCGGTGTTTGGAGCTGTAGGAACTGCAGGACAGCGCTGTACCTCTACCCGAAGACTCATTATTCATGAGAGCCTATACGACCAAGTGAAAGAGCGACTTGTAAAAGCCTACGCCCAACTTAAGATTGGAAACCCTTTGGATGTAAACAACCACGTAGGACCGCTTATTGATCTTTCCGCAGTGAAAAATTACCAGAGCTCCATCAAAAGATGCGAGGAGCAAGGTGGAAAATTCATCGTAAAAGGAGGCGTGTTAAAAGGAAAAGAATACGCTTCAGGATGCTACGTAAAACCATGTGTTGCGGAAGTCGAAAACCATTTTGAAATCGTACAGCACGAAACGTTTGCTCCGATATTGTACCTAATCAAATATAAGACGTTAGAAGAGGCCATTGAACTGCAAAATAGCGTTCCTCAAGGTTTATCCTCAGCCATCATGACTCAAAATCTTCGCGAAGCGGAACTTTTCCTTTCTGCTCAAGGTTCGGATTGTGGGATTGCGAACGTAAACATTGGAACCTCAGGTGCTGAAATTGGCGGTGCCTTTGGTGGAGAAAAAGAAACGGGAGGAGGTCGCGAGAGTGGCTCCGATGTTTGGAAATACTACATGAGAAGACAAACCAATACAATCAACTACGGTCTGGATCTACCTTTGGCCCAGGGCATCACGTTCGATTTATAAATTCAAACCCTAATTAAGCACCAAATACAAATTTATTATGCATACAGAAAATCACCAAGATTCCATCGCTCCTAAAGACGTACAAAGCGTACTAGCCAGACACCTACTTGTGGACGGTTTTGATTTTGTAATGGACATTGAAAAATCCCATGGATCCTATATTCATGACAGTCTTTCGGGTGAGGATTACTTGGATATGTTTTCGATGTTTGCTTCCGCATCCATCGGATACAACCATCCTTATCTTTTGGAGCATGTGGGTTGGCTTGGGAAAATGGCCGTGAATAAGCCTACCTTGGCAGACGTATACAGTGTAGAATACGCTGAGTTTATGGAAGTCTTTGAAAGAGTGGTCGTTCCAAAGGAGCTTCAATACGTTTTTTTCGTTTCGGGTGGAACTCTGGCCGTGGAAAATGCGATGAAAGCAGCCTTCGACTGGAAGACAAGACTCAATATGGAGAAGGGACAGAATTTAGAGGCAGATATCTGCATCCATTTCCGTCAAGCTTTTCATGGAAGAAGTGGGTACACCCTAAGTCTTACCAATACGTCCGACCCAAGGAAACATCAGTATTTCCCTAAATTCGATTGGCCAAGAATTTTAAATCCTCATTTGAGTTTTCCAATCACTGAGGAAAACTTACAAGAGACCATCAAAAATGAACAGCTTGCCATTTTGAACATTGAGGAAGCCATTTTAGCAAGTCCCGGTCGTGTTGCCTGCATTATCATAGAACCCATCCAAGCGGAAGGGGGAGATCATCATTTCCGAGATGAGTTCTTTCAAGCGCTACGCAAAATTTGTGATGAGCACGAAATTTTGCTCATTTTTGACGAAGTACAAACGGGCATTGGCATGACAGGGAAAATGTGGGCATTTGAGCATTTTTCCGTGAGACCCGATCTTATTGCCTTTGGAAAGAAAACCCAAGTTTGTGGCGTTCTCGCGAACAAAGAGAAGATGGACCGTATCCCAAACAATGTATTTAGAGAAAGTTCAAGAATCAATTCTACGTTTGGAGGAAACTTCATTGATATGATGCGACTCAAACTTATTCTAGAAGTTATTGAAAAGGATAACCTAGTGGAAAATTCACGTTTGGTAGGGGAGAGCCTGTTGAAAGGACTCGAAAATCTTGCTCATAAATACCCAGAGCAGGTTTCAAACCCTAGAGGTCGTGGACTCATGTGCGCGATTGATTTGAAAGATCCTGAAACCAGAGACCGCTTCCGTGTTAAGCTTTACGAAGAAAAAGTAATACTGCTCGCTTGTGGAGAGCAGTCGCTTCGTTTCAGACCGCACTTAACGGTATCGAAGGAGGAGATTCAAATGGCAATTGAGAAAATGGATCAGATTTTAGCCGCAGGATTTTAAGAACCTCGTTAAATTTTATTAAAAACTTGAGTACCGCACAAAATTGTGCGGTATTTTTTGTGAATCCACAGGGATATTTTAATAATAATGTCTACTTTTGATACTTTGATTTTTTAAATCCCTCTTAAAACTATGAAAAAACGAATCCTATCCAGCTTGGCACTGCTACTGGCCGTGCACACTTGGGCGCAAGTAGGCTACTGGCCAAACGACACGAAAGGCAAGGACAAAAGTCTTTATGCCTTGAAGAACATTACCCTTTACCAAGATTCAAAAACAGTGATCCCTGAGGCTGTTTTGGTCTTTCAAGAAGGAAAAGTCGTGGCTTCAGGCAAGGCCTCCATTCCTAAAGGAGCGGTTGTTATTGATGGCAAGGGCGCTTTTGTGTATCCCTCTTTTATCGATCCCTACGCGAGTGTAGGAGTGGAGAAAAAACAAAGAAAGCAGTACGATCCAGGTAGCAGTTACCTTCCTACAGATGCAACTTCTGCCGCCTACAACGATGCGGTGAAAGCCGACACGAGAGCGGTAGAAACCTTTACAAACCAATCCAAGGACTTTAATGCGTACTTAAGCCAAGGGTTTGGGTCGGTTCTTAGTTTTAATGAGGACGGGCTGGTCCGCGGATCTGCCGTACTGATCGGACTAGGAGAAGGGACAAGTGCTGATAAAATCATTAAAAGCGATGCCGCTTTGATGCTCTCCTTTTCAAAAGGGAGTTCAAGACAGGCGTATCCTTCCTCTCTTGTAGGTTCCATTGCGTTACTTCGCCAATTGTACTTAGATGCAAAATGGTATGAGAGCTCTAAAGATTCAAAAGCTCTAAATGCAAACCTAGAAGCTTTTAATCAACTAAAAGACCTTCCTACCATTGTAGAAACCTCAGAAAAGTGGGACGTTCTTAGAGCGGACAAAATTGGAGATGAAACAAGTCGTCAGTTTGTGTTTTTAGGTTCGGGGAACGAATACCAACGTGCAAAAGAAATTAAAGCCACTGGCGGTACCCTTATATTGCCCCTAAATTATCCAAAACCTTACCAAATAAAAGATGCGCTTGATGTCGAAGTTCTTGATGTAGCAGCCCTTAAACATTGGGAGCTCGCTCCTTACAATGCGGTGTATCTTGCTAAAGAAAATGTCCCTATTGCTTTTACAATGAACGGACTTTCAGACAAAAGCAAGTTTTTAACCGAACTTCGCGCTTTGCATGAAAAAGGAATGAGCAAAGAACAGTTGTTAGAATCGCTAACCAAAGTTCCTGCAAAGCTTTTAAAAGAGGAGAGACTAGGGAGCCTAAAAGCAGGCTCACTTGCGAATTTCTTTGTAAGCTCAGGAGATCTATTTGAAAAGGAAACTGAGATTTATGACAATTACGTAATGGGAACCCGCTATCAGATTACCCAGCGTCCGACGCAAGACATTCGGGGAACCTATAAGTTAACTTTGAACGGACAATCCTATGATTTAAAAGTAAAAGGCAAGTTGACAAGTCCACAAGCTGAAATCTCTCAAGGAACAAAGAAAGGCAAAGTGAAACTTGCTTTTGCGGACTATAAACTGGCCATGGAGCTTAAACTTCCAAACGATTCCCTTCAGAACTATCGTTTGATGTATGAACTCGATCGATATAAAAATGCAAGCGGTCGCGCTTTAAATAAAAACGGACTGCCCGTGCCGTATTCTCTAGTACAGACTCAGGGGTTTTCACCTGAACCTCAAAAGCCCACATCTCCTTTAGACCAGAAGGTCGGAGAAATATGGTATCCGTTCTCCGCGTTTGGATCGAGCGAGATTCCAAAAGCTGAGGATTATTTAATCCAAGGAGCCACGGTCTGGACCAACACAGAGAAAGGCATCGTTGAGAATTACGATGTAAAAGTATCCAAAGGGAAAATTGTAGCCGTCGGCCAGGGACTTTCTGCAGGCGGAGCCAAGGTGATTTCAGGAAAATCCATGCACCTTACAAGCGGGATTATTGATGAGCATACTCACGTGGGAATTACTCGTGGAGTGAACGAAGGGGGAACTAACAATTCTGCGGAAGTAAGAATGAGCGATGCCATCAATCCGGATGACGTCAACTTATACCGCCAACTTTCAGGGGGAGTTACCATTGCGCAGCAGCTACATGGAAGTGCCAACCCTGTGGGAGGGCAGTCTTCACTGATTAAGTTCCGGTGGGGAGAGGATCCTACTCACATGCAGTACAAAGGAGCCAAGCCTTTTATTAAATTTGCCTTAGGGGAGAACGTGAAGCAGGCCAACTGGGGAGGAAATCCAAATCGTTTCCCTCAAAGTAGAGCCGGCGTAGAGCAAGCCTTTGATTTCTGGTTCACCCGTGCGAAAGAATACGGAGAGGAAAAAAGAACAAACAAAAATTACCGTAAAGATCTTCGACTGGAAGCTATGTTAGAGATCATAAACAAAGAGCGTTTTATCACCTCGCACTCGTATGTACAAAGTGAAATTAACATGCTTATGGAGGTAGCAAATCGTTTTAATTTTAGAGTGCAAACCTTTACCCATATCTTAGAAGGATATAAGGTTGCAGACCTTATGAAAGCGCACGGAGCCAATGCTTCCACCTTCTCCGATTGGTGGGCTTATAAAGAAGAAGTGAGAGACGCTATTCCGCAAAATGCGGCCCTATTACTAGAAGCGGGCGTAAACACGGCCATTAATTCGGACGATGCGGAAATGGCGCGCCGACTCAATCAAGAGGCTGCTAAATCCGTTAAATACGGAGGCGTGTCTCAAGAAGCTGCCTGGAAAATGGTTACTTTAAACCCAGCGAAAATGCTTATGATTGATGATCGGGTAGGTTCTATAGCTGTGGGAAAGGATGCGGATCTCGTCCTTTGGACAAACAATCCTTTAAGCATTTATGCCACTGTGGACAAAACCTTCGTAGATGGAACTTTGTACTTTGATGGGCAAACCCAAGCCTTGAAAGACCAAAAAGTGAGAGACGAAAAAAATAGAATTGTGCAAAAGATGCTTTTCTCAGACGATCAAAAGTCTGGCAATACAAAAGCGGTAAGCAAATCAGAGCCGGTTCTTTATCACTGCGACACCTTGGAGGAGCATTTATTGTCTGAAACTCATTCTCATTAATTAATACAGAACCTATGAACTCATCAAAACGTACTCTATATAGTTTATTTGCCTTTTTCATTAGTGTAAGTAGCTTTGCGCAAAGGCCAAAACCTGCTCCTGCGCAATCGGCGCCCATCGCCATTACGGGGGCCACCTTGCATACGGCAACCGGCCAAGTGCTTCCCAGCACGACGCTTGTGTTTGACAAGGGAATCATTACCTCCATTGGAGGCGTAATTCCTCAAGGAGCACAAGTCATTGAAGCCAGTGGAAAGCACGTCTATCCCGGGTTTATCCTTGTGAACAATTCCTTAGGACTCGTGGAAATATCGGCCACGAAGGCCACGGTGGATTTTAGGGAGTCCAACGGTCTTGTGCCGGAAGTAAGAACTTTAATTGCCTTTAATACGGACAGTCACGTAATCCCGACGGTGCGTAGCAACGGAGTTCTTCTTGCTCAGCCTGCGATGGAAAGAGGGCTTCTTTCGGGAACGTCCTCGATTATGCAGCTAGACGGGTGGAACTGGCAAGATGCTGTGGTCAGCGAGGACAATGTGCTTCACATGAACTGGCCGACCATTTATCGACTAAGTGACGCCAAAAGAAGTAAGCAGCTGAACGATCAAAGAGACCAAGATCTCTTGGAGCTTAAGAGTCTTTTCCAACGGGCGAAATCCTACGACAAGAATTCGGGGTATAAAGAATTTAAATTGCAAAGTATAGCGCCTCTATTTACAGGGGAGAAGATTCTCTTTGCAGCCGTAAGCGGTCCAAACGAAGCGCTAGAATTAATTAAATTCACAAAAGATTACGGGGTGAAAAAGACCGTTTTAATTGGAGATTCCTCTCTAGAATCGGTCCTTGATGAAATCAAGGCGAGTGGCTATCCACTGATCGTCACCAATCCTCACTCGTTGCCTACGAATGCATCCTCTTCCCCTAGGCTACCGTATCAGTTCGCAAAAATGGTGTCTGACAAAGGAATTCTGCACGGACTGGATTACAGTGCACGGAAGGATTTCTCCGATTCAAGAAATCTTCCCTTTCTTGCAGGAACCACGGCGGCGTATGGATTAGATAAGGAAAAGGCTCTGCAAAGTGTTACCTTAAATCTAGCGAAGATGCTCGGTATCGAGAAAACGCACGGGAGTTTGGAAGTGGGAAAAAGCGCCACGTTATTTATTTCTGAAGGAGATGCGCTTGATCAACTTACCAATCAGGTGACTCGCGCCTTTATTGATGGAAGAGATATAGAACTCAGAAACCACCAAACCACCCTTTATGAGCGATATCAGGAAAAAATAGAGGGGAATAAAAGTCGAAAATGAAACCGGTAAGGAAAACCGTCTTTTAACAGATTTAATGTTAAGTTTTGGTAAACTTGTTAAATTAAAGCTAAATTTTTCGTATATTTAGACTCTATTAAATGAATTACTATGGAAAGAAAGACCAGAGTTTCGGTATTTGAGAGTGCAATTCAGCAAGAAATTCAACTCGTAAAATCGAAATTAGACGAAGCCGGAATAGAGAATGCAGTGGAAAATGCATACATGACTTTTACGACCACACCGACAGCGAATATGCTTAGTGTGAAAGTAAATTTGAATAAAGAGCAAGAAGCTTTTGATATTATTGACCAGTGGCTCCTAGAGTCTAAGGCCACTCAGAATTAACCAAATTGTTTCATATAGTAAATTTTAATTTTATTGAAACCGTGATGCAGGAGCATCGCGGTTTTTTTTCATCTAAGCAGAACTTCTTTTCTCTAGGTCAAAAATAAAGTAGCTTTGCTAAGAGAATTCCAAAATGACAGAGAGTATGAAAATTGACAATCCTGAACTTACCTTTAGAAAAGCCACGATGGAGGAAATCCCCCAAGCGTGGTCCATTATTAAATCGGGAATTGAACTGCGCAAAAGTCAAGGTTCAAAACAGTGGCAAGACGGCTATCCCAATGAGGATTCTATCGTAACGGATATTGAAAAGGGATATGGTTTTTTCATTGTGAACGGGAAGGAGATAGTAGCCTATTGTGCCCTGATTGAAAACTACGAACCTGCCTACCAGGACATAGAAGGAGAGTGGCTTACTCAAGGAGAGTTTCTTGTGGTGCATAGAATGGGAGTGAGTCCAAGTGTAAGTGGAAAAGGATACGGGAAAATGCTTCTGCTTTTTGCGCAGAATTATGCCTTGCAGCGTGGGATTCCCTCGATTAAAGTGGATACGAATTTTGACAATGTGGCTATGCTAAGAATTATAGACTCCCTTGGATATACCTACTGCGGGGAGGTTTTTTTTCGAGGAGCTTCTCGAAGAGCCTACGAAAAAGTACTATCTAAGGAGAAATCTATTCAAAAATAAGAAGACAAAAGTCTCACGAATAACAAGGCAATGGACGAAAAAGAAAAATGCATGCGGGGTCTACTGTACGATGCAAACGACCTTGAGTTAGTGGAGGAAAGATTAAAGTGCAAAGTGATTCTTCAAGAACTAGAGCAGCTCTCCCCAAGGGAAATCCCTAAGAGGAGAGAGGTTCTATCTTCTCTTTTAGGTTCGACAAAGGAAAATTTCATCCTGGAGTCAGGATTTAAGTGTGACTATGGCTATAACATCCATGTAGGAGAAAATTTTTTCGCCAACTTTAATTTGGTGATTCTTGACGAAGCCCGCGTGGAGTTTGGTGACCATGTGCTCATTGGACCCAATTGCTCCTTTTATACCGCGCTGCATCCACTCGAGTACGAAAGCCGAAACTTAGGAGTGGAAACGGCAAGACCCATTAAAGTGGGAAATAACGTGTGGCTCGGTGGAAATGTAGTGGTGTTGCCCGGCGTTGAGATTGGTGAGAATTGTGTGATTGGTGCAGGAAGTGTGGTTTCCCGTTCGATTGAATCGGGAATGCTTGCCTTTGGAAACCCTTGCAAAGCGGTCCGTAAGATTATACAAAATCCAAAGGAGTAAAAGAGTCTTTGTCTCTATTTCACGAGCAAAAAAAGGAGGCAAAATAAAGCAGGTTTCTGTTTGGAATGAGCATAAAAGGAGAGTGCCGTTTCTTGCGTGCTGGTTTATAGAACTTATTTATTTTATCGATAATCTCAATTGGTTCGGTAATTTACGAACCAAAATTAGTATCTTTGCCCACGTAAATTTATACCCTTTATGCGCAGTCGTATTGCAATCGATCCCTCCCTGTTTGAGGATTTTGTTTCGTTCTATGGCGAGTTTTTTCACTTGCCGCCATTGGCGGCGAAAATTCAGGCGTTTCTAATCTTTGATTTTGACCGCCAGGGAGTCACTTTCGAAGAATTGGTGGAGGCTTTTTCGGCAAGCAAAAGCTCCATCTCAACCAATTTGCATCTGTTATTGGAAATTGGACTCATCAAGGAAATCCCAAAGGAAAGTAGAAAACGTTTTTTCAGTATTAACAATGAATTTATCCGTCTACGTTTTGAAGAGCTTTTGGAGCGATTAAAATCAGAGCGTTCGCTTTTTGAAAGGCTTATGGTATTTCGCGGCACGCAGGGAGAATATTCCAAAGAAAAATACGAAATTTACAGCAACCTTATTGAAAATAGTATCGCAAATATAGAAAACTCACTAAGACAATTATACAATGAATAAACGAATCGTTTTATTACTAGTAGCCTCTTTAGCGTTAGGGGCTTGTAAGAAAAAAGAAACTCAGGCTCCAAGTCAGACCAAAGCTGTTAGCAGCGTGAAAGCTCAAACTCGAAGCGTGACCGGATACACTTCCTTTCCGGCTAGTATTCAAGGGCGTGTGAACAATGACGTGCGCGCGAAAATCCAAGGATACATTACTCAAGTACTTGTGGACGAAGGTCAGTTTGTAAGCAAAGGACAACCCCTTTTTCGTTTGGAAACCAATACCCTTAATCAGTCCGCTTCTGCGGCAAGAGCTGGAATCGGAGCTGCAGATGCGAGTGTAAAAGCAGCCCAAAGTGCTGTCAATGCAGCGCAAGTCGAGGTGAATAAAATTAAACCGCTAGTCGATAAGAACATCATCTCTAGTGTTCAGCTTCAAACCGCTCAAGCGAATTTAGCGGGTGCCCAAGCGCAGCTTTCGCAAGCCATTGCAGCCAAAGCGCAGGCAAGTGCAAACTTCCAAGGCGTTCAAGCGAATATCGATTATTCTGTGATCCGTTCTCCAATTTCAGGGGTTGTGGGTAAATTAAATCAACGGACTGGTAGTCTTGTGGGACCTTCCGACCAGCAGCCGATTACCACGGTTTCGGATACGAGTGAACTTTATGCCTATTTTTCCATGAATGAAACGGAGTATTTGAATTTCTTAAAGAATTCTTACGGTTCTACCATGAGTGAAAAATTGAAAAATATGCCTGCTGTAGAATTGCAGATGGCAAACGGTGATATTTATTCACATAAAGGAGTAATTAAAGCCGTTACAGGCCAAATTGACCCTAGCACAGGAACCATTCAATTTAGAGTGTCGCTTCCGAATCCAGAAAAAATGCTAAGCAATGGGAACACGGGAACGATTCTTCTTCCTAAAACCTATACGAACGTTCTTGTCATTCCTGAGACGGCGACTTACGAACAACAGGGACTTGTTTACGTGTACAAAATTGTAAAAGATACGGCTACTAGCGCGGTCATTCAAGTGACGGACAGAGTGGATAACCTTGCCATTGTGGAAGGAGGTTTGAAAGAAGGCGAAACCGTCGTAGCAGAAGGTGTGGGGAGCTTAAGACCAGGAACTCCTGTCAAAGCAAAACCTGTACAATTGGATGACATTCTGAAGGCCATTAAAACCCAATTTAACAATTAATAAGTGCAAAGTGAACTCGGCTATTTGGAAATTAAATGAAGGACAAATAGCCAAAATCCAAGATAAAAATGATAAAACGATTTATAGATAGACCCGTACTCTCGACCGTAATTTCGATTATGATCGTGATCCTCGGTATTCTGGGACTCATGGCACTGCCTGTAACCCAGTATCCAGACATTGCCCCACCTACGGTAAGAATCTCCGCAAACTATACCGGAGCGAACGCGCAAACGGTAATGAATTCGGTTGTAATTCCGATTGAAGAGCAGGTCAACGGGGTAGAAGGGATGGATTATATTAATTCCACAGCCCAAAACAATGGATCGGCATCGATCCAGATCTTTTTTAAACAAGGAGTTGATCCAGATATTGCGGCCGTAAACGTTCAAAACAAGGTACAACGAGCCATGCCTTTACTTCCTTCTGAAGTAACGCGCTCCGGGGTGATTACTCAGAAGCAGCAAACCAGTGCGCTTATGTTCCTAACGTTCTATACGAGCAATCCGGATTTAGACGAGACCTGGCTTCAAAACTATTTGAACATTAATGTCGTTCCTGGACTAAAACGGGTTAACGGTGTTGGGGATGCGATGGTATTTGGAGGCAAGACTTATTCCATGAGAGTTTGGCTTGATCCTTCCAAAATGGCGGCGTACGGTATTGAACCTACAGAGATTTCTGCCGCGATTAACGAGCAATCTCGAGAAGCAGCTGCGGGATCTTTAGGGGAGAATGACGGAAATTCCTTTGAATATGTAATTACCTACAAAGGGAAATTTGACGAGGCTTCGGAATATGAAAACATCGTAATCCGCTCCCTTGGAAATGGGCAGTTTTTACATTTAAAAGACGTGGCAAAAGTAGAACTTGCCGCACTTTCTTATTCTGGAATTGGAGAAAGTAATGGAAATCGTTCCATCAGTATGGGGATCTTCCAAACACCGGGCTCCAACGCACAGGCCATTATTGAAGACATTAATGTTTTTCTAGAGCAACAAAAAGGTTCGTTTCCAGAGGGCATTGGATACAACATTAACTTTGATACCAACGAATTCCTAGAAGCTTCCATTTCAAAAGTAGTGACCACCCTAATTGAAGCCTTTCTACTCGTATTCTTAGTAGTTTATATTTTCCTTCAAGATTTCCGTTCTACTTTGATTCCGGCCATTGCGGTTCCGGTATCCATTGTCGGAACGTTCTTCTTTTTAAATTTACTTGGCTATTCCCTTAACCTATTAACTCTCTTTGCCCTGGTTCTCGCCATTGGAATTGTGGTCGACGACGCCATTGTCGTGGTAGAAGCCGTCCATGCGAAATTAGAGCAAGGAATCACCGACGCGAAAAGAGCCACGGTGGAGGCCATGGACGAGATTACAGGAGCGATTATTTCCATTACCCTTGTAATGGCAGCCGTTTTTATTCCTGTAACTTTCTTAGAAGGTCCTACAGGAGTCTTTTACCAACAGTTTGGGATTACCCTAATTATTGCGATTTTAATTTCGGCTGTAAACGCCCTAACGTTAAGTCCAATGCTTTGTGCGCTTCTCCTTAAGCCGAATGCACATCACCACAAAGAATACACGGAATTAAATGTCCGAGATAAATTCTTCTATAAATTTAACGTAGGATTCAAATCCATCACCGATCGTTACGGTCGATCGTTCCTCTTTTTAATTCGCCACAAATGGGTTACCCTTATCATTTTTGTATTAGGAGGACTTACCTTCTGGTGGGCTAATTCTTCGATGCCTTCTGGTTTCATTCCAAGTGAAGACCGAGGAATTATCTTTGCAGACATTCAGCTTCCGCAAGGTGCCTCCATGGAAAGAACCTATTCGATTTTGCAAGATCTTCAAAAAGAAGCTCGGAAAATTGACGGCGTACAAAACGTTACCTTTAGTTCGTCTCGTGGTTTTATGTCCGGACAAGGTTCCAACGTAGGGCAGGCCTTTATTAAATTAAAGCCTTTTAAAGAAAGAACTACGGATGCCACAAGTGTACAAGGAATAACAGGTCAGTTGTTTGGACTGGCTCAAAAGTATCCCGATGCAAAAATGATTTTCTTCTCTCCTCCAAGTGTCCCTGGATTTGGTCAGAGTGAAGGGTTTAATTTTGAGCTTTTGGACCGTTCAGGTGGAGAGTTATCCAACTTAAGTACCGCTGCTCAGGATTTCATTGCAGAACTAATGAAGCGTCCAGAAATTCAGTTTGCTTCCACTTCCTTCAATACCAACTACCCTCAATACGAGATGATCATTGACATCCCTAGAGCAAAAGATGTAGGCGTTTCTGTCAACAGCATTTTGAGTGCGATGCAAGGGTATGTAGGAGGAATTTACGCTTCGGATTTCACGAAATACGGAAAGCAGTTTAGAGTAATGATTCAGGCCTTGCCTGAGGATAGAGCAAATGCTCAGGACTTAAGCAAACTCTATGTGAAAACAGCGAGTGGGCAAATGACACCGCTTTCTCAATTTGTAACTCTAGAGCGTACCTTTGGTCCTCAATCGATTGAGCGTTACAACCTCTTTACTTCGGTTGGGATTAGTGGATCCAACGCACCGGGTTATTCCACTGGAGATGCAATTAAAGCTGTGCAGGAAGTACAAGCTAAACATTTATCAACCGATTATGATGTTGAATTTACGGGGCTTTCCAAGGAAGAAATGAAAGCAGGTTCCCAAACTTATGTAGTGTTTCTGTTAAGCTTCCTATTTGTGTACTTCATTCTAGCGGCTCAATACGAAAGTTTCATTCTTCCGTTTGCCGTCATCGTGTCCCTTCCTTTAGGAGTTATTGGAGCATACTTTGGTCAGAGCATTATGGGACTTGAAAACAACATCTATTTCCAGATTGCCATTATCATGCTTATTGGACTCTTAGCCAAGAACGCGATTTTGATTGTGGAATTTGCTGTTCAGCGTAGGCATAAGGGTGAGAGCATTGCTATGTCTGCAATCAATGCGGCTAAAGCCAGACTTAGACCGATTCTAATGACCTCCTTTGCCTTTATCTTCGGGATGCTTCCCCTTGTGTTCGCAAGTGGAATTGGGATGGTTGGAAACCGATCCATTGGTACCGGTGCAGCGGCAGGACTACTGATTGGAACCTTTGTAGGTCTATTGGTTATTCCCGTGCTTTACGTCATCTTCCAATGGCTTCAGGAAAAAGTAGTACCTCTTAAAAAAGAAGTGATTAATTTGAACGAATAAGGGAGAAAAACCTTAAAAATAAATTAAAAAGACAATGAATATTTATATACAAGCAAAATCGGTTATTCTTCCCCTAGCTCTAGGAGTGCTGCTTACTTCGTGCGCAACCGCCACAAAGTATGAAACGCCTCCTCAGGTGGTAGAACAGACCCTTTATAGGACAGATCAGCTGCCTCAAGATTCTCTGAGCTTTGGCGATGTATCTTGGCGTGAAATCTTTACGGATCCTATTTTGCAAGGGCATATTCAAAAAGCCTTAGACAACAATATCGACGTGCGTATTGCCCTTCAAAATATTGTGTCCGCAGAAGCTTATTTAAAGCAAAGCAAAGCGGCTTATCTGCCGACTATTAACATCGGACCGAACTATACGTTCAACACCCAATCGTTAAATACGCAGTCCGGTCAAATGCTTTCTGAGCGTACGCACAATTCGCAGTGGGACCTAACGGGCGCCTTAAATTGGGAGATTGATATTTGGGGGAAGATGGCCTCTGAGCAGCGTGCACAAATGGCTTCTTATCTAGGAACCGTTTCCGCTCACCAATCCATTAAAAGCGATTTGGTAGCTGCCGTAGCCGCCTCTTATTTTCAGTTACTCACCTTTGATGAGCAAAAGAGAATTATTAACGAGACGATTTCACTTAGAGAAAAGAACCTAGAAACCACCCAAGCACTTAAAGATGCGGGATCATTAACGGAAGTGGCCGTTCAGCAAA
This sequence comes from Chryseobacterium sp. A301, assembly GCF_054489425.1. Taxonomy (NCBI): domain Bacteria; kingdom Pseudomonadati; phylum Bacteroidota; class Flavobacteriia; order Flavobacteriales; family Weeksellaceae; genus Chryseobacterium; species Chryseobacterium sp. A301. The sequence goes on from NZ_JBTMWY010000002.1 coordinate 507,725, forward strand.
GTGAAGCTTTGGTGCATAATGCGGAGTCTCTTTTAATCAACATTGATATCCAGATTGAACTTCTGGAAAATACGATGAGTCTTTTGCTTGCAGAACCCTCTGCAGCGATCACTAGAAGTACGCTTGAGGATCAGAACTTGCCCATCGCACTTGATCTTGGGTATCCTAGTCAATTGCTTAGCAACCGTCCTGATGTAAGAATGGCAGAACTTAATTTGGTGCAAGCCTTTGAGCTTTCAAAAGCAGCCAAAGCGCAATTTTACCCACGTCTTACCATCACAGGAAGTGGGGGGCTGCAATCCAAAGACATAGACAATTTCTTTAGTGCAAATTCTCTTTTTGCCAATGTGGTAGGAGGTTTGTTGCAACCTGTTTTAAACAAAAGACAGATTAAAACTCAATACGAAGTAAGTTTAGCGAACAAAGAAATTGCCTATTTAAACTTTAGACGATCTGTTTTAACGGCAGGAAAAGAAGTTTCTGACGCCATCAAAATGTACTCTTCCCAAGATTCATTTATTGCCTTAAAGCAAAAGGAATTAGACGCATACCGTAAAAGTGTCGAGTTTTCGCAAGAACTTGTAAATTATGGGATGGCCAATTACTTAGAAGTACTTAATGCCTCGGTCAATCAACTCAATGCGGAGCTTAATATCTCGAATGCCCGATATGCAAAAATGCAGTCCGGAATCGAGCTTTATAGAGCTTTAGGAGGAGGTTGGAAGTAATCCATTAGCAAATAAAGCAAAGCGCGGGGAAATATTGATCCCTGCGCTTTGCTATTTTTAAAATATTACCTATTATTGCAATCTGAATTCAGATCTTTCTGATTTAGAATGGGGGATTGGCGCAGTTGGCTAGCGCGTTTGACTGGCAGTCAAAAGGTCACGGGTTCGAATCCCGTATTCTCCACCATTGAATTTCAAACACTTGCAGTAATGTAGGTGTTTTTTTGTTTGGTTCAAGTACAACAAAAGTACAACAAACTTGTTGACTCAAAGATAGTTATTGTTTTCAATTGATTGCAAATATTTGTATTTTAAAAAAAAATACTATTGAAATGGAAAGTGGCTTTTTACATTATTATAAGTTTTTCATTGATATTGCTAAATATTTTCATGAGCTAAAAACTAGATTTTTAATATCAAAGTTCTTTTTGATTTTCGCTTTGGCCACTATTAATTCAACATTTTTCTATTTTACTTTTCTATTTTATCAAGACTACATCTTAGTTGGAACTTTATTTTTAGTACTTACTCTTGTGATTCTATCGATTTTGAATCCCCAAATTTACTGTCACGTAATTGGTAAAGATTTTTTTCAAATATTAAAGGACAAGTTTGAAACGAAATCAATAGTACATGTTGAAATTTGATAGTATTTATCAAATAAGATTAAGTTGTAAGTCTCATAATCATTTTCTAGAATTGAAATTGTATCAAGTGCTTTATCTTTTATTTTCAGCAATGTTTTATTAAATGGAATATGGTTTCTAAATTTCGTATTGAATTCGCCTTGCTTCTCATTCCATTCTGTAAGTTTACAGGAAAATGGTAGCGAATAGAATTTGGATTTACGATTGATTGTTATTCGTAAGTAAATTGGGAACAATCCATTTTGTAATTGGTTCTTTTTGCAGACGATTTTGATACTAGCATTCATAACATTTTTGGTTTAAGTACAACATTAGTACAACAGTTGTACTTTTATCATGAAATTTGATGAAACCAAAAATATTACTATTTTTTAGTAATTAATTGAAGATCAATAGTTTTGAAGCTAAAAGAAACTATTTGCAAATTATCAAAATGTTTCTGGCAGTCAAAAGGTCACGGGTTCGAATCCCGTATTCTCCACGTAAACCCTCTTAAACTCCCGTGTTTAAGAGGGTTTTTTTTGAGGTGCCAATCAAGAATCCTTCGTGTCATCACAACCGTCCTATTTAAACGAAGTTGGGGAAAGCCGACTTATTGCGATAAGACTCAATACACGGACAAACCTGAGCGATTCTTAAGCGTTCTTATTTGATAATGTAAAAACAAGAAGAGATAATCGGAAATAAACCGATTATCTAATTGTATTTTAACAAGATTAGGACTATATACTGGTTTCATTTTTTTAATTAGCGCCCTTAACATGATTCGCTTTAAGTATCGGTCAGAATTGATTTTTTTACTTCTTTTTTGATGAAGGAATCATCAATTAAACAAATCAACTGTCCAAAAATAGGGTTCTCCCTGCTTCATTCCTTCAACGCGTAATTTAACTATGTAGGAATTTCTAAAACTTAGAAAAAATCCTCTAACTTTATCGAATCCAATACTCAAGAAATACCTTGTAATTATGAATAACAATCCAATTTACGATGCCATTGTGGTAGGAGGCAGCAGCGCTGGACTCTCCGCTTCTTTAGCCTTAGGAAGAGCTCGCAGAAAAGTGCTCCTTATTGATAGCGGCATGCCTTGCAATCGCATGGCACCCCAATCTCATAATTTTTTCACGCGTGACGGTACTTCTCCTTTAGAGCTTCTCTCGATTGCTCGGGATCAGTTGAAACTTTACAAAACCATAGAGTGTGTAGAGGATTTAGTGACCGGAGTCGAGAAGACAAAAGAGGGCTTTTTCGTCAAAGCGGAATCGGGTAAAACCTGGAGCGCAAAGAAAATGATCTTTGCTACTGGGATAAAGGATATTATGCCGCCCATTGTTGGATTTAAAGAGGCGTGGGGAGTTTCGATTATCCATTGTCCTTACTGCCACGGATACGAATACCGGGATCAGAAAACGGGCATTCTTGCCACGGGCGAAAGCGCTTATGAAATGGGGAAATTAATTTCCAATTGGACCGGCGATCTTACGATTTACACCAATGGGGAAGAAAAGCTTTCAGAAGAGTACAGCAGTGCCCTAACGAAAAAAGCAATAAAGATTGTAGATCGCAAAATTAAAGAGCTGGTGCAAGAGAATGGAAAGCTTAAAGCGGTTTTGTTTGAGGACGACTCGAGTCAGCAGCTGAGCGTTATGTATGCGCATCCTGAATTTGAGCAGCATTGTAAGCTTCCTATAGACCTAGGGTGTGAACTCACGGAGCAGGGGCATATCAAGGTTGAGATTTCTATGAAAACGAGTGTAGAGGGCGTTTATGCCTGTGGCGACAATGCAAGCTTTTTACGTTCCATTGCGAACGCGGTCTACAACGGAAGCATGGCCGGAGGTGCACTCAACTCAGAATTAATTGAACAAGGCTTTAAGTAAGAAAGAAGCAGAAAGTGATTGAAAAAAACTAAGACACTCATTTCTCGCAAACTGCGTTTCTTATCCTTATCTTTGTATAGAGTTGAATTTTAACAGGTTTTTTTAGTGAAAAGTTTACCCGATTTATTTGAGAAGGGAAGACCCCTTAAAAAAGATCGCAAATGAAATTCAAAAATTAATACAACCCGAAATCCTTTGCCGAGACTTAACTATGGACTATTCAGTACTCTTACAAAAGGCAGCTCAGTTTTCGCAAGACTTCTTAGAGCAATATGACCTAACAAAGCTTCGTTTTCATAACGAAATCCATCTAAAAGAGGTGGTAGAAGCCAGCCGAAAGATGGCAATGCATTATTCGCTGTCTGAAAGGGACACTGCGATTGTGGGGCTTGCTTCGTACTTTCATGACCTTGGCTATTGCCAAGTGGGCAAGCAAGGTCACGAGCTTCGAGGAACAGAGATCGCACAAAAATTTTTAGAAGGCGAATCCGCCGACCCAGAGTTTATTTCAGAGGTCAAGAATTGCATTCTTGCCACAAAAATGCCTCAAGAGCCTAAGAACCTTTTAGAAGAAATTGTATGCGATGCAGATCTATTCCACTTTGGTAAAGATTGGTTTGAATACAGAAATAAACTGCTTCAACAAGAAGCAAAAGCTTGTGGGGCTGAGTTTTCTAAGGAAGACTGGCGCGCCTCAACCATTGCCCTCATGGAAAGACACCGTTACCATACAGACTACGCAAAACAAAACTTGGAACCTAAAAAGATGGAAAATCTTCAAATGCTAAAAGACAAGGAGAAAACCGATTTACAAGACAAGGAGAAAAAAGCCAAGAGACCGGATCGAGGCATTGAAACCATGTTTCGAATCACCTCGACAAACAATCAGCGTCTAAGTGACATGGCGGACAATAAGTCAAACATTTTGATTACCGTAAACTCGATCATCCTTTCGGTGGTCATTGCCATGCTTCTTCGAAAACTTGACAACAACGCGCACCTTATTATCCCTACAGTCATTTTACTAAGCATTAGTTTAGCTACCATGGTTCTAGCTATTTTAGCCACACGTCCTTCGATTCCAAAAGGCTATTTCACAAAAGAGGATTTGGCCGCTAAAAAAGTCAACTTGCTCTTTTTTGGAAATTTTCACCGAATGGATTTAGAAAGCTACAGCCAGGGAATGAATGAAGTGATGGAAGACAGGGACTTTTTATACAACACCCTAATTCGAGATGTGTATTCTCAAGGGGTAGTACTTGGACGAAAATTCAGACTTCTAAGACTTGCCTACAATGTGTTTATGTTTGGGCTTGTTCTCTCTGTACTGGTCTTTTTAATCGTTGTTATTATTAATCGATAATTTGAAATGAAATCCATGGCAGACCCAATTTCGCCTTACTTTATGGACCGCGATTTAAGTTGGCTCCATTTTAATGGAAGAATCTTAGAGGAAGCGAGCCTTGAGAGCGTCCCGCTCCTTGCTAAAATTAATTTTTTAGCCATATTCTCTTCCAATTTGGATGAGTTTTACCGCGTTAGAATGCCTGTACTTTCTGCACTTAAAAAACTGATGAAAGTTCCAGATCCTCTTTTTGGAACTATTGAAACAGGGGTTTATGCGCAGGCCACAGCACTTATTGAATCGCAACAGGAGAAGTATGGGGAGATCATTCGAACGCTTGTTTTACCTAAGTTAAGCGAAATTGGAATTGTCCTGTTATACAACCAGCCTTTCCCACAAGAAATTAAGCAAGAGGCGCGCGATTATTTCTATACAAGGATAGCAGCCTTCTTGCAGGTTAAATCCATGGAGCAGTCTAGTCTCTATATTGAAAATAACAAACTCTATAGCGCAATTTCGTTTGAAAAAGACTCTGAAGTATTGATTGTAAACATCCCTTCGGATTCCTTAGATCGTTTTCATGTCATTGAAAAACCGGACTGTAAATACATTGTTTTCATAGACGACATACTAAGAGAGAATATCGCTGCTTTGTTTCCAGGCAAAACCCTCACAGGGTTCTACACCTTTAAAGTGACGCGAAATGCCGATTTAAATTTAGAAGATGAATTTGAAGGAGATCTTCGGGTTAAGATTGAAGAGCAGATTGCCAAAAGAGATTATGGCCTTGCCACAAGACTCTTGTATCAACCCGATATGCCTAAAGAAATTAGAGATTCACTCTTATCGCATTTGGGCCTCAGGAAGCGAAGCGCAATGAAGGGTGGGTTCAACCATAATCTCAAAGATTTTTTTCAGTTTCCCCTTTCGAATCCGGAGTGGAACTATACGTCCCAACCTCCCTTATCGCATCCGGAATTAAAAGAAGAGTCTGTCTTTGAAAGGCTAGAGAAAAAAGATTTGATGGTAAGTACTCCCTATCAGTCTTACGATCCCATTCTAAGATTCTTTAATGAAGCTTCATTAGATCCTAAGACGCAGGAAATATGGATTTCTATCTACCGCGTTGCAAAAAACTCTCAGATTTTAAATGCCCTGATAAGTGCAGCCAAAAACGGAAAAAAAGTAACGGTTTTTGTCGAGCTAAAAGCTCGCTTTGATGAAGGCAATAACATTCGATGGGCTAAAAAACTAAGGAAAGCAGGCGTAAATGTTCTTTATAGTTTGCCTAACCTTAAAGTACATGCTAAAATTGCCCTGGTTCAACGAAAAACCGAAGGAAACGAGCCTACGTATTTAGGACTGCTCTCGACTGGAAATTTAAATGAAGTGACTGCGGGAGTCTATGCGGACCATATCATTCTAACGGCCAACCCTGAGCTCTTAGGAGAACTAAGAGATGTCTTTGAAATGCTGTCTCAAAGAGACGAGCAGCAAAGAAAACCCTACGAGTTTAAACATCTTCTCGTTGCCCAATTTAATATGCTTGGAGAATTCACGAGCCTTATTGAGAAGGAAATTGAGGCGGCAAAACTGGGACAAGAGGCCAAGATTCTTATAAAACTTAACAACTTAGAAGACAAGGGCCTAATTCGTAAGCTCTATGAAGCGAGTGAAGCAGGCGTAAAAATTACATTAATCGTAAGAAGTATTTGTCGTTTGGTTCCAGGCGTTCCAGGGATGAGTTCTAATATCACCGTGAGACGTTTGGTCGATCGTTACCTAGAACATAGTCGAGTCTTTGTCTTTCATCAAGGGGGAAAGGATCTCATGTATATGGGTTCGGCCGATTGGATGCGCCGAAACCTTTACAATCGAATTGAGGTTTGTTATCCGGTTCTAGATCCGGATATAAAGAAGGAGATCTTTACCTTCCTCGATTATCAACTTCGCGACGATGAGTTCGCTGTAGAACTGGATGAAAATTTACACAACGTCCCTTTGCAAACTTCTGTGGGCGTTCGCGCTCAAAAAGCGATTTACGACTATTTAAACTCTAAAAGCACAGGTTTATGAAAAGCAAACTATTTACGCCTGTAAGGGCCCTTCTTTTCGCACTGGTTTCGCTTAATGCCTGCGCACAGGATAACACGACGAAATACCAAAGTCCAAAGAATTACGATTTAACCCAGCCAAAGGTAGAACCTTTATGGGACGCGCTCCATGAAATTTCAGCCATTGGGTTTTGGGGTGACACTCTTGTGGCCGTAGAGGATGAAAATGGCATTCTTTATAAGTTTACACCCTTTTCAAAAATCCTTACTGAGACTCGTTTTGGTGCTAGCGCAGATTACGAAGGTCTTGCCGTGGCAAAAGACTTTGTCGTGGTGCTTCGAAGTGACGGGACCCTTTTTTCGATCCCTAAAAAGGAACTTTCTAAAGACAAGACTTCCCTTGCGAGGGAGTGGAGTGGTCAGCTCCCAAAAGGAGAGTATGAGTCCCTTGCTTACAATGCAAAAGACTCCCTTCTTTATGCAGTTTGCAAATCCTGCTCCGTGGATAAGAAAAGCGATAAAACCTCAGGATATAGACTTTCACTTTCGAGTGAAGGCGAAATCAAGAAGCTCGATGAATTTAAAATTGAGCATACTTTGATTGATTCTCTCTCCTCCTTGAAGGGAAAGAAATTTAGACCCTCCGCCTTAGGACAAAACCCGAAAACGGGGGAGTGGTATTTACTTTCTTCTGTGAACCAAATGCTCGTGGTTTTAGATGACAAAATGAGTCCAAAGGCAGCTTATTCTCTGGATCCAAAACTTTATAACCAGCCCGAAGGCCTTACGTTTGATAAGGAAGGCTCTTTATTTATTAGTAACGAAGGGGGAAGCAAAACAAGCAGGCCCAGTCTCTTAAAGTTTAATTTAATTCCTTAGCCATGCGACGTTATTTTACTCTTACCCTATTCCCTTCTGTTTTTTGCGCGCTCTTCGCGCAAAATGAAATCCAAAACAGAGTCCTTCTCATTGGCGATGCAGGAGAACTGAATTATAAGCAGCAGACGGTGATTCCCAAAGCGGCTGAATTAATCTTAAAAGACAAAACCACGGTTTTCTTTTTAGGGGATAATATTTATCCTCGAGGCATGGGACTCGAGGGAACTGAGGACAAAAAAAGAGGAGAAGATATTCTTCGCTCTCAGTTTGGACCCATGCGCGCAAAAGGAGCGCCTGTGTATTTTGTACCCGGCAACCACGATTGGGACAAGATGGGAAAGCAGGGGCTTGCAAAAATCAAGGCGCAAGGCGAGTTCTTAGCCTCTCAAAACGATCCCAATCTAAAGTTAGTCCCTTCGAAGGGCTGTCCAGATCCGATTGAGATTCCGATTTCAGATCAGGTAGTAGTCATTGCTTACGATAGCGAATGGTGGCTTTTTCCCTTTTCCAAAGAGAATCCAGGAGCGGACTGTCTTTGCACCACAAAAGAGGAAGTGGTCGACCAATTAGAGAGCCTTCTGTATAAGAACAAAGACAAGACCATCCTTCTTACTTCCCACCATCCGTTTCTTTCGAACGGAGTTCACGGAGGGAACTTCGAGCTCAAAGACCACGTCTTTCCCTTGACGGCGATAAGCAAAAATTTATACATTCCACTACCCGTGGTGGGCTCCCTTTATCCTTTACTTCGACAATCCGCCTTTTTAAATGCGGAAGACTTAGCGCATCCCGATTATAAGAATTTAATTGAAAGTGTTAGTGGGGTGTTTCAAGGATTTTCAAATGTGATTTATGCGGCGGGACATGAGCATGGGCTGCAACTCATTAAGGATCCTAAACTCAATTATCAAATTGTGAGCGGATCAGGCTCAAAGAGTACCTTTATTAAAAAGAATCCAAATTCACTATTTGCAAGCAAAATGCAAGGTTTCGTGAGTGTGGATTTTATGGACGATCGATCCTCGGTCATCACCTATTATACGTATCACGAGGGAACCGTTGAAAAAGCCTTTTCCTATAGCGTGCCTTTTGTAGAAGAGAAACCCTATGAAATGGGCACCGCGGACCTCACATTTCAAAAAGACAGTGTGACTGTTAGTGCCAACGTAGAGTTTGAAAAAGTAGGGAAATTTCACCGTAAGCTCTTCGGAGAAAACTATCGAAAAGAATGGGCAGCTTCGACGGAGCTTCCCGTGATTCGTGTCTCGGAAGTGGCGGGCGGACTTACGCCTTTAAAAAGAGGAGGGGGCATGCAAACGATTTCTCTTCGTTTAGAGGATCCAACAGGAAAACAGTGGGTTCTTCGAAGTGTTAATAAAAACTCAGAATCTTTAATTCCTTCTACGCTGCACGATACATTTGCAGAAGACCTTTTAGACGATGCCGTCAGTGCACAGCATCCTTATTCCGCGCTTATGATGCCACCTTTGGCTAGCGCCCTTGGAGTACCTTCCACAAATCCAGTGATCGGAATTGTAGCGGAAGATCCTGCCCTAGGCGTTCACAATTTAGATTTTGCGGGAACCCTAGCGCTTTTAGAAGAGCGTGAGCCCCTGGGCAAATCAGACAACACGCCCAAAATGCTTGAGAAAATCTACAACGATAACGACGATACGTTTGGAGCCAAAACCTTTGTTCGTTCTAGAATGCTTGATCTTTTGGTCGGAGACTGGGACCGGCATGGAGACCAGTACCGCTGGTTTGATCAGTTGCCCGGAAAGGACAAAGATTATGAGGTGGTTCCTAGAGACCGAGATCAAGTTCTTCGTTTAATGGACGGGTTTTTCCCCCGACTTGCCTCTCGTTCTTGGTTTGCGATGCCTGCCAACCGAGGCTTTGCCCCAGAGATTCGAGCGGTTAATTTTGCGATGCTCAAATCGGATTTCTTAAACGCTCATCCGAAAATGCAATTTTCGGAGGCGGAGTGGAATGAACTCAGCCGTGTGTTTGTAGAGAAAATCTCCGATTCTGTTTTAGAGCAAAGCGTTCGATTGCTCCCGAAATCTTCCTATGACATTCGAGGGAAAAGTCTTTTAGAAGATTTGAAAAAAAGAAGGGATCAAATGCCTCAGAATATGGAGACCTACTACCGTTTTATCAATTCCATCGTAGACATTCGTTTGACCAATAAAGACGAAAACGTGGTTGTGGAAGAGAAAAGTGGGGGACTTCAGGTCACCATCAACAAAATAAATAAAGAAGGAGAAAATAAGAAGGAGCTCATGAGCAAATGGTACGATCCTTCTCTAACCAAAGAAATTCGTCTTTATTTAGAAGCTGGAGCGGATCGAATCCAACTCGAGCCAAGAGACTCCAAAATAAAATTGCGTGTCATTTCAGGGACAGACAAGAAAAGCTTTGTCGTGACGGATTCTAAGCGATCCATTGATCTATATGAGTACCAGTCCGAAGCGACGTATGCGGATCCTAATTCGAAACTTACCCATCACAAAGGAAAAGACAGCACGATGGTAGGTTTTGTCCCCGTAAATCTCCGCAATTCAATGATGCCACTTGTGACAGGGGGATACAATTTAGACGACGGGATCCTGCTTGGAGGGGGATTCAAATACACGCATCAGCGTGGATTTAGAAAAACGCCTTATACCCATACGCAGCAACTCCTCGTAAAAGCCGCCCTAGCGACAGGTTCCTTTAAGGTAAACTACAAAGGACGCTGGAAAGAACTTATCGGCAAAGCCGATTTGCGAATTGATGCAAGCGCATATGTTCCCAACAACACGCAAAACTTTTTTGGTCTTGGAAATGAGTCCGTCTATGACAAAGAAAACCACGATTCACGCTACTACCGTGCTCGCTACAATCTCATAGAGCTTAGTCCAAGTCTTTCTTGGGAAAAACCCAATTCTGAGTTTAGAATAGGACCCGCCCTAGAGTATTATAGCTTAAATAAAAAAGAAAACGAAGATCGTTTCCTTTACAGTGGACTCGTCAATACCTATGACAAGAACACACTAGACCAAGACAAACTTTTTGTAGGCCTTATAGCACAATACGTAAAAGACTCACGAAACAGCAAAATTCTTCCTTCTGCTGGAGGCTATTTAAATCTGAAAGCTCGAGGGTATACAGGACTAAATGACGAGTCTAGATCGTTTGGACAACTTACGGGTGAATTTTCATTTTACAAGGCCGTTGGAAAAAATTCCATTATTTTTGCAAACCGAATTGGGGGAGGAATTACCCTAGGCAGTCCTACCTTTTATCAGGCACTTTATTTAGGAGGCCACGATAATTTATGGGGCTATAGAAATTACAGGTTTGCGGGTGAGCACATGCTTTATAACAATTTAGAAGCCCGTATTAAACTCTTAGACATTGGAAGTTACCTACTTCCAGGACAGCTAGGACTCATCGGGTTTTATGACGTTGGAAAAGTTTGGGCAAAAGGGTTTAACAGCTCTAGAATCCACCAAGGCGTGGGAGGAGGTCTCTACTACGCTCCGGCTCAACTCGTAGTGGTTCAAGTCGTCGGGGGATACTCAAGAGAAGGGTGGAGTCCTTATATAACCCTAGGGCTAAGGTTTTAAATCCCACCAAGAGAAAAGAAACGTATATTTTAGAATCGAAAATTTAATGATAAAGCAGGATACGATTAAAATTGAGACATTTGACAAAGATATTGAAGGGCTTCGAGTAGAACTCTCCTTTGAGCCTTTTTTAAAATATCTAACCGAGCGAGTCAAAACGGAATCTCCCACGAAAGCCGCTCAATTAAATCGACTTATCGAAAGCCTAGAAAAGGCATTGCGACTGAAAGGAACTCTTTCGGTCGAGAGTTTTCCTGATTTTGAAAAAGAATTTGAACTGATTCAGGAATTTTTAGTTCCCCCCATTGCAAATGAAGAAGAAATTCTTTTAGGCTTCGGAATCCCCGTAAAGCGTCAGTCCTTTTACGGAACGCCCGCTTTCTTCTCTATCATGCAGGGTGGACTGTGCACCACAGATTTAACTCAGGAATCACTCCTTACGGACCGAGACATAAGAAGAGTGCCGTACCTAACGCTCTTCAAAAAACATTACGGATTTAAATTCGTAAAGAAACAAACTTTTGTACGTTCGATTTTGGATCCAAAATCGGGACTGAGCCGGTATTATGAGATCTCCGTGGACGATCAATTTATTGAAGTTGAAAATCTTGGAGAAAAATTAGACCTTTCCAACCTGAATATAAGCCAGCTATCAGACACCTTAAATTACGAGGAATTAGAGGCCCTAATTCCACTCTCTAGTTTTAAGTTTAAGGGGTTTTCCATTATATCGGTCACAGACATTACCAGTGCCTATGCCATTGAGCGAATCAAAGAACTCATCATGGGCTCGCAAGTTAGTTTTCAAGACGAGCGACTTATTAAGTCTTTAAAAACCATTGTAGGGGACAAGGACATTGAATTTGAACTCATTCCTTATCTAAAACTAAACAAGAAACCGGTCTTAAATCTATCTCAAGAGAGATACGAAAGTCCTATTTTAGAGATGTTTAGAAGGCGAAAAATCAGTTTTGATACCCTAGGGGAAAAGATTGAAAAACTTGTAAAGAATCGAGTTCGTATTTTGGTTAACACGGGGGTCTTGTCTACGGAGGAGGAATTTGGGTTCATTACCCGAGGGCTAAAAGCCCTCAAAGTGCATTCCTATGCCCTTACTCCGATCTACCATCATACCAAGCTAGTGGGTGTATTTGAAATCTATACGAAAAAGAAAAATCACTTTTTAGACGAAAATGTGCTTCCGAAACTAGACGGTGTGAGTCCCTTATTAGCGCAGATTCTAGAAAATGCGACGGTGGATTTTGAACTTAAGATTGATCAAATTATTAAAGATAAGTTTACATCCCTTCAACCGGCCGTGCAATGGAAATTTAATGAGATTGCGCTGGAATACTTACAAAGTATAGAAGCGGACAAACCCGCTCCTGCCATTGGAAGTATTAGTTTCGAAGAGGTCTATCCGCTCTACGGTGCCATTGATATCAAAAATTCCACCCTCGAAAGAAACAGTGCCTTTGCCACAGACACGGAGTTCCAATTAGAGTATCTCAAGTCCGTGCTTCAAAAGCTAAGTGAAAAGCTGGGTATTGGAATACTCGAGGAAATGATCTTTACGTGCAACAAGCTAATTGAGCGCTTAAAACTAGAGTCCATGGACCGAATTCAATCTCGTGTAATGGATTTTCTAGAAAGAGAAGTAAACGATGTTCTAGCGCATTTTAAAAAACTAAGTCCAGAAGCTTTTAAACTCATTTCAGAGTATGAAGCAGCCGTGGATCCACACAAGGGAAAAGCCTTTGCAAGCCGAAGAGAACTGGAACAGTCCATTCAACTGATTAATTCCTCAATTAATGGGTACTTGGAATTTTTCAATTTGGAGATTCAGAATTCGTATCCGAGTTATTTTGAGAAATTTAGAACCGACGGAGTCGAGTACGACATTTATATTGGTCAATCCATTGCGCCGCGCAAACCCTTTAATCCTCTTTACCTAAAAAACATTCGTCTCTGGCAACTTACCTCCATGGCTGCCATTGCGGGCATTACCAAGAATTTATTGCCGCAGATGAAAGTTCCCCTTGATACCACTCAATTAATTTTCGTGAATGGGAATACCATCGACATTAGCTTTAGAACGGACGAAAGACGTTTTGATGTCGAAGGAAGTTATAATATTCGCTACGAGATTATTAAAAAACGAATCGATAAAATAACCCTTAAAAACAGCCTAGAAAGACTTACTCAACCTGGGAAGATTTCTTTAGTTTTTATGGGCTCAAAAGAAATGGAAGAGTACAAGGGGTATATCCAGTTCCTTCAAAACAAAGGACTCTTACTAGACGATTTAGAAGTATTAGAGCTAGAAGAACTTCACGACGTTAATGGACTCAAAGGTCTTCGTGTAGGAGTTAATTTCGATCAAATGAGGGATTTTAGCCTTTCTCTTTAGCCTTTACCCTGGAGAGTAAAGTTAGACCCTATGAAAGGGCCAAATTCTTTACCCAATGGCCATCTTTGCGGAAGCGGTCCATAGAAACTCAGGTATCGGCTTTTGCAATTCCCATGTAATAGACATAGGGTTTGAGCCTTCGTATTTCAAGAAATCTGCAAGACCTACGAATACGCCGTTGGGGACTCTCGCAGCTTTAAAAAAAATGCGATTCATTCAATCCAATAATTAAGTGAGATTGCTAACCGGATGGCACGATTAGGTGACACTTCAAATTCGATGGATTGAAAATGGGGTAAGCTTTTTATTTGTAAAGAATAGACAGTTTGGGAAGGCAGAAATTTATTACTTTTAGAGATCTTTTGTTCAATAACTAAGTAACTATGAAAAAACTACTTTTACTTTTAGCACTCAATCTCTTTAGTATGGCGATTTGCCAAACCCATAGATTCCTGTATGAGCTGAACATCAAAAAAAACGGATACGAAGAGAAGACAAACATGACCCTTGATATTGACAAAGATTTTGTGAAATTCTATGATTATGAATTTGTGCTAAGAGATTCTATAAACAAAGCGACAGGACAGACCTCCGAGGCTTTCTCTGAAATTGATCAACGTTTGTATCGAAAAGCCGGCAGCTTTGAAAACAGGAATATGTTTCGCCAAGGCTACGATTATTACGCGATTTCCTCAAAGGATAAAATGAATTGGAAGATAGAAAACGAACATAAAAAAGTGGACGGCTTTGAGCTTCAGAAAGCTACTCTTGCTTTTGGAGAAAGGCAGTGGACGGCTTGGTTCTGTCCTGAGATTCCATTTCAGGAAGGCCCCTATAAATTTCGGGGACTTCCAGGACTCATCTTTGAGGTTTACGATTCTGAGGACATTTTCCACTATTCGATGGTCAAGAGTGAAAATCTTGCGCAGACGTACGATACCCATAATTTCCTAGAAACGCATTATGGAAAGAAACCCATCTCAATCACTCAAAAACAGTTTCATACCTTGAAAGTAGATCATTTCAATAACATTGTGGAAGTGCTTAATCGACACCGCGAAAACGGAGTTTCCATTGCTACGGAAGGAGAGCTTGCTACCAAAGAAGAGATAAACAAGAAAAGAAAGTCCCTTCAGGATAATATCAAATCCTATTATCTGCCCATAGAAAAAGACAGGGCCATTCCTTACCCTTAGGGAGGCAGCCCCTAGGGGCTAAGACTTTTTCTCTTTCTTAAGTTCTGCGATTTCTTTCTTCAAACTGAAAAACATTTCTTTAATGGAGCTTGCATCCAGAGACGAAGAGCCTAGCTCTTCCGTGTTGATGCTAGCGGCATATTGCCAGATTTCTAAAATCTCGGAGTTCTTAATTTGATAGGGTTCGTAGAATTCATTGTCTGCCGCTACGCTAATGCCATTCGAGTCTCTCCCTTGGTAACGCTTGTAGGTAATTCCCTCATTTCTTGTAATGAAAATATAGGTTTTCCCTTTCGTTAATTCCTTAATCGATTCTACGTATTGCCCTACGATGTAGGTTCCTTCATTAAAAGGAGGCATTGAATCTCCCTCCACAGGGAAGGCTCGAAAGTTTCCGTTTCTTAAGAAGGGGAGTGAGATGGTTTGCAAACTCTCAATGTACTCAGGATCGGAGTACCCATTTAAATAGCCCATCGAGGCTCGGTGGGGAATGATTTCAATCTGCTTGTCTCCTCCGGAGTTCACCCGAATTGGAAGTACGATTCGGTTGTCCGGAAGAGAAAGAATCTTGTCAATGGGGTATTTCTTCAAATCCACAGAAAGCAGCAAATCAATACTGATCTTATAGAATCGAGAGATCCGGATTAACAGTTCTAAAGGCGGTTCGGAGGCCGCATCCTCGTATTTGGCATAACGTCCTCTTGTAATAAGAAGTTCGTCTGCGATGTTCTGCTGAGAGCGACTGAGTTGCCCTCTGAGATACCTGATGTTATCGGCAAAAATTGACATTGATATAAATTATATCAACAAATATACGAAAAATTGTTACAAATCGTGATAATTTTGACCCCATGAATCGAGCAATTGTACACATGGATTTGGACACGTTTTTCGTGTCCTGTGAAAGGCTTTCTAATTCAAAGCTTAACGGGGTCCCCGTTATTATTGGAGGGGGAGATCGGGGAGTCGTGGCTTCTTGTAGTTACGAGGCTCGGTACTTTGGGGTGCGCTCTGCTATGCCTATGAAAATGGCCTTGCGCCTTTGCCCAGAGGCCAAGGTCGTAAAAGGCGATATGGAGTATTACTCTAAACTCTCGCATGAGGTTACGCAGGTCGTTCAAGAAAAGGTTCCTCTGATGGAAAAAGCCAGCATTGATGAATTTTACCTAGATCTTACGGGAATGGATCAGTTTTTTGGTTGTTACAAATGGTCAAAGGAGATTGCTCAGTCCGTGACGCATGAGACCGGACTTCCTATTTCCTTTGCGCTCTCGACCAATAAGACCGTCTCTAAGATTGGGACAGGAGAATCCAAGCCTCTGGGCCGTTTAGAAATTCAGGAGCCTAGCATTCGCCCTTTTTTAAATCCACTTTCGGTACGAAAAATCCCAATGGTGGGAGACGTGACTTTTCAGCTTTTGTCTCGAATTGGCATTCGAACGATTCAAACGCTCTCAGAGATGCCCGTTAGAGTACTTCAGCAAATGATTGGAAAAAACGGAATTGAACTCTGGAAAAAAGCAAACGGAATTGATCTCTCTCCCGTGGTTCCTTATGCCGAGCGAAAATCCATCTCGAAGGAGCACACCTTCACGAGCGACACAATTGATATAATAGAAATTCGGCGGCTGATCTCGGCCATGGCCGAGTCGCTTAGCTACCAACTTCGAAAAGAAAAATGGCTTACCTCTACGGTCGTGGTGAAAATTCGGTATTCCAATTTTGACACGGAGACGCGTCAGATCAAAATTCCTTATACCTCGCTTGATCATTCCATTAGTCGGGTGGCTTTAGAGCTCTTTGAGAGGCTCTACACCCGACGTATGCGTTTACGGCTTATAGGACTTCGTTTAACCGATTTGGTGCACGGAACGTACCAAATGAATCTTTTTGAAGATTCAGAAGAGCTTATTAATCTCTACCAATCCATGGATGGAATTAAAAACCGCTTTGGAAAATCAGCCGTAGGAAGAGCCTCTGGATTTAAACTTAAATCCTAAATCTAAAGAGTATGTTTTTAAACTGTCATTCTTACCATAGCCTTCGCTACGGTACGCTTTCCATAGACCAGATTGTAGAAGAGGCCTTCTCGAAAGGCGTCTCTACCTTGGTATTGACGGATATTAACACCGTCACAGGCATTTATGATTTCTACAAAGCCTGCAAGTCAAAAGGCATAAAGCCTCTGGCAGGAGTAGAGGTTCGAGAAAAAGACGATCTGTATTATCTTGTCATCGCAAAGCGTTTTGAGGGCCTCTCGGAGATAAACGAACTTCTCACTCGCCACCACTGTGAAAACGAGACCCTGAGTCCCTGGGCTCCTGAGTTCAAGGATTTGTATGTCGTGTATCCCTTAGCGCATTTTCCAAAGACCTTAAGGCCTAATGAGTTTATAGGGGTAAATCCCTCTGAGATCAACTTTTTACTGCGTCCCGATCTACGCCCGTTTTTAGAGCGTATGGTGGTCCTTCATCCGGTCACGTTTCGCACGAAACGAGAGTACAATCTTCACCGGATTCTTCGAGCCATTGAGCACAATGTGCTGCTCTCCAAATTAGAACCCCACCAGTTTTGTCAGCCGACAGACTGTTTTGTTTCGCCCCAAGAGTTAGAAGCTCAGTTTAGCCGTTATCCCCAAATCATAGAGAACACAAAACGAATTTTAACCCAGGCGAAATTTGAATTTGAATTCTCTCTGCCGAGAAATAAAAAATTCTTCACCCGCAGTCGAGAAAGCGACCAAACGCTTTTAACTCGACTCGCTTACCTAGGGTTCAAAAGGCGGTATGGAGTAAATCATCAGGAGGCAAAAGCGAGAATTGAGAGGGAACTCAAAGTCATTCACGAACTTAATTTTAGTGGCTATTTTTTAATCACTTGGGACATTATTCGCTACAGCAACTCCAAAGGCTTTATGCACGTAGGAAGAGGCTCGGGAGCGAACTCTATTGTGGCGTACTGCCTAGGCATTACAGACATTTGTCCCCTGGAGCTCAATTTGTATTTTGAACGGTTCTTGAACGAAAACCGCAAAAGTCCGCCTGATTTTGATATCGATTGGTCTTGGCAGGATCGAGATACAATCTTAGAGTATATTTTCCAGCGATACGGCAAAAACCATGTGGCTTTCTGTGGAACCAATGTGGAATTTAAATACCGCTCCATTTTTAGAGAAGTCGGAAAGGTTTTTGGTCTTCCCAAGGACGATTTGGATTTACTGGCCAAAAACCCCATGCTGACCCACGAGAAAAGTAAGGTGGTTAGCACGGTGCAAAAATACGGAATGCTCCTAGAGAAATTCCCCAACCAGCGCAGCATGCACAGTTGTGGAATTTTAATCTCAGAGGAGCCCTTAACCAATTACACCGCGCTTGAAATGCCTCCCAAAGGATTTCCAATTATTCAGTTTGACATGCATGTGGCAGAGGAAATTGGGTTTGAGAAATTCGATATTCTTTCTCAAAGAGGCCTTGGAACCATCCATGACACGGTGCAGATGGTAGAGAAGAACCAAGGAATTAGGGTGGACATTAAAGACACTCGACTCTCTAAGGACACTCCACAAACCAATGCTTTTTTAAGTCTCGGAAAAACCATTGGCTGCTTTTACATTGAGAGCCCTGCGATGCGGGGGCTTCTTCGAAGGCTTAAATGCGACAACTACAAAACGCTTGTAGCGGCTTCCTCAATTATTCGACCTGGAGTGGCTAAAAGTGGCATGATGCGAGAGTTTATCTTTCGCCATAACCATCCCGATCGCTTTGAATACTTTCACAAAGTCTTTGAAGAGCAGCTGGGAGACACCTACGGGATTATGGTCTATCAGGAAGACGTGATTAAAATTGCTCTTCATTTTGGCGGGCTCAGTGCTGCGGATGGCGACATCTTGCGCCGGGCGATGAGCGGCAAGGGCCGCTCTTTAGCGGCATTAAAGAAAGTGAAAGATCATTTCTTTGAGTCCTGCAAGAAAAAAGGACATCCCGAGCCGCTCTCGCAAGAGGTCTACCGCCAGATTGAATCCTTTGCGGGGTATAGCTTTTGCAAGGCGCACTCGGCTTCCTACGCAGTAGAGAGCTATCAGAGTCTCTATCTGAAAGTACATTACCCGATTGAGTTTATGGTCTGCGCCATTAACAACCAGGGAGGATTTTACCGAACGGAAGTCTATGTTCACGAATGCCGAATGGCCGGAGCTCACATTCACAATCCCTGCGTGAACAAAAGCCTCTATAAGACCACCCTTTATGGAAAAGAGGTCTACCTAGGCTTTATGCATCTTCAGAAACTAGAGGTGAAACTAGCGAGTCTTCTGATTTTAGAGAGGGAGAAGAACGGAGACTATCTTTCCTTAGAAGATTTTGTAAGACGGGTTCCCGTAGGAATTGAAACCTTGCAGATTCTTATTTTCATTGGCGCCTTTCGCTTTACAGGGAAGGCGAAAAATGAACTTTTGATTGAAGCTAGACTTTTGCTGATTCACTTTAAACCCGAATACAGAGGGCCGAGTCTTTTAGAAGAGCCGATAGAGCCTTACACGCTTCCTTCGTTAGAGAGAACGGATTTTGAAGATGCGTTTGATGAGATTGAACTCCTGGATTTCCCAGTGTCTTGTAGTATTTTTGATTTGCTTCAAACCTCTTACCGTGGAAAAGTAAAAGCCAAGGATCTTTTGGATCACCACAAAACGGAGGTAAAGATGCTCGCGTATCTTATTTCCAGAAAGCATGTACCCACTAAGAAAGGCACGATGTATTTCGGTACCTGGATTGACTCGAACGGGGATTATTTTGATACGGCGCATTTTCCGGATACCCTGAGTCAATATCCCTTTTTAGGAGGTGGGGTCTATCTTCTACTGGGGCGAGTCGAGGTAGAGTATCACTTTCCCACCGTAACGGTTTTCAAGATGGCCAAGATGCCTTTTATTGCAGACCCTCGGTATGCGTACGACAAAGAAAAGTCGAGAGAGACCGAAAAACAATTGAAAGAAGATGTAAGTCCCACGTGGAGAAAACCTTATCCGAGTGAAAAAGACATTGGACTGCCTCGAACTCAAATGAAAAGCGAGTAGGGGCAAAGGCGAGTTAATCCCCATCTCAAAATCAAATATTTCTCTGAAACCAAGCCATGTAGCGAAAGTGTCGTTAATTTTTTGTACCTTTGCAGATAAATTACAAAGCGACGGTTACTTTATGCTTTTACCGAGGAGTAAATCTTAATAGCCACTTTTCAGTTTTCAAATTTTTAGCTGCAACTTTTTAATTTAAACTTTAAGAGAACTTAAAGTACAGTTTGTGCAAATGTGCAAACTATAAACAGCTCTCTACTTCAATGAAACAAAATACAATATAATATATGTCAGATTCTTTCTCTAAAAAGGAAAATTTAAAAAAGAAATTACAGAAACAAAAAGAAAAAGCACTCAAGCGTGAGGAGCGTAAAACTCAAAACAACAAAGGAAAAGAGCTTGACGACATGCTTCTTTATGTCGATGAGTTTGGTCAATTAACCTCTACACCGCCGAGCCAGCAAGAAAAAATCGAAGTATCTCTAGAGGATATTCAACTAGGAGCGGCTCCAATTGAAGCGGAAGATCCAATCAAAACAGGAATTGTTACTTTCTTAAGTGACAAGGGTTATGGTTTTATCACGGAAAATGATACGAAAGAAAACATTTTCTTCCACTTGAACAACGTGGAAGGAGAGCTTAAAAAAGGAAACAAAGTACGCTTTGAAAAAGAACGTTCACCAAAAGGATATTCTGCCTTAAACATCACGATTGTTAAGCAATAATTAAAAGGGTAGGGATCTACCGCTTTATAAAACTATATAAGCCTCATTCGAGGCTTTTTTTAGCTCCCTACTTGAAAAAAATCATCCATCCACCAGCAGAGCCTTCGAACCCCGTACTCTAAAACTAGCTTTTAGTTCACTTCTTGCTCCTTAATGTTTTCAGGTAAAATTGAATTTTCAAATTTTGGGTTCTCAAATTTGTAAATGCTTATTTCGCCTGATTCTTCATAGTAGGCATATTTGATTTCGGATAAGTACTCAATTCCCTGCTGCCGAAGAAGCATGTAGACTTCGTTTTCATCAATGTCGTCTAGCTTAAAATTCTCTTTCAAGAGCTGACCGTTTTCTACCAATTTGGTCACTTTGGGGTGAGTGAATTTTCTGACCGGTTCGTATTTGATTTCAATCGAAACGTAAATTTTTTGAAAAAGCGCAATGAGCGTAATGACCGAAAGGGAGACCGCTAAAGGAATGGAAGGATAAAAGGTGGCATCCCCCACAGAACTTCCCATTGCGACAATGAGTAGGATATCCGTACTCCCAATACCACCCACCACACGCTTTCCAATCCATCGAATCATTAAAATGGTATAGGTCATAATGACAAACACTCTCAAAATGATTTCGAGATAAATCTGGATTCCAAAATCTCCAAAAAACATTTTTTGAAGATCAAAAGTGTATTCGCTAGCTTCTATCATACTTTGTGTTTTTATTTAATTCAACGGGTAATTCTAACCCTTTGGGCTTAGGTTTTCTAAGGCATCCAATAGATCGATTCCTTCTCCGAGTACAGGTTTAAACAGATCTCCCTTCTTTTTAATTCTCTCAAGTGCGCTGTGAATCGTAAAATCGGTAGGGCTTAATCCTGATTTTACTTCGTTCCAATTGAGGGGCATAGACACAGGTGCATGGGGTTTGGGACGAACACTATAGACGCTAGCCAAAGTCTGTCCGAATCGGTTCTGCAAGTAGTCTAAATAGATTTTTTCTTTGCCTCGTTTTTTCAAATTTCTTTCTAGTGTGGTAAGTTCGGGGAGGAGCTCATTTACTTTCTGCATGAGGATATGGGCGAAGTTTTTCACTTGTTCAAACGTGTACTTTGCTTCCATAGGCAAATAGATGTGAATGCCCGAACTTCCTGAGGTTTTAGCGTAGCCTTTCACCTTTGAAAGATCAAGCACTTCTTTTACCGCCAAGGCGGTTTCAATCACGTGCTCGAACGTATTGTTCTCAGAGGGATCTAAATCGAGTGCTAACCACGTAGGGTTATGCAAATGATCCACAGTCGAATTCCAAGGATTTAAATCAATGCATCCTAAATTGTTTAGATAGGCTAAGTCTTCTTTTGTGTTGCCTATCAGATACAGATTGTCCTTATCGTTAGACTCCGAGAAAATAGAGACCTTGTCCATCCACGTGGGCGCCTCCTTACCCGCATCTTTATGGTAAAAGTTTAATTCTTCAATGCCATTTGGAAATCGGTTGAGCGATTGAGGCCGATGCTTCAAATGAGGCAAAATATACTCCGCCACCGATTGGTAATAGGCAATCAAATCGCCTTTGGTAATGCCACTTTCTGGAAAATAGATTTTCTTTTGATTGGTAAGTTTTACTTCTCTCTTTGATTTCGTTCCTTCCAAGAGTTTACTTGTCCTTGCATTCGAATACTCAAATTCTTCTAAATCTTCAAGATCCTTGTCCGCTCGGATGCCTAAGTAAACCGGATGGCGGAAGATTCCCTTCTTCGTTTTTTCTGTGAATTTAATCTCGCAAATAAGTTCGGGGCGAAGCCAAGTAGGTTTGCCATTGGTTTTCGGTACTTCTTCAAAAGGACACTCGTCCGTTTCAAGCGGTCTAAAGACTTCCCTTAAATTCTTTAACGTGTCGTCTTTAAACCCCGTACCTACGTGACCACAAAAGCAAAGCGCTCCTTTCTCATAAATCCCCATTATCAAGGAACCAAAATAGGAGCGTCCTGCTTTAGGCTCTGTATAGCCACAAATGAGGACTTCCTGTGTTTTGTGAAATTTGATTTTAAGCCAGTCTTCTGTACGAATGCCTTCTAGGTACGGGCTGTCCATTTTCTTGGCAATCATTCCTTCGAGTCCCAGGGTCTCTACTTGCTTAAAAAAATCTTTGCCTTTTTCTTCTACATGATCGCAGTATTTAACCACCTCATTTTCAATCAGGGCTTCTTTTAAAAGTTCCTTTCTCTCGATAAGAGAAAGCTTCTGCGTAGAATGTCCGTTGAGCCAAAGCAAATCAAATACTTGATAGCTAAGGGCGAGTTTCGAGTTTTCAACTTTGTTTTGAAGGAGTTGAAACTCCGGTTTGCCCTCCGCATTGAAAGCTACAATCTCCCCGTCCAAAACCATAGGGAATTTTTGATCTTCTAATGCCTTGACTATTTTTTCAAAGGACGCTGCGTAGGAGATTCCATTGCGCGAATAGAGTTTTATTTTGTCTTCTCGTAAATCGGCAATCCCACGGTATCCATCCCATTTGATTTCAAAAAGCCATTTTTTATCATCGAAGGCGCGCTCACCTGTTTCTGCAAGCATGGGGGAAATATAATTAGAGAATCTTTCGCTAGCGGTAAAAACAGAACTTAAGTTCCTAACGGGCGTTTTTTTTTGAACCTTGCTCGCTTTTCCTTTGCTCGATCGATTCAATTCTCGCTCGCTCACTTTCGAGTCCTTCGCTGCAAAATCTTCTGCATTATATCCCTGCGTCGCAAACGTATCGTTATGCTTAATTAAAAGCCAGGCATTTCCTTCTTTTGAATTTTTAATTTTCACAAGGGCAAATTCCCCTTTCAATTTCTGTCCGTGCAAATTTATCTTTAAGGATCCGGATTGCAGTTCTTCAAGTAGTGAGGCCTCCTTGCTTTTTCCCTTCTTCGTATTTAAAGGCTCATAGGTTCCTGAGTCCCAAATTTCCACTTCGCCAGCGCCGTAGTTTCCTTTCGGAATCGATCCTTCAAAATCCTTGTAACTGTAGGGATGGTCTTCCGTTTGCATCGCTAGCCTTTTGTCTTGTGGATCTAAGGAAGGGCCTTTAGGTATAGCCCAACTCTTCAGAACGCCCTGCATTTCTAAGCGAAAATCATAATGCAAGCGGGAGGCAGAATGCCTTTGGATGACAAAAATAAGGGAGTCGTCCTTCTTTCCCTTACCGCCCTTAGGTTCGGAGGTCTGAGAGAAATTTCGCTTTTTATGATATTCTTCTAAAGGCATATTCTAGGAGGCTTTGCTGTCTTTGGATCCTTTTAAACTGGCTTTTAGTTGCGCCATTAAATCGACCACTTTTCCGGTTTCTTCTTTCTTCTCGGTCACTACTTTCGATGATTTTCCTTTTGCTTTCTTCTTGATGATTTTCATCAAATCCAAAGAGTAGTTGTCCTTAAATTCAGAGGGATCAAATTTGGCTGAAGTTTGTTTGATTAAGGAAATGGCCATCTTTAATTCGGCGGCTTTTGGAGTTTTGTCTTTTGGGATTTTGAGTTCTTTGTAGTCTCTGATTTCCTGAGCGAATCGAAGACGATTCACGATTAATATCTTTCCTTCATACACACGGATCATACCAAAGATTTCTTTCTCCCGCATCACGAAAGTTCCAACCCCCGCCATTTTGGTTTTTAATAGAGCCTGAACCAAAAGGTTATAAACATTCTCTGCATTTTTTTGAGGCTCTAAAAAATAGGGGACTTCAAAGAGTACAGAATCGATTTCTTCTTCTTTCACAAATTTTTCAATGGCAAACGTTTTGGACTTTTCTGGATTTGCAGCTGCAAAATCTTCCTCATCTAAAATCACATAGGAATCTTTAATCAAAAATCCTTTCGTGATGTCTTTCCATTTTACTTCTTTTCCTGTCTTTTCGTTGACCCGCTTGAATTTAATGTTTGAATGATCTGTTTTGTCGAGCATATCTAAATCCAGGCTGCTGTCTTCTACTGCAGAGTACATTTTTACAGGAATGTTCACAAGGCCAAATCCGATGGCACCGTTCCAAATTGATTTCATATTTTTTGCTTTCTATAGATTAATAAAATGCTTTGACACACAATCTTGCGCTTAAAAAATGATAAGCAAAAGGCCTTTTCTATCTGCATCGTCACATTTTTTTATTGCCCGTTTAAGTCACAAGCAAAGGGATTTAACGTTCGATTTGTTGTTCCATTTCTCATGGTTAAAACGTAAAAAGTGTAGAGCTTTATCGTTTATTTAATACTTCCTACAATAAACGCGCCTTTTTATTTCTGAAAAATACCTATTTCTAGGTATTTCACTAAGAATGCGAAAACGATATATTTGAATGTTTATATAAGGCAGGGCTTTTCTTATATCCTGACGTCAGGGAGCTAAGTCCAAATTTCTAACGATTTAAAATTTAAACTATGTTAAAGATGCTATTTAATTTTGCACTGGCATTCGTTGTATTGCAAAGTGCAGAACGTTGTGATTTTGCCGACTGGCTAGGTGAAGATTTTGCCGACGGTGTGGAACAAGAGAAAGTGGACAATTCTACCTATACCTACAGATATAAGTGCGCGGTTGGAAGTGAGAATTCCGTTGAAATTCCAAACCGACTCTCCGCCACTTGTAAGAAGAACTGGGAGTTTTTTGCTAGAACCTACGGTTGTAACGAAGCCGACGATTTCGCAAAAGCCAACTCTCTAAAAGCTCAGTGTCCATGAGAACTTTAACGATTTTGATATTCTCTTTTCTACTAGGAATGGGTCAAATCCATGCGCAAGCCAGTCTCTCGAAAGGAACCTTTTCTATGGAGGGAGGGAATTACGTCCTAGATGCTGAATTGAAAGGCGGTAAACTTATCGTTTACGAACCCAATCGAACGACTCCCTATACACTACTTGCTGGCAATAAATACCAGTACTATCACGATAAATTTCAAAAGACGTATTACGTAGAAATTGTCGATCCTAATACTTTGCATTTTACCTCTTCTAATACCCAGGATACCTCCGTACTAAAACGGATGAATGCAACGGCTATAGTCACTTCAGGGGATGAGCATGATAAGTACATGGCGATCGCAGAAAAGTACCAAGCGTTGGCTGCAAATAAATCGGACGACGATCCAGAAGTGCAGGCTTACACATTTTGTGCAGCAAGTGCCCTTAGTGCAGCGATGAAAACTGAAAAAGAATTTCATGAATACGCACGACAGGCTGCCACAGTTTTAAAACAAATACTGGTCAATCCCAATAAGAACCCTTGTACGGATGCGATTCCCGATTTGGTATGGAAAAAAGCTGCCCTTTAGGCAGCATACAAAGTACTTAGTTTTTCAAACTAAATTTGGTGGTTTTGAAGCAGTCTGTGGTGGGCTGCTTCTTTTTTTGAAACAATTTTAACTGCAATGAGAGAGCGCATTTGGTTCAAAAGGGATGAGCATTACTTTTGAAATGGAAAAAAGCGAATAAATTTTAATAAATAGCTATGATAACAATTACGATACGAACCCATTTTGCGTCAAAGCATTCGGTACTCAGGCTCAGTAGACCTAAGGGGTTAACGAATTCGCACTCTCAATTCTTATTTCCTGAGGGGTAGGATAATACTTCTTTTTAAGCCATAGGCTTACTCTCACTAGGGCGATTAGTACAGGAACTTCTACCAAAGGTCCAATGACCCCTACAAAAGCTTGTGGGGAATGGGTTCCGAAGACGGCGATTGCAACTGCAATGGCTAATTCGAAATTGTTTCCCGTAGCCGTAAAGGCAATCGACGCATTTTTATCGTACGGAAGCCCAAGGGATTTGTTAACCCAGAAGCTTACGAAAAACATGAGTACAAAGTAGAGAATTAAAGGGGTGGCTACCTTAAGCACATCCATTGGCAATTCTACTATTTTGTCTCCTTTGAGACTAAACATGAGTACAATGGTAAAAAGCAGTGCATACAAGGTTAGAGGCGATATTTTCGGGATGAATTTCCGTTTGTACCATTCAATACCTTTGGTCTTAACAAGAATATAGCGACTTACAAACCCTGCTACAAAAGGAATTCCTAAATAGATGAGTACACTCTGCGTAACCTCTCTCATCGAAACGCTCACCTCGAATGTCCCTAAACCAAGCTTGCCAGGTAGTATGTTTATAAACAACCATACTAAAAAGCTGTAGGTAAACACTTGGAAAATACTGTTTAAGGCAATTAAGAGCGCCGCGTATTCACGATTGCCCTTTGCTAAATCATTCCAAACAATCACCATCGCGATGCATCTGGCTAGTCCAATGAGGATAAGACCTATCATATAATCCGGTTCGTCTCTCAAGAAAAGGACCGCAAGGGCAAACATCAAAATAGGTCCTACAATCCAGTTAAGAAGTAGAGAAATGCTAATCGTTCTTTTATCCTTTAATGCCATGGGCAGTAGGGAATAATCTACCTTAGCCAGGGGTGGATACATCATAAGGATTAGTCCAATGGCTAGGGGAAGGTTGGTGGTCCCAACTGATAAAGAATCCGTGATTTGAGAAACGGCAGGAAAAAAGTGACCGATTCCAATACCGATGCCCATCGCAAGAAAGATCCAGAGTGTAAGGTAGCGGTCTAAAAATTTTAATTTAGGTTGCATTCGCTATTTAATTTTTGAAAAGACATAAAACATTTCACTTGCGATCTGCAAACTTCTATCGGCGTAGACTTGCGATTGCTCTGGAGTTGAATCCGAAATTTTAGGATCTTCAAAGGGAATCCCAATCCTTTTTTCTGCCCCTGCAAGAAAGGGACAAGCCTCTTCGGCCTGCGAACAGGTAAGGATTGCTGCAAAGGAGGAAGTCGGATTAAACGCACTGTCGTACTTTTTAGAAAACCCTAGGATAGGCAAGGAATTGGCCTCGAATTTTATCGCGTAAACAGGGTTACTGCCTTCCCCAATTTTAAAAGCATCGAAGCCTTGGTTTAAAAGGGTTTCTACTACTTTCGGATATAAGGCCGTTTCTTCTGTGCCTCCGGAATAGCAGGCCACTTTTTCAATTTTGAAGTGTGCGGCCGCGGCTTGCGCCCAAACTTGCGCCAAATGGCTTCTTCGGGAATTGTGAGTGCAAATGAAATTTAAGTTTATTTCCTTTTTCTCATCTGTTTTTTCCTGAATGAAATCAATCAGAGGTTGCAATTTAGTTCTGCGCTCCGCGCTGCTGAGCTGCTCAAAATGCAGCTGCTGGATTGTCTTTTCTAAGTTTGTGTTCATGGGAATAGGGTGGATTAACAGCAGCCTGAATTGGGTGAGCAGCTGGAGGTTGTATTCACGGTAAGTTCAGATAAATTTTTGCGTACTTTCTCCGTCGGGATTCCACAAGCCTCCTGAGCAAGGCATGCGGTTAATTTGTTTTTCAAAATGAACGTATTGCCATCGAAATCCAAATCGTATTTTCCGATCGTACCGTCTTGGTATTCAACTTCAATCTCGGAATCTTCAATACCTAATTTTTCTTCTGACAAATTAATGATGCTTAGCAGCTTGCCCGGTTTTAAACGATGCTCAAAATCATCTGCATTCCACAGCTGCAAGTTGATCGTTTTCTCCTTTCTAATGACGCCACCACAGTCAATGAAGTTCTTTTGAATTTGTCCTACTTCCGTGACATGAAAATGCTCAGGAACGAAGGTTCCATTTTCTAATTTGAATTGCACATTCTCTAAAGTGGGTAAAATGGCTTTGATTTCAGATAGTTTCATGATAATTTAAATTTCTGTTTAATAAAAGATAATTGAAGGGCTACTTTTTTATATCAAGAGGTCATTGAGAGTATAGTGGATGAATTGGAATCTAACAACACGCATCCACATCGACGTTTTGGTCGAAGAATCCATTGATTTGCTCCTGAAACTTTTTCCAAACTTTTTCGTCGATACAATAACAGACCGATTTCCCCTCTACAGAGCCTTTTATGATTCCTATGTTTTTTAATTCTTTTAAATGCTGTGAAATTGTAGCTTGAGCTAAACCCAGTTCATCGACCAAGTCATTGCAAATACAAGCTTTTTGATTGATGATATACTGTAGGATGGCGATCCTTCCCGGATGAGCCAAGACCTTGAGTAGAGTGGCGAGCTTGTTTTGCTCTTCCGTATATAAATCTGTTTTCGTAATTCCCATTGTATGTATTTTGATATTGTAATATTACGATGATAATTGAAATAACAAAAGAAATTTTTACATTTTTTACGGATTGAGATTAATGTAGCCAAAAGGGGCTAAATAGAAAAATCCAGTTTCTTTGTTGATTAAAGTCTTTGAATTATATATCCTTAGTGATGATATTCAATACTTAAAGATAGTAAAAACAACGATTTACAAAATGGTTCTTAGAAATAATAAAAAAAAGTAACCGCCATTGGAAGCCATATCTAAGAAATGAACTGAAGGCAGTGCCTTGCAACTTATATCTACTAGTCGATTATAGGTAGGGAGCCTTACGATCTTAAAATCTTTTCCATTGCCTTCCCTTTAGCCAATTCATCGATTAGTTTATCCAAATAGCGAATTTCTCTAGTTAGCTTTTCCTGAATTTCCTCCACGCGGTATCCACAAATCATACCTGTAATTTTTGAAGTATTCGGGTGGATTTCTGCTTTAGAAAAGAATTCCTCAAAACTGGTTTTATTCTCAAGATGAACCTGCAGAGTTTTCTTATCAAAGCCAGTCAGCCAAAAGATAATCTCATCTACTTCAGCCTGCGTGCGTCCTTTCTTCTCCGCTTTTTGAATGTAATGCGGGTAGACCACTGCAAAAGGCATTTTGTAAATTTTTTCTTTGTTTTTCTCGTGCATTGTACGCTAGGTTAGTTAGTATATGTATTCTTCAATCTCTTCTTGTCGTGCACTGGCAAACCCTTTGTCTCTTCCAATTTGCACAAAACCTGCCTTTTCTACTGAATCCGTACCAATAAGTCTTTGGAGGGTCTGGATCAAGACAATAGACATGAAAAAAACCAGAGCAAAGCAAGAAATTTATAGCACTAAAAAAGGACTGTATGTTTGATAGTCCTTGTGTTTTTATTGAAGTATAATATACGGATTGATGTTTAGTTTTTTATGTAGATTCTTGGCAACCTGTAAGGTAGGTTCACTTTTTCCAGAAAGATATTCGCTGACTCTGGAAGCACTTACACCAATAAGCTCTGCCAATTTTGCCTGTGTAATATCCATTTCGTACATACGGAGTTTGATAACGTCATTTAAAGACGGTGGTTCAATCGAGTAATGTTCGGTTTCGTATTCTTCCACCAAATCAGTCAAAAGGTCAAGCTCCATATAATCCGGATCCGTTGGAGGTGTCTCATCATCTACAATGTCAATCAATACGTCTATTTTTTTTAGAAGCATCTTGTACTGGGATTCTGATTTTATCCGTACCATATTATTTTTTTTTAAATCGTTTTACAATCAATTTTATCCTATTCTTTAAGTGTTCCGATAAACCTTATGTACATAATTTGTGGGGTAAAAAGAATTTTGACAACCATTCGGAAATCATTTCCCTTAATGTTAAAAACATACCTTTTGTTCCCGACATAATCTACACTGTTCACATCTTTTTTAATATCATTCAATCCTTTCCATTGAGCTGATTTGCTTGTTTTATACCAACTTTCCAATGCGGTTTTGGAAGTAGGATGAAGATGATAAAAATCCCTAATTGTTTTAATAGCAACAATCCTCATATAAAGAATTTATACAGCAAAGTTAAAAATTAAATTCCAATATATAGAATTAAGTTATAAAAATCAAAATAATATGAAAACATTTTCATTTCTAATATCACTAACAGGGATTCTTTTGATATGTGATCAGTAGAGTAGTAGACGGGGTTAAAAGTATAAATTTATAGGATTTCCAAGCGAAGGAAGCAAAAACTGATGGCTTCTTTTTCTATGCAGGTGCAAGAGTACACTTTGCTAGTTCTAAAATACAAAGCCCATGGCGCGAACGTCTTGGTTCTTTCTTAGGGCAGCAAAATATAGAGTCTGCTCTGCACCTTGCTCAGTTGAGGGAATATTTTCCAAAGCAAATCGAGAGGGTTTTTCTTTAAAAGAAAAATCATAAAATTTGAGCTTCGTCTGATAGGTTTCAAAATTCGCAGTGATGGCGATAAGTTCAAGGTTCTCATATTTTGAAAGAGAGGGGAGAAGAAGGGAGGTTTCAAAAAGATCTTTTGAAATCTTTAGGGATCCCTTGGGTCGAGGCATCTTTCCAAACTCAAACTCTCGTAACATTGTCTTACCTAGTTCCGTTTTCAGACCTCGGTAAACGCGCCGATCTCCTTTCGGAGTTAGAGCATCTAGATCTTTGATGAGGGTCATTACCTTTGCAAATTTTTGATATAGATATTTGTCCTCAGCAAAGGCCATATAGTCCTTAAGGGCTTCTCTTATCATTTTTCCAGACTTGGAACAATGTCCAAATTCAGAACTGTTCTGGCGAACCGCTGCATAGCTTTCCTTTTCTTCGTAGGAGGTTTTGTTAAATCCACTTTTACGACGAACCACATTTACGCCATTGAGTTGGTAGTAAACCAAATCTCCAATAGCGCCCTGGATTTCGATGGAACTTTTGTATTTCGCCATAAATGAATTTGCAAAAGAATTCAAATGTATAGATATTTTTAATTTTGACCTAATTATAGTATAGTTAATTTATAGTTGTAGTATAATCTATATTTCAATATATTTTCTATATTTGTAGAGAAAAGAGACTGGAATTTTGCTGCTCCTTTTTTAATTAAAAACCTTTCTGTGATGAATACACTCTTGCAAGCTCCAAAAGAAAACCTACTTAAATCCTTTGTTGGACTTACCCTAATAGCTTCTGTGGCTATTTCGTGTGGTACTTCTTCTCGCGCCGTGGGTCATAATCCGGTAGAGCGAGAGATACCTACGAAAACGGTAGAAAGGTCAAGTGGTCTGAGGCATTTAGAATCAAAATATGCCGGAAAGAATTCTTCTCAGGTAGAGGATCTACTGAAAGATGCGCATAAATACCTCGGAGCTCCCTACAAATACGGAGGGGATACGTCCTCAGGCTTTGATTGTTCGGGCTTCACTCTAGTCGTTTTTGAACAGAATGAATACAAATTGCCAAGACGCTCTTCGGATCAGGCCCTCACTGGAGATCCCATTGAGATTACCCAGGTGAAACCTGGAGATCTATTGTTTTTTGCTACAGGCGGAGGCTCAAGAGTTTCCCACGTAGGCATCGTGCACGATATTGGTGGCGATGGAGAAGTGAAGTTTATTCATGCTTCTACTTCAAAAGGAGTTATTATTTCCTCTCTAAACGAGACGTATTGGAACAAGGCCTACTTGCACGCTCAAAAAGTGCTTTAGAAATCTATACTTTCAAAATTTCCTACATATTTCCAATTGAATTTGCTCCTTTTTTAAGAAATGAAGAGGCTAGGTTTTTTAATCACAGCTTCTTTCCCTATTTTTGTTCTCAATTAATTACTTAATTTAAAATGAGTTTACAAGAAAGAATCGAATCGATCTGGGATAACCGCGATTTGTTGCAACAAGAAGAGAGTAAGGCGCTAATTAGAGAAGTGATTTCTTTATTAGACAAAGGTGAACTTCGTGTCGCAGAACCTACGGAAACAGGATGGCAGGTGAATGAATGGGTGAAAAAAGCAGTTGTAATGTATTTCCCGATTCAAACCATGGAAACGATTGAAGTGGGACCTTTTGAATTCCACGATAAAATTCCACTCAAAAAAAATTACGCAGAAAAAGGGGTGAGAGTCGTTCCTCATGCAATTGCTAGAGAAGGAGCTTATGTAGCCTCTGGAGTCATTATGATGCCTTCTTATATTAACATTGGTGCGTATGTAGATTCCGGAACCATGGTCGATACTTGGGCAACGGTAGGAAGCTGCGCACAGATTGGTAAAAACGTACACCTAAGTGGTGGTGTGGGAATTGGAGGCGTTCTTGAACCGCTTCAAGCAGCACCTGTTATCATTGAAGACGATTGTTTCGTTGGATCTCGCTGCATCGTCGTGGAAGGAGTTCACGTAGAGAGGGAAGCGGTTTTAGGAGCCAATGTGGTTCTAACGGCCTCTACTAAAATTATTGACGTAACCGGAGACGATCCCGTCGAGTATAAAGGACGAATTCCTGCACGTTCGGTTGTAATTCCAGGAAGTTACACCAAAACATTTGAAGCGGGAGATTACCACGTGCCTTGTGCACTTATTATTGGCCAGAGAAAAGAATCAACCGATAAGAAGACTTCGCTTAACGACGCTTTAAGAGAAAACAACGTGTCTGTTTAACAGACCCAAGCTTATAGAGTAAAGTGGGTGCTTTTCTTGAAAGTATCCACTTTTTTTTACGTTATTTGTGGACTAATTCTATTTTGTTCGAAAGAAAATGAAAATTGCCTACGACGCGAAACGATTTTTTCATAACGCTTCCGGTCTTGGAAACTATTCTCGAGATCTCATCCGAATTCTTGCCCGTACGCCCAAGGAAAATCGCTATCTCTTGTATGGTAAATCCATTTCCGCACGAGGAGCGGAAATTCTTGGTAACTCCAAAGTAGAATTTAGATCCATTGGAAACGGAAAGCTCGCAAGGCTATTTCTGATGGGCAAATTAGCCCAGCGAGAAAAAGCGGATCTCTTCCATGGACTTTCTGGAGAACTCCCGATTCGATGGGAGAAGGAGCCCATCAAAAAGGTGGTGACCATACACGATCTTATCTTTCTAAAATTCCCTCAGTATTATTCCTTCTTCGATCGAAAAATTCATTATTGGAAATTTAAAAAAGCAGCAGAGCAGGCCGATTTAATCATTGCGATCTCCAACCAAACCAAAACGGATATTCTTTATTATCTACCGGTGGATTCCCAAAAAGTACGGGTGGTCTATCAAGGATGCCACAAGGCATTCAAATGTGATATCCCACTACAGATTCTAGATAGCATTCAAGAAAAATACAAGCTACCTAGAGAGTTTCTACTGAGCGTAGGAACGATTGAAGAGCGAAAGAACCTTTTAGGTGTCATCGAGGCCCTTAAAGAACTTAAAGAAATCGAGATACCGCTTATCGTGGTAGGAAAACCCACTGCGTACCAAAAAAAGGTTCAAAAAGCGATAAAGCGTTATGGACTAGAAGACAGGGTTCATTTTCTAACGGGCGTAACCATGGAGGATTTAGCCTGTATTTATCGTCTCGCAAGCGTGTTTGTGTATCCAAGTTTTTATGAAGGGTTTGGCATTCCTGTCATCGAAGCCCTCTATAGCGGAACCCCCGTGATCACAAGCAACAACAGTTGCCTACAAGAGGCCGGAGGCCCTCATTCTCTTTATGTAGACCCGTACAGCAGCAAAGACATTGCAGCCAAGCTTCGCTATTTGTGGAGTCTGGAATCGGAAAGGAAATTGCGAGCAGAAAAAGGATTTGAATATGTTCAAAAGTTCTGTGATGAGACCATTGCTTCTCAAATGTTCGAGGTCTATCAGGAAGTTCTTGAGTCCTAAGGAAGGTCTTGCGTTTTGCTCTTTGCATTCGCTAAAATAGACTTCGCTACTCGAGCCCCTGAACTGAAACAACCCTGCAATAAGTAGCCCCCTGTGGGCGCTTCCCAATCTAGCATTTCTCCTGCGCAGTACACAGAAGCAAACTCTTTCAATTCTAACGTAGGCGCTAAGGAAGAAAAGGCCACGCCTCCTGAGGTAGAGATCACTTCGTCGATCGGTCGATAGCCAAGAACTTCTACTGGAAAACTTTTAATGTGTTTTGTCAGAATTACGGGATCTAGATAACTTGTTTTATCAAGCGTCTTTAAAAGATTAAGAGCGGTTGTGGATAGTTTTAATTCTCTTTTAAGAATGGGACTCATCTTGGGCGCCTCTTTTAACAGGTTTAAGATTTCGGATTCGGATACACTCGGTTTTAAATCAAGAGTAAGAACGAGTGGAAATTCTCGGTGCCTTGTAAAGCGATTCATATAGTAAATAGAACTTCCTTCAATGCCGTATTTTGTAAATACAAGTTCCCCGATTTTTGAGGTGGATTCAAAAGAAACCTTCGTGTTCTTCAAATACTGACCTTGGAGGGTATGAAACGTAGCTTTCGTTTCATACCCGGAGTTTGCAGACTCAAGCGGGATGATTTCAATCTTTTTTTCCTTCAGAAAAGAAATCCACTGGGCATTAGAACCGGTCTTCTTCCAAGAGCCTCCTCCTAAGGCTAAAACAAGATGGCTAAACTCTACGATCGTTTGTTTCCCTTTGTTCTCGAAGTATACTTTAGAGTTCTCAAAACTTACAAATCGATGCTCGTAATGAATCTGGACACCAAGTGAACTTAGTTTTTCTAACCAAGCGTTTAGAACCTCAATGGGTTTAAAGTTTTTGGTGGGAAAAATTTTGCCTGAACTCCCTACATACGTTGAGATTCCAATCTCGCCAAGCCACTGCGTGACTTGGTCATTGTCAAAGTCTTTCACGATCTCTTGCATTTCAAGGCGGTCGTATTGGGTGACAAAAGAGTCTATCGGTTCAGAATGTGTCAAATTGAAGCCTCCTTTTCCTGCCACAAGAAACTTGCGTGCAGCGGCCTTGTTTTGCTCATACACATGGACTTTTTTACCCTGAAGGGCAAGTTGGTAAGCGGCCATAAGTCCTGCAGGTCCTGCGCCAATGATCACAATGTGTTTTTCGTTCATGCTTGTGCAAAAGTAAGCATTTCTAAGAGATGCTTAAAGAAGTAGTCATGGGAAGTAGGAGAGAGTAATGGCAAAAGAGGTCACAGAAAAGAACAAAAAAAATCCTGAACTAAAAGTTCAGGATTCTCTATTGATAACAAAATTTTACATTTATTTTACTTGATCTACAACAGCTTTGAACGCTTCAGGGTGGTTCATTGCTAAATCAGCAAGAACTTTTCTGTTTAGTTCAATGTTGTTCTTTTTAAGAGCTCCCATAAATTGAGAGTATGACATCCCGTGCTCTCTCGCTCCAGCGTTAATTCTGGTAATCCAAAGGGCTCTGAAATTTCTTTTCTTCTCTTTTCTACCACGGTAAGCGTATTGCATCGCTTTTTCCACGGCGTTTTTAGCGACTGTCCAAACGTTTTTTCTTCTACCGAAAAAACCTTTAGCCAGTTTCATCACTTTTTTTCTGCGGGCTCTAGAAGCCACGGCGTTTACTGATCTTGGCATAATTAAATTGTTGTTTTTTTGAAAAGGGCGGCAAACTATTTCATTGCGCTTATTTGCTCCGTTTCAGGGTTAAAATTTTGAATTGGATAATTCTTATAAACCTAAAAAGGGTTATATAAAAACTACTTAATGGCTAATTGACGTTTCACGCTTTTCTCATCCACAGACGCAACATAAGACGTTTGCGTAAGATTTCTCTTTTGCTTCGTTTCTTTTTTTGTTAAGATGTGGCTTTTGTAAGCATTCTTTCTTTTGATCTTTCCGGTTCCGGTAAGAGCAAAACGCTTCTTAGCACCTGATTTCGTTTTTAATTTTGGCATTTGCTTAGTATTTGTTGTTATCAATATTGAGTTTGCAAAATTACGAAATATTTTGATACCACTGGCGATACCATGGGAAAAAGAGACCTCGAATCGAAATCTCTTTGTTTGCCCTTTCGTAATTAAGAAGATTTATTTGGCAGGTTTCTTAGGACTCATCATCATAATCATCCGTTTTCCTTCTAATTTAGGCATCTGGTCTACTTTTCCCACGTGCTCTAAATCTTGGGCCAAACGAAGAAGAAGAATTTCTCCTTGGTCTTTGTGAATGATGGAACGTCCTTTGAAAAATACGTAGGTTTTTAATTTAGAACCTTCTTCTAAAAACTTCTCAGCATGTTTCTTTTTGAACTCGTAATCGTGCTCGTCGGTTTGAGGTCCAAAACGGACTTCTTTCACAGTCACTTTTACCTGCTTCGCTTTTAGTTCTTTTTGTTTCTTTTTTTGTTCGTAGAGAAACTTTTTGTATTCTAATATTCGGGCAATGAACGGTTCTTGTTTGTCGGAGATGACCACCAAGTCGAGTTCGAGTTCTCTAGCCATGGCCTGAGCCTTCGCTAGAGGATATACTCCCGGTTCTACGTTTTCGCCCACTAAACGAACTTCCCTTGCGCGGATCTTGTCGTTAATCTGGTGAGCGTCCTCTTGGGGACGTCTCTGTGGGCCTCTACCTCTGTAATGAAATTTCTGTGCTATTGTAGTAAATTTTAAGTTATATTCTATTTTTGTGAACCAAAGCGCTTAGGCTTTCTGTCCAAATTCAGCATTAAATTCAGCTGCTTTTTTAAAGTAATTGATGAACTCTTCCACCGTCATAGTTCCAAGGTCTCCTTCGCCACGACGACGAACAGAAACGGTTCCTGCTTGGGCTTCGCTTTCCCCTACGACGAGCATAAAAGGTTGCTTCGCGAGTTCCGCATCACGTATCTTTTTGCCTGTCTTTTCGTTTCGTTTGTCAATTAGGCCGCTAATATCGTGATTTTCTAGTAATTGTGAAACTTTTTCTGCATATTCCACGTATTTTTCTGAGATTGGAAGCAGAATGAATTGGTCTGGAGAAAGCCACAGTGGGAAGTCTCCTGCCGTATTTTCGAGTAGAATGGCGATGAATCTTTCCATGGATCCGAAAGGAGCACGGTGAATCATCACCGGTCTGTGTTTCTCGCCGTCGTTTCCAATGTAAGTTAGATCAAAACGTTCCGGAAGGTTGTAATCCACCTGGATGGTTCCTAACTGCCAGCGTCTACCTAGAGCATCCTTTACCATGAAGTCAAGCTTCGGTCCGTAAAAGGCGGCTTCTCCGTATTCCACTACGGTGGTCAAGTTTTTATTTTTAGCCGCAGTGATAATCGCGGTTTCTGCTTTTTCCCAGTTTTCATCGGATCCGATGTACTTTTCTTTGTTCTCAGGATCGCGAAGCGAGACCTGAGTTACAAAATCTTCAAACCCTAAGTTTTTAAACACGTACATCACAAGATCAATCACGCCTTCAAATTCGGTTAAAAGTTGATCCGGTGTACAGAATAAGTGAGCATCGTCCTGAGTAAATCCTCTTACTCTTGTAAGCCCGTGAAGCTCGCCACTTTGTTCGTAGCGGTATACGGTTCCAAACTCTGCAAAACGTTTGGGTAAATCTCTGTACGACCATTGGCCTACCTTGTATATTTCGCAGTGGTGAGGGCAGTTCATTGGTTTGAGCATGAACTCTTCTCCCTCGTTTGGAGTTTTAATGGTTTGGAAACTGTCCGCCCCGTATTTCTGAAAGTGACCTGAGGTTTTGTAGAGTTCTACATTCCCAATATGAGGTGTCATGACAAACTCATAGCCTGCCTTTTTTTGAGCCTCAGAAAGGAAGTTTTCTAATTTTTTGCGAAGCGCGGCCCCTTTAGGTAGCCATAGAGGAAGACCTGCACCTACTTTTTCAGAGAAGGCAAAGATGCCTAGTTCTTTCCCAAGTTTTCTGTGGTCTCTTCTTTTGGCTTCCTCTAAACGCTCAAGATACTCCGTAAGTTCTTTTTGTTTCGGGAAGGAAATCCCATAGACGCGGGTAAGCTGAGGATTCTTTTCGTCTCCTCTCCAATAGGCACCCGCTGCATTAAGAACCTTCACCGCTTTCACAATGCCTGTGGAGGGGATGTGTCCCCCACGACAAAGGTCTGTGAAATCCGCATGGGTTACAAAGGTAATTTCTCCGTCGTTTAGATTGGAGATTAATTCGGTTTTGAAAGGGTTGTCAGCGTAGGCTTCTAAAGCCTCTGCTTTTGAAACTGCGTAGAGTTTGAAAGTAGAATTCTGCTTGGCATTTTCAAGCATTTTCTTTTCAATTTTTTCAAAGTCTTTTTCGCTTAAAACTTCTTCTCCAAAGTCTACGTCGTAATAGAATCCATTCTCGATCGCAGGTCCAATGGTAAGTTTCGCTTCCGGATAAAAAGCAAGAATGGCTTGAGCCAGTAAGTGGGCGGAAGAATGCCAAAAGGCTTTCTTTCCCATGGGATCATTCCAGGTTAAAAGCTGAACCGTAGAATCCGTCGTGATTGGGGTAGAGACTTCTACCTGCTGACCGTTTACGATCGCAGAAATAGTGTTTCTAGCCAGTCCTTCGCTGATGGACTTTGCAATCTCGAGGGGAGTAACTTTACTCTCAAATTCTTTTAGGCTTCCGTCTGGAAGTGTGATTTTAACCATGTTCTCGCTTGAAATTAAATTATAAGCTGCAAAAATACGGATTTTCTGCTAATTCTTTCGAATTAGAACCGTGAATTCTAAAGGATCAAGGACCCACTCCGATCCCTTGGTCCCCGTCGCTCGAGCAGATAGAGTTTGAAAATGCAATTCAAACTTGTAATCTGCTAAAGAAAACTCGCTACTGATGGGTCCCGAGGAGATGGTACCTCCCTGATTTTTATAGGGCTGGGCCAAATTTTGTAGAGTAGGGAGAAGATCCTTAGAAACCGTTTTTCCGTTTTCTAACTTTAGAGTAAATAGTAGAGAAGGACTGTTTGCATACGGACTGTAGGAAATATCCAATTGATCCCTGTCTAAAGGAAGACTAACCTGTGTGGGAACCTTAAAAGAATAGGCGTAGTCAAATCCACTCGTCTTTACGAGCTGAGATTCAATATCGAGGGTAAAGCTCTTTTCTAGATCGTTAGGCTTTGTATTCGAAACATTCGTGAATTGATGCTTAAGTTTTGATTTGAAGTTCCAGTATTGACTTTCGGCGACTTCGGGACTTAAAATTTCAATCTG
Organism: Chryseobacterium sp. A301; assembly: GCF_054489425.1. NCBI lineage: Bacteria > Pseudomonadati > Bacteroidota > Flavobacteriia > Flavobacteriales > Weeksellaceae > Chryseobacterium > Chryseobacterium sp. A301. Next base: position 547,038 of record NZ_JBTMWY010000002.1, read on the forward strand.
TTTCTTCGGAACCCATTTAGACACAGACGCCCACTCACCCCGCTGCGCTAAGAAATAGAATTTGTCTGCGATGCTTTCACTCTGCGTATCCGAAATTTTGTGATCAAACTGAATCTTGCCCTCTTTTAAGACCTTCGCTTCAGACAATTCCTTTTCAAGTTCGGATATCTGACTTCGTTTGGCACTTGAAAAAGCATTTAGATACGGCATAAATAGGGCGAAAGCTCCAAAGGCAAAAAGGGAAAGTGGAATGAATTTAATCGAGGCATTTTCCTTTATGCAAAAATACCCAACCACGCTGGTAAGCCAAAGGGAGAGAATCAAAAGGAAATACCGAGGTTCTGTGTATCCGTATTCTAGAATTCTGGTAAAAAGGGCTACGAAAAGAAGAACTAAGAGTGGAATTAACGAGAAGTAAAAGATACGACTGAAAATTTTCACCCAGGACTTTGCTAGGTCGTTCTTTAAGGGATGCACGAGAAGCAAAGCGAGTTGTCCTACACAAGCATAAATTAAGATGAGATACGACACCCATCCTCTAGGAAGTTCCCACTGAATTAAAATTTTTGAGGCGTAGAGATACAGAATCATCACATAAATCAGGAGAAGAGGAATTAATATAAGTTGAGTAAAGAATTTGAGAGCGGGAGGGTAAGGGGTCGGTTTTTCCAGCTCCTGAATTCCTCCAGAACCAAATAGAAGGAAGATAAAGGTACTTCCGGTAATCGATAGAAAAAGGAAGATCTTAGGGTAGAGCGAGTCATCAAAGTTCAGCTCAAAGAGTTTGTCAACAGACAAAATCGCGAGCATCACCCCACCGACCAAAACAAAAGTAAATACCCCCGTTAAAAAGACATTTAAAAAAAGTTGTTTGTTGTAAAACCAAAAGGATTTAGACTCCTTTTCTTGAAGGTAAGCCACAAACGATACTAGCAAATGAGAAAGTAGAAAAAGTCCGGCTAAAAGAAAAGCATCGGGAGGACCAAATTCTTTCTCTGTTTTCGGGAGAAATAAGTAGAGACCCACCAGAGTTAAAAAGCCAATGCTGTAGAGCAAAACTTTCTTAGAATAGCGTTCTGCAGCCATTTTTAAAGCGAAAAACAAGGAGATTCCTAGGCAGGCTACGAAGGCAAGCACCGTGTAAGAAAAGGCCCACGACTCTTTCTCGTTTTCAATAGCGACCACAGAGCTTATCCCTGCAATAAGCGACATGAGCAGAATCAGTGGACTGCTTCGAACCAGATCTTTTGCATGGAAGAACAGCATTTGAAATTTTGTGTTCATTTTTATTCGATTTAGAAGTTTCGGAGATTAGCTTAGAAATGAAATTCTTTAAAGACGGGTGTTTGAGACTTTGAAACAAGAGACGCTATTTTCCTTTGGAGCCTTTTTCTTTTTTCTCTTTTTTGCCTTTCTTTTTAGAGGGCTTTGAGTCGCTTTTTTTGCTCTTGCTCTTTTTCCCTTTTTTCTTATTGACTTTCTCTAGTCCAGAGACAAAAGCTGCGATTTGCTCCTCGTATTTTTTGCGAGGTGACTTTTTAACTGAAGCTTTTTGGGTCCCTTGGGTTTCCACTAGCGTAGATTCAGTAGGTGCAGCCTCCTTTGCAGGTTCCCTCGTACCCGAGACTGTAGTTCTTCCTAAAGAGGAGGAACTCGGGTTCATATATTCGCGGAGTGCCTCTAGAGACCCGTCAAAGAATTCCTTGGCAAGATTCTTCAGTTTCTCCTTTAGGTAGGTTTCTTTGTCCACTCTTGCGATGTAGCGAAAGATTCGACCTTCCTTCTCTGTTCGCAAATAATCCTTTTCAATTAAAATCTTAAGGTAAGTCGAGACGGTGTTTTGATGAGACTTGGGCTCGGGAAGAGCCTCCATGATATCGCGAAGATAAGGACTCTCAAGAGGCCAAATTACGTGCATGAGCTGCTCTTCCGCAGTGGTAAGTGGACTTAATTTCATAGGGGCAATACGGATTGGGTTTGAATGTGAAAATAAAGATAGCAAATACTAACCACAAGGGCAATGCCTGAGCCAAAGAGCACTTCTTTTACGCTATGTCGTTTTAAAACGACACGGCTAACGCCGACTAGAGCCGCTAGGCCTAGCCAGGCGATTCCCACCACAGGGTTTATCGTAAAAAACAAAGCCGCAGCAAAGACATTAAAAGCGGTATGCATCGAGCTCTTGATCCAATAATTACTAATTTGCATCAGGAGCATGAGAACGAGAAGAAAAACCATGACTAGGTCGAGAGATCCAAATAGAAAATACGTCACGATCAAATAGGTGAGAAGGGCAAGTAAGAGAAACACATAAAGGCTTTTTCTTTGCAGTCGATTTGAGACGTCCATATTGGAGTAGCGACCCGTTTTTACGTTCCATACAATCCAAGCCGTCACGGGAAGAATTAAAAGACCAAGAATCGGTGAGAATTGCTTTATCGCCTCTTGCCATGTTAAAAACTGAGTCGCGAAATAAATAAAATAAAGTACTAACGAGGTTAGGGGGTTAAATAGATTCGAAATCCATTTTGCGGCATAGATCCACCAAGGCTCCGTTTTTTTAGGGGAAGAAGTCATTCTCATATTTGTAAAATCAAATTTAAACTATTTTCTTTAGATTGAAAATGCCTTTTTTAAGTTCACTCCTTACAAAGACCAAGTATTTTTCTTATTTTTGCCTCATATTTTCAATTACAATGAACGAATTTTCTAAAGAAGTTTACCTTAAGTGGTACTCCGATATGACGATGTGGAGACGGTTTGAAGACAAATGCCGCTCTTTATACTTAAAGCAAAAAATCAGAGGATTTTTACACTTGTACAACGGACAGGAAGCAATTCCTGCAGGGTTTACCCATGCCATGGACTTAACTAAGGACAGCATGATTACCGCCTACCGTTGTCACATTCACCCTATGGCTATGGGCGTAGATCCAAAAAGAATCCTTGCGGAACTTTGTGGAAAAGCGACGGGGACTTCAGGAGGAATGGGTGGATCTATGCACATCTTTAGCAAAGAGCACCGTTTTTACGGAGGACACGGGATTGTAGGGGGCCAGATTCCTTTAGGAGCTGGAATTGCCTTTGCAGACAAATACTTTGACCGTAAGGCCGTGAACATTTGTTTCTTTGGAGACGGAGCTTCTAGACAAGGATCTCTTCATGAAACGTTCAACATGGCGATGAACTGGAAACTTCCGGTGGTATTCGTGGTGGAAAACAACCAATATGCAATGGGAACTTCTGTGAAACGTACTGCGAATCACGAAGACATCTTTAAATTAGGACTAGGGTATGAAATGCCTTGTTTAGCGGTCGATGCAATGGACCCAGAAAAAGTAGCGGAAGCGGCCTACGAAGCGATTGAAAGAGCGAGAAGAGGAGACGGACCTACTTTTATTGAAGCAAGAACTTACCGTTATAGAGGACACTCTATGTCGGATGCAGAACCTTACAGAACGAAAGAAGAAGTGGCTATGGCCAAAGAGGACGATCCTATCGAACTTATCAAACAAAGAATTCTTTCCAATGGATGGGCAAGCGAACAAGAACTTGAAGAGAAGGACAACGAAGCGCGCGCTTTTGTAGAAGAGTGCATCGAATTCATGGAGAATTCTCCTTATCCAGATCCAAACAAAGTATACGAATATGTATACGCGCAAGAGGATTACCCGTTCATTGATAAAATTGAAAATAACTAGAAATTAAGCGGATCTAAGAGTTGTAAAAGACCGCAACCTTTTTGAAAAGGCGGCCTCTTTTAAGAACTCTTTAAATCTTAAACAATACAAAGACTATGGCTGAAGTAATTACAATGCCGCGACTTTCGGATACAATGACGGAGGGTACGGTTGCAAAATGGCACAAGAAGGTAGGAGATGCGGTAAAGGAAGGAGATATTTTAGCAGAAATTGAAACCGACAAAGCGGTGCAAGATTTTGAAGCAGAAATGGACGGAACCTTACTTTATGTAGGAGTTGCAGAGGGAGGTGCAGCCCCTGTGGATGCTATACTTGCCATTGTGGGAAAAGAGGGAGAAGACATTTCTTCTTTGAAAGCAGGTGGAAGCGAAGCTTCGTCAAGCGAGGCCCCGAAAGAGGAATCAAAAACCCAGGAGCCAAAAAATGAAGAAGCGAAAGTTTCTGCGCCCGCAGAACTTCCAAAGGGCGTAGAAATCATCACCATGCCGAGACTTTCCGATACGATGTCGGAAGGGACTGTGGCAAAATGGAATAAAAACGTAGGCGATGCGGTAAAAGAAGGAGATCTTCTTGCCGAAATTGAAACCGACAAAGCCGTTCAGGATTTTGAATCGGAGTTTGACGGAGCCTTATTATACCAAGGAGTAGCCGAGGGAGAAGCTTCTCCTGTGGACAGCATCCTTGCCATCATTGGCCCTGCCGGAACAGACGTTTCGGGTATCGTGGCTTCTGGAGGTGTGAAAAGTGAACCTGCAAAAGAAGAGAAGCCTCAGGCTTCCACAGAAGCAAAAGAAGAACCTGCAAAAGCAGAAACTTCAAGTAGCGAACGCACTTCGAATAGTTCTACCGATCGAATTGCGGTGTCTCCACTGGCTAAGAAAATGGCTAAAGACAAAGGCATTTCTCTCTCCGAAGTTAAAGGAAGCGGAGAAAACGGTCGCATTGTAAAGAAAGACATCGAAGAATTTGTTCCTTCCAGCGCAAAAGCAGAAAGTGCAGCGGCGCCACAAGCAGCAGCAGCTCCTGCCATGCAGTTTACCCAAGGGGAAACCACCGAGACTAAAAATTCACCGGTTCGTAGCATTATCGCGAAAAGACTTGCGGAGAGCAAATTCACCGCTCCCCATTACTATCTGATCGTAGACATTAATATGGACAAAGCGATTGCAGCTCGTAAAGAAATCAACTCCTTGCCAGATACGAAAGTTTCTTTCAACGATATGATTATTAAAGCCACTGCAATGGCGCTAAGAAAACATCCTCAAGTAAATTCGACTTGGGCGACGGATAAAATCGTACACCACGGAAATATTAACGTGGGAGTGGCCGTAGCCGTTCCAGACGGACTGGTTGTACCGGTTCTTAAGAACGCGGACCAAATGAACTACACGCAGATTTCTTCTTCTGTGAAAGACATGGCCGGTCGCGCAAGAAACAAAGGACTTAAAGCAAACGAAATGGAAGGTTCTACCTTCTCTATTTCGAACTTAGGAATGTTTGGAATTGATACCTTTACTTCCATTATCAACCAACCGAATTCTGCGATTCTTTCTGTAGGAGCGATTGTGGAAAAACCGATTGTAAAAGACGGACAAATCGTCGTAGGAAACATGATGAAACTTTCCCTTGCATGCGACCATAGAGTGGTCGATGGAGCGACGGGAGCCGAGTTCCTTCAAACCCTAAGACAGTATTTAGAACAACCGATGTCCATCTTACTTTAAGGCAAGATTCGATAAGGAGAAAATAGAAAACCCTTTTAGAGCACAGATTCTAAAAGGGTTTTTTCTTTAATTGAAAAATTAGTGATATTTTTGACCCATGATCAAAGCGAGAAACATTCACAAATCCTACGGGGATTTAGAGGTCCTAAAAGGAGTGGACCTTCACATCAAAAAAGCAGAAGTCGTTTCCATTGTAGGGGAGTCCGGCGCCGGAAAATCTACCTTACTGCAAATTTTAGGGACTCTGGATGCATCTACCAATCCCAAAGGCTTTGATACAGAAATCACCATTGACGGGCAGTCGTTCATTTCCATGAACGACAAAGAGCTTAGTCGATTTCGAAACGAGAACATTGGGTTCGTGTTTCAGTACCATCAGTTACTTCCTGAATTTAGCGCATTAGAAAATGTTCTTTTGCCTACTCGAATCTGTGGGAAAAACGAAAAAGAAAGTCTTCAAAAAGCCTATCAACTCTTCGAGGAGCTCAATATTATTGACCGAATTCACCACAAGCCGAACCAAATGTCCGGAGGGGAGGCGCAAAGAGCCGCCGTCGCAAGAGCCCTTATAAATTCTCCTAAGATCATCTACGCCGATGAACCCACTGGAAATTTAGATTCTAAAAACGCAGACGATTTGCATCAACTCTTTTTTGATTTAAGAGACCGTTACAAACAAACCTTTGTCATTGTCACGCACAATCCCAATTTGGCTGACATTACAGACCGTAAACTCGTAATGAAAGACGGGATGATTCTTTAGCCCCGAAGTCTTTGGTAAAATCAGAGTTTTATTACGATATTATTCGTAATTTTGCGCCGTTAAATTTTCGCTAGGTACGAAAGCCTGTTTTGCAGGTTTTTTGTCTCTTTGCTTGAGGGCAAAGGAAGTTGAAAATGCAAGAGAACTTAAGTTATTCAAGATTTAAATAACAGATTAAACATGATTCCAAATTTTAAGGCGCATCCATGGCACGGAATATCCGCAGGAGAGAACTCTCCGAATGTTGTGAATGTTTTCATTGAAATTGTGCCCAGTGACACAATTAAGTACGAGATTGACAAACAAAGCGGATTTTTAAAGGTAGACCGACCGCAACAATTTTCAAATATTATCCCAGCTCTATACGGTTTCATTCCTAGGACTTACTGTCACGACGAAGTGAAAAACCTTGCGATCGCCAATGGATCGACAGACGTAGCGGAGGGAGATTTAGATCCCCTGGATATCTGCGTTCTTTCTTCTCACAATATTTTGTCAGGAGGACTCTTAATGGAAGCGATTCCGATCGGAGGATTTAAAATGATTGACAAAGGAGAAGCAGACGATAAAATTGTAGCCGTTATGGTAGGTGACCACGCTTTTGGGCATTTCAGAGATATTTCTGAGCTTCCCCAAGCGGAAGTGAGAAGATTAAAACACTATTTTCTTACGTACAAAAATCTTCCGGACGAACCTGCAAAATGTAGAATCGACGATGTCTACGGAGCAGAGCATGCCAAGGAAGTGATCGAAGCTTCTAAAAGAGATTACGCCAATAAATTTGGTGGATAGAGGGGGCTATAAATAGACTCATTAATGAATAATAAGGGCAGAATTCCACAGGAATTCTGCTTTTTTTATAAGTATTTCGGGTGGGAGTGATACAGCGGCTGAGATTTTTCCTATATTTAACTCTTATTAACAAAATATTTTTCTATGGATTTATTCATTTTAGTTCCCCTATTAGGGCTCGTCGCGTTGGTGTATACCTTCTTGCAGAGTCGATGGGTGAGTAAGCAAGACGCCGGTAATGAGAGGATGCGTCTAATTAGTGGCCACATTGCCGATGGGGCCATGGCCTTCCTTAAGGCAGAATACCGCGTTATGGGGTATTTTGTAATCATCGTAGCCGTTCTTTTGGCCCTGATGGGCCTAAGCCACGAAAAATCGCATTGGAGCATTGGACTTTCCTTTGTGGCAGGGGCTATTTTTAGTGCCGCTGCCGGTTTCATCGGAATGAAAATCGCGACCAAAGCCAACGTTCGAACGGCCGAGGCTGCAAAAACGTCTCTTTCCAAAGCCCTTAAGGTTTCCTTTGCAGGAGGCTCTGTGATGGGAATGGGAGTGGCAGGACTTGCCGTTTTAGGACTGGGTGCCCTTTATTTAATCATCAAACAAATTTTTGCTCCTGGAGCGGCGACCGACTCTGTGGAGATGGAGCGCACGCTGGAGATCCTGATGGGATTCTCACTTGGAGCGGAATCCATTGCCCTGTTCGCAAGAGTAGGAGGTGGAATCTATACCAAGGCAGCCGACGTGGGCGCTGACCTTGTGGGGAAAGTAGAAGCGGGAATTCCAGAGGATGACCCTAGAAACCCAGCCACCATTGCGGATAACGTTGGAGACAACGTTGGAGACGTAGCCGGTATGGGCGCGGATTTATTCGGTTCTTACGTAGCCACCGTGCTCGCCACGATGGTTCTCGGTAGAGAAACCCTTTCGAATGACAATTTTGGAGGATTTGCTCCTATCTTACTTCCGATGATGATTGCAGGCATCGGAATCGTGTTCTCCATCGTGGGAACTCTGTTTGTGAAAATCAATGACGACGGAGAAGAAACCACGAGCAAAGTTCAAAATGCACTTAATTTTGGAAACTGGGGCAGTATCATTTTAACCGCCATAGTGACTTATTTCTTAACTCAATACCTTCTTCCGGACACGATGGAGCTTCGAGGCTTTGTCTTTACCAAAATGGGCGTCTTTGGAGCTGTAATGGTAGGGTTAATCGTAGGGACTCTCATGAGTATCATCACGGAATATTATACCGCCATGGGCAAAAGACCGGTCAAAAGCATTGTGAAGCAATCTTCGACAGGACACGCCACCAACATTATTGGAGGTCTGGCCATTGGAATGGAATCCACACTACTTCCTATCTTAGTATTAGCAGGAGGAATCTGGGGTTCTTACCTATGCGCAGGACTCTACGGAGTTGCTATTGCAGCCGCAGGGATGATGGCCACCACGGCCATGCAACTTGCGATTGATGCCTTTGGTCCCATTGCAGACAACGCAGGAGGAATTGCAGAAATGAGTGAACTTCCAAAAGAAGTAAGACAAAGAACCGACATTTTAGATGCGGTCGGAAACACCACGGCTGCAAGCGGAAAAGGATTTGCGATTGCATCGGCTGCTTTAACCGCGCTTGCCCTCTTTGCTGCCTTTGTCGGAATTGCAGGAATTGATGGGATTAACATCTACAAAGCAGACGTCCTTGCAGGGCTCTTAATTGGAGCAATGATTCCGTTTATTTTCTCTTCTCTTGCCATTACCGCGGTAGGGCAAGCGGCCATGGCCATGGTGGAGGAAGTAAGAAGACAGTTCAGAGAAATTCCAGGAATTTTGGAAGGAACAGCAGAACCGGAATATGAAAAATGCGTTGCGATTTCTACGGACGCTTCCATTCGTAAAATGCTTTTACCTGGAGCTGTGGCGCTTATTTCGCCAATCTTGGTCGGGTTTATTTTCGGCCCTGAAGTTTTAGGAGGATTCTTAGCAGGAGCCACCGTAAGTGGAGTGCTTATGGGAATGTTCCAAAACAACGCGGGAGGTGCTTGGGACAACGCTAAGAAATCCTTTGAATCCGGAGTGGATATAAACGGAGAAATGCATTACAAAGGATCTGATCCTCACAAAGCCTCTGTCACAGGAGATACCGTTGGGGATCCCTTCAAAGATACTTCGGGACCTTCTATGAACATCCTTATTAAACTCATGAGTATTGTTTCTCTTGTGATTGCGCCTACACTATCCTCGGTGCACCATGAAAAGATTGAAAAAGAAAGAATGGAAAGTCTAAATCGTCTTACGCTTGCGAGCGGAGCGGTTTTACCTTCTGATCTCGCATTTGGAGACGCGCAAGCGGAGGCTCCTCAGAGTTTAGGAGAACTAAATGCCGACGGAGAGTTTGTCTATGATCTGGGAGAAATGAAAGAAATTAAACTTTCTAACGGAGAGACCGTTCAACTGAGATCCTTTAGTCAAATGAATTACTTGTACCAGCGTCATGAAAAGAAAGACAAGACTCTATTAAATGAGAACGAGTGGTTCACTGTGGAGAATTTGCATTTTGTCTCAGGGAGCAGCGATCTTTTACCAGGATCACAAGACAACCTTTCGGCACTAGCCAAAATCCTTAAAGCAAATCCTTCAATGAAAATTAAAATTGGCGGGTATACGGATAACACAGGGAACGAAACCAATAACAAAAACTTATCGGAACTTCGCGCCCAAAACGTAAAACTTAAGTTATTAGAACTTGGAATACCGGCTGCGAACTTAGAAGCGGAAGGATACGGATCTCTTCATCCTATGTGTCCTGAAAACGACACTGACGAGTGCAGGGCTCTAAACCGTCGTATTGATGTAAGAGTCTTAGAACTCTAACAAAGAGCATTCAAACGAATTACCAATTGAAAAGCCGTCCCTTAATTCTGGGACGGCTTTTCTCTTTTGGTTAGGATACGCCTTATTGGATTGTATCGAATACGATTTAAAAAAAAACGAAATAAATTGAAATGGATAGGTATACTCACGGCTATTTAGCAAATAAGCTTTTTGGATATCCTTAAATAGGTACCTGTAGCTTAATTCACAATTTAAGATTCATTTAAGCCCTCATGCTCGTTCTGATCTTCTGCTGCATCGTCATCGTTATTTTTCCTCTCATACTCTTCTAAGAGAACTAGAGCCTTTTCTAAATCCTCGCGCCTGATTTTTAGCTCGGTACCGCCAATGGTACTATTGAAGACGGGATAGACAGTGGAGATGAAATTATTGTTGATAAAGCAAGGGACCTGATGGAATTCAAGGAAAGAAGCCACAAGCCAGGCTTCGCTTTCCGTGTTGTATGTTTTTAAAGTGAGTAGTTCCATATCTTTTTTTTCTTAAAAATACTTTTTTTCTAACAAATAGAAAAAAAGGGCTCTTTGGAATTCATTCGAATCTCAAAGATTCTTTATGATTCCAGGACTATAAAAGAGAGAATCGGAAAGGCACTGGGTCTTAAAGACGGGGCTATTTCCAAAAACTGCACTTCCCTTTGCTTAAATTCAAGAAGCGACTTGTACCCAAAAAGAGGAGGGACTCTGGAGATGAATTTGCCCTTTAGAAAGTTCGCAATAACTTTGACAAAGTTTGTTTTATTGCCAGAAAATTCTCTATTTTTGAAGAATGGAAAATTTCATCGTATCCGCCCGTAAATACCGCCCACTAGAGTTTGATACTGTAGTCGGACAGTCGCACGTGACCGATACTTTGGAGCACGCGGTGGAAACCAACCAAATGCCTCAGGCACTGCTTTTCTGCGGACCTAGAGGAGTCGGAAAGACCACGTGCGCAAGAATCCTAGCTCGAAAAATCAATGAAAAGGACGGCTCGGTCTCCCAAGACGGATTCGCCTACAATATTCATGAATTGGATGCCGCTTCCAATAACTCAGTAGACGGCATTCGAGAACTCACGGATCAGGTACGCTACGCTCCCCAAGTAGGGAAATACAAAGTGTATATTATTGACGAGGTGCACATGCTTTCACAAGCGGCGTTCAATGCGTTTTTGAAAACGCTTGAAGAACCGCCTGCGCACGCCATTTTCATTTTAGCCACGACCGAAAAACATAAGATCATCCCTACGATCTTATCCCGTTGCCAGATTTACGATTTTAAGAGAATTACGATTGAAGACATCCAATCGCATTTAAAAGGCATTGCAGAGAAAGAAAACGTTTCCTACGAAGAAGACGCTCTTTATTTAATCGCTCAAAAAGCAGACGGAGCCCTACGAGATGCCCTTTCTATTTTTGATAGACTAACGACGTTTTCTCAAGGAAATATTACCCTGGAGAAAGCCGCGGAAATTCTGAACATTTTAGATTACGATCAATATTTGAAAATAGCGGAACTTGCCCATACCGGAGAAATTCCAGGGGTACTAGCACGCTTTGATCAGATTGTGAAAAAAGGATTTGATCCGCATATTTTCATTGCAGGTCTGGGAAGTCATTTCCGGGATCTTATGATGTCGCAGTCTGCGAGTACTTTAAATCTTATTGAACTAGGAGAGGCCACCAAGGCAAAATATGCGAAACAAAGCAAGGATTGGAGCGCTTCTGAGCTGATCGAAGGAATTGAAATTTGCAACCATGCCGATCTCAATTATAAGAACTCCAAGAACCCACGGCTCACCGTGGAAATAGCCCTCATGCAGCTTTGCTCTTTGCAAGGTGCCGAGGCTCTTAAAAAAAAAAATTCCTAATTCTTCCCCCGCTTCTCTTTAAAGAAGGGGAGACTCAGAATTCAAATTCATCAAAAGACAGCTTCGAGAAGAAGGAGTCTCTATTGACGCCTAAAGTACCGGTGCCTGAAAAGGCTTCTGCTACAGAGCCTATCTCAACTCAGACGATAGAAAAGAAGCCTGAGGCGAGCATCGAAATTCCGGAAACCAGCGTTAAGAGTCCTGAACCTACAGTCAAAATCCCTGCAACCACCAAGCCTTTATTGCAAGGCAAGAAATTAGCTTCTCGATTTAGCATTGAAGAGGCGCTAGATCCTAAGCAGGAGGTAAAGCAGAGCGAAGCGCTCGTGATAGAAGAGGAGCTCCCTACAAATCACTTTTCTCAAAGTGACGTGGATACCCACTGGGCTACATTCTTACTTCAATTAAAGAAAAAAGACAATCTCATTTACAATGCCATTGCAGGATTTCGTTTGGTGAAAACGGGCGAGGATACGATTGTCGTGCACCATGCATCGCAAACAGCAAGAGCTGAATTTGAGCGCATTCAAGGCGACTTTTTCGGACCTTTTAAAAAGCAAGTGCATCACCATAAAATAAAGGTGGAGTATCAAAGAGATAAGAAACTAAAGAAAGAAATCGTGACCAAGCGCACCCTTTTTGAAAAGATGGCCACGGAAAATCCAGTATTAAAAGAAATGGATGCCTATTTTAAATTCGATCTTTCTTAAATTTGAGGCTCAAATCTCAAAAGAATCAAGCAAACATTCAAACTATTTACAAATAAAAAGGGGAGATCCCCCAGGAGGAAAGGACGATTATGGAGTTACAAAATTTAAAAAACGAGTGGATCTCAGAGTTTAATTCACCACTTATTATTGCAGGGCCTTGTAGTGCGGAGAGCGAATCCCAAATGCTAGAAGCAGCCGAAAGAATCAAAAAAGCAACCAACCAAGTTCCTGTCTTTAGAGCGGGAATATGGAAGCCTAGAACCAAACCGAATGGATTTGAGGGAGTCGGTGTGATCGGACTGAACTGGCTTAAAAAGGTGAAAGAAGAGTTTGGATTTAAGACCGCTACGGAAGTAGCCAACGCAGGGCACGTTCGCGCTGCATTAGAAGCGGATGTGGACATCCTATGGATTGGAGCAAGATCTACTGTCAATCCTTTTACGGTGCAGGAAATTGCAGAAGCATTAAAGGATACGAAAAAGCCTGTGCTTGTGAAAAATCCGGTGAACCCAGACCTCGCCCTTTGGATTGGAGCGATGGAAAGACTTTTAGGTCAAGGCATTGAAAACCTAGGCGCTATTCACAGAGGATTTTCAACATACCAGAAAACGAAATACCGAAACGTTCCGAACTGGCAAATTGCCCTTGATTTTAAAAATCAATTTCCAAACATTCCACTCATCGTGGACCCTTCCCATATTTGTGGAAACAGAACTGGACTTTCTTCCATTGCGCAAGAAGCACTTAACGTGGGCTACGCAGGAGCTATGATTGAAACGCATCCGTCTCCAGACGAAGCCTGGAGTGACGCAGCCCAGCAAATCACACCAGAAGTCTTGGCCGAGCTCATCTCAGGTCTTGAAATTAGAAATGCAGGCATCTCAGGCTATGAGGATGAACTTGGTTCTCATAGAACGCTTATATCGGATATTGATTTTCAATTGATTGAACTTCTTTCTCAGAGAATGAAAATTTCTGAGAAAATTGGTACGGTCAAGAAAGAAAACAACTTGGCTGTTTTCCAACCCGAGCGTTGGAAAGTAATTACCGATTATGCAGGACAAAAAGCGCAAGAAACCGGAATGAGTAAAGAATTTATTGAAAAGCTATTTAAAGCAATTCACGAAGAATCCGTGGAAGTGCAAAATAGTGTGATGACCACAAAACCGTAAACGACCACTTTTGAAAGGACTCATAATAAAATCCACAGGCAGTTGGTACCAAGTTTTGGACAAAGAAACCGGTATTATCTACGAGGCTAGAATTCGTGGAAAATTCAAGCTGATTAAAACTCGACTCACCAATCCCCTGGCCGTAGGGGATCGAGTGGAGTTCCAATTGGAAGCCGACGACATTGCCTGGATCACGCACATTGAGCCTCGAAAGAACTACCTCATTCGTAAATCCGTTAACCTATCGAAGGAGGCCCATATCATTGCCTCCAATATCGATATTGCTTGTTTTCTATTCACCGTAAAACATCCAGAGACTTCTCTTGGGTTTTTAGATCGTTTTCTCGCCTGCTGCGAAGCCTATTCTATTGAACCTCTTATTTTATTCAATAAAATGGACGTGCTCTCTGAGCAGGAAAAAGAAATTACAGAAGAGATTGGTTTTATGTATCAGAAGATCGGATACAAAACTTTAAGCATTTCTTCTTACTCTAAATTGAACTTAGAGGACTTAATGGAGGAGCTAAAAGACAAAACGTCTGTCTTTTTCGGCCATAGCGGCAGTGGAAAATCCACGCTTGTCAATGCAATGCAGCCGGATCTGAATTTAAAAACCTCTGAAATTTCATTGGTTCACTTAAAAGGGAAGCATACCACTACGTTTGCCCAGATGCATTTTTGGTCCTTTGGAGGGCAAGTTATCGATACGCCAGGCGTTAGAGAGTTTGGAATGATAAACGTAGAGAAAGAAGAACTTCAACATTATTTTCCTGAGATTTTCAAAACAGGAAGACAGTGTAAATTCCATAACTGTTTGCACCTCAATGAACCCAAATGCAAAGTGCTCGAGGCCATCGAAGAGGGTGAGATTGAGGAGTCTCGTTATATCACGTATTTAAAGCTGATGGAGGAGGCCGATGAGCAAGGTTATTAAAACAAAAAACCCAGCCGAAGCTGGGTAAAAACTAATAACCATGAAAACTCAAATTAAACATGAGAATCACAATTAGTATGATTCAATATCTGTGCCAAAAACGGTTCGCGAAAGTAGAAATAAAAGTTAAATTTTCTTAAGATTGTATTTCGTCAAATTTCGTACTTTTGCACCATCAAAAAACCTATATATGTCAAACATCACTTTTACAATGATTAAGCCGGACGCAGTTGCCGACGGACACATTGGAGCTATCCTTGGGAAAATCGCAGGCGCTGGATTTAAAATCAAAGCCATGAAGCTTACCCAACTTACAGTAGCAGACGCGAAGAAGTTCTACGAAGTCCACGCAGAAAGACCTTTCTACGGTGAACTGGTAGAATTCATGTCTTCAGGACCTATCGTTGCGGCTATTCTTGAAAAAGACAACGCAGTGGAAGCTTTTAGAACTTTAATCGGAGCGACAAATCCAGCGGAAGCAGCAGAAGGAACCATCAGAAAAGAGTTCGCAAGAAGCATTGGAGAAAATGCCGTTCACGGTTCGGATTCAGATGAGAATGCTTTAATTGAAGGACAATTCCATTTTTCAGGAAGAGAGATTTTCTAAGAAAGCTTGTATTTCAAAGTATAAAAAAGAATCAGAAGTTCGCTTTTGGTTCTTTTTTTTGCTTAAAATTTCTCTGCTTTGATTAAGATCGATCGTAGACGGTATAACCATGTAGAAGGGACTCATTTCAATCCATTAGATCTCACAATTCTGAATAATAATTATGGGAAGCACAAAGTTTTCTAAAGGCCAGAAATACGATAGAGTGGAATGTCTAAAAATCCAACCTTTATTTCGTATTTTTGTTTTATGAATCAAGATACGATCTGTGCACTAGCCACGGCCAATGGAATTGGCGCTTTAGGAATCATAAGAGTCTCCGGACCTCAGGCCTTCGAAAACGTAAATCGATGCTTTGACGGAAAGGATTTAACCCTAGTAGATTCCCATACGGTGCATTATGGCTTTATTATGGAAAATACGGAGTCTATTGACGAAGTCATGGTCTCTGTATTTAAAGCTCCTAAAACCTTTACCACAGAAGATTCTGTGGAAATATCATTTCACGGATCTCCTTTTATAGCCAAGAGAATTTTAGACGTTTTGATTAGCAGCGGATGTAGAATGGCGAAAGCAGGGGAGTTCACCATGCGCGCCTTTATGAACGGGCGTATTGATTTATCCCAGGCTGAAGCAATCGCAGATGTGATCGCAAGTGAGAACGAAACCTCTAGAAAAGTAGCCCTGAATCAATTAAAAGGAGGCGTCTCAAATGAAATCTCCCTTCTTCGTGGAGATTTACTCAACTTTACCTCCCTTGTTGAATTAGAACTAGACTTTGCAGAAGAAGATGTGGAATTTGCAGATCGTACTGCTTTAAATGGACTCCTTGATCGAATTGAAGAAAAACTGAGAATCCTTATCGAAAGTTTCCAGTACGGGAATGCCATCAGAAATGGAGTAGACGTAGCCATAGTAGGAAAACCTAACGCAGGGAAATCAACCTTGCTAAATGCACTCTTAAAAGAGGAGAGAGCCATTGTGAGCGACATAGCAGGGACTACCAGAGATACGATTGAAGAAGTTTTTCATATTAAAGGAACGGCCTTTCGGTTTATTGATACGGCAGGCCTAAGAGAAACCAACGATACCATTGAAAAAATTGGAGTTCAAAAAGCGAAAGAAAAAATATCAACAGCCAGTATCTTGCTTTATCTCTATGATGAATTTGATAACGCACCAGAAGAAATTATTCAATCTGTTAAATCGTTTGCTAGGGAAGATCTAATGATTTTATTGCTGCACAATAAAATTGACCTAGCTTCTGAAGAAAAACATGAGTTTGATTCAAAGTTAACTGAGGCGTTAATTCCAGAACTAGTTAGCAAAATAATTCCAATTTCTGCTAAAGATCAAGTGGGATTAGAAATTTTGAAAACAGAACTTTCTTCCTATGTAGAGTCTCTGAAATCAGACGAAAACAATGTAGTGATCACAAACCAGCGGCATTTTGAATCCCTCAATAAGTCATTGGATTCGGTGTTGCGAGTTAAAAAAGCAGTAAGTCAAAGTTTCCATACCGAACTACTTGCTTATGAGCTAAAGTATGCGCTCGAGTACTTGGGGGAGATTTCAGGTGAATTCACAAATGATGAAGTACTAGGGAATATTTTCTCTAAGTTTTGTATCGGGAAATAAATTACTTTTCCCTTGTATTCTTTTGTATTCTTTTGTCAGACTTTGTTTATATATTTGTGACCACGGATGTAATAATTTTTTTATTTTTAAATAGTAGGTAGTACAAATTAGTACAATATATAAATTATGAAATTTACATTGAATAAAAGGAAACTGAAGGATGATAGAATATGTTTTTCAATCGAATATTATCGCGGTTCTGAAATTTCAGCTGAAGGCAAACGAAGACATTTGCGAAGTTTTGAAAATTTGGATAGATATCTATTTTCTGATCCGGTAAATCCCGCAGAAAAAAAACATAATAAACAGAGTCTTGAAATTGCTGAAAATGTGCTTTCTATCCGGAAATCTGAGTTTTTGCAAGGGAAATTTAATTTGAAAAATACAACCAAATCAAAAAGAACTTTCCTTAATTATTTTACTGAAGAAAAGCAACAACAAGATTCTTCCAATAATTACGGCAACTGGTTTTCTACTCACCAACACTTAAAAAAAGTCATTTCAAAGAACCTGACTTTTGATGAAGTTGATGAAAATTTTATAAATCAAATACATAAATATTTCGAAAACTATGCCCGTACTGAAAGTGATTTACCACTTTCTCAAAACTCAAAGTATTCTTACTTCTACAAATTTAAAGATGCGCACAGAAATGCATTTGAAGAAGGTTATCATACGATTAATTATGCTTCAAAAATAAAATCATTTTTGCAAGCTGAAAGTCAACGAGAATACTTGACTTTCGATGAATTACAATCTTTAGCAAAGGCCGAATGTAAATATCCTATTTTGAAAAAAGCGTTTCTTTTCTCTTGTTTAGCCAACATCTAATGAAAGTCAACAGATTAAAAGTAATCCTTGCTGAAAATGGGAAAACCAATAAATGGTTGGCGGTAAAGCTAGGGAAAAGCGATGTCACGGTATCTTGTTGGGTGACTAATGAGGTGCAGGCTTCGATGGAGACTTTGTTGGAGATTGTAAATATTTTGGATGTGGATTTTAAGGAATTGCTAATTTCAACAAAGAAGGTTTAGTTATGAAAAGGTTTAATGAAGTTGATATATTAGAAACCGAAATTTTAGAACAATATCCGGAAGTACTAGAATTGCTTTTATATGATTTTACAACAAAAAGTAATATTTTTTGGGCGACTGATGATTACACTCATTTAGGTCTTGGATATGAATATGGTTCTCCGATTAAAAAAGAATTAGTCACTGGTCTTTACGGTAATGTTATTATGCCAAGGGTTAAAAAAAATGCAGAACTTAAACAATCAAGAGTTAGGGCTAAAGCGGAAGTTTTTACCCCTTCTTGGGTTTGTAATAAGCAAAATAATTTAATTGATAATGCTTGGTTTGAACGAGATCATGTTTTTAACAAAGAAATCAAAACATCTGATGGTCAAAATGATTGGATAATTTCAAATGAAAAAATAATTTTTCCAGAAGGAAAAACTTGGCAAGATTATATTGAGGATGTAAGATTAGAAATAGCGTGTGGAGAAGCACCTTATATAGCAAGTCGTTATGATGCAACTACAGGAAAATATATTCCAGTTGAAAGACGTATTGGTCTTTTAGATAGAAAACTAAGAGTAATCAATGAAAATACAGTTTCCGAAAAAGATTGGCTAAAAGCAACAGAAACTGCTTTCAAATCTATCTATGCATTTGATTGGCAAGGCGATAGCTTATTGCTAGCACGGGAATCGTTACTTTTTACTCTCTTAGACTATTTCCATCTTAAATTTGGAGAATTACCAGAGCTTACTTCTTTAAAAATAATTGCTAAAATCATTTCTTGGAATGTTTGGCAGATGGATGGATTAAAAGGTGTAATACCAGAAAGCTGTATTAAAAAATTTGTAAAGACATCTGAAAACTTATTCGGAGAAAAAGAAACTGAAACAAAATTATGTGAAGGATGTCTTAAAGGTAATTTACATAAACATAATGGTATTTATTGCACCATAAAAGACTGGAAAACAAAAGACACTGAAACAAATGAGTATGGATTTCAGCTGAGATTTATTGATTTAGTTAAAAAAAACTAATAGTATTATTTTATGCCTCAAACTAATAACATAGATATAGAAATTCTTAACGGATTAATATTCGGTCGAGTAGAACCACATATTTACGCATTTTCTACTGGAACAATTCCAAACTATTTAAAAGTAGGAGATACATATCGCCCTATAGAAAAAAGACTGAACGAATGGAGAAAACACTTTCCAAATCTTGAGAAAAAATTCTCTGATGTAGCTAAAGCTGACGAAGAAACATTTTTTAGAGATTTGTCAATTCATCAATATTTAGAAATTGACTTAAACAAACTTCGATTATTACCTGCCACAATTCCCAATATTCCCTACTATTCAAAAGAATTTTTCGAAAATACGACAACACTGGAGATAAATGATGCTATTGCAGATATAAAAGAAAGTCATACTCAAAATAACGGCAAATATCGATTATATACATTTGATAAAAGTAGAATACCAACTACTTATGCATATTCAAGAACTCAAAATTTTCAACCAAGACCCAATCAGCAAGAAACTATTAATCGTTTTAAAGTTGCAATTGATAATGGGAGAACAAATCTTTTGATGTATGCCGTAATGCGTTTTGGAAAATCATTTACTTCCATGTGTTGTGCTGTTGAAATGGATGCCAAAATAGTGGTTGTAGTTTCAGCAAAAGCAGATGTGAAAATGGAATGGAAAAGAACCATCGAAAGTCATGTATATTTTGAAGAATATTCTTTTTTAGATAGTGATGCATTATTAATGAGCGATCAGGAAATTTCTGAAAAATTAGCAAAAAATAAGAAAGTTGCAATATTTCTTACACTACAAGATTTGCAAGGAGCAGACATCAAAATTAAACATCAAGAATTGTTTGATAATGAAATTGATATATTGATTATCGATGAAACCCATTTTGGAGCTAGAGCAAATGAGTATGGGAGAGTTCTTCAGCTTTCAAATTCCGAAGTAAAAAAAGAACTCAAACAAAGCGATGAAACTTTAGAAGATTTAAAAGATTCGTTAAAGATTTTTGATGCAAAAATACGGTTACATCTTTCGGGAACGCCTTATCGTATTTTAATGGGAAGCGAGTTTTCACAAGAAGATATTATTGCTTTTTATCAATTCACGGATATTGCAGATGACCAAGAGAAATGGGACGGAGAAAATTTGAATAAAGATGATGTAAAAGAATGGGAAAACCCTTATTATGGCTTTCCACAAATGATTCGTTTCGCATTTAATCCCAATGAGTCTTCTCTTAAAAAAATGGATGAATTGAAGAAAAGTGGTGTTACTTATGCTTTTTCTGCTTTATTCAAACCAAAATCTATTACAAAAGATTCAACACATCAAAACCATACAAAATTTCAAAATGAACAAGAAATTTTAGATCTCTGGAAAATAATTGATGGGGCAACTCTTGACGATAATCTTTTGTCTTTTCTAGATTATGATAAAATTAAAGAAGGCAATATGTGTCGACATATTGTTTGTGTATTGCCATATCGTGCTTCTTGCGATGCTTTGGAGCATCTTATAATTAACAATTTAGAAAAATTTAAAAATCTTAATCAATACGAGATTATCAATATTGCTGGTGTTGAAGATGAAAGAAAATTTAATGACACAAAAAAGGTAATCTTAAAAATTAAAGAGTTAGAAGCTGTTCAACAAAAAAGTATTACGCTTACCGTGAACCGAATGCTTACAGGAACTACCGTTGAAGAATGGGATACCATGCTCTATTTCAAAGACACCGCATCTCCGCAAGAATATGATCAAGCTATTTTCAGGCTTCAGAACCAATATGTCAAAGATTTAATTGATGATAATAACAATGTGATCAAAATTAATATGAAACCTCAAACATTATTGGTTGATTTTGATCCAAATCGAATGTTCATTATGCAGGAGCAAAAATCTAAATTCTATAATGTCAATACCGAAGCCAACGGCAATACAAAATTAGAACAGAGATTAAAGCGTGAACTTGAAGTTTCGCCTATTATTACACTAAACAGTAATAAATTAGTACAAGTTACCCCAACCAATATTTTAGATGCTGTAAGAAAATATTCAAGTGAGAAAAGTGTATTAGATGAGGCTACATCTATTCCGGTAGATTTTTCTCTTCTTCAAAATGCAATTATTAGATCAGAAATTGATAAACAAGGAGAAATAGGTTCTAAACAAGGATTGGAGATAAGTGCTACTCAAGCTGATGGTAATGGTGACGAACTTACTGTTTCAGAACCGATCGCAAATGAAGAAAACAACACAGGACAAATTAATACAGTAAATACTGATACTCCTGAAAAAAATACAGAAGAAAATGTTTTTAAGAATAAATTTGCCACCTATTACTCGAAAATTTTATTTTTTTCATTTCTTACAACTACTGAAGTGAAATCTTTACAACATATTATTGATGCCATCGATGCAGACGTAAATAGTTTGAGAATTGCAAGTAATCTGGGATTAAGTAAAAGTATTTTAGAAATTATTCAAACCGCAATGAATACTTTAATTTTGAATGAATTAGATTACAAAATACTCAACATTAATACTTTAACCAGCGATGCTAATCTATCACCAATTCAACGTGCTGGTATTGCAATGAGAAAATTTACACGATTGTCGGAATCTGAAATTGTAACCCCAGAAAAAGTAGCAAATAAGATGATGAGTATTTTTGCGGAAAATGCGCTAGACGATGACTCTCAATTATTAGATGTTGCTTCCAAACAAGGTGAATTTGTATATGCCGCCTATAAAAAATATGGTAAAGAAATAGCCGGGAACTTCTATTCAATACCAACGTCCAAGGTTGCCTATGAATTCACCCGAAAAGTCTATGAACTTTTAGGTTTGGATGTATCGCACATTGAAGAAAATTACACCTCTTTTGATTTGCTTAATAATGAGCTAGAAATGATAAATAAAGACGAAATAAAAATAAATAGCCAAGATATGAAGTTCGACGTAATTGTTGGAAACCCACCTTATCAAGTAATGGATGGAGGCGCTCAAGCCAGTGCAAGACCAATTTATCAAGAATTTGTTAAGATTGCAAAACAACTTGATCCTGAATTTATTTCAATGATTATCCCGACTCGATGGTTTTCTGGTGGTAAAGGTTTGGATGAATTTAGAAAAGAAATGCTAAATGATGCAAGAATTTCTCAGCTGCACGATTTTTTGAATCCTAAATTATTATTTCAAGATACGAATAACAGAGGAGGTATTTGTTTTTTTCTGTGGGATAAAAACTATAACAATATAGAAAATTTTTCAAGCATTTTCACGTATAATAATAGTTTCACACCAACTATCAGTACCAGAAATTTAAAAACTGAAAATTCAGATATATTTATTCGTCACGGTTTAGCAATTGAAATTATCAAAAAAATTAATAATGATTTAAATTTTCAATCATTTGAAAATCATATCTCAGCTAGAAAACCTTTTGGTTTAGAAGGGAAAATTATTAGAAATAAAGATATTTTCAAAGATTACCGAGTAGATCTTGTTAATCATCTAAAGTGCTACGGAAGAGGAAAAAAAATTGGATATGTAAATTCTACTGACATTTCCAACAGAAGAATGATAGATCGATTTAAAATTTTCACTCCATATGCAAACAATATCGGTACGGAATTACAAGATGATAATCTAAATACTTTTGTCGGAAAACCCAATGAAATTTGTACAGAATCCTATTTGGTTATTGGAGCTGACCTGGAATTAGATTTAAGATCAGCGACTAATCTATCTAATTATTTTAAAACAAAGTTTGTGAGATTTTTACATAGTCTAGCAAAAATAAGTCAACATGGCACTTCAAAAACATACAAATTTGTTCCACTTCAAGACTTCACAGATACTTCTGATATTAGGTGGGAAGATTCTATCCAAGGAATAGCACAACAATTGTATGCAAAGTATAACCTCACTCAAGAAGAAATTGATTTTATTGAAAGTATGATTAAACCAATGGCATAGATTAGCATGTTGAAGTTCTTTTAAAGAACCAAAAATAATGATAGTTAAATGTAGCACAAATAAATGTAAATAAATTTTATGAGCTAAGAAGCAAATTTATTGTTATTGGAATTACAGGCAGAATGAGAGGAGAAGCAAATGTTTTTAGCGAATTACTTTGGAGTGAGAGTAATCTTTTTTAGATGAAAATACCATAAATGAATTTAACTGATAAAATATCAATGAAGGTTTGAAATATAAAAATTTAAATAAATTTATACCTTTGGCAATAGAACATCAAAGAATTCTAAAAATTTTGAGGTACTTGAATATATAAAAGTTTTTTTTTAGCCACTTTTTGATTGTTATAAAGATGATGAAGATTTCATTTTAAATATAGTAAGAAAGATCATTCAGCTTGGAAAATATCGCGATTTCAAGTTCGAAATATTTGGCAGTAGACTAGAAAGTGAACAATTTATTAGCAAACTAGTAAGAGATTTTTTAAATAAAGAAGAGGTGAATTTTTTTTTAGGAACCTTCAACTTTTCTTGTTCAACTTTTGAAGAATGTATATAATCAAAAGAAAGTGTGAGTATTTACATTTTTTTAAATGTAGTATTTTCCAATATCACATCTATTTTTTATGCATTATTAGGCTTCATAACACAAAATAAGCATTTTAATGTGGTTGGTTTTTAACAATTTATTTACATTTTTTCTTTAGCAAGGAATACGAGCGAGAGTATATAAGAGAAAGAACTAATGCTGGATTACATTTTGTAAGCGCAAGAGGAAGTACCGGTGGAAAACCCAAAGGTTATATTACAAAGACAATTTCAAAACTTCTAAATATGCGTTCAGTTTACGAAGATCGAACAAAAGCTCCAAAAGAAATCTATGAACCGCTTGGATTAACGAGAATCACATTTTATCGATACGCAAAAATTCTAGATAATCATTCAGATAAAGAAATAAAGAAGATGGCAATTTAAAAATAATAGTTACGCAAGTAGTCTGCGTAGCAAGAATGTACTTTTGCATTAAGTAAATTATAGTATACCTATTTTCATAAAATGACTGACAAAGATAAATTTGAAACGGTAATTGAAATTGCTTCAATTGATTTGCCCATTATCAAAAATCATTTAGAGGTTGTTGTAAAAACCTTAGCCGATTTAATTCAATTATATAAAAATGAAGTAAATCCTAAGCTGGATTTTGGTGAAGCTTATATTGAAACACTAACAACCAAAATTTTACTTGCTACAAACACAGCGTTACAACTTTCAAATGGTCAAAATTTAAAAGTCCTTGACAAAGAAATTCAAGTAATAGATATTTCCTCATTATACGTCGTTGCGAGAACTATTATTGAATCTTTTCTCACAATTGAATATTTATTTTTTAATGATATCACCTAAAAAGAAAGGGATTTCCGATTTAAATTATGGAAAATAGCGGCTTTTATGATGAGACAACATGCAATAAACAATACAAATATAATTCAATCTGAAAAAATTCATTCTGAAAAAGAAGAAATTGATAAACTAAAAAAAGAAGTGAAAGAATCAGAATTTTATTCTCAATTATCAAAGCATGAAATTTGGAAATTGGATACTTTTGGAATTCCAAGAACAATTAGTTGGTCTAAATTACTTAATAAAATTAGTATCAATAATAATTTACTCGATGGTTATTATAAACTTTATTGTAATTATGCTCATTCTGAATTTGTATCGATAATGCAACTGAATCAGATGAACCTAAATAACAACATGAGAAATGCTGAATTGCTATTATGCATAATTATAGACTAAATCTAAAAAGCTAGTCATAATGGAAGCTTTATAATTACCACTGATATAACTTTCTGACAATTAGTTATATATTGCAAAGGGAATGTTTTTTGAGTTTTAATTGAAAAGTTTAAGTATGCTGAAGTCTATAGTTCATAAAATCGGATTAAAAAATTATCAAGAGGCGCCAGATAGAAAGAGTTTGAGTTCTTTAGCAGCTAAAGTACTGACAAATGAGAAAGAAGTTGCAAGAGTTCAGCCTTATCTTATAGCTATTAAAAATGCAATTGAGGAACCAACGATAACCAACATTGCTATTACAGGTGCTTACGGTTCAGGCAAAAGTACCATTATCAAAACATTTCAGCATCTTAATCCACAGAATAAATATCTCTATATTTCTTTAGCATCTTTCAATGATTCAAATAGTACAGGGGATATGGAAAGATTACTCGAAGTAAGCATATTGCAACAGATTTTCTATCACGTAAAGCCAGATGAAATCCCTGATTCAAGATTTAAGCGTATTATTAACAATACAACCAGCAAAATCTGGTCTATCGCTATTGGTTTTATTTTATGGATTTGTAGTATTTTCATTCTTTTCAAATTCAACTACATAAGGAAAATTAATCCGGATACTTGGATCATGAGATGGGAAAATATAGACTGGATAACATTCTTAGTGTTTCTTATTTTCTTTTTTGGAATCGGAATATTTTCTAAAACTGTTGTTAGGTTATTCAGCAATTCAAAAATCAATAAATTAAATATTCAAGGCGAAGTTGAATTAGGAGATGATATTGATAAATCTGTTTTTAATGAACATCTTGAAGAGATTCTCTATTTTTTTGAAAGGACAGATTATAACGTAATCGTGATTGAAGATTTAGACAGATTTGAAAATACAGATATTTTTACCAAACTGAGAGAAATAAATATTCTCCTGAATAATTCTAAATCCATCCAAAGTAAAAGAGGAAATGAAAAGATAAACTTTCTGTATGCAATTAAAGATGACATGTTTAAAAATAAGAATGAAAGGGTTAAGTTTTTTGAATTTATTGTTCCAATAATACCTTTCATCAATCCATCCAACGCCGACGAACAGTTATCAAAGCTTATCAGCGAAGCTGAACTGGAATCTGTTCTATCCCAAGAATTTATCAGTGACGTCATCACTTTTATTGATGATATAGATATGCGTTTGCTCATCAATATCTTCCACGAATTTGTTTTATACAGAGATGCTCTCAACCCAGAATTTGTAACGAAGCCGGAGGAACTTTTTGCAATTATTACATACAAAAATCTGAATCCTAATGATTTTATGAAGTTACACAGAAGGGAAGGAGTGCTTTATCAATTTATAAATAATAAGAGCAAATATGTTTCAGAAATAATAAAAGAAATTGATGAGCAGATTATAAATAATATTAAAGACATCAAACAAATTGAAGATGAAGTTTCTAAAAGTGTGATAGATTTAAGAATCATCTATATTAATGCTATTTTGTGTCTTTTACCACAAAACGCAACTTTATTTATAGAGGCTCCCATTAACGAACTTACAGATGACGAAAATTTCGAAAATTATATCATTAATAACAATGTCACTTACAACCTCTATACACAATTTGATACTTATAGATTCAACCAAACAAAATCCAAACTAGATTTCAAATTTCCTGATATTGAAAGTGAGATTAACTCAGATTTCACCTATTCAGAAAGAGAACAATTTATTTTTGATAAAACCAGCGATAAAGTTCAAATTCTCAAATTGGAGATTGAGAAACTTAAAAACAAAAGACAAGAAGTCAAATCTTGGGATATAAAGCAGATTTTTGAAGAAACTGATATAAGCACTTATCTAGATGTTTTCGCGGGGAGTCCTTTGATGCGTAATTTACTGATAAATGGTTATCTCAATGAAAATTATAATGATTACATCTCTTTATTCCACGAGGTAAGTTTGACTAAAGAAGATTTCATTTTCGAGAAGAAGGTCAAGAGTGGGGAAGCTCTAGCGTTCGATTATAATTTGACAAATATTGAGACTGTAATTAGTAAAATTCCCGAAAAATACTTCAGACGTGACAGTATTTTAAATTTTGATTTACTTGATTATCTTGGTAATAATCATAGTAAATATAAATCTTTATTTGATAATATCTTAAACGTATTAGGCAACGAGAAGGAAAAATCTATCGTATTTATAGATTCGTATATACACCGAGAAGATTTTCCGAAAGAAATTTTTATGTCTTCCATTTGTAAGTCTTGGCCAGGATTGATCTATTATCTGTACAATGATAGTATATATACTGAGGAAAAACAGAACCTTTATCTAGAGCTTTTGATAAAATTTGTTTCAAATGAAGATATCGTGGAATTTCAAAATGAAGATTTATTAAAGGACATGATTGAAGAAAAGCCATATTTCTTGTCAATGATAAAAAGTACTATTGAAATTGACTATTTTGAAAAGGTTTCTTCGCTGTTTAAAAAAATAGGTGTGAAATTTTCGGATTTAGACCCTGTTAAAGATGATACGAAAAGATTGTTCGATTACGTTTATAAAAATGATTGTTATCAGATAAATGCGGAAAATATTGAAGCTATGATGCTTGAGTATAGTAAAGAAATACAAGTGGGCAATTTAGGAAAAGCACATTTTAATTCTATTCTTCTTTCTAAGTGCGAACATCTTATTGGCTATGTAAAAGGATATATTAATACATATGTTAAAAAGGTATTTTTAAAATTAGAAGGAAATTCTGAAGAACCAGAAGAGTCATTTCTTATACTTCTGAATAATCATTTTTTGGATAAAAAATTAAAACAGGACGTGATAAATAAATATAGCTTTAAAATCTCTACAATATCAGATATTGAAGATTCAGAAATAAAAACAATGCTGGTGGCTTCTAATAAAATTGTACCAAATTGGGAAAATGTAATTGATTATTATATTGATTGGGATTCATCTCTGGAAAAATCCCTTATAGACTTTTTGAATAATAGTGAAAATTTTCATGAGCTTTCGAAGGAAAAAATGGATATGGAGGGAGATTATGGATATACAGAGTTTAGAAAAAATATTCTACTGTGCAGTGATTTGTCCGACGAAAGCTACATGAAGTTGTTTGAAAATAGTATGTACACTACAGACCAGCTTGCGTTCGAAAATTTAAGTATTGAAAAGGTGAAATATCTGGTTGAAAATATCCTGACATTATCTGAAGAAAATTACAGTCTTTTGAAAGAAAAATTTCCCCATCAACATCTCGACCTTATAGCTAATTATCAAAGTAAATTCATTGAAAATTTTGAAAAATACTCACTGGACAAAAAAGATATTATTTTACTGCTTGGCAATTTGACAAAAATAGAACATCAAACTAAAATTGAAATCATAAAAATGCT
Organism: Chryseobacterium sp. A301; assembly: GCF_054489425.1. Lineage (NCBI taxonomy): Bacteria > Pseudomonadati > Bacteroidota > Flavobacteriia > Flavobacteriales > Weeksellaceae > Chryseobacterium > Chryseobacterium sp. A301. Next base: position 575,072 of record NZ_JBTMWY010000002.1, read on the forward strand.
TGATTCTGATGTAATTATCAGTAGTAAGGGTATTTCGATTATTGTTTGCGACATACTTTCAAATGCTTCTTATATTCCTTTAGAATACCAAATTCTTGAGGGATTGTTCAGTAATGCCACTTCGGTGGACAATAGGATAGAACTGCTTAACATTCAATTTAGCAAATTAACTATCGAAGCAATAAGTAATCTCGTAACAATCTTACCCTATCCTTATTCAGAAATCGCTGTAAGAAGAAAAAGACCTAAAATTCCTTTAAACAAACGCAATCGTGAGTTTGCAAACAATCTTAATAGCCAAGGTTTGATTTCTTCATTTGAGGTTAAGGGTAATGAAATTAAAATTGTCGCTAATTACTAAAATATAGAAAAAATCAATCGAATCCCTCTTTCAAGATTCCCAACAGTTGAATGCAGTGACGAGGATATTATTGCAGCATACGATTGGTTTCGCTCATATATATCACATTCTGATTGGCGAAAAAAGAAGATTACTATCGAAAGATATCTATCCAGCTGCATACTGCCTGTGGACATTTCGACCAATATAGCAAGCTCACCTCATATTGTGATTGAAGACGACAAAATGGGTTGGTATCTATATCTTGTATACACATATATCTATAAACAACACAAGTATGAGTTCTTTCAAGGAGCGCGGATTTTGCCGATATTTAAACGTTTGGGGAAAAATCTAGAGCTAGTAAAATCTATTGAAGGTATACCCCAATGGTTCTGCAAAGTCAAGTTTATATAAAGAAGTTAAAAAAGTATAATTACAGTTCCGGAGTTTACATCAATTCCGATAAGATAGAAAATGAAATACTTAAAATAGGTTTCTTAAATCTGAATACATCAATTTAAAAGTAAGTTAAAACATTCTCAATGATTTGCTGAAAGCAGAAGATTCTGTAACACTATTTGAAAAGTAGAAAAAGAGTTATTGCAGCATCTCTGACCTATATTTCCATTCCCAAGGAAAATTTGTTTTGTAGTTTATAATTATTTAAACATTCAAGAAGTAGAGAGAAATCAGCATCTCTTCCAAATTATTTCGAGGGAGGAAGCAAATACCAAGGGAATTATCAGAATTGGAAATAACTTAAATGATAAAATTTATCCTTAATTCTTTCTTAGCAGGCAAAGCAAAACCGATATTTGTGAAATAAAGGTATAAAAAATCCTCTACTTGTAAATAAACTATAATAATTGAAAAATAACTCGATTAAACCTTTAACCCCGACTCTCGAAGCATCGTAATGCAAAGCATCAAAAGTTTATATTTTTCACCAACCTTTCTTTACTAAGTTTTCAATTATATTTCTTTAATCTTAATCACCTCACTACTCCTCACCTTCATATTGTTTTCATACATTGTCTGCTTCACCGTCACTTTCACCCTATCATATTCAGGGGTAGGAAAGTTCATCAATTTTGAAATGTTCTTAAACTTAAAAGCTTTGGCAAGTAAGGCAATGTGTCTAGTAGAGTATTTATGCCGTTGTTTGTATGATTCTACATTTCCAACAAATGTTTTCGCAAGCCCCATTTTTAAACTCAGCTCCTCTTTGGTAAAACCCTGAGATATTCTTATCATTTTAACATGTTCAATTAGTTCAAAATCAATTTGGTTGATTTCAAAGTCAAAAATTTCTTCCATTTTCTTCAAAATAATTAATCCAACCTGTTGGATATTTAGATAATTTCATTATATTTGTTTCAGCGAATTAATAATGAACCTAATTCAGGTTAATTAAACGATGATTTCTCGTTCCGTAAAGTCCTATTTAGCAGACGAGAGTATCGTGAAATCGCTCCATGTCAAAAAGTTTCATACTTTTGTATCCGGCATGCGAGCGGTTCTCACGTAAGCTTTCACTTGCATACAATATTAATTTATTGTAGGGTCGTAGGACACCCACGGATTGAAAGTGTGAGACCGCTCCTTGCTTTTTCCAGGGATCTTCCTCGCATCCGAAACCATCGTCCCATAAACCCACAACATTACCATGAGAACGACATTAAATCATTTACCTCCTTAAAACATTAGACTTTAAAAGTCCAATTTATCCAGATTTTTGAAAGGTCGCCAATGCTTCCTGCTAAAAGTATACAGTATCGTGATGGCTGCCCAAAATCTGAAAATTCCAATTGCCTTAAACACTCCTAATCCGAACAAAAGGTAGGAGGCGTACTATTTAAACACGCACATTGCCAACATTGCCCACTTTTGAAAGTGGGGTAGAGACGAAATTGCCTATTTAGGTAACGGATCCTACATTTCCCATTCAAAAAGCAACCCAGCCCTTCAATTTGAGGTTGACGGAACTTACTATCTGCTAAACTAACTCGCACGTTAAAAGTAAGATGTTTTTTCCACTTACCCAAATCGATTGAAGATTGATTTGCGGGTAGTGTTGGTTTTTTTCTTTCAAACTATTTAGTCAGGTGTTTAAAACCCCTGATAACGAGCATCAGATGGCTTTCGATACCATCTTTCAACCCATCTTTACATTCATATCTTCATTATATTTTTTTGGGAAGGATTTTCCTTCGCAATGGAGAAGCTTTATGCAGACGAGAGGGGAAATCTAACTCCCAAAAAAGACTTAGGTCAATTGCGAAAAACTTACGTTTAAAAATAAAAATGCCCTTTCCCTTGAGTAGAAGCAATACGGGAAAGAGCGTGGTCTTAATAATTGTTTAACCAAAAAACCAAGAACAAAACTATGGAAAAAAAGTTTTGCAGGGACATCATCGCCCTAGTATTTTTAGTTCTCCTTAGTCTGCAGATTCCAGCGCAGCAGAAGGCTCTCAAAGTGGGAGAGGCGATACCAGAGGACTTGTGGAGTACTCCACTTCAAATTCTAAACAGTCCGCAAAAAACAACAACCTTAAGTGAAAATAAAGATCAATTGATTCTGCTTGATTTTTGGGCGACCTGGTGCAGTGCCTGCCTTAAGAATTTTCCCAAGATGGAGGCACTTGAAAAACAATTTGAGGGCAAGTTGAAAGTTTTAGCTGTTTCAAATGAGAGTCGAGCGCTATTAGAAAAGTTCTTTCTGTCTAAAAATGGGCAGAGATTTAAGAACATAGTGTCCGTTTCAGATGACAAAATTCTAAGTGAAGCCTTTCCACATTTCGAAATTCCATTCGTGGTCTGGATTAAGGATGGAAAAATCCTGAATTCAACTGGGGCCGATCAGGTAACGGAGAAGGCAATTAAGGAAATTCTAGAAAATCAAAAATCAACTTTAAAAACTGTTTTACAATTGAGTCGTAAACGTCCATTTATGTTAGCGGAGCAATTTGATTCAGAAGATGAGACTTCTCTTTCTAGTTACCAGATTTTGACAAAGGGACTCGTCCGTGCGATTGGATCAGGTACTGGTTTTCACCGAAGCGCATCAACAACGTATGGACGTCAGTTTACAAATCTACCGCTTATTAATATCTATAAGGGGCTTGCCTACCAAATTTTCGAAGATAGAGGAGATAACTTCAATAATAAAAGGCTAGTAGTTCTAAGCCAGAATTCTGAGAAATTGGAGATTTTTGACACAGATAGTGAGGCGGAAAGAAATGGAAAGTATTACAATTTTGAATTTATTGGTCCAGTATCTCGATCTAAGTTTCTTCATGAAGATATGCTTAGTTATCTGAATCAGTATTCAGGATTTACGGCAACGTTAGAAGTACAGAAGAAAAAATGTATCATTTTGAGCCAACGAAATAAGAAAAATCCGACTTCCAAAGTGACTCTTCCAATTGCCGAAACGAAAGTAAAAGGAATTGCCGAAGGTGTAGTACAATCACTAAATGATACGTCCTTAACGACACTTCCCATTCTCATCGAATCAGGCAGTAGAACCCTAATACCACGTAGCATTTCTAAGTTGAAAAATTTCGATGATGTCAAAAAGGAACTTATGAAAGAGGGGTTTGAACTCGACATTGCGGAACGAGAACTTTTAATGCTTGTAATAAGAGACTTAACAGATTTTAGACCAATTAATTAAACTATAAATTATGAAAAACTACTTAATTATCTCATTCATTGTATTCGCTAATCTCACCTACGCACAAACAATTGCAATTGGACGAGTTGTAGATGCTCAATCTGGAGATCCTATTTCGAATATTCGTATAAGCGAGAATAAAGGAAAAACGCATTTCTTAAGTGACAGCAAAGGTGAATTCACCCTAGAAATGAAGGATTTTGACTTTAAGGTGAAGTTCGATGGGCAAGGGTATGAATCTACTGAAGTTTTGGTTAGTTCTAAACTCCAAGGAACTCTAGTAGTGAAAATGAACCTTAAATCAACTAATGTTGAAGAGGTAACTATCATGACTGGTTATCAAAATATTGCACGAGAACGTGCAACGGGTTCATTTTCAACTGTAGATTCTGACCTTTTCAAAAAACAAGTAACCACAAACATTATGGATAGGCTTCCTTCTGTCGCAAATGGCTTAACTGTAGATCAAGGAAGTACAGGTTTGCCACAGTTAATGGTTAGAGGTATTAGCTCAATCAGCGGACCAAAAGATCCACTTATAATTCTAGATGACTTTCCTTTTGAAGGGAATCTAAATAGCCTTAATCCAGACATTGTGCAATCTGTGACGGTGTTGAAGGATGCAGCCGCATCTAGTATTTGGGGAGCAAGAGCTGCCAACGGGGTGATCGTAATCACAACTAAAAAAGGAAAGTTGAATCAGCCGCTTAGGTTAGAATTCACAGCGAATACTACGTTTGCTAGTTCACCGGACTTAAATTATTTAAAAGGAATAACTAGTACGGATTTAATCGATGTGGAAACAGAGCTTTTTAATCGAGGCAATTATACAAGCGCAATTAATTCGCCTAATCATCCTGTTTTAAGTCCAGTTGTTGATTTATTAAATCAAGCAAGTAAGGGTTTGATGTCTATTCAAGAGGCTCAGGTTGAAATTGACAAATTAAGAAAGATCGATGTTAGAGATCAGTTCAAGAGATATATGTATAGTACAGCGGTCAACAATCAGTACGCACTAAATCTTTCAAGTGGAACGAACAAAATGTCGTGGATGTCCGCTTTGGGATATGATTCGAATACCGGGAATTTATCCGAGGAATTTCAAAGGTTGAATTTCAGTTTACAAAATGTTTGGAAACCAATAAAGAAGCTTACGATTTCAACAAGTATGTCCTATGCAAATACAAAGGACAAATCAGGCAAAATCGGATATGGTGGAGTTAATATTGAAGGAAACGAGCAAGTTCCTTACCTGCAATTTGCCGATGACTCAGGAAACCCATTGATTGTAGTGTCTCGCTATGACCAAAGGTATAAAAACAGCCTCGTAGGGAGTGGTCTTTTAGATTGGAATTATTACCCATTAACTGATTGGATGCATTCAACATCAACAGGCGCTAGTACCTATTTTACTATTAATTCCTCAATCAAATATGAAATTCTTAAGGGTTTAGATGCTGAGCTTCGATACAACTATCAATTAACCCATCGTTTATCTGAGACTTTAAACGATGAGGAAAGTTATTATACAAGGAACTACCTTAATGATTTTGCCTATTATGATCCACAAGGCATTTTGAAATGGAGAGTTCCAAAAGGCTCGATATTGTACCGATCCAATACTCAATCCACAGTAAACAATTTTAGAGGGCAATTGAATTACCATTTAAATTCAGAACGACACAACATAGATGCTATTGCTGGTGCAGAAGCGAGGACAACAAATATTGATAGCAATAGTTTTCGTGAATATGGATATAATACAATCAAAAAGACCTCCATGCATGTTGATTACTTAAATCCATACCCTCGATTTGTAAATGGAAATCCTGACTACATAGTTGATAGTAGATCCATGCAAGAGATGAATACAAATTACATGTCATTTTATGCAAATGCTGCGTATACGTTCGATAAGAAATACATTCTCTCGGGTAGTGTTCGTCGTGACGCAAGTAATCTTTTTGGATTAACAACAAACAACCAATGGAATCCTTTTTGGTCTGCTGGTGCTGCATGGAAAATTTCAGAAGAACCATTTTATCGTTTAGCCTTTATTCCAAATCTTAAAGTCCGTGGATCCTATGGATACAGTGGCAATATTAACCCTGCAATGGTTGCCGTTACAACAATTATTTATGATACTGCACTTTCACCATACACACAAACGGGAACGGCGCGTGTAGACCAATATTATAATCCTGGATTAAAATGGGAGACATCACGAATGATCAACTTTGCACTTGATTTTTCGACAAAAAATAACAGGATCAGTGGGTCTTTCGACTATTTCGTGAAAAAGGGAAGTAATTTATTTGGTCCGGCTCCGTTAGATTATACAACAGGAATTAGCTCAATGCTGATGAATATTGCTGGAATGAAAGGACAGGGTTTAGATATTGAATTACATACGGTTAATTTGAAAACCAATTTCTTCAAATGGAATTCGACATTAAACTTTAGTATATACCAAGATGAAGTATCAAACTATCACAGAACGAATCCCTTTGCTAGTTCTTATGTGCACGTTTCTGGCAACAATGTACCCATTGGAGGAATAGTTGGTAAACCTGTTTATTCTGTTTTCGCCTATAAATGGGCGGGGTTAGATCCCATTACTGGAGATCCACAAGGTTATCTCAATGGCGAAATCTCCAAAGAATATGCGGCTATAACTGGTAGTGAAAAGGGGCTTGACGATTTGGAGTATTTTGGTTCTGCTTTACCCACAAAGTACGGTTCATTCTTGAACTCTTTTGGATACCGAAATTTTAGTTTGGATGTAGGAATTACATATAAGCTAGGATATTGGTTTCGACGTAATTCAATTAATTATACAAACCTTATACGATATAGAGTAGGACATAGTGATTATGCGGCTAGATGGCAGAATCCTGGCGATGAACTTGTGACAAATGTTCCTTCATTTCAATATGTTACAAATGTAGCGAGAGATCAATTTTATAATGGTTCAAGCGCATTAGTAGAAAAAGGTGATCATGTAAGATTGCAATACCTGAATTTCGCCTATGAATTTGCAAAAAATGAATGGCGTGCAATTCCATTTGAATCTATGAGGGTATATGCAGCGGTCAGTAACCTTGGAATTATATGGCGCGCAAATGATTTGGAACTTGATCCAGATTATAGCTTTACTGCGAATGCACTGAAGCCAGTTACAACTTATTCGATTGGACTTAATGTTAAATTTTAATATCAAATTATGAAAAATATTATCAAAATCCTTCTTGTACCAGCACTAATTCTAAGTAGTTGTGACAGATTATTAAATGAAAAATCGAATTCTAGATTGGCGACGCCAGAGACTCTCGCAGATAATCAAGCTCTTCTGGACCGTGACTTTAACACAAGATGGGTAAACATTGCAGGCGAAATTTCATCTACAGATGTATATGTGACCGATGCGGATTACAATAGAATGCGTTCCGACGCAGAAAAAAGATTGTATACTTGGCAACCCGATCGAGTTTCCGATACTTCAAACGATTGGCAGTTATCTTATTTAAGAATATATACGTATAATTTGGTTTTACATAACCTGAAAACGTATAATATTGCAAACAGTGATAACGTAAAAGGTCAAGCACTTTTATTACGGGCTGCCGCATACTTAGATCTGGCTCAATCCTATTGTTTAGCTTATGATAAAAATAATGCTGACAATCAACAGGGAGTCCCTCTACGTCTAGATCCAGATATGAATCAAAAAACAGTACAATCTACTTTGAAGGAAACCTACAAACAGGTAATTGACGACTTGTTGATGGCTGAAACTTTATTACCTAAAGTGCAGATATCCACCATAAGACCTTCCAAAGCTTCCGCTTTTGGATACTTATCGCGTGCCTATCTTTATATGGGCGACTATCCAAACGCGCTATTGTATGCAACGAAATCATTGGAGATAAATAATGTACTACTAGATTACAATGCACTTGATTCTAAAATAGCGTATCCTATTCCTGCACTAAATGAAGAAATTATTGCAGCAAATTCAATGGCAAGCTCAGTTTTTTTAGGTCGAAGACAGGCAAAGGTTAATATTGAGCTTTACAATTCATATGAGGAAAATGATTTACGTAAGGATCTTTTTTTTAGCACAGACGCGGGTGGATATATATTATTTCGAGGTAATTATTCAGGTACCTCAATAAGATGTGGAGCTTTAGCAAACGACGAAATTTACCTCAATATTGCAGAAAGTCATGCGCAAATGAATAATCCGACAAAAGCGATGGAATTCTTAAATGAGTTGCTAAGAAAGAGATGGAAAAGTGGAACTTTTTCGCCATTAGTTGCAACTAACGCAGAAAGTGCATTGGAAATTATACGAATAGAAAGGCGGAAAGAGTTGCTTTTAAGAGGGCTCCGTTGGTCCGATATAAAAAGATACAATCGAGATGGTGCAAATATTCAACTTACTAAAATAGTGGATGGAGAAACCTATGTTTTGCCACCGAATGATCTTCGATACGCTGTTGCAATCCCTGAAATCGTAATTGAAATGACCGGGATACAACAGAATAAAAGGTAACTATTCATAAATGAAAAAAGAAACGAAGCTGTCTCAAGATTTGAGACAGCTTCTGATTCTTAAGAGTTTTATATCTTAAGATTCTGGCTTGAAGCCTTCAGAGATAGCTTTTACCGCTGCGTTATTTTTCCCATAAAGTACACTGCTTAAAGGAGTGGTTTCAGGAAGTGTAATTTTGCATGGTAGAGCCAATTCAGTAGTTGAACAATTTACTTGATTGTTCACTGTACTCCAATTGCTCAAGTCACTGAAATCATCAGTCATATCTGTGCCAATGTAGTGATAAACAACATCTTCAGCATTCTGACTTTTTTCTGCCATCTGAAATGACATTGTAATTCCTGCTGTTAGCAGGGCGACTACCAACATTGCGTTGGTTCTTAAAAATGAAATGATTTTCATTGTAAAAAAATTTAATAATTAAAATAAATATTGATAAAATTGGTACTTGACTATTCCTAGTCAATCGGTTGCTATGTATTTGGGAGAACAATAGGTTCTCCCTTGTACATTGTAGCCAACTGGAATTCACAGTTGACAGGTGTCAATCATGCTGCAGCATGCAATTAAGAAGTTGCGCACCTTCTCAATATTTTTTTTGTTGGTCTATGTTTGTAATCATAGATTCCGCATATTGCTATCCGTTGTAGACTCATCATAACTCCCAAGTTTACGTTTCAAGACCCTTATTCTTGTTTTCAAAAACAGGACTGGTGACTCTAAACTTTAGGGTAAGTTATGCTCAATAAAAATCGATACAGCACTCAGCCAAGATGGCTCGAGTAGCCCTTCATTCTTATCCTTTCGTTCGGAGTTTCCAATAGACGTTCTTTCTCAAATAGGAGGGAGTGGGTTGGTCTTTGGCTAGGACAATTCGAGTCTTAGGTGTACCCATCGTTTCCCATGTTCCGTCGCATGGACACTTCTGTCCAGAATAAGCTATCATTACAATGGGATCTTTTTCAAAGAAGAAATCCCTGTAAGGAATCCCCTGTTTATGAGTACTCATAGATTTGGGATTTTATTTAACCCTCAGTTTCTAACCAATGTTGTCTGTCTTTCTTAGGAGGTAGTTTGGTCGTGTCCTTATCGCCATCCTCAAGAAATAAATCCTGAGGTTTTAAAATAGTGCCTGTAGGATTTTCCGCTTTTAAAGAAGCGGGCATCGAATCGCGATCTTGACACGATAGTAAAATACTTGATAGTAAAATAAATGTTAAGCCACTGAAGGCTGCAAATTGAAAGGTTTGATTTTTCATAATGGGTTAATTTTTTTAAGATTAGCCCGGCCGGTTGATTTTTTATTGATAGAATTCTTGGGATAAATGTATGTAATTCAAGCATATGAAAATTTTTGGGTAGGGAACGGATCGTGATCCGTTCCCTCGCCTACATAATCCGTTCCCTCTTTTTTGAAACGAAAATTCTTTTAAAATCATAAAAATGTAACTGCTATGTATTCAGGTGTGGTAATTTGCCTGTATTATGCAAAACATACTAAAAGAACGAAAATAATTGAAAAAAAGTTTTAATTTTATGAATATCGTGCGAGTATGCGTAATCCGTTCCCTTTTTTAGTCCTGATTTTGGTCTCAAACTGTGCAATGTCGCAAGGTTTTACCAAAAACTATGACTATTATGAGAAGCTGTACGGTCATTTTTCTGAAAATGACGTTAGGGCACTAGTGTCTTTAAATCAGAGCATAAAGGTTGCAAAATTCCAGAAAGATTATCAGCATTTAACTTACGTTTATGAGGACGCAGTGTACTTTATGAAAGATCGCGACGTAAAATTGCACTATGCGGATAGTAGTTTAATCGCAGCGAAGCTTTCGAAAGACCAAAGTTTAGTGGCAAAAGCTTATTTAGGCAAGGGTATCGTTTACTATTATAATTTCCGGGATTACAGAAAGGCCCTTGATGAATATAAAAAGGCCAATACTGCCGCTCAAAAATTAAAAAATTCCTACTTAAATTACAAAATTCAGTTTCACATTGGCTTGGTTAAGAAATACCTTGGTTTTTACGGGGAAGCGGATTCTCATTTTGCGCAGGGCGTGGCTTATTTCAAAAGGAATTTAGAGAACGGTGAACTGCATTCAAACGAGCGTCACAATATGACCAAAGGCTATTTGAATTCTCTCTATCAACAAAGCCTTGTTAAACGTCATTTACAAGAATATTCAGAAGCTCGTGATCTTATTTCGGAAGGATTTAAGCAACTAAGTTTATTAGAGGACTATTCTGAAGAAAGAGGGAAGTTCATGTTAGCCCGTGGAATGGATCTGCTTCTTTCTAAGGATTTCAAAAACTCCTAT